>JAZQQW010000001.1:0-24054 GCA_045629255.1 Treponema sp.
GAAAATTATTCAATCAATATAAAAAGTGAATTTGAAGCGGCAGAAATTTCAAAAGGTATTTATTCTTTCAAAGTCATCAACTATTTAGGAAAAGCTGATTTTGAAATTCTTTCTGATGAAAATGGCATTCACTCAGTAAAAATTGAAATTGTTCCAAAGAAAATCGATTATGAAGACGATTATGTAAAGCTCACTGAAGATATTGCAGAAAAATGTTCGGCTCTTTTGCTTGACTATTCCAGTCCTACAAATCTTTCATTTAAAGATAATAATGAACCAGCCAGAACACCTTTGGAAAAGTTTATTTTCATCAGAACATTTTGCAACAATGACAATATTGAATCTCTTTTTCATAGCATAAAAAGCAATCCAGATTCACTTTTGGTTTCTGAAGATGAACTCAAACCATTTGGAACATCATCTGTCAGCAGAAAATTTTTCTCAAATCCTTTTGCCAATTCCCGAAACTGGACTGAAATAGAAAATAATTCTTATCTTCCAGAATATATAACTGCAACAAGAAAATATGATTCTCTTGATACTCCTGCAAATCGTTTCCTGAAATTTGCATTCAATTCATTTATTGAAGTCTGTGACGAAGTGATCAAATTTCTTGGTGATAAAAATCTGACTTACAAAGAAGAAGCAGAATACATCAAAGAAAATCTTGAGCTTTATTTAACAGATTCCTTTTTTGATGATGTCCAGGATTTGACTTCTATGCCATTCAATAATCAGGTTCTGCAAAAACGCGAAGGTTATTCTCAAATTTTCAACGCTTTCAATATGCTGGATTTAGCAAAACAACTTGATTGGAAAGGTGAGAATGTTGTTTACGAAGGACAGGCTAGAAATGTTGCGCTTCTTTACGAATACTGGCTTGTTTTCAAATTTATTGAAATCTTAAAAGAAATTGGTGCAGAAATTGAATTTGACCTTTCTGATGATGATCATAAAGACAGAATGTTTGTAAAAGATAATGGACTGCTTGTCTCATTAAAAGAAGGGAAAACCAGTTATTTTTCAGCACTTACAAAAGATAAAAAGTTCCGCATTAAGTTTTACTATAACAGAACATTCGGTAAAAAAGATTTTGAAGGAACTGATTATCAAGGTTCATATTCCAGAGATTTCCGTCCAGATTATACCTTGGCAATTTTTCCTTCTACATACAAAGAAGACCAAGCCATAAAAACTGGAGAAGTTTCTTTCATACATTTTGATGCAAAATATCGAGTGACAGATATTACATCTTTATTTGGAAAAGAAAACTTAGATTCAGAAGATTTTTCTGAACAGAAGAAAGATGAAACAATTAATACATACAACCGTGGTGATTTGTTAAAAATGCACACATATAATGATGCAATCCGTAAAACCATCGGAAGTTATGTTTTGTATCCCGGAACTTCAAATAAAGAAAATGAATTCAAAGTTTATGACGAGCTTCTTCCAGGCGTAGGTGCATTTGCCATCAGACCGGGAGATAAAGAAAACGCCGGGGCTGAAACTCTTAAGAAATTTATTTCAGATATAATTGACTTCAAATCAAAAGATTCCACCCGCCAGTATCGAAAGGATTATTTTGAGAATTCTATCATCAGAGGTCCAGGTATCGAAAAAAGCTTAACTCATTCAAATAATGAGAAAAAATATTATGTTCTTTGCGGAATGATAAGACATGATTATTTGAATCATCTAAAAGCAAATCATTACATACCATTATCAGAAATTGATAATGATTATATTTTAAAAAAAGAAGATTCATATTTATATTTTTATTATCATGCTATAAAAAATGGAGCCGTTTATTCACTTCATCCAAATACAAATGAAGCAAAATATTTTTGTGGAACAATTACAGATTTTGGAAAGTCATATGAGATATCTTTAGAAAATTGGACTGCAGAAATTGAGAAAACGGAGTTAGTTTCTGCAATCCAATTAAAATCTGCGTTAAAACAGAATTCAAACTATGATTTATCTAATCCTAAAGCTGATTTTTATTATCTTGTAACTCTAAAAAATATAAAATGGAAAGGTCTTCGAATTGCTGGTACAACGCAAAAGCTTGAAAATGATATAAAAAATCTGGTCGGCAGTTCTTATTCTCCAAAAATCATTTCAAATGAATTTGAAACCGATGACAATATTGGAATTTCATATCATGACAAATAAAATCCGACAAATTTCCACAAAATTTATATAATTATTTAGAGGCATAAAAAATGAAACAAATAACAGTTAGCGGAGCCATCCTTCTCCGTACAAATCCAGATACACATAAAAAAGAAATCTTTGCAACACAGCGTGGCTACGGCGATTTTAAAGGTGGCTGGGAAATTCCAGGCGGAAAACTGGAACCAGGCGAAACTCCAGAACAGTGTATCGTTCGTGAAATACGCGAAGAATTAGCAACAGAAATCAAAGCAGAAAAAATTCTTGGTGTTGTAGATTACGATTATCCTACATTCCATCTGACTATGCATTGTATTTTGTGTACTCTCGTTTCAGGTGAACTTAAGCTTCTGGAACACGAGGCCGCAAAATGGGTGTCAAAGGAAACCTTGCGTTCCGTAGACTGGCTTTCAGCAGACCAGTTGATTTTACCAGAAATAGAAAAATTGCTTGATTCCGAAGAAAACTAGCAGCCGAGTTTTTGCTTCCGTATTTTTTGCGTAAATACGCATTTTTATCGAATTTAAAAAAGTCGGGTGTTGCGGGCCTGCGTCTGAGTCACGCAGAGGGGATAGCGTAGTAGACCGATAGCAAGCTTTAGCTTGCGAAAGGACTACGGAGCGCAAGGGGAGCCGCTTCGCTAACGGGTTTTGTTTTCAATCAACATTAACTTGATAACAAAACTCACTTTCCCTTCCTTTAATTTCTGTTTCAATAAATAAAACTTGAAAAGTTTTCACTGAGTCAAATATAATATTCTTGTGAATGAACTTCAAAAGCTTCAGGAGTAATTGATGTATACACCGCCATATAAAATAACATCTAAAACCATCAATCTCATTTCAGAAATTTCTTCTCTCCTTGAGCGTTATGTAATTCACATGGAACAGAATGATTCCGTACGGCTCAGAAAAATAAACCGCATGAAAATCATACGCGGTTCTCTTGCAATTGAAGGCAATTCATTGTCAGAAGGGCAGGTTACAGCCCTGATAGAAGGAAAGCATGTTATTGCTCCTCAAAAAGAAGTTCGGGAAGCAGATACATCAATCAAAAAACAAACGGTAAAAAGTTTATTCTGTTTGTTCGTGAAACTAAAAAAGATGGTTTTGGAAACACTAATCCATTCTATTGCTTCGGCTACATAGATTACATTACTTCTACTGGTGAAAAACCAATGAGCATAGAATGGGAAGTAGAAACTCCTATCATGCCAAAATTCTTGGAAGCAGTGTAAAATGAAACAAGTAACAGTAAGCGAAGTACCATGTTTCACCTACATAAACACTTTGTTTTTCCGTATGAAACACTCTGTTTCTCCGTATGAAACATTCTGTTTTTTCCGTATGAAACATTCTGTTTTTCCGCATGAAACTAAGCTTTTTTTTTAATTCCACGCATATTCTTCACTAAAGTGAGTATAACAAGGTTCCGTTTCAATTCCATTCTTTCTAAAAATCTGTCTGATACTCTCCTGATCATCAGGGAAAATCGGACGTTCTTCGCGGTAAAATCTGTAGTATTTTGTTCGACCAAAATGCATAAGAATGTCATATTTAATCAACTTTGCAATATCGTAAGGAAGATCTTTGTAAAAATCTTTTACGCCCCATGCAACCCGGATTTTCTCTTTTGAAACAAAGAATTTACATTTTTCATTTGGAGCAGGATATCGTAAAGGATTAACTACTGATATGAATGCTTTTTCTTGAATTTTTTGATCATAACAAAATTTTCTAAGACAACTATCTGCATTTGAACAACTCTCATTCTGACAAACTGTATAACATTCAGGCATTTTCAAAATCATGAGACTATTGTACCGCATTTTTAACACTTTTACTCAAAAATCTGTTATTTTATAATCATGAAAACCATGTCTTCTTCTCTTTCTGCTCATTATCATCTTCCGGGATTGTTCGAGTTTTATGAACTGTACTGCGTTTTTCTGCCGGTTTTCTTTGAACACAGGGAATACTTTTATGACTGGTGCGATATCGGTTCTGTCTATGGTGCGCCTTCTGACTGTCTTTGGGGCGGCGGCCGTGTCGGTTTTGGCGACAATAATCCGCTTGATGTGCTTGAGCTTATGAATGAATATAACATTTCAGCGCGCCTTACTTTCAGCAATTCACTTTTAAAAACTGAGCATCTTGCAGACAAAAAATGCAATGCGCTTTGTACCATGTTTGAAAAAAGCTCACAAATCAAAAACGGCGTAATCGTTCATTCAGACCTGCTATTGGACTATATAAAGGCGCACTATCCAAAACTTTATTTAGTTTCTTCCACCACAAAAGTTTTAACTCTCTTTGATGATTTTTCACGCGAACTTAACAGAAGCGAATTTGAGTACGTTGTGCCTGATTTCAGGCTGAATAAAAATTTTGAAAAACTGAACAGCCTTACAGAACCTGAAAAAAATAAAGTTGAGTTTCTATGCAATGAATGCTGTCCGCCTTATTGCAGCGAACGGAAAATCTGCTATGAAAACGTCAGCCGCAAAAATCTTGGCGAAACATGCATTGATCATGTCTGTACTGCTCAAGACGGAAAAGAAGGCTATCGTTTTTCCAAGGCAATGCAGAATCCGCTTTTTATCGGTATAAAAGACATTCAGAATGTCTATCTTCCGATGGGGTTTTCCAATTTTAAAATTGAAGGGCGAAGCTTGGGCAGTGCCATAATTCTTGAGTTTCTGCTTTATTATATGACAAAGCCTGAGTTTCAGCTGAATGTACGGGAAAAAATCTACTTAGACAGCATGCTTGATTTGTTTTAGTGTTTGAAAAGTGCAGGAAGTATTTTCTCCAGATGCTAGATTATTTTTCCATAAAATTGTATGATTCTATGCATAATAAGGAGTAAAAATATGGGAGCACTTGTATTTATCTACATATTAGCTTTTGGAATCAGAGCACTATGGGGACTTGGCACCGGAAAACTGGCAGAGAAAAAGGGAAAAAGCTTCTGGCGATGGTTTTGGATTGGAGCATGTCTTGGATTAATCGGATTGATAATTGCAGCATGTATTCAGGATGAATCGCATAACTCCGGTTCAGACAGATACATACCAGAAGAAAAAAAATGGAAATGTACTAAATGCGGCTGCGAAGACAACAGTGAAATTTCAAATAACTGCAAGCAATGTGGAGCAGCGCGATATTCTTATGATACACTGGATGTATCGCAGAAAATAGTTTTGCAGGAATACATCGATTTACAGCTTAAATCTAAAACACTTGATGAAAGTCTTGAACTTCAGAAAAAATATTTTGATACAATGTCTTTGTCTTACCTGACATTTTTAGTTCCGTATGTACAAAGTTATTTTGAAATCGAAAAATATAAAACCGCTTTGAAAAAAGTAATTCCAGAAACAGAATGAATATCGCTTACCTGCCTCTGGTATTGCTGTTAATTGACAATAATAAGCGACATTAAGTTTATGGAGATTTCCTGTGATGGAGAAAAAGTATAAGATGTTTATCATTTATGTTCTTCTGTCAGTTTTGGCTTTATCTGCAATTCTGACAATGATTTTTCTGCCGCCTTCAAAAGGAAATCTTCCTCAGTTCACAGATGAATCAGGTGCAGTTCTTAAAGACAGCATTTCAGAAAAATCTTTTATTGAGATTGACGGCGGCAGAATCGGACTTTACATATTGAGCAAAAACCATAATAATCCTGTGCTGCTTTTCTGCGGCGGCGGCCCAGGAATTCCTCAGTATCTGCTGGAAAATCTTTATCCGTCTGTTCTCTCAGATTTTTTTACAGTCTGCTATTTTGATTACCGCGGTGTATGCCGTTCATTCGACAGAAATACAGTTCCCGGAAAAATGACAGAAGATTTATTTCTTTCTGATGTCGATAAACTAACAGATTATCTTCGAAGTCGTTTCGGACAGGAAAAAATCTACATAATGGGACACTCATTCGGAACATTCCTTGCTCTGTCAGCTTCATACAATCATCCGGAAAAATACAAAGCTTATTTTGCAATGTCACAGGTTGTCGACAGCTATCAATCAGAATGCATTGCATTTGATTATATGAAAGAGCAGTACATTCAGAAAAATGATAAAAAAATGTTAAGCTCTTTTGAAAAATTCAACATAAAAAACTCAAAAGAAGATTACAGCCTCTATAAGACATCATCTCTGCGTGACAAGGCGATGCATGATCTCGGAGTTGGAACAACCAGAAAAATGAAGTCTGTAATTAAGGATATATTTTTTAAAAGCCTGAGGTGCCGTGCATACACTCCACGCGAAAGAATAAATCTCTGGCGTGGAAAAATCAGTGCAAATAAATATGAAGTCACAAATCAGGCTTTTAATTTCAATGCGTTTGAACATATACAATCGCTTGAAATTCCTGTGTATTTTTTTGCAGGAGAATATGATTACACAGTTTGCGAAATCTTACAGAGAAAATATTTTGATTTTTTGCAGGCTCCAGAAAAGCGATATTTTTTATACGAAGACTGTGCACACAGTCCTATTTACGAAGACAGTGCAAAAACAAAGCAAATTTTAGCTGAGATTTGCAGATAGTATGTTATCTTACAAAAACACATGCAGCACAGACGGACAAAAAAACGATGAAGTGTTTTTGCTAAAACCGAACGACTGCAGAAAAAACTGTATTTCCATATAGTTTTTTCTGCCATTGTAATCATTAAAGAAAACATGTATATTTATCAGTAGAATCACAAAAAAATTGTTTTTTTGTGATGCCTGATATGAATCTTATACAGGAACTTATTATGAAAAAACTACTTATTGTCATTGACATGCAGAATGATTTTCTTACAGGAAGTCTTGCAAACAAAGATGCCGTTTCTGCAATTCCAAACATAATAAAAGAAATGGAAAAAGCAGATTTCATTGTTTTCACACGTGATACACACGATGCTTCAAATTACATGAACACACAGGAAGGCAAAAAACTTCCTGTCCTGCACTGTGTCAAAGATACCCCTGGATGGCAAGTTGAGCAAAGTCTTTTGGACGCTGCCGGAAGCAAATCTGTTTTTGTAGACAAGCCGACGTTCGGCTGGAACGGATGGAAAGACTTTATCACACGGAACAATCTGCTTGCTAATGAGGTTGAGTTTACAGGAACATGTACTGACATCTGCGTTGTATCAAACGCACTTGCTTTCAAGGCTGCTTTCCCCGAAGTGAAAGTTTCTGCAAAGGCTGACTGCTGTGCAGGACTCACAAAAGAAAAACACGAAGCAGCTCTTGAAGTAATGAGATCATGCCAGATAGAGGTATTTTAGCAAGCAGACATAAAGTACATTCACAAGCAAAACCAGCTCTAAAAAACAGTTTTTGGAAGCTGGTTGATATCTTTTTTAATTTATAAGACAAAATTCGAGTTTTGTGAAATGATAAAGTTCATTCTGCTGTACACAAAATGTCCAGTCATTCCGGCTTGATTTCATTTTGCTGGCAACTTGATTTTATTTTGCTGGCAACTTGATTTCATTTTGCTGACAACTTGATTTCATTTTCACAATCTTGAAACATAATCTGCAAAAACAAGCTTACTTCCATGACTCCGGCATCTATTTTCATCTTGCACTTGTAAAATCAAAAGGTACGTCTTCAGACCTGATATTCTTAACCGCATTTATAAAATCTCCGTTTTCAAACTTAACGTTTTGTGCATTTGCATGCGTTTTATTGCCCGTAATTGAAATATTTTGCAGAATGCTATAGAATAACGTAACACATTTTGTTTATGGGGACACTTATATGATTTTTTCACCTGTTGAAATTCAGGAAACTGTAAATATGTTCATGCGCCAGAAGCTTGATGTCCGCTGCATCACTATGGGCATTTCTCTTTTGGACTGTGCCTGCGAAGACAGCAAGCGTTCATGTCAGAAAATCTATGACAAAGTCATGAAATATGCCGGCAATCTCGTAAAAGTCGGTCAGGACATAGAAAAGGAATTCGGTGTTCCTATCATTAACAAGCGTGTTTCTGTCACACCGATTGCTTTGGTTGCAGGTGCAAGCGAAGCAAAATCTTATGTAGATTACTGCAAGACATTGGACAAATGTGCAAAAGAGCTGGGGATTAACTTCATCGGAGGTTTCTCTGCTCTCGTTCAGAAAGGTATCACACCTGCTGACAGAATTCTGATTGATTCTATCCCGGAAGCATTGGCTTCAACAGATTGTGTATGTTCCAGTGTAAACGTCGGAACTACAAAGAACGGTCTGAACATGGATGCCGTCAAGCTCATGGGAGAAACTATAAAAAAGACTGCTGAAGTTTCAAAGAACTGCGAAGTAAACGGTTGTGCAAAACTCGTTGTATTCTGCAACGCTCCGGAAGACAATCCGTTTATGGCAGGAGCTTTCCATGGTCCGGGAGAAGGAGACGCAGTTATCAACGTCGGCGTTTCTGGTCCTGGCGTTATTCTTGCTGCAGCACGTGAGTTTAAAGGTCGTCCTATTAACGAGCTTGCAGACGGCATCAAGAAAATGGCTTTCAAAATCACACGCATGGGTCAGATGGTCGGAGCAGAAGCTGCTCACCGTCTCGGTGTAAACTTCGGTATCCTCGATTTGTCACTCGCACCTACACCTGCCGTTGGAGACAGTGTCGCACGCATTCTCGAAGAAATCGGTCTTGAAGGCTGCGGTGCTCCTGGTACAACAGCAGCTCTTGCCATGCTCACAGATATGGTCAAAAAAGGCGGCGTTATGGCTTCTACAAACGTCGGTGGTCTTTCCGGTGCATTCATTCCAGTTTCAGAAGACGAGGGAATGATTAACGCTGTAAAACAGAACTCTATCTGCCTCGAAAAACTCGAAGCCATGACAACTGTATGTTCTGTCGGTCTTGATATGATTGCACTTCCTGGCGATACATCTGCTACAACAATCAGCGGTATCATGGCTGATGAAATGGCTATCGGTATGGTAAACAACAAGACTACGGCTGTCCGTCTTATTCCTGCTCCAGGCAAAAAAGCCGGTGACTGGGTAGAGTTCGGAGGACTGCTCGGCGGTATGCCATGCATGAACGTAAACCAGTTCTCATGTGCAGATTTTATCAATCGCGGTGGACGTATCCCGGCTCCAATCCACAGCTTCAGAAACTAAGTAAAACAAATATCCTCCCGGAATGCATTTCCCGGGAGGTAAACTTATGATTGCAAATTTACCAATAATTATCAAAGCAGAAACAAAAGAAGATTATTTATCTGCAACCCTATTCGTTTTACCGCATGAACAGACCTGCTGTTCTTTGATGAGAAAAATCCTGAACAGAGAAGACTGTATTTATCTGATACAAAGAAAAAAAACTGTAGTCGGCGTATTTTTTTTTACAGAGGATGATACTTTTCAAATGTGTCTGCCAAAAGTCGGCCGCCACACAATCCGCGTACTGACAGCTTTTTTAAAAGACAAGAAACTTTTCTGTGTTTCCGGTGCCAGTAAATATGTACAATTTATAGAAGAAATTGCAAAAGAAATGCCTCAGACACTCTGGGAAAAGCGTTCTTACATGCTGATGAAATACACACCTTCTTCAGTGCCAAAATCAAATTTTCCTCTGCCGACTCCCATGGAAATTGTCAAATGCACAGAAAACGATCTGGAAGACATTTTTCCTCTGCACACAGCATATCTTGAAGAAGAAGTTCTGCTTCCGGGAACTCATATAAACTACATATCCGAAAAAAGAAACCTCGAAGCCGCCATTGAAAACCAGATTGTTGTCATGGCAACAGACGGAACTTCTGTTTTTGCAAAAGCTCAGACGAACGCAATCGCATCACGTACGATACAGCTCGGAGGAGTATTTACCCAAAAAGAATACAGAAGGCAGGGCATTGCCGGCTCTCTTGTTTCTTTTATCGCAGAGAGCGCTGCAAAAAACGGCATATCAACAGTTCTTTTCGTAAACAAAAAAAACACGACGGCAATACACTCATATGAAAGGGCCGGCTTTGAAGATACAAAAGACGAATACACTATTGTCTATTACAAATGAAAACCAGAGTTTTCCAAAACAAAAAAAACGGATTAAATGCATTTAATCCGTTTTTTTTCATAACAGACACTGTTTCTAAAATTATTTTTTTCCAAGTTCGGCAGAGCGCTTAAATGCGGCACAAGCGGCATCTATCACAGCTGCCCGAAAACCGCTGCGCTCAAGTGAAGCGACTGCTTCAATTGTCGTTCCGGCAGGAGAACAAACGGCATCTTTCAGTTCGCTTATGCTTCTGTCGTCTTCCAATGCCATAATCGCCGAGCCTTTCAGAGTTTGTGCCGCATAGACATAAGCCTGCTTCCGCGGTATTCCAAACTTAACGGCAGCATCTGCCAGAGCTTCGATAAACATAAATGCGTATGCAGGTCCCGAACCGCTTATGGCAGTTACGCCGTCCATCAGTTTTTCGGATACCTGCTCTACTTTGCCGGCACAAGATAAAAGTGATTTTACAAGTTCGACATCTTCAGAACCGGCATCTTTTCCAGCACACAAAGCTGTCATGCTTTCTGCAAAAACTGCGGGAAGGTTCGGCATAATGCGAAACAGAACAGGTGCTGCAAAATTGTTTTCCGGTGCAGAAAGCAAATTTTCTCCGCACTCTGCACAAAGAGAAGCAAGTGTAACGCCGGCAGCCATAGATACGATTATCTTTTTCTGTGTAAAAGCAGGCTTCATTTCTTCAAGAACTGCATTTACATAATTAGGTTTTACAGCAATAAAGATGACATCGCATTTCTGTGCAAGTTCAAAATTTGATCTGACTGCAAAAGCATTGCAGTCAGGATATGATTTTTCCAGATGCGAAACAAAGTTCTCAGCCCGCTCTAAATGAGCTGCACTTACATAAATACAAGCTTTTTGCAGACGGGAAGCAATAGCTTTTATTATTGCACCCCCCATTGTTCCGCAGCCGACGCATCCGATATTTCCTGCAAAAGAAGTTTTTTTTCTTATGCTCTCTAAATCCATTTACTCTTTACCGTTCCAGCAGTATGTACAAAGTTTGCATTCAGGAAGACCGACAGACTTTATCAAGTCGTCAAGGCGCAGGAATGCCAGGCTTGAGAAATGAAGCTGATTTTTTATTTCTTCAAGCATCTCTTTGTAATTCTGACTGTCAGGATTTGCATAATCTTCAAGGACTTCCCTTGAAACGTTTTCGCCTTCTCTGTTTTTGATTATACGGCGTGTAATCAAATCAAGTTCGCTCTTTGAACGGCTGAAATTCAGATATTTACATCCGAACAAAAGAGGTGGACATGCCGGACGGACATGGACTTCCTTTGCTCCGCTCTGATACAGAAAGTCTGTTGTCTCACGAAGCTGTGTTCCGCGGACAATAGAATCGTCTATGAGAAGAAGCTTTTTTCCTTTGATAAGGCTCTGAACAGGTATAAGCTTCATGTGTGCAATGAGATTTCTCTGTTCCTGATTAACAGGCATAAACGAGCGAGCCCATGTTGGTGTATATTTAACAAAAGGACGGGCAAATGGTATATTTGACTCGTTTGAATATCCGATTGCATTCGGAAGTCCACTGTCAGGAACGCCGGCAACAATATCCGGCTCGACATTACCAGCATCTCTCTGTGCAAGGCATGCACCGCTGTTATATCTCATCTGCTCAACGTTCACGCCTTCATAGCAGCTTGTCGGATATCCATAGTAAATCCACATGAATGTGCAGATTTTCATCTTGTCACCAGCCGGCTGCAAAACTTTTACGCCGTTTGCGCTGTCAATATATACAACTTCTGCCGGTCCAAGCTCTTTATAATCTTCATATCCGAGATTCAGATAAGAGAAACTTTCTGTTGCAACACAATATCCTGTATCTTTTTTTGCAATCTGCAGAGGTGTTCTTCCGAGCTTATCACGGGCTGCATAAAGACCTTCTTTTGTCAAAATCAGCATTGTTATGGAACCCTGTATCTTGCTCTGAACATACTGAATTCCTTCGAGAATAGATTTCTTCTGGTTTATCAAAGATGCAACGACTTCTGTCTGATTTACAGTACCGCCGCTCATTTCAAGGAAATGTGTTCCGCCGTTATCCAGAGTTTCTTTTACAAGTACGTCTTTATTTGTGATAAGACCGACAGTTGTAATCGCATAACTTCCAAGGTGTGACTGAACAAGAAGAGGCTGTGGTTCATTATCGGAAATACATCCAATTCCCATCTTACCTCTAAGCTCTTCTACATCTTTTTCGAATTTTGTTCTGAAAGGTGAGTTTTCTATGTTGTGGATAGAACGGTTAAATTTTCCAACATCTGAATTATAAACCGCCATGCCGCCGCGACGAGTTCCTAAATGTGAGTGATAATCTACTCCGAAGAATAAATCCAAAGCACAGTCTTTATTAGAAACGACTCCAAAAATTCCGCCCATACGAAATACCTCTTTTAGCCACGCATTATATAGAAATTCCATAAAAAATGCAATTTTTCATAAAAACATAACAGCGATTTAATCAGTACTTTTTGCAAATTTTCTTTCAGGAAACAATCAGCACTCCCGAGGACAAAGTTTTCGGGAAACGGAACTTTCCATACAAATAAAAATGCATAAAAAAAGCACCCCGGAAGGTGCTTTTGGATATCCTGTAATATGATGATTATGAAATTTCAGTTTTTACTTCTGCTTTTTAAAGTCCATAATTGCGTCAATGCTTGAAATGCATGCATCACGGAAACCACATTTTTCGAGTGTAGCAACACCGCGGATTGTTGTTCCGTTTGGTGAGCAGACAGCATCTTTGAGAACTCCAGGATGTGCTCCTGTCTGCAACTGAAGTTTTGCACTTCCAAGCATTGTCTGACTGACAAGTCTGTATGCCATATCTCTTGAAATGCCGTACTTAACGGCAGCATCTGCATATGATTCCATCATCAGATCCATAAATGCAGGACCACAGCCACTGACAGCTCCTCCAATGCCCATGAGATTTGTCGGAAGAACTTCGACGATTCCAAGACAGCTGAACAGGTCTTTTACCTGCTCAAGTTCTTCTTTTGTAAGCGAAGTTTCCTTTTCGAACAGCATGACACCTTCGCCGACAAGTGCCGGCGTGTTCGGCATAATGCACTGAATACGAGTACCGTCTCCGAGTATATCAGCAAAAGTATCGTGAACCCAGCCGGCTGCTACAGAAATAAGAGCTTTGCCGATAAGGTCACCCTTTATTTTGGAAAGAACGTTTTCTATTTGATAAGGTTTACATGCGATGACAATCGTATCACATGTTCTAACCATTTCCCTCGGGTCTGAGCATGGTACAAAACCGACTTTCTGTGCATTTGCATTGAGTTTTTCCTGATTCGGTGCAAAAGCATAGATATCGTCTTTGGAAACCTTACCTGAATTAATAAATCCGCCGGCCAGAGCCAGAGCCATGTTTCCCATTCCGATGAAACCGATTTTTTTCATATCATCACCCCATTATTGCATGAAACAACGCATTTTCATCTGCGATAAAAAGCGTTCCCTTCTGGCTTCCCTGCGCCAGGCTTGTAAGAGCCTTTTCCTTTCCGCCGTTTGCCAGTATCATCGGTATGCCGCATTTTGTAGTTTTTTCTGCAGCTTCGATTTTTGTTGCAATTCCGCCTGTGCCAAACGAATTTGTAGAACCAATTTTTATCTGTTTTTTGAGTTCCTCTATGTTTTCTACAACTTCTACAAGTTCAGCATCCGGATTTGTCTTTGGATTATCAGTATAAATACCGTCGATGTCACTGAACAGAATCAAAAGATCTGCACTCCACAAGTTTGCAGTAAGAGCACTCAGGTTATCGTTATCTCCGATAAAAAACTCATCTGTTGCAATGGAATCGTTTTCGTTGATAATCGGCACAACGTTTTCGTCAACGAGCGTAAACAGCGTGTTTCTGATATTGAGTGTTCTATGCTTGTCTTCAAAATCATCTTTTGTCAAAAGCAGCTGAGCTACATGTATCGAAGTCTTTTTAAATGCACAGCGCCACTTGTGCATAAGTTCTACCTGACCGATGGAAGCCAGAGCCTGACGATAATGGATATCGCCTTTGTGAGCCCAGCCTTCTATTGTAGAAAGACCTGCAACTTGAGCTCCAGAAGAAACTATTATCAGCTGCTTGCCTTTCGATGTCAGAGCAGCACACTCTTCTGCAAATTTTTCCATGAACTCGACATTGATAGTGCCGTCTTTTTTTGCAAGTGTGTTACTTCCGATTTTAATTACTATTTTTCTTGCTTTATTTATTGTTTCCTGTACTGTCATATTATCTGATCTGGCCGTCGCCTTCGATTATATACTTAGTCGTTGTCAAAACCTTGATGCCCATCGGACCACGGACATGAAGTTTCTGAGTACTTATACCGAGCTCTGCGCCAAAGCCGAACTCCCCGCCGTCTGTAAAACGTGTCGAAGCATTTACATATACACAGGCTGCATCAACTTTTGACTGGAAAAGTCTTGCATTTGTGCGGTCGTTCGTAATTATAGACTCCGAATGCTTTGAGTTATGGGAATTGATAAAATCGATTGCTTCACTGATTGAGTCCGTACATTTGACTGCGCACTCATAATCCAAAAATTCAAAACCAAAATCTGCATCAGTTGCTTTCACAACTTTGTCGCTGAACTTTGCCTTTGAGAGAATATCATAGGAAGTTTCGTCGGCGTGAAGCTTTACCCTGCCGGCAAAACGCTCAGCCATCTTCGGCAGGAAAGATGCTGCAATTTTCTTGTTCACGACAATGCACTCCAGAGCGTTACAGACACCAGGACGCTGAATCTTGCCGTTTTCTGCAATATTTACAGCCATTTCAATATCTGCTGACTCATCGACGTACAGATGGCATATACCGATTCCTGTTTCAATTACAGGAATTTTTGCATTGCCGACTACAGTACTTATCAGACCTTTATTGCCGCGTGGCAGAACGAGATCTATCTTTCCGACAGCCTTGATAATCTGATCAACTTCGTCATGACTTTCGCACGGAGCAAGTTCAATTGCATCCGCAATGCCGCAGTCACAAGAAGAAAGTCCTTCTTTTATTGCTTTTACTATTTCTCTATTAGAATTGATTGAGGAAGATGAACTTCGGAGAAAAATTGCATTACCACTTTTGTAAGCCAGACAAAAAGCGTCAACAGTTACATTCGGGCGGTTTTCATAAATGATTGCGACAACTCCAAACGGAACGCGTACCTGGCGGATAGACATGCCGTTCGGTGTCTTCCAGCCGCCGATTTCTTCACCAACAGGATCAGTCTGTGCAATTACCTGATACATGCTGTCGATAATTCCGTCAAGCTTTTTGTCGTCCAGAATAAGACGGTCGATTAAAGACTCCGACATTCCGCCTTCTCTGGCTTTTTTCACATCAACAGCATTTGCTTCAAAAATAGCTTTTCGATTCTTGTTAAGACCATCGACTGCAGCTTTCAAAGCTGCATTTTTCTGGCTTGCAGTTTGAAGTGCAAGTTTGTCTGCCCCCTGACGCAAACGTGCGCAAATGCCATTTAAATCCATGATACGCCTCTAAATTGACTTTAATAATTTGCCAAAAAGTACATACCGAGAAGAACCGCAATACGCATTTTGTCTGCAGACCATTCAGATGTACGTGGCAATGATTTTACATACCACCAGAATATACCAAACTCCGGGTCAATTCTCAATGCATATTCTTCAAATTCTTTGTTTTTTGTCTGGGCACCAAACATAAGATAAACAACATCATCTACGATGCTGAAAAACAAAGGATATGATTTCTCATATTCTTTTGTCTCCAGATCTTTGACAAATTCTTCGAGATGATAAAGAACCTGTGCTTTAAGATCTACATCTGATTTTTCAACCCATGTTTTCTGAATAAGGAGTACAAGATTATTGTGAAAACTTGAAATGAGCTTTACTTCACCATCAGTTGAAGTATCTGTGATATTCTTTACGCCAACTCCGTCCAAATTCAAAGTATCAGCAAGATGGACAGCTTCTTCACAAGCCTTGGAAACATCCTCTGTCTCAAGGAGAATCTTCAATGCATTCAACGATTCTTTATCTACAAATTGGTTTATAAGATCACCGTTCATAATGCCGTAATTGTAAATTTTTACTTAACTTTATTCAAGTAGATTAAAAAATGTCAAATTAAGACCAGACTTGACATCATTATAACCATTCCAATTATTAAAAATGCACATGTAAACTTAGTTTTTATATTATTATTCATAAAATAACCTCATTGTCTGGTATTTATGCAGTATTTTAGGAAAGTTTGTTAAACTAAGCCACTACCCGAATGGGTAGTTTTTCAAGAAATCGTCATTTTTTTTATGCATTTTTTTATGAAATATTTTTTCTGATGTTTTTGTTTTTTTATAAACTTGAATTATAAAATCAAATTTATAAAAAAAACTCCGGTGCAAATGAAGAAAACTTCAAAACACCGGAGTTCTGCATTCTATAAAAATCAATCAAATCAGCTTCTGTCTGTTTCTTCATGCAAGCGGATTATTCTCTGGTTCTCAGAACCTCGGAAAGGAAGTGATATGTTCTTTTTCTCAAGGATAAACGGTCCGTCTACAAGTACATCGATATATGACAGCATTTCTTCTGTACAATCAATGTGTTTGCGTCCGTTTTCATTTTTCAAATCACGCTCATATATGTAGCCCGTGTAACACCAGATATTTTTATCTGGATAAGAAAGCTTTACACGACGCAGAAAAGGCGTAAGTACAGTCTGATTTTCTTCTTCAAACGGTTCACCGCCAAGTATTGTCAGACCGGAAATATAATCTTCTCCCAAGGACCAGATTATTTCGTCTTCTGTAGCCTGTGTAAAAGGCGTTCCGAAACAAAAGTCCCATGTATCTTTCTGAAAGCATCCTTTGCAACGATTACGGCATCCTGAAACAAAAAGCGATACACGAACGCCTTCACCGTTTGCAACATCTATTTTTTTTATCTGTCCGTAGTACATTTACAAATGCAGCACACGCTCTTTAATTTCCTGTGTGCGTCCCTGATTCCAATATTGAGTTCCAATATAACCGCATGTTCTGCGGGCTACGTTCATAGAAGACTGATCTCTGTTATGGCAGTTAGGACACTCCCAAACAAGTTTCTTATCTTCATCCTCGACAATCTGTATCTGTCCTGTATAACCGCATTTCTGACAGAAATCACTCTTTGTATTCAGTTCGGCATACATTATGTTGTTGTATATATGCTTGAGCAATGACATTACAGCAGGTATGTTTCCTTCCAGATTCGGAACTTCAACATAGCTTACGGCACCACCCGGAGAAAGAATCTGGAATTCACTTTCAAACTTAAGCTTTGTGAATGCATCGATTTTTTCCGTTACATGAACATGATAGCTGTTTGTTATGTAATTTTTGTCTGTAACGCCAGGAATAATGCCAAAACGTTTTTTCAGACATTTTGCAAATTTATAAGTTGTACTTTCAAGCGGTGTACCGTACACAGAGTAATCAATATTTTCAGCTTTCTTCCATCTGTTGCATGCATCATTGAGTCTGTGCATGACAGAAAGAGCAAAAGGCTTGCCTTCAGGAGATGTATGTGACATACCTGTCATAAATTTAGTACACTCATAAAGTCCGGCATATCCCAATGAAATTGTGGAATATCCGCCAAAAAGAAGTTTATCTATAGTTTCGCCTTTTCCCAAGCGGGCAAGAGCTCCATTCTGCCACAGGATAGGTGCTGCATCGCTTTTTGTTCCCATAAGACGATTATGTCTGATCTGCAAAGCACGATGGCACAGTTCAAGACGTTCGTCCAATATCTCCCAGAACTTCTCTTCGTTTCCACCGCTTGAGCAGGCTGCGTCTACAAGATTTATCGTAACGACACCCTGATTGAAACGTCCGTAGAATTTCGGCTTGCCGGTCTGCGGGTCTTTATAGACTGTAAGGAATGAACGGCAGCCCATACACGGATAGCAGTTTCCATCTTTTATCTCAAGCATTTTTTTCTCACTGATATAATCTGGAACCATCCGGCGTGTTGTACACTGAGCAGCAAGCTCTGTCAGATGATAGTATCTGCCTTCAGGATTGATGTTATCCTCTTCTAGAACATAGATAAGTTTCGGGAAAGCCGGTGTTATCCATGCTCCGGCCTCGTTTTTTACACCTTGACAGCGCTGCTTGAGAACTTCCTCGATTATCATGGCGAGGTCAGTTTTTTCCTGCTCGTTCTTTGCTTCGTTCAGATACATAAATACAGTCACAAAAGGAGCCTGTCCGTTTGTTGTCATGAGAGTTATTACCTGATACTGTATTGTCTGGACACCGCGCTTGATTTCATCATTCAAACGCTGGTTCACCATGTAGTTGAACTGAGAATCGTCAATCTCAAGTCTGGTAGCCTCTATCATTTCACGTATTTCTTTTTTAATCTTCTGACGGCTGACATCAACAAAAGGAGCAAGATGTGTCAGAGAAATACTTTGTCCGCCATACTGGCAGCTTGCAACCTGTGCGATAATCTGTGTTGCGATGTTACATGCCGTGGAAAACGAATGAGGTCTGTCAATTTTTGTACCGCTGATAACAGTGCCGTTCTGAAGCATATCCTCAAGATTTACAAGATCACAATTATGCATATGCTGAGCAAAATAATCAGCGTCATGGAAATGTATGACACCTTCATCATGAGCACGTGCAATATCTGAATCAAGCAGAAAACGGCGTGTGATATCCTTAGATACTTCGCCAGCCATATAATCGCGCTGAACAGATACAACTGTAGGATTTTTGTTGGAATTTTCCTGCTTTACTTCTTCGTTGTTTTCCTCAAGAAGACTCTTAATCTGTTTGTCAGTTGTGTTTTCCTTTCTCATCAACTGATGACGATAGCGGTATGTAATGTAAATCTTTGCAAGGTCATAAGCCCCCTGCTGCATGATGCCGGTCTCAACCAAATCCTGAATATCTTCAACATTCAGGGCATGACCGTCCTTATGACATTCAATTTCAATATCATCAGCAATAGACTGTATTGCCTTTTCAGAAAGTCTTTTAAATTCCGGAACCTGAGAATTTGCCTTCTCAATAGCCCTTATTATTTTTTCTCTGTCAAATAAAACTTCTGCGCCACTGCGTTTGATGATATTCATCAGATTATCCCCGTTTATCTTTTTTTAATCCACAGCTTAATTACTTATAGCAGTTAAATTTGGATAAGTTATACACAACCCTATATATAGAGCCATATATAATAATAGCATACTATCCATAGCGTTTTATGTCAAGGACGAAGAAATTTGCAAAAAAACGAACGGTTGGAGCACGCGAACCCTATAAAAATAGCCACTTACAATACTTTTCTGTAAGTGGCCTTGAAGAAAATTTTACAAAAAAATCTAAAAAAATTCTGTTTTTAGATTTTTATTTATAATCAGCGCCCCATTCTTCGTAGTAAGCATCGATTTTTTTCTTAAGCTCATCTGTAATAACAGCATCTTTTTTACCAGTATAAAGGCATTCTACAACTTCTTTCATAGAAACAATTGCACGTGCAGGAAAGTTGTATTTTTCTGTAATAGCATCCAGTGCGCACTTTTCGCTGTCTGCGGCTTTTTCCATGCGGTTGAGGCTGACAATTTCACCAATAATTTTGACATTGCCCTGAGCCATGACAATCGGATAAGTTTCTTCGATAGATTTTCCGGAAGTTGTAACATCCTCGATGATTACAACTCTATCGCCGTCTTTCAGTTCGCTTCCTAAAAGCATACCTTTGTCAGCTCCGTGATCTTTGGCTTCCTTTCTGTTCGAGCAGTATCGGATTTCCTTACCGTACAGTCTGCTGTATGCAATTGCTGTGATTACGGCGAGGGGAATTCCTTTGTAAGCAGGACCGAAAAAAACATCAAAATCATCGCCAAAATTGTCATGTACTGCCTTTGCATAAAATTCACCGAGACGTGAAAGCTGACTTCCAGTTACATAAGCTCCTGCATTCATGAAAAAAGGAGAATGTCTTCCGCTTTTCAAAACGAATTCTCCGAATTTGAGAACACTGCATTCAACCATAAAATCTATAAATTCTTTCTTGTATTGTTCCATAATATTTATTCTAGCAGTTTTAAAATTATTATGCTATAATGGGAAATTATGAATGGACCATCTCAAATTGCACAAAATTATGTTAATGTTGGCGTAGGCAAAACCAGATATTCTGTTTTAAAAACACTTACGCTTGGTTTCCTTGCCGGAGCTTTTATTGCTTTTGGCGGTCTCGGCAGTACAATTGCATCTTTCGGTGTTCAGCCGGCAGGTGTTGCCCGTATTGTCAGTGCTCTTGTTTTCCCTATTGGACTTATGCTGGTTCTCTGTGCAGGCGGAGAGCTTTTTACAGGAAACTGTCTGATTATCATTCCGGTTATCGAAAAACGTATTACTGTACGTAATATGCTGAAAAACTGGTTTTTTGCTTATTTAGGAAATCTTATCGGCGGTATGGCTGTCGCAGCCGCTGTTGTCGCAACAAAAACTCTTGACGCATTCCCAGGACTTCCGGAAGCTGCAGTAAACACTGCCATTGCAAAAGTTTCAATGCCTCTGTATGTGTCTTTCATCAAGGGTATCATGTGTAACTTCCTCGTCTGTCTCGCAGTCTGGGTTGCATTCGGCGCAGGTGAACTTTCCGGAAAAATCATAGCTCTTTACCTGCCGGTATTCCTGTTCGTTCTGTGCGGATTCGAGCACTGTATCGCAAATATGTATTTTATTCCGATCGGTCTCTTTGAGAATCTTTTCAACGGCATTCCGGCACAGAACCTCAACTGGTTTACATTCGGAGTATTCAATCTTGTTCCTGTTACATTAGGAAATATCCTTGGCGGAGCTGTCTTTGTAGGCGTATTCTACTGGGCAGAATACCTGAAAAGGAAATAAGAGAAGGTGAAGGCCTGTATATTTTTACGTACTGTAAGTGTACTGTCGTTTTTTCTGTTCATTGAGCCTGTATGTACAGGCTGCAGATTAAAATTCGGTACATTACTACAAAAAACCTTTGCACAGACAATGGATACCGACAACAACAGATTTTCGGTATCCATAACTTACAGCGACGAAATTCCAAGTGCCGCTGCCATCCGTGAAAATATAACCGACATATTGCTTTCAAACAAACCTGTCGGCATTGGTAATCTCAAATATATCCAGAAAGTATATCCGGCATTACGAATTGAACGAAGCTGGGATTCATCAGTAGCAGACTGGCGGCTCTACATGAGCATAGACGGACGCTCTGCAGTTCTTTACTGGGCTGACGGTAAACTTCTCCCAAAGTCAGAACTCGAACACAAAGATGATTATGAGCCTGTTTTATATCCGTATCCGCACGGTTACATAGATTCAGACGTCTTTACTGATGAAGAAAATGCAAGAATTCAGGAATACTACTCACGAGAAAACAGAAAATCGCAGCTTGGAACGAATATGTCTTTTTTTGACCTCATTTATGATTCTTCTACGCGTGCGAACATAGAAAGCCATCTCAAACAGATTACTTTTCTGGGACGCAAATCCAGTGTACACGAACATATATATGAGCCGCTTGTACATGTAGATCAAAAAATTCAGGCACTGGCAAAAACAAACCCAGAAGTAAAAACTTTCCTAAATGAAATAAAATCAGCAGACTGCTATCACTGGAGAATCATAGAAGGTACTAACAGAAAATCACTTCATGCTCTAGGTCTGGCAATGGATATATTGCCTACGACACAACATGGAAAACATATTTTCTGGAGCTGGACAAAAGACAAGCTCCCAGCTACATGGATGTTAGTTCCTCTTAAACGCAGATGGATGCCGCCAGATGTTGTCATACGAATTTTTGAAGAAGAAGGTTTTGTCTGGGGCGGCAAGTGGATTATTTACGATAATATGCACTTTGAGTACCGTCCGGAAGTCATAGAATACAATTTCAATCCAAATTGAATCTGCATTTTCAAACGAAAACTCTAAAACATGCGATTTTTAGAGTTTTCGTTTATTGTACAAAAATTACACTGATATGTCAGATTTTCATGCCCCGAAATGCTGAAACATGAAAATTACTGATAGACAGCCCTTTCACCGCCGATATATTTTGCACGAGTGCGGGCACATACGACATGCGCATCTCCAATTTTATCCTGCTTAACGCGAACAGGAACTGCCACACTTTTCAGATGCATGCCGATCAGGGTATCTCCGATATCTATACCGGCTGCAGCCTTTACTTCTTCTACAACGACAGGCTTTTCAAAACCATGATACGCTGCAGTCGCAAAAGAACCACCTGCCTTAAGCTGCGGAACAACGCACACAACCTCAAGACCATACGCTTTGGCAGCCTCTTTTTCTATTACAAGAGCACGATTCAAATGTTCACAGCACTGAGCCGCTATATAAAGACCGAATCTGTCCGTCACTGATTTTATTGTTTCAAAAATCAGACGACCGATTTCCTCACTGGAAAAGGTTCCTATTTTCCTGTGCGCGACTTCGCTTGAAGAACAGCCGACAACAAGAATATCGCCTTTTTCAAGATTTGCCGACTCAAGAAGTTCTGTCACAACGGCAGCTGTCTGATTTTTTATATTTTCAACATCTTCATACTTTTCATCAGAAATCCCCTGTATCATAACAAAGACTCCCTTTCAGTTATCTGGTACGATTTATAAAATAATTCGGCAAATCAGGTGTGTAATGAGGAATATGGACAATTTCATTTTTAAACTTGCCGCGCTCGTATCCTTTTTCAAGAATCTTTACCTGCTCGTCTGTAAAGTCATGCTTTTCAAGGCGTAGAAGCTTGTCAAATCTTGCATAAGTAAAACCATTTATACCAGTCTGACGGGCAAGGTTTTCTTCGTCACTCGAACCGCACATACCGTCTGACGGAGTTTTATGAACAAGTTCATACGGAACTCCAAGTTCATCGCCGATTGCAAGAACTTCTGTTACCGTAAATCCCTGCAAAATTGAATACGAACCTGCATTGTCACCAAAAAGAGTTGAATAATTGCCCGGCACGCAATCTTCTGACAAATTGCATGTGTTTATAACAATACCGCCTTCTATAGCGGAAATTCCATAAAGAGTCGTCATACGAAGACGAGCCGGTGTATTTGTTTTATACACATAACAGTCCGCAGCTTCTGCACCGATTGCCTCTGTCAGACCTTTGTATGCATCCTGAATATTTACAGTTCTGCTTCTGCATCCGCAAAAATCGATAATTTTTTTACTATCTGCAATATCATGCTGGACACCGTTTGGCATCATCACGCCCAAAACATGTTCTTTTCCAAGAACATCGCATGCAATCTTTAGACACACAGAAGAATCTTTTCCTCCGGAAACTCCAACGATTGCATTTGGTCTGCCGAGTTTGTCAAACCAGTTGCTCATGTGATTTTTAAGGTTCTCAATTTCTTTTTTTGTATTCATAAAAATTCTCCCATAAAATTGAAACTTTTTGCAGATACAGTTCAGGCATCACATTCAAAATTTTCAGCAGTGCCTGTTTTATCAGTATACACATCGCATTCTTTATATACAATGGCACTGATAAAAATTATCTGCATGACCGGTAAAAAGTCTTTCCGTGTAAAATTTTGCCTGATTTCTACATTAAACCACCCCCGGCATTCATGCATTTTTATAGATCAGATCAAATGTCAGGTTATAAGGTTGAAAGTCGAGTTTTAAGATTCATAGTCATTCTTGTTCGGATAAAGCTATAAAAACAATCTGGCATCCCGAATTTAGTTCGGAATCTATTAATATGAGAGATGCTAAAACTAAATTCAATTTGCTGTCTTCTGTTG
>JAZQQW010000002.1:0-8820 GCA_045629255.1 Treponema sp.
ATGGCGTAACTCCTTTGTTTTTTGTGTGGTAACTAAATTCTAAAGAATTACGCCTTTTTTGTAAATTCTATTTATAACTCGAAATTTGACCTAATATATATTGAAAACAAATTACGCAAATCGTATTTGCAGCTTAAATTACTTTTTTGCTTTTTTATTTACTTTATAAGAAGATCTTTTGCAGGTATAATTATAGTTGAAAATTTTGGAAAATAATTGGGTACTGGTCTAAAAACTTTTGGATGTGCGTGTATAGAAAGGAAAAGTATGATCATTGCGTGTGTTATTGCTGTTTTGATTATCATAGGAGCTGTATTTGCTTTTTCTCAGGTTCCGATTTCCATGAATCTTTTGGAAAATAATGATATATCTGTTCTTCATCGTGCCGGTATTATCAGACTGGAACTTAGCCGGTATAGAAAAACTGTGTACGTCAATCATGTTCCTCGGCGCAAGAAAATAAACCTCGATGCTCAGCCTGCTGTAAGTACAGTTTTATATGCTTCCATAGAAGATGAACTTGAACTTGTTGGATACAAGAAATCTCTGTCAGAACATGTCGGAAAGTTTCCCTATCTGATATGTGTTTATCCATATTCAGATGAAAATAAAGCAAAGCTCCTGGAAATCATTGAAAATTACAAACAGTCGAAATAAATGTGTTTTTTTTATGAAAATATTTTTTGATTTCAAGAATTTATGCTTCAAAGCATCTGTATTTTTTGTTGAGATGCTTTGAAGCATTACAGTTAACAGATATCAGAACTGTGAACGGAATCCAATTCTGATCTGGAATGCACTAGGCCAGTTGTCTTTGAACTTGCACAAGTCTGTCATGCGCGTTGTAATGGAAGCATTGATGCTTCCGCCGTATACTGGAAGCGATGCATACTGTGTAATATCAAAGTTCTTTTTCCATGAAGATGCGTGATTTTTGTCATCATAGAGATCTTTGATAGTCTTGCAGTCGATTGTAAATGTTCCATGAACACCTATTGTCAGGTTTGTCGAACCGATACGGATGCAGTCTGTTTCTGCACACAAATCGATACCGCATGGTTCTCTGATGTAAAGCATGTTGTAAAGTCTTTCATACGGTATGTTAAAAAATGTAAGTGAGAATTTTGCCTGGCGCAGGTTGATTCTCGGTTCAATCAGGAAGTATAGATTTTCTGCAGCAGATTCAAAATTCCATGTTTTTTTTGCGTTCGGGTCAACAATCAGATTTGAAAATCCACCCTGCAGGAACAGGTTTGCAACACCTGACGGATTTCCGATAAGCAGGTTGAGACCAGACTGGAGAGTCATGTAGCGGATAACCAGGAATTCGTCTTTCATGGAACCTTTTGTACTTGAATGTGGAAGTGTGAATCCGAAACTTGTATCAAATGTGACTAACGGGAATGTACCGCCGATTCTGAGGTCTGTATTAAAAGATCTCTGGTCGTAATAGTCATCCCAGTCTTTGTACATGTAGATTCCGCCGGCTATGTTTGACGGCAGGTGCAGAACATAAGAGACTCCTGCTCCGTACATGTGATTTATGGAAGCTCCGTTTATGCCGTGATAGCTTTCTGTGATTTTTGAAGTTATAGGTTTGATGCCGAACTGTCTCTGTAAAAATACGTCAGACCCGATAGGTTCGTATTCTCCATAAAAACCTGCAAGATAATGTTTTACTGAACCTGTTCGAAGTGTGTAGACTGCAGAAACTTCCTGTACTTTGAAAATTGAATCAGTTCCTTCTGGAGCTTTCAGGATATCTCCTGCGAAGATATCGTCTGTCTGTATGAAAAACTCACTTCTTATTATAAACTTGTCTGAGAAATGAAGCTGACCTGCGAAGTATCCCTGCGCAAACAGCTGCGGATCAAGTCCGTTATGATCTTCATCGCTTGTGAAGTCGCCGATGAAACCCGCATATCCTTTGAAATAGGGAGTATCAAGGGAAAATGCATTTAATGAGACGAAAAGCATTGACAGTAAGGCAAAACATACTTTATTTATTTTGTTTTTGATCAATTATTAAATCCTCCAGTTACCATAAAAAATATAGGTAACTATATGTTATGTCGGAATATATTTGCTTCTCTTTAATAGTGAAAATAGTAAAGAAAACGATTTATTTAGGAAAACGAATAATCGCCGGAGTATTGTTTTTCTATATGATTTTGGAGATATAAAATTAAAAAAAACATAATTTTCAAAAAATTTAACTTGACTTATATTTGTAACCGATTAAAATATAATTATGAGTGATTATCTTGATCCCAACAATGAGGAACTTCTCCAAGACTTTTTTGCAGAAACAGAACAGCAAATTGAGAATCTCGAAAGTAATATTCTTGTAATAGAAAATGATCCGAATAATCATGATGCTATTGATGAGATTTTCCGTGCCGCCCATACTTTGAAGGGTGGTTCTGCCACTGTAGAGATGATGGAGCTTTCAACATTTTGTCATGATGTTGAGGATTTGCTTGATGCTCTTAGAAGTGGGACAGTAGATGTAAGTGAACCGATTGTTGATGTACTTCTTAAATCAATAGATACCATTAAAGCAATGGTTGAGTCTCGAAGAGGTGGTAACCCATATACAGAAGACGTTACTCCTATTGTTGAAAAGATAAAATCATATCTTCCTGCAAAATCTGCAAAGAAGAAGCCGGCGGCTCCTAAGCCAGCAGCTCCTGTTGTTCAGGCAGCACCGGCTCCTGCACCAAAGCCTGTTGTCGTTGAAGAGTCTTCTAATGGTATGCCGCCAATTCCTCCTTTATCTGAGAATGATTTTAATGAATTGAAGGTAGCTACTCCTGAAGATCAGAAACTTTGGGTCATCAATGTAACTTTTGATGAGTCAAACCCGATGAACAGCGTTGGTGGAATTCAGGTTTTTGCTTCATTGAAAAATCACGGAACAGTTCTCAAAACTATTCCTGATTTTGAATCTCTTTACGAAGATACATATTATCCGCAGGTTATATATTATGTTGCATCTGCACTGGATGGTTCAGATCTTGAAGACAGTGCATTTCTTGAAGATGTAACAACGGCAGTTGATGCTCATGAAGTTAAAAATGCAGGTGCTTCAGAACCTGTTGCTCAAGCAGCTCCTGCAGCACCGGCTCCTGCACCTCAGGCAGCAGCTCCAGCTACACCTCAGAAAGTAGTTGAAACTCCTGCAGTAGCAGCCGCTGAAACAAGTGCTCCTGTACATGCTGCAGAAAATAAGCCTGCTGCAGGTGCTCCTGTAAATAATGCTCCTGCCCATAAAGCAAATCAGACTGGTTCTGTTCTTCGTGTCGATTCAAGACGCGTTGATAACTTGATGAACCTCGTCAGTGAAACTGTTATTACAAAGGCAGCATTTAACCAGATTGGTTTGCATACTGCTGATTTGCAGATGCAGTTACAGAATTTGAATTCCGGTTACAAGGAAAAACATCATAAGCTCTTTGAAGATTTGCCAAAATACATCGAAGAGGCTCAGCATGGTGTTTCCTTGAAGGAAGTTCGTCAGAAGATATCTGATGAATACGGCTCATTGAACAGCTGGTTTGATAACTTTGAAAATGATTTCAAGGCAACATCAACAAAGCTTCGTTCTTCTACACAGAACTTGGGTCGTATTGCTAGTGAACTTCAGGAAGGCGTCATGAAGATTCGAATGGTTCCTATTGGAACTATCTTCAATAGATTCCCTCGTGTTGTTCGTGATTTGAGCCGTGATCTTAACCGTAAAGTTAATTTGATTATTGAAGGTGAAGAGACAGAACTTGATAAGACAGTTGTTGATGATCTTCTTGATCCAATCATGCACTGTGTACGTAATTCTGTTGATCATGGTATCGAAACACCAGAAGATCGTAAGAAAGCTGGCAAGGATGAAACTGGTACTCTCATATTAAGGGCATCAAATGAAGGTAACATGATTATCATTGATGTTATCGATGATGGTGAGGGTATTGACGTCGAAAAGGTTAAGGCTAAAGCAGTAAGTAAAGGCTTAATAAGCCCTAATAAAGTTCTGTCTAATCAGGAAGCATATAATCTGATTTTTATGGCAGGTTTCTCTACTAGTGATAAGATCAGTAATGTTTCTGGACGTGGTGTTGGTCTGGATGTTGTTCAGACTATGGTCGAGAAGCTTAAGGGTAATATTACTGTCGAAAGTGAGAGAAACAAAGGATCTCGCTTTAGTATCAGACTGCCTCTTACTTTGGCTATTATTCAGGGTCTTCTTGTTAGAGTCGGTAAAGAAGTATATTCAATACCAATTGCAAATGTTATCGAGAGCCAGCGTGTTAAGCGCAGTAGTATAAACACAATCGACAGTTATGAAGTTCTTAACGTACGTAATGAAGTCATTTCAATATTGAGACTTAACAGACTGTTTAATATACGTGAGACATCTGATGGTGATTACTGCTTTGTTGTAATTGTTGGTTCACAGGATAAGAAGATTGGTGTAATGGTTGATGCTCTTGTAGGTGAAGAAGACGTTGTTATTAAACCGTTGCGTGATCAGTTTACAAAGTCTCCTGGAATCGCAGGTGCGTCAATATTGGGAGATGGTTCTGTTTCGCTTATTATAGATGTAAGTCAGTTACTTGAACTTGGTGTCAAACAGGAACTGGATGCACAGCAAAAGCGTGAACTGGAAGCTATAAAAAGAGGGTAACTAAGATGGCAACAGTACAAGAAAGACTTAAAGCTCTTGCAAGTACAACTGAAGAAGTTGGCGGATCTGGTGGTCTTAGCTCCGATGAACTTGAAAGAAACAAGAGTGCTGTCACTGATTTCAGTATGGTTACCTTTTCATTGGCTGGAAAAGACTATGCCATTGATATTATGAAGGTTAAAGAAAGAGCAAAGGCAGGACATTTTACTTATGTTCCGAATAGTTTGCCATTCGTTCTTGGTGTATATAACCTTCGTGGTGACATTATACCTGTCATTGACTTGCGTTTGTTCTTTAATATCGAGGTGCCGCCTCGTGAAGATGATAAGCTTGAAAATATGCTTATTGTTGTTGTTGGCGAGCAGACCTTTGGTGTTGTTGTTGATGAGATTGATCGTGTTGTAGGTATTCAAAAGAGTTCCGTACAGCCGCCTCATCCTTTGTTTGGTGATATTAATATCAAGTATATTTATGGTGTTGTAGAAGCTGAACAGCATCTTTATATCCTTCTCGATATTGATAAGATTTTTGGAATCAGGACTCCAGAAGAGGAACAGGAATTTCAGCAGGCTGTAAGATCTCAGATTGCGGCTGCTGCAATGCAGGAAGCTGCTGCAAAAGTATCTGTTAATGTACAGAGTAGTGGAAATAATACTCCAGCACAGGCTGTAGCAGATGATTCTGTTTCGGAAGAAGATTTGAAGTTTATTGCAGATTCTTTGAAATCTCAGAAGCGTTTTTTGGTTAGTCCAATAACTTCTGGCTGGGTAAAACAGCGATACCTTGAGTGGAAAAAAACAAGAGGTGCTGATAAAACTCAGATTCAGAATGAGAGTGATGCAGATGAGTTCTTGAAGCCGTTCTATTCACGTCATAATGGTGAATGGTGGAATCAGTCTTCTGCTGATGGATTGGCAAAAGCTTTGCCTGATAACTCTGCAAAAAATATGGTTGTTTGGAATCCTGGATGTGGTAAGGGATATGAGTCTTATACACTTGCTTGTATTCTAAAAAAGCGGTATACTAATGCTAGGATTAGAATATACGCACATGATATTGATTTGTTGAACGTATCGAATGCCCCGATGTTGACACTTAATAGTGAAGTTGCAAAAGGGTGGTATTCTTCTTATGTTGCATCAACTGTAAATGGAGATGTTACATTTGATAAAGAAATAAAAGATATGATTATGTTTGAATATCATGACTGTGCAAATGCCAATACTTTACCAGATATTGACATTATTGTAGCTCGCGATGTTCTTGCCTTCCAGCCTGAGAACTCTTTGAAAGTGTTGCTCGATGAATTCAAAGAGAAGATTAAAGGCAACGGCGTTATTATTGTCGGTGATAATGAAGATATTTCTTCTTTCGGATTTAAGAAGAAGAAAATAGGTGATTTTGTAGTATATAGTAAATAGTATATATAGTGTAAAGGATTTTATAGGGGGAAATAATGAGAGTTGAATACATTAACCCATTTGTTGAGACTTCATATAGAGTTTTGAAAGAAGTCCTTGGCGGTGCTGATGTTAAGCGTGGTGATTTATACTTAAAATCAACTGCAATGCCAGTTATGGGTGTTGCTGCTCTTGTTGGTCTGGCGGGCGATGTTGAAGGTCGTGTATTGTTCGATATGACTTATGATACTGCTTTGAACATTGCTTCTAAGATGAATGAAGAAAAGTTGCCATCTTTTGACGATCTTGCAAAAGCTACAATCAGTGAGCTTGCAAACATTATAACAGCACAGGCTGTTACAAAGTTGCATGAGCTTGGCTTCAAGTTTGATCTTACACCTCCAACTTTGTTTGCTGGTGAGAAAATGGAAATTGCAGCTTTGAGTGGTTCTGATGAAAATGTAGAAGCACTTATAGTTCCGCTTATTACTGAGTTTGGTAAAATAGAAGTCAACGTCGCAATCCGCGAGCGTGCATGATAAGGAGATAAACGTATGAAGACGAAAGAAGATTCCCCATCAACAAATGACCGTCCGCAGGAAGGTATTAAACTTGATGGTACAAAATTTCGTGTACTTGTCGTAGATGATTCTGTTTTCGTTGCAAAGCAAATTACACAGATTCTTGCTAGCGATGGTTATGAGATTGTTGCTACTGCTGTCGATGGTAAAGAAGGTGTAGATAAGTATAAGGAATTGTGTCCAAATGTTGACCTTGTTACAATGGATATAACAATGCCAAGAATGGACGGTATTACTGCTCTCGAGCAGATTATGGCTTTTGATAAGAATGCAAGAGTTGTTATGGTTAGTGCTCTTGGTAAGGAAGAACTTGTTAAGAAGTCACTTCTTGCTGGTGCAAAGAACTATATCGTAAAGCCTCTTGATCGCAAGAAGGTCTTGGAAAGAATCAGTGCTTCTTTGAAGTAGGATTTCTTTGTTAGACTGAAATATACTAAACGGTAGCACCGTAAATTGAGAAGTTTACGGTGTGTTTTTTTATTTCTTTGACTGTATAAAATGTTGTTTTCCTGTCTTTTGGTATGAAGTTTATCTGAGTATGTGTGGATATTTTTTATTGAGCTTATAGTATTTACATTTTGGCAGGTGAAGAATGCTGTTTGTTTGATTTATGCAGATAGCCCTTATTAGTGTTTTTTGTTTTGAAAATTGCATTTTTGGAAAGACATTGAAAAACTGTGATTTATGTTTCTACAGTTTCAATGATATTGTCTAAGGGATTTTGTGTGTTTGAGTATGATGGTATAAAAAAAAGGCTCTGATTGTCTAAGAGCCTTTTTTGTTCAAGTGTTATTAAGCTATACTAGTTTGCCTGTGGATGCTTTGCAAACCATTCTGACCATTTTTTGTCTACAAGATTGTAATAGCGTGTTTTTTCTTCTTCTGGAATAAATGCAGCTTTGAATCCGTTTTTTATTACCTGCTTTATTTCGTCCAAAGAGAAATTCAAATTGCTATATATGTTCCAGTATTCATCAAGAAGTGAAACTTTGAAGAATACTGGATCATCTGTATTTAATGTGACCATGACACCTGCGTCATATAGTTTCTTGATTGGATGATTACGGATATCGGTGATGTATTTTTTTGTAAATACATTACTTGTAGGAGAGATTTCAAGAGGAACCTTTGATTTTGCAAGTTCTTTGATAAACTCCTGATCGTATGCTGCTGTGATTCCGTGTCCAATGCGTTTAACGCCGAGATAATTTATTGCATCTTTGATAGATGAACTGTCTACGGTCTCTCCTGCATGAGCAACAACTTCCAGACCGGCTTTTCTTGCGTTTTCGAATACGCTTGTGTACATTTTTGCAGGACCTGTTTCTTCGTTTCCACCAAGGCCGATACCGAGAATGTATGGATTGTTTGCTTTAAGAAGTAAATCCAGATTGTGCTGCGCATTTTCAATGCCGAATGTACGGCTTACATCTACTATGATGCGTACTGTGATACCTGTTTTTTCTTTGATGACTTCAATACCGTCTTTGAGAATTTCTGACATGTCATCAAATGTCCAGCCTTTTTTGAGATGTGATGTTGGACTGAAAAAAGTCTCACAATATGTTACATTGTTATCAATGAGATAATTGCAAAGATCATAAGATATATATCTTAAGTCATCGATTTTTGTAAAAAGTTTCTGGATTTTGATAAAGCAATCCAAAAATCCAGGTAAATCATTGTAAGAGAACAGAGATACCAAGTCCCCATTGGATATTTTTGTGTTGAGGTTTTCTTGATATAGCTTAGCAATAGTTCTTCTGCTAATAACCGCCTCTTCATGAAGATGCAATTCTGCTTTTGGAACTGCCTTTAGCAAACTGTAAAAATCTTCTTTATCCATGATTCTTCTATTATACCATAGGATTCTTAAAAAAAAAAGCATTTTGTTTTTTTAAATACTAATTTTAATTACTAATTTTAATTACTAATTTTAATTACTAATTTTAATTACTAGGTCAAAATTCAAGTTTCTGCTGAATTGAAAAGTTTGGCAGAAACCATTGGATTGTGCCATCAACAAAGTGAAACAAAAATGCAGAAATGCTGTAAAAGAAATGCCTGAACATTCCTGTTATACTTCTGGCTTTGTGATAAATCAAATTATAATTCAACTTCATCACTGACCAGATATTTTCGATTCTGTTCCTGTTTA
>JAZQQW010000003.1:0-31236 GCA_045629255.1 Treponema sp.
ATCACAAAGCCAGAAGTATAACAGGAATGTTCAGGCATTTCTTTTACAGCATTTCTGCATTTTTGTTTCACTTTGTTGATGATGCAATCAAATGGTTTCTGCCAAACTTTTCAATTCAGCAGAAACTTGAATTTTGACCTATTAATTCTGATTTTGAGTTTTGTTGTATTTGATATTTTTCAATAAAGGGTATACGGATTTAGAAAAAATAACGAGAGTTACTGTCAGAAAATGTGACTGGCAGAGCGTTTTTTAATGCTGATAAGATGATTTACAGTATTTAAACATCGTTTTTCTAAGATTACAGTTCAAAATACCCGATTAGAGATATGAGGATATTATACTTATGATTAAAGAAAACGCAGATGCTACTATAGCTGTAAAAAAAACTGGTTCATCTTCCGGAGCTAAATCTTCATCTTCAAATGAAACAGTTCAGATTAGACCTGCTGCGAAGTCTACTGTAAAAACTGCATCAAGAACGCTGACAAGAAGTGCTGCGAAACCTGCAGCAAAAGCGGTTGATTCTCTTGTCGGAAAAGATATTGGAAAATACCGCATTAAAAAAGAACTTGGCAAAGGTGGCATGGGTGCTGTTTATATTGCATCTCATCCAAACCTCAAGAAAGAAGTTGTCTTGAAAAAGCTTATTCTGAAAAGAAATCATACAAGTGCAAGAGACAGATTTAAGCACGAAGCTCAGGTCTTGATGGAGCTGTCAAATTCTTATGTTGTAAGAATGTTTGACTATTTTTCTGAAGGTGGATCTGATTATATCGTTTTGGAATATGTAAACGGTATGGCTTTGGATAAACTTCTTGAAAAAGTTTATTCTCTGCCTGTTCCACTTGCTCTTGTTATTTTCCTTGATGTCTGTTACGGCTTGAAATCTGCTCATCAGAAAGGCATTATTCACCGTGATATTAAGCCTGCAAATATTCTTATTTCAAAAAAAGCAGAAGTTAAGCTTGCTGACTTTGGTATTGCTGGTGATGAAAAATCAGAAGAAGAAGAGACGGCAGGTCCTGCTTCTGCTCCTAGTGATCAGACTGTTATTTCTGTATCCTCAAAAAAAGATTCTCTTACTCAGTCAGGAACTTCTCTTGGAACTCCTGCATATATGTCTCCAGAGCAGCTTGTAGATGCAAGTTCTGTAGATAAAAGATCTGATATTTATTCTATGGGTGTCATGCTCTATCAGATGCTTACAGGTGACAGACCTTACAAAGGCGATATGTCTTTGGAAACACAGGAGAGAATAAAAAAAGGCATTTATATTGCTCCTCGTAAACTTGATAAAACAATTCCACGTTCTATCGAAGCTCTCATAAAGAAAATGATGAAAGCGGATAGAAATAAAAGATATGATAACATCGACAAAGTAATCAAGAAGGTAAAAGCATATCTTAACCGCTATGATAAACTTACGAAACATGAAATCAGGGAGTATCTTGCACGTCTTGTTCTCGACATGAAAGTTAAACAGCCTGTATGGGTTCCTAGATTCAGAACACTCAAGCGGGTCTGCTCTGTTGTATTTATCGTTGGTGCTGTTGCTTACGCCTGGGTTGCAGGGTATTTCCATCTGACGGTTCTCAGGCCATTTTTCGTTCCTGTGAAGATGACTCTGCAGATTCCGCAGATTCCTGCATCCGGTAAGAATTACAGTTCTGAACTGCCGGCAAAGGCATTTTTCTTTGTAAACGATAACAATGAGATTCCTGAAGTTGATTTTTTCAATAAAACTCGTGTTTTTATTCAGGATAAGAAAACTGCAAATAACGATAAACTGCTTCTTTCTACAAAGAATGTATATCTTAGACCTGGGGAATACCGCATAAAAATTGCAACCGGTCCGTATATCTGGTGGAAGAGTGTAACTGTAAATAAAGGCAAAGCTGTTGTTATGGATCTGGATTTCTTTAAAGATGAACAGAGAACTTTGAATATCCAGGGACATGCGTATGATCATGATACTGGCGATGATATAACAGAAAATGCATCGTTCCAGCTTCTTGTAGACGGCAAATGGACACCTTTGTCAAAAGTTAAGTCAAGTTTTCTTTCTACAGGCAAGGTTGTTCATGTCCGTGTTTCTTGTGATGGATATGAGAGTGAGTCTTTTGGTCTGTCTACAGGATGGTATCAGGATACATTGTTTGTCAATGCAAGTTTGAAGAAAAAAGAATAGCGACGATTGAGTAAGATGGTTATATATATTTTGACGACACAGGAAGATGTTGCTAATCGTATGGCTGACAGATTTGCAGAGCTTTATGGTTATGATGTCAAAGTATTTACAAGTCCATTGAAGTTTTGTCTCTCTGCAGCTGAATGCAATCCGGGAGAAGTTGACCTGCTTGCTTCGGATTATCTTTCATTTGATACGGATGAATACGATCCTTTTTATGATATGAAATCAGTCAATAAGGTGTATCCGTTTGTTTTTTACAATGTACCTTTTCCTTCTCCAGAAAAGCGTGTTGAATATTGGTACAATAAGATAATTTGCAATATGCGGGAATATCTGCCGGATTCAAAAATTCCTAAACTTCTGAAAATTTTGGAACAGTTTGATCAGGTTATGTCAAGCCGTGATATTCTTCCATATATCAAGCTCTTGTGTGAACCTCCGAAAATGGACGAACTTCCGCCGGATACAGATTCCACGGTATTTGAGTTTTGCAGGCGGCATAATCTGCGTTCTGCAAAACTTGAGCTTTTCAAATTCTTTGTATCTAATCTTGGAAAAAATCTGCATGAAAATACAATCTGTGATTTTTTATGGAATGACTGTTCAAAGAAAAGAGTGAATCTTTTGTATACGTACATCAGGGATTTGCGTAAGTGCTGTATATGTGACAATGATGTGAAATTTGAAATTGAGCATCCGAAAAAAGAACATTATCGACTGGTTCTCATTAATGTTCCTGGAAAATCATGACCTGTCATATAATGGCATATAGAATTATTGTGGTAACATTATAAATTTGATATACTTTGTTTTATGCAAAAATTACTATTATTTGTACGCATTAATTTTTATCTTGCGTGTTTGTTTACTTTTTTAAATATTCCGACTGCATTAGATATATCTGTAGTTGCTTTTCCTTTAGCCTGCGGCTTTACGCTGCTGCTTGCTTTTCTGACGGTCAAGCATCTTGTAAAAGATGTAAGGGACGAAAAAGATATAAAAGAAGATACAAAGAATCTTTATCCTTCTATTATCCGGGTATTGCAGTATGAACCATTTGTATTTATTGCTTCTTTTGTACTCAGACGTTCCGGTAAGTATGGACTTCCGTTTGCGCTTGATCTTGTAACATGTCTGCTCTGGATAGCATTAGTTGTTGTTTCTCTTATTATTATCAGAAAATTAAATCGCATAAAAAACATTGTTGTTAAGAAACCACCTTTTGCTGGTGATACTTTTTTTAAGCGTCTTGGTATCGAAATACTGGAATGGGGAGATGCTCTTGTTCAGGCTGTATTTACTATCATACTGCTTAATATTTTCCTTTTTCAGCTTTACGAAATTCCATCAGAATCTATGGTTCCGACATTTTTGATAAAAGACCGTGTTGCTGTTGGCAAAACTCTTGCCGGTCCTAAATTTCCTTTGAGCGATGTTGGACTTCCATATTTCCAGAAATACAAGCGCGGTGATATTATCGTTTTCCGCAATCCTCATTATGGCAGTGATCGTCAGAGTGAAGTCAAGACATTTATGTCACAGTTTGTTTACATGCTTACTTTGACTTTTGTAAAGACGAATACTGATGAAAATGGCGAACTCAAAGCAGATCCTCTCGTCAAGAGAATTGTCGGACTTCCTGGTGAACAGCTGATGATGATGGACGGAACTCTGTATGCCAGAACAAAAGACAGCAGCGGTTTTGAGCCTGTTGAAGATGACAAAAAGTGGGCTGCATGGGATTTGAATCCTCTGCCAGAAGCTATTAAGAGAGGAAAGATACAGTATATTCCTTTGTCACAGAGAGAAGTTGAGAATACATTGAATGTCGAAGCAATGCGCAGGGATCTTGATTTGTCTGAGGCAAAAGAAGAATGTCAGAAGCTTACAGCAATGTTTAATTCGATGCTCCCGGCCGTTTCCGGAGATAGCGAAAGTTTTAAATTCTCAAAAGAGGATTTGTACGAGTACAGATTTTTTGTAAATATCTATGACAACACTATAAAACTGATGTCTTCTGCCGGTGGTAAAGAGTGGTTTGAGAATTTCATGAACAGCTGGTATGTAAATCTGAACGATTTGTCGTCATATACAGAAAATAACGGCGTATCTGGTTCTCAGCTGATTGGCGGTAATCTTTATGATGATGCTTGTTTCCGTCTGAATGTCATGATGAAGCTTGTTGCCGGACGTCTTATTGTCCGTACTGCTGAACTGATAAACTCTGGTGTACAGTCTGCTGAACGCAGAAGTGATGAAACTCTGAATGCTTTGCTTGACAGTGCAGAGTCTTTGAATAATTACATTAACCATATGGATCAGCGCAATATGCCGGTGTTTCCTGTCGGCGAAGTTGAGTTTTTACCTGAAGACTGCTACTTTATGATGGGTGATAACCGCTATAATTCACTTGATATGCGTCACAGTTATAATGACGAACTTAAACCTGTGACAAGTTATGATGGGTATTCGTTGTACTACAGATCAAATATAGCTCCTCAGTATGTCAGAAAAAACCGTATTCTCGGAAAAGCAAGCCTTAGATTCTGGCCGACAAATAGAATGGGTTTTGTAAGATAGAAATCTGTGATTTTTAATGTATCTGACATAATGCATCTAAAAAAAGTGATTTGAGGTATTGAAATGAAAGCCGGTTTTGAAAAAGACCGGCTTTTTTATGCGGTTATGTTTGAAGTGATAATCTGAACTATCTGCGGCAGATTTTTATTTTGTGAAAGATATTATGCTGAGTCTGTAAAACATTTATAAAAAAAAGACAGCCCCCGGCTATGTGTTTTTGAAGTTGCTTTCAAAATCATTTTGCCGGGGGCTGCTTTTATGTCAGATAAGTTAATCTTTTAAAAACTTAAGTTTTTGAAAGATGCTATAAATCTATTCATTTCTTCCGTGACAGTTTTTGTATTTTTTGCCACTTCCGCAAGGACATGGATCGTTTCGTCCTACTTTTGGCATCGTACGGACAACTGTTACGTTTTGTGCCTGTCTTCCAGTTTTCATTGCAGAGTTCTGTGCACCCTGCTGTGCGTTTCTGGCATTGAAGTTATTTGATGCAGACTGATTTGCCATAGACTGTGCTTCTTCGTGCTGAGCCTGCATGTTCTGCATTGCAGGAGATTGCTCTGGAGGCATTTCATCTATAGGACGAACCTGAATCTTTACATTGAAAACAAGGCTTGCTACTTTGTCTCTGATTTCTGCAAGAATAGCATCAAACTGGTTGAAACCGTCAATCTTGTATTCTGTCAGAGGGTTTTTGCTTCCGTATGAACGGAGGTAAACTGCTTCTCTCAATCCATCAAGGAATTCCAGCTGATCGAGCCACTTTCTGTCTATCATCTGAATATACTGATAGCGGATAAACATATTCAGCTGTTCTTTTCCAACCAGAAGCTCTTTCTGTGTGAGGTCATTTTGCAGGATAGCCTTAAGAGCATCTCTTGTGAGCTGATCATAAGACAATGTCTGTCCGAACATATTTCTGATATTGTCAACGAGAGCACTCTTTGCATTCTGTCCTTTTGAATGTCTCTGCTGATATTCGAACTGATCAAACAAATCGTCTACAGTCTGTTTTGCATTGTCCATGACACGTGCACTGAGGTTTTCGTCTTCGAGGATGTCATCACGCTGTTCGTAAATGAAAGAACGCTGCTGGTTCAAAACATCATCGTAGTCAAGGAGGTTCTTTCTTATCTCAAAGTTTCTCTCTTCAACCTTTCTTTGTGCGCGTTCGATAGACTTGTTGAGCCAAGGATGGTTGATAGGAACACCTGGTTCCATGCCGACCTTAGACATGATGTTCTTCATTTTCTCGCCGCCGAACAGTCTCATCAGATCGTCGTCCATAGAGATGTAGAATTTACTGCGTCCCGGGTCTCCCTGACGGCCAGAACGTCCGCGCAGCTGGTTATCGATACGGCGTGATTCATGACGCTCTGAACCGATGACATAAAGACCTCCGAGTTCTTTGACTTCTTCGTAGTCTTTTTTCCACTGTTCTTTCTCTATAGCAAGTGCTTCATCAAACTGTTCCTGAGTAGCTTCTGTTCCGACTCGTTTTCTTGCACGCATTTCAGGACTTCCACCGAGCTTGATATCTGTACCGCGTCCAGCCATGTTTGTTGCAACTGTGACAGCACCTTTTGCGCCTGCTTCTGCAATAATCATAGCTTCGCGTGCGTGATTCTTTGCATTCAAAACTTCATGGCGGATACCATGACGTGTAAGGAGTGCAGAAAGATGTTCTGACTTTTCGACTGAAACTGTACCGATAAGGACAGGCTGCATCTTTTTATGATATGTTTCGATTTCTTTAACGATGGCATTCCATTTTTCATCTTCGTTGAGGTAAACTTCATCGTCTTCGTCTATACGTGCAACAGGCTTGTTTGTAGGAATTGCTACAACATCGAGGTTGTAAATTTTTGCAAATTCAACAGCTTCTGTTGCTGCAGTACCTGTCATACCAGAAAGTTTTTCGTACATACGGAAGAAGTTCTGGAATGTGATGGTTGCAAGAGTTCTGTTGCGCTGTGCAATACGGATATGCTCCTTTGCTTCGATAGCCTGGTGCAAACCGTCACCGTAGCGGCGTCCTTCGAGGATACGTCCTGTAAATTCATCAACGATCTGAACCTGATTGTCTTTGACGACATAATCAACATCCGGGTGATAGAGAACATGTGCGCGTACAGCCTGTGTGAAGTAATGAACAAACTCAAAGTTCTGCTCGTCAAATACAGTTGTTCCATCTGGAATCAGTCTGTGTTCGTGCAGAATGGCATCGATTTTGTTCATGCCTTTGTCAGTAAATGAAATGCGCTTGCTCTTTTCGTCGATTTTGTAGTCGCCTTTCAGAGCAGCTCTCTGCTCAGGAGTCATATCCACTTCGTCCGGATAATCATCGATAGCAGGGTCTTTTTCCATTTCTTCAAACTGATCTACATATTTATCTACTTCGTGGTATTTGTAAGTATCATCTTCTCCCTGACCGGAGATGATGAGTGGAGTTCTGGCTTCATCAATAAGGATAGAGTCAATTTCATCAACGATACAGAAATAAAAGCCGCGCTGAACTTTGCGGGATACATCTATCTGCATGTTATCGCGCAGATAGTCAAAACCGAATTCGTTGTTTGTACCGTAAGTAAGATCACATGCATAAGCTGCACGGCGTGCATCGTTATCCATGTTTGTGAGGATACAGCCTACAGACTGTCCCAAGAATCTGTATACGCGGCCCATCCACTGAGAGTCACGTTCTGCAAGGTAATCGTTAACTGTTACAATGTGAACACCTTTGCCTGTAAGGGAGTTCAGGTATGCAGCCTCGACACACATAAGTGTCTTACCTTCTCCAGTTTTCATTTCGGTGATACGACCAGAGTTCAGTACAAGGGAACCCATAATCTGACAGCGGTATGCTTTTTCACCCAATACACGGAATGCAGCTTCTCTTGCTAATGCAAAAGCTTCTGGAAGAATATCATCAAGAGTCTCGCCTTTTGCAAGTCTATCCTTGAATCTCTGTGTCTGTTCCGGGAACTCTTCATCTTTGAATGCCTGTGCCCAGGATTCTTTTGCAATTACTTTTTCAACTAAAGGCTGAAGAGCCTTTACATCTCGTTCATTCTGTGATCCGAAGAAGAACGTTAAAACCTTATCAAACATAATGTTGTATACTATATCTTTTTTTTTTTACATTGACAATACGGACTTTATTCTTTATGCTTAAATATAGAAAATATTCAAACAATTTTCTAATTATTATGCGTAAACTTTTATTTTTTATTACAATTATATCTGTTTCGGCTTGTTTCGTTTCCTGTTCAAAAAATCGCAATGTCTCTTCTGTCGAGAAAAAAGAAGTTTTTCCTCTTTCATATGGTAATTTTGAGGATCAGCTGAATCTCTTTTCCCTTTCTGGTGTAGGGGACGTGAATACATATGTTGTCATGCGCGACGGTTTCTTTTACATAATGAACGGAGAAGCCCGCAAAATCATGGAGATGAACAGTTTCGGAGAACTTGTTTCCCTGTATTACAATCCTGAGTTCAATCCGTCCTTGTCGTCTGCAAACGACTCCAGGGCAAAGGAATCTACTAGGAAAACAATCGAATATGCATTTAATGATCTTTCTGCCATAACTGTTGATTCCAGAAAGTATCTGTATGTCGTAGATAAGCTTCCTCTGGAGCGTCAGGAACAGGACAAAGACAGCAGTCTTGTTTTGACTCAGATTGTCCTACGCTTTGACAGCAATGGAAATTTTGTTGACTATATCGGACAGCAGGGCCCTGGCGGAACTCCGTTTCCGTATATAAAGAGCTTGTATACTACAACGAATAATGAACTTGTTGTAGTAAGTTATTCTACAGATGGTTATATTGTTTACTGGTTTTCTACAAACGGATTCCTCATGTATCAGATTGTCATAAACAGTGATAATATTGTGAACCCGTACAAAGATACAGGAAAAGATGTCTGGTCAAACATTACTTCGATAGTTCCTGATTATTCAAATCGAACTCTTTATCTTGATGTGGATTTTTATTCTACATACATCGACAAGGCTAGCCGTTTGCAGTCCGGTGTTGATTATGACAGTTCGCATATTTATCCGCTTGATGTTGAAACTGGCAAATACGGCAAAGCCATCGAAGTTCTGCCGAACAGTGATCTGGCATCTGACAGTTATTCGAATGAACATTATGAGATTCCGTATGATTTTCTTGGAGTCACAGAAAACGGCTGGCTGTTCTTTATGGTTTCTACAGAAAACGGATTTGATATTCAGATGATACAGGAAGACGGACAGAAAATTCTGTGCCGTCATATACCTGTAAACAGAAAGGAACTTTTGTATTACACGTTTGATTTGAACAGCTCTGGAATTCTGACAGGACTGTTCATCAAAAATGAAGGTGCACAGGTTGTCTGGTGGCGCACAGATTCGCTTATTCAGTCTGTCATAAATAACTAGCCTGAGTGGAGAACTGCTTATGGAAAACTATCAGCCGGACGGTTACGCAGAAGGTGAAGAACCGCTTATTTTTTATCACGAGAAAGGCGAATTTCGTAAATACTATGAAGGTGATCATCTGAAAGACCTTGCAACAGGCAAAGAAAATCCAAGAAAAGGATTTTTCAAATGTCTCGTCGCAACAAAAGCAAACCGAATGATTTTCACAGGAATGATGATGTGTTTTGCACTCGTTTTCATTTTGTATTTGTTCGGAAAAAAAGGAAACGAAGGTACTGTTGATGGCATGTTCTGCGATTTGAGTTCGTTTTCTTTTCAGGATGAAGTTTTTGCAAGCGTAGAAGTGTATCCTTCGTTTAAAACCCGTAGAATGCATATCGGTGATTACGAAGATAAAGTTTTTGATGTTGTGTTTACAGTTATTGACAGTGACGGAAACGAAGCTGATGTTGCTGCGCAGAGATTTTTTTATGAGTCTCCGGAAGGTGAACATAAGTTCATAAGAGGAACGTTCGGCGATTATGACAGCGTAAAGGTGAAATGTAACATAACGGTTGGCGGCAGTCAGATAGAACTTATTTCTGCTATTCAGCAAAAGTAAATTGAAGTTTTTAGAGTCAATCTATACAAGAACGCCGATTAGTATTATAATAATCGCTGATTGAAAAAAAAGTATGTACAAGTTGCAGATGTTTTGCAGCGATATTCGGGGAATCCTCTGCAAGTTAAGTCTTTAGGGGTGACCTAAAAAAAAAGTTTGAGTTTTAATTAACTTAATTATTATTAAAATGGGGTAACGGTTATGGCTCAGTTTTACTTTCTTTCTATTCTGTTTAACATTATTGCAGGACTTATTCTTATTTATGGCCGCGATTTGACATGCTTTGATGCTGTGGAATCTGACGACAATGATGATTTGTCATTTGATGAATCTTCTGCAATCGGCGATGATGACTTTGGTGTATCGGAAGAAGCTCCTAAAGTAAAAGCTGCTGATAAAATTTCTGATATCGGTCTTTTTAATAATCAGACATTCCGCCTTGTTGTTGGTATATTGAGTGTTTTTGTTGCTTTGATGAAGCTTCTTTCGTCAATGGATACTCCTTTTGTTGGAGATCTGCTTCCTGCTGTAGCTGGTTTCTTGTGCGGTTTCTCTCTGCTTTTGGAATTTTATATTGTTTCTTCCGGTGAAGATAATATTCCTGAGAATGTAAAATCAATTTTCATTGATTCAAGAAAATATATAGGAATTGCTTGTCTGGCAGTTGGTGTGCTTCACTTTGTTCTGCCTCGTATTCTGTTCCTGTAAGCGTTTTTTTTGCGGGCGTTATATGTCAAAGCAGTCTGTTGCATGTATAGCAATTTCTGATAGCAAAGTACTTATTGCCCATCGTAAAACTGGCGGGCAGATGAGCGAACGCTGGGAGTTTCCTGGCGGCAAAGTTGAAAACGGCGAAACTTGTGAGCAGGCTGTTGTCCGCGAGTTTGATGAAGAATTTGGTACGGCAGTTACTGTCGGAGAAAAAATAGCTTCTGCGATTTTTGTCCACAATGATAAAGAAGTGCTTTTGACAGCGTATAGAATTTTTGTTGCGCATGACGGTATGGCAGTTCCTTATGTTTTGACTGAACATACAGAGTACAAGTGGGTAGAAATAAATGAGATACCTTCGCTGAACTTTGTTGACAGCGATATGAAACTTTATCCAGATGTAAAAAAATACATTGAGAGCTTAGATGGTTGAAAAATGCGCAGACTGTTTTCTTTTTGTTTTTTATTCTTTTCTGTTTTTGTGTTATGTCTGACTGGTTGTAGAAAGAGTCAGGAGGTTGTATTTTCTTTCCCTTCCGAAGATACTCTGTTTTATGTGCCTGATACAAAATGGGCTGTGATTATAGAGCCAGTTGCCGCTCTTTATGAAGATGCTGATTACGAAAGTAATGTGCAGACGCACGCACGTCGTGGTGATATTTTGGAAGTCTGCGGAAAACGGCTTGAAAACGAATACGAAGATAATGTGCCTGTTACCAAAGTCTGGTACGGTTTTGGAAATGGGTGGCTCGAGGAAGAATCGGTTGTTTTGTACGACAACAAAAGAAGAGCTGAGTCTGCGTCCAAAAAGCTTCTTGAACACTGAAAATTTGGATTTTATTTTGCTGGCAAGTTGATTTTATTTTGCTGGCAAGTTGATTTTATTTTGCTGGCAAGTTGATTTTATTTTGCTGGCAAGTTGATTTTATTTTGCTGACAAGTTGATTTTATTTTGCTGGTAACATGATGATAAAACAGCGGTCAGAAAATATACTTCTGCATAGAGTTTATAAGTTAACAGACCTCCTTTGGTATGTCCGTTCATGTTTTGTCTGTTCAATGAATCAGAGTTGTAATTTTTGTATGGTAACTGATTTTTTAGGGAGTGGTAGTTTTTTCTTATAAATCTTATATATAACTTGAAATTTGATCTGTTATCTAATGATATTTGTATTTTTAAATAAATAGGCACCTGAAACTGATTTTTTCAGGTGCCTTTATAATTTATTTGCTTTCTTTGATTTTTGCAACAGCCTGTTCGACTGTGATACCTGCAAATTGTTCCCTCGTTTTGAGGTTCTTGAGTGTAAGTTTGCCGTTTTCTGATTCTTCTTTGCTTATGAGAATTCCCCATGCAATGCCCTTTTTGTCAGTTACGGCATACTGCTTGTTCATTTTGACTGCATCCGGAAAAACTTCTGCAGCAATGCCATGAGCACGAAGCTGTGAAGCTGTTTTTTGGAACAGTGTAACAAGATTTTCATCTGTGTTGTAGATTTCTACATCAAGATAGCTTCCCTTGTTCTGTGTGATGCCAAGCTGTGACAATCCTGCAATGAGTCTGTCCAGTCCGATACTTGCTCCGACTCCTGGAATTTTGTCTTTCATGTAAAGACCTGCAAGATTATCGTATCTTCCTCCGGAACAGACAGAACCGATTGATGGCAGTTCATCAAGGAAAGTTTCGTATACTATTCCTGTATAGTAATCAAGACCGCGTGTAATAGACGGATCGAGTACATAAGTTGCATCGATTCCTGTAGCACACATCATGCTGCGGATAGCTTTCATTCTTTTGGTATCTTCTGCTTCTCCGCCTGCAAGCTGTTCGATATGAGAAAGCGTTTCGTCCCAGTTTGACTTCGGCTGAATATATTCAAGAATTTTTGAAGCTGAATCAGAGCTGCCTGTTACTTCTGTAAGTTCTTTTGTAACTTCTTCGGCACCAACTTTTGCAAGTTTATCTACTATGCGGAGAACATCTTCTGATTTATCAAGACATCCAATTTTTTCCAAAAAGCGATTAAAAACACCTCTGTGGTTTACATGAATTGTGACTTTTTCTACGCCGATTTCTTTGAGAGCTGTTTTCATCAAAGCCAGAATTTCGAAGTCAGCTGATGCTGAATCACTTCCGACTGTGTCGAAGTCACACTGTACGAATTCTCTGTATCGTCCTGCCTGAGGTTTTTCTCCGCGCCATACTTTTGCAATGTGGTAGCGCTTGAACGGAAAATAAAGTTCTTCGCGGTGTTCTGCTGTGAAACGGGCAAAAGGAACTGTAAGATCGAAACGCATTGCGACGTCTCTATGTCCGTTGTCCTCAAAGCGGAAAACCTGTTTTTCTGTTTCGCCATTACTCTTGCGAAGCAGAATTTCTGTATATTCAAGAACAGGTGTGTCAATCGGAACAAAACCGTATGAACGGTATGTGTGTGTCAATTTTTCTATCAATGATGAACGTAAAATTTCATCCTGTGGAAGAAAATCTCTAAAACCTTTTAAAACTTTAGGTTGAATATAAGTTTCCATGCGTGATATATTATCAAAGTTAAGTTGAAAAGTCTATGGAAACGCAGATTATTCAGGCCATTAGATATGAACCTGAGTGTTTTTGTTTCACAAAAAAGGTTTTGCAGGAGATTTTGATATGTTTTTGGTGATTGATATCGGCAATACTAATATTGTTGCGGCAGTTTTTGACAGAGATGAAATTGTTAAATCCTGGAGAATTGCAACTGATGCACGTCGTACTGGAGATGAATATTCTTCTATTATTCTGTCTCTTTTTGCTGTATCAAAAATGTCACCTTCTGATATTACTGACGTCGCTCTCAGTTCTGTCGTACCATCTCTTATAGGTCCGTTTGTGTCTGTCTGCCGGAATCTGTGCAATAAAAAGCCTTTTATTGTTTCTACGTCTTTGGCATCGTCCGGACAGATTCCTGTTCGTCTTCCAGACAGCAGCATGAATGAAATGGGTACTGATCTTTTGTGCGATGCAGTTGGTGCATGGAATCTGTTTCATGGATGTAATATTGTTGTAGATTTTGGAACAGCTTTGACTTTTACAGTCACAGACTCACATGGCATAATCAGAGGTGTTGATATTGCTCCAGGTCTTGGTACGGCATTGAAATCTCTTGCTTCAAATGCTGCTCAGCTTCCGATGGTTCCTCTTGCATCGCCTCCATCAAGTCTTGGCATGAATACTGTAGAATCTATACAGGCTGGTATTGTATTGGGATACAAAGGTCTTGTTGAGTATCTTGTTTCCCGGATAAAAGAAGATCTTTGTGCTCAGTTTGGCGAAAATAAAGAAAAAATAAGTGTTGTGGCAACAGGTGGCTTAAACAGTGTGCTGAAACCTATAACAGATGTGTTTACTATGGTAGACAAAAATTTGACGCTGAATGGTTTGAAAGAAATTTATACCTGCGTAAATTCTTAGACAAAAAAAGATGACAGATTGTTTTTGTGGTCTTATAAGTGCAAAATTGACTATGAATTTTATAGCTCGGCATTCAAGCTGTTTACTTACATATAAAGTCTTTTAAATCTACACCGGCACCTTTTGAGATGTCTTTTTGCAGGCGTGATCCAATGACAGTTTCCATAAAATCTGGTGTTATACCTGGTGTCAGAATTTTTTCTGTTCTAAGTACTGATATGTCAGAATCTTTTATTATCTCGCCTTTTTTCATGTCATGCATGTAGTGCAGGCTTCTGTTTGTTCTTCCGTAGTTTGCAATTTCGCTTTTTGCAAGCCGCTTTATGCCGTTTCCGAGTACTTCTGTGATTTTTTGTCTGTCGTACTGTTCGCTCAGCTGTGCAATTGTCTGCTCCAGTGCCGGATGCTGTATTTCTTTATATCTGAGAGTATCTTGTGCGTCTGAAGCTACAAGGTCTTTCTTGCAGTGACTTACAAGAGCCTGAGTCTGATGAACACAGTGAACCATGTGTGCAAATTGACTTCCTTCCAAAGCTACAGGATCATCAAGACCGTCTGTTTTTCTGCTCAAAGTGATGTGTTTTTCTATCATCGTTCCGCCTACCGCAGTCGACAGGACTGGTACAAGAACTTCATCAAGACTGTGATCGCTTATTCCAGACGGTATGCCGAACACTCTTCTAAGTGTGTCTACGCACAGTACGTTGTATTCATTTTCTGGTGCCGGATAAAATGTTATACAATGCAAAACTGTAAGAGGCGGCAGTTTGCAGCCTGCAAGATTTGCATTCGGATCCAAATCGGCAGTATTTTTGCTTTCGAGTATCTCGATTGCTTTTTCCAGGTCGCCAAGTTTGGAAACTCCACTTGAGAGAATAATAGGAATTTTGCCGTAGTATCTGGCTGTTTCTTCCAGAAGAGGGTAGTGATTTACTTCTGGACTTGCGATTTTTATGGCGTCTGGCTTAATTTCTACAAGTTCTTTGAGAGAATGTAATCCGAATGGCGAACATGCAAAAAGTAAACCTTTTTCGTGTGCATAATCTCTGCATTTTGCAAAAAATGAGGAATCAACTTCGAGTTCCTTGAATCTGTCGTACAGTCTTATGTTTCCTGTCGGCAGTTTGACAAAACCTGTGTCTGGATGAAGAATCTCATCTGCATATACCCACTGGAATTTTACACAGTCGGCGCCGGCATCACTTGCTGCGTCGATCAGTTTGTAAGCTTTTTCTATAGATCCTGAATGAGCTGTCCCTATTTCTGCAATGATTGTCATTTCCTGAACCTAGTATTTTCCGAGACGCCAGTTGATTGCTCTTTTGAGATATTCCTCGTACTGCTTGTTTTCGCCGATGCCCTTGCCTTGTGTGTCAGAAATTTTTACGACAGGTATGCCGTTTGCTTTCACAGTTTTCATAACGATATTCAAAGGTTCTACACAAGTATCGTTTACAAGAAATGTTCCGATACCGAAAGCTATACGTGTTCTTTCCTTGAAGTGTTTGTATATATTTGATGCACGTTCAAAATTCAGGCTGTCGCTGAAAAGCAATGTCTTGCTTTTTGGATCAATGCCGAGCTTTTTGTAGTGTGCAATCATTTTTTCTCCCCATTCAATTGGATCGCCAGAGTCGTGTCTGACACCGGAGAAAAGTGTTGCATTTTTGATATCAAAGTCAAGCAGGAAACAATCTGTCGTGATACAATCTGTCAAAGCTGTTCCCAGCTGAACGCCGTACAAATCATGCCAGTCGTCCATGACGAACTTGTTTGAATAAGCAGGATTTCTTTCTGGATATCCCTGTCCTGTAACCATAAAGACTTCGTGTGCCATAGTTCCGACAACAGTGAGGTTTTCTTTCATAGCCGTTTCGACATTTGAAGTTCCTGCGAAATGAGAATTACCGAGAAGCTTTTTATCATTTGCTTCTTTAAACATTCCAATGATTTTATGCTGTACGTCTGCATTAAATCTTCTGCGTGTACCAAATTCACTGAATGAACCGATTTCATAAGTACCGTTTTGCAGGCTTTCAATCTTTTTTTCGGCTCTGTCGATTGCAGACTGAGCGATTTTGTCGTACTCATCTTTATACTGGAATCTGTAATATACTTCGTTTACGATTGACAATACAGGGATTTCATAATAAATAGTCAAAAACCAAGGACCGACTGTTCTGATATTCAGACCGCATTCTGCATCTGTGTTGATGATAAAATGCTCCATCATCGGATGCCATACAGCGAGGAATGAAATATAGCCTTTATCAAGCCATTTGATAGATGAAAGATAATCAAGTTCTTCTTTTGTAAACTGAACAGTACAGTAAAGCTTTATCTGTCTTCTGATTTCTTCAACCATTTCAGGTGTAAAGTGTACATCTTTATTGCGGCAGACAAATTTCCATTCGACGTTTGCATCACCGTATTTTCTCATTGCGAGTTGGCCCATGCTGAACTTATATAAATCAGTATCCAAAAAGCTTTTTACAATCTGTTCCATAGTTAAAAAAAATCCTTAATTATTTATTTCAGCAAGGGCATTTTATGGGGCAATGTTCATTTGAACGGCTTTTGCCTGGTTGTCTGCACTTGACTTTTGTATTTCTTTCTCTGTATCAATTGAAGGAATTGACATGAGAGAATAAGACAAATCTCCGTCAATTGTACTTATCGGGTCTGTGCTAAGCTTTGTGGAATTTTCTTTTGGCGTGTAGCGCTCGTACATACCATTGATAAACCCCTCTGTGTAATCTGTCGCTGCATCCAGAAGATCCATATCTTTTTTTGTGAAAATGTTTCTTTGAGAATGAAGTTTAATAGTTCTGTTTACTTTCTCGAGGTCGTATGTTTTATCGAAAATTCCACGTGAAAAAGCATCATTGAAACCTTTTGTATAATAATCTTCTTTTTCTGATTGAGCAAAAAGAGAAGATGTACAAATTGATATAACTAAGAGTGAAAATGCGAGTTTTTTCTTCAAAGCCATGCTTCAAGTTCCTAAAAAAGTACTCTTTCTATTTCGGAAATTTTATCATAAATAGTAAATGACTTCAAGAGAATGTTTTGCATGAGCGAATTTGACTTTTTTGCCGATAAAATTTATATTCATGGAAATGCAGAATGAAAATCAGATATTAGGATATGAGAATTTTATTTCACGCTACGACGAAATTTATTCCATGCTCAGGGATAAAAATAGAAGTGCATTATCATCTAAGCAGTTCGCCCAGTATGTCGCTGAATGTTATTGCTATTTGCGTTCGCTTTCTCCTTACGAGGTTCAGTATGTTTCTTCTCTGATTCCTGATTTTGATGAAAAAATGAATGTTGTAGTCGATTTGTATACAAAAATAAAGGCTGCCGTTTGTGACGCTTTTCAGGAAGTAACAAAAAACCGCCAGTCTGATTAGTTTTGTGATTGTTTAGAGAAAATCCTGTCTTTTTGTCCGCAAGAATATCACTGATAAGATATGGGAAAAATCAAAAAAAATCTTGTTTTTGTAAAAGATGAAAAATACCTTTTTTAAAATAAAAAAAGCAAACTTTGATGCATGATGCAAAAAAAGTTTGCTTTTTAGCAGCGAATAAATAACACCTTTACTAAATTCTGTAAAAGGTGCAGGCTGAGTTTTACATCGCTGAACTAATTCGGTGTAAAACATAGCCTTTTTGATGATTCTTCTGACTTAGTCTAATGTTACACCGTGTCTCTTCTGCTGGAATCTCTTAAGCATAGCGACACCGTTTTTCTTGTCGTTGTATACGAATCCACCGTCCCAATATTCAAGGGCTGCAAAAAGTGCGTTACCACCATCCTGGTCGTCAGATCTCTTTGTACGGAAAGAAACATAGTTTGTAAGCTCTTCAAAGTTTGATTCTCTCAAACATGCCAATCTCTTTCTGTTGAAGTCATTCCATTTTTCAAGATCTTTGAAGCCTTCGCCTTCATCTTCTACGATGATGTGAGCGTGTGTTGCACTGAATGAATACCATACGTGAACTTTTTTGTTTACGTCGCAGTCATTTCCGTGCTTTACGGCATTTTTGATTACTTCGCTGATCTGCTGCTCAAGGAGGTTTATTTCCTTAATTTCCAAAGGTGCAGACTGCACGATGAGTAAAGTAAAGTATCTTATCTGTCTGAAGTCTGAAGGAAATTCCTTGTAAAGCATGTTTGCTTTATCAAACAAAGGATCGTTTCCATCAGCGCGAAGTTCTTTTATATCTGGCATTTCTAAAACCTCCGTGTATTATGTAATATGAGTGCTTATAAAACCGGAAATTTACTCTTTAATCATAAGCAAGGCTTCTTCGACACTATTAGCAATAGGGAAGTAACCCATAAGCTTAGTGAGTTCGATAACCTTCTTTACAGAGCCGTGGATGCTTGAAATATACAATTTCAAATTCATCTTTTTGATTGTAGAACAAATGTAGATAAGTGCACCAATTCCAGACGAATCAATATAGTCAACCTGTTCAAGGTTAATAACAAAGGACTTTACATTCTTCTCAAGCATTTTCATTACGAGTTCCTTGAGTTTGTAAGAATTGTACAAGTCCATTTCACCATTGACATCAATGATGTAGACATCCCCGTTTTTTCTTATTTTCAGTTCCATAGGTCTGCTCCTTATTTTATCCCTGTTTACAGAATCTTAATTAAGAGAAGCGTCTCGTCATCATGCTGACTTACTGAGCCGCTGAATTTTTTTACATCGTCTTTGACGATCTTAGCTAAATCCTTGCTGGATGCATTGTGATTTTCCGCAATCACCCTGAGCAATGTTTCTGCCGAATACTGCTGACCTTTGTCGTTTAAAGCTTCGACTAGTCCATCAGTATATGATAATATTATATCACCACTTTTAACTTTTTGCACGTAATCTTTATATTCTGTGTTTTTTTCTACACCAATCGGCTCTGTCTGCTCCGAAATCTGCTTGATAGTGTTTGATTCACTGTCATAATAGCATACTGGTGTATTACCTCCTGTGGCAAACTGTATCTCTTTTAATGTAGAATCATAATTGATTAGAACTGCAGATCCGAAATGATCTGTGCTGAACGATTCTCCGGTGATACCTTTGTTTACCCATGTCAAAATCTTGCCTGCGCTCTGTCTCGTATTTACAACAAGGCGGAGCATTGCACGCACCATAATCATTACTATAGTGCTGTTTATTCCCTTTCCTGCAATATCACTCAGTATAAATGATACTCTGTCTTTGCGGGAGACTACTACATCATAACAGTCACCGCAAACTCCGTCTACAGGATTCCACAGTGTTCCTATTTGAATTCCTGGAATAACAGGAAGTTTTGCCGGTTTGAGCATGTTCTGGATGTTGGATGATATTTCTGTTTCGCGTTTGACTTTACTGCTGTCAATGATATCGTTTACAGTGATAACACTCTGAATGGAAGCAGCTGCAAAGTCTGACAGTGTCGTTACAGTCTTGAGTTCGTCTTCGTCAAATGGTGTAGAACCGTGTTTTCTTGCAAATGCTGTGATACCGATAACAACATCCTGAATCTTCATTGGAACAAAGATATAGCTTCCGCATTCCAGAAAGTCTTCAGGGCCGTTCTGATAAATACGGGCATCTGTGTTTGGGTTTTTGATAAGTTCAGCTTTGCCTGATGTTGCAACTTCACCAAAAATATTGTCGTTAAACTGGAACGATGCAAATTTAAAGCTTGTCGCAATTCTGACAGGTTTGTGAGGAAGGTCATTCGGAAGTTTGTATGGTGGAGGGAAGTCTCCGTCAAAAGATTTAACTGCGATGAGATCTTCAAATTCATCGACCATGAGGACTGCGCCGCCGTCAGCTTTAATCTGTTCTTCGATTGTTTTTGTTATGTAGTCAAGAAGTGTCTGAAGTCCGTCTTTGCTGTTATAGGCAGCAGATGCATGGAGCATGAAGTCACGGCTTAAATCCTGCATCTTGAGGTCATATGAGGACTTCGGTCCCGGCTGGTTTTGTGTATTCTGAGTCTGATTTTGCTTTTCTGCTTCTGCCAATCGTCTGTTTACTGATTTTGGAACAAGCTTGACAGTCTGTTTTGGCTCGAATGTTGTGAGCATGAGACAATACGGAATGAACAGAAAAGCGGCGATTATCATGCCATAGCCTGCAATAATAATGCCATTACACTTTTCGGGATTAGGAGATGAGAGTTCAATAAGTGCGCCGACGAAACAGCAGAGTGCCAGTATCGAAAGCGAAAGGTAATGTACAAAGCTGATTCTGGCAGAACCCTTTTTCTTTACTGCCATGAGCAGAATAATCAAGATAACTGATAAAAACGCAACCGCAAATAGCGGCAGGTATGCAAAGCTGTCATCCAGTGTCACGAAAAAAACTCCCTGTACCAATTTTAAAATAGATTATGAAATAAAGTGTTTTGTACGTATTTTTCTTAAATTACATCCTGAAATTTAAGATTTTTATTACACTTTATTCTAACATCCAACATATACACCGTCAAGAATTTATCGGCAAAAATAGGTTATTTCAGCATAATATAATTTTCATAATCATTTAAGATGAGACACAAAAGTTACATTTTCTCTAACTTGAAAAAAAAGGCATGTTAACTTTGATAAAGTCAGCTTTGAAAAGGTTGTTTTGGAAACTCTATGGACAGTTTTTTGTGATGTCTATTTTATATTTTAATTTCAGATATGTTTAAAATAACCTCTGAAACTGTTGCTTTTTTTTTGACAGTAAAAAAAGCCGTTTTCAAGAGATTGCTGCAAAAACAGAGCGGTGAAAAATGTAAAATTAGTGCTTTTTTTTACACAGACACCTCGTTTTGTGAGGTGTCTGTGTTTTTTTCAAAAAAAATCAAATTTAAGGCTAGTTAAGATTTTTTTTCATGCTGCGCTTGGCAAAATGATTTTTGATTTTGTTAAACAGGGAATAACGCTGTCTTTCTTTTTTGAAGTTAATAGCAGCTTCGTCAAGGCTGTAATCATTGCCGAACTTCTGTTTCAGCTCATCCCAGTATTTTATCAGATAGATATACAAATCTGATTTTGTTCTGTTTTTGAGCAGTTTCATTATTTTGTGCGACTTGATTGCCTGGATAATCGGCAGGTAAACGTTTGTATACCATGACATGACTGCATCTTCAAATGGAATTTCGTAATCCTTGTCCATATTTATGTAATACTTGTGGATAAGAATGTGATTGTAGATGAGGTCATACTGTCCAGGTGTGCTGAAGTCCAGTGACCAGAAGTCTGTTATGTCACCGAAGTTTGTCTCTGCATAGAATACGCGCTTTTCGTAGTTGATGACCTGTTTGACCATTTCTTCTTTTGTGCTGCCTGGCTTGAGCTTAATTTCACTCTGCAGGCTGACTACGTCGGCGTCGATGTTTTCTACACCTCTTGAGATAGCAACAGATACTCTGTGATTGCCGTCCCTGACAAAATAGAGGCCTCCGAGTTCATAAAGGCTTATCGGCGGTAGCGTAACATCTTTGATGTGTGCCATGTCGATGTGTTCCCAACGAGTCTTCAAAAATCTGCTTTTCGGGAAAAAATGATTGTCAAAATCATGATAGCGGCCTTCGCTTCCGACTATCAGCTTTATTGGGACAATCTGCATTCCTTTGTAAACTTCGTTTTTTGGTTTTAAAAGTTTTTTAATGTCTGTAAATGAAATTAAAGTAGCTTCCTCTGGTTTTAGAAGATGTTCGATTTCATTTATCAAAGCTTTGTTTCTTGCTTTTGCGAAATCTTCATCTGTCTGAGAGGATATCAATGACTGTTCTGACATAAGTACCCTTTTCTGAAAATATAGGATTAAAATCTATGACAATGTGACTGTAAGCGTTTACGACCATTGTCTCTTCACTTTTTGTTGTTCGTGGTGTCTGTAAATCGTAAAGATGAATATGCCCATGAATCATGAGAGCCGGCTTGAATTTCTTTATGAACCAGTTAAAGCATTCAAAACCTTTGTGGCAAGGATCTTCTTTATCATGGATATGTCTTGGTGATGCATGTGTTAAAAATACATCACAATATCTTCCGTAGACGAGCTTATTCCACAGCAGCGACGGCACCATGGCAAGAAGCTGTCTGAACATCTGTCCGTTTGTGTACTGGTCTTTGCCGTTATTATAAAGGATTGAGCCGGATACACCAGCTATGAGAAGCGGTGTCGTTTTGCCGTCCGGCGTTGTAAAAGACAGAAGTTTTGAACGGATTATCTTGTTACTTGCATAATCTCCGCCGTGCTGATGTGCGCCGCTTTTTGCACTGTATGCATTTGCGATTACGCTGAAGTCCTGGGCGTGTTCTTTTTTGTAATAATCAAATTCCTTGAGGTCGTGGTTTCCGAATACAAAATATGTAGGTTTATTCAAACTGGTGACGATGAAATCAACGTAGTCCATCGGCAGATCGCCTGCACAGAATACAGCATCCAGATCGCCGTATCTTTCTTTGAGGGCAGTCGAATAAATAAGCGGATCAATTTGATCAGAGACACACAAAAAACGCATATCAGACTCCGGCTCTAGTCAGGATATTTTCTACCATTTCCTTGCCGACAAGTGTAATTGGTCTATTCTCTGCAAAATTGATTGCCTCGATTGAAAAACCTGAGCTTGAAAAAAGTATCGCCTTAAAGTAGTTTTTCTCTTTGATAAGGTCTGCAGTTTTGCGGACAACTTCTTCGCTCAGTGGCGAACTGTTGCGGAAGAACTGGACAATGACAATCTGCTTTCTCATGTTTGCCCAGTTTTCTGATTCGCCTTCTGTACCGAGTATTACACATCCGTTTCTTGTATTTTCGATTTTCTGAGTTATTATGTTGTATCCTGTTTTTGCTGCAATCTTTGCAAGCTCAGCAAATCTCTGCGGATTTGCAGTCAGATACTCTTTCATGCAGTCATTTGTCTGTACATCTTTATACTGATTCAGTTTTGCAGGAACATCACGGAAACTGCTGTTTACTCTTGAAATAGCTTCCCACTGTGTGATGGCTTCTTCTATTTTATGCATCTTTTCGTAACATGTTGCAAGGAAATATCTTGCAAAAAGTGTTTCCTGACTTGCTTCGTTCTTTGTGCATTTGACTGCATGATCATATTCAACAATTGCTTTGTCAATCTGATTTGCAAGCATATAGCAGGAACCAGACTCAATGAGTGCACGCTGCCTGATTTCCTGATCTTTGAGTGATTTTTCGAAAGCTTTGATAGCTCCGGGATAATCATTTGTCTCTTTTAAAATCTTACCAAGGTAATAGTAGTTTGAAGGAATTGCCGGATCCAGACGGATTGCAGTATCAATCTCTTTTTTTGCTTCTGCATATAATTTTGCATGCATCATCATGTTTCCAAGTGAAGCATGTGCTTTTGAATTTCGCTGATCGAGCGCAATAGTTTTCTGGAACATAGACATTGCAGGTGTTACCTGATTTGCTTTTTCGTAAAGTTTTCCTGCATTGTAGTAGTTTTCTGCATTTTTTGCGTCCAGCTTTGTCAGAAGGAGATATTCCTTGAGAGCTTCTGTAAGCTGATTGTATTTGAGATACAATCCGGCAATACGCTGTCTGAACTGAACTTCTGAAATGCTTCCGTCAAAAATAGCACTTCTGTTTACTGTTTTGTATTCCATAAAAGCAAGTTCCGGCTTGTTGTCTGCATAATAAGCTTCTCCGAGCCAGTAATGTGCTTCATAATTATCCTGATCCTTTGTAAGAATTGTTTTTGCAATTCTCTGTGCCTGTGCATATTTTCCGCTTTTGATCAGATTCCTGATATTACCGATTTTTTTAGGTGCAAGAAATGACTTAACCACGGCAAGCAAAATTACAAGAAAGAAAGCGATTGCTACTCCACTGATGATTACTGTCGTTAAATCCATAAATCAAGACTCCGCATTAAGATAAGGTTCTGGTAACCCGAAAAACTATTTTTATGTTAAAAAGGGAAATACTAGATATTGAAAGAGTAGAACTTTTATGTAAATATGTCAAAGGGGTACGGTTAATTTCCGATAAATACCGTAAATAGTTTGAAAAAATCAATTTTTAACGATAAATTTAGCAGGAGAAACTTAACTTTCTGCCTTTTTGAGGCAAAAAGTTTCCAGTTTATGCGCCGTCTTGCGAAAACTGTTGACGGGATATTTGCGGGTTTTCAAAAGATGTTTGTAATTTGTAAAATGAAGATTTTTGAGGTTTGATAATACCCCATAAAAAATGTGTTTTTTTGGAGGAAATAAAATGCGTCGTTGTGCTTTCAAACGTTTTTTTTCTGTGTGCTTTGCAATTACTGCCGGAATTTTCCTTTCACATGCCTATGCACAGGCTTCTGACTTTGCAGAAGGTGAGGAACTTTTCCGTTCAAACAAAAGCGCACAGGCTATACCATATCTTGAAAAAGCTATTGCAAACGGAGAAGATCCGAAAGCTTATATTTATCTTGCACTGTGCTATCAGCAGGAAAAGGAATACGGCAAGGCTCTTGCAATATGTGAAAAAGGCATGAACTCTGCCGGCACAAACAAGAAAATACTTGCCTTTGATGCCGGAAACATTGCTTTTGCAATGGGAGACTTTTCTGGAGCAGAGAACTGGTACTCTATGGCGATTTCTGCAGACGCAACATACGCAGCTCCTGTGCTTAACCGTGCAAACTCAAAGCTCAAAGCCGGAAAATATCAGGAAAGCATTGCAGACTATGAGAATTATCTGAAGCTTGATCCGTATACGTCTCAGGGAAATGCAATCCGTGCTGTGATTGAACTTTTGAAAAATCAGATGGAAAACGAGAAAAAAGCAGAAGCTATACGTGTAGAACAGGAGCGCAAGCTCAAGGAAGAAGAACGCCGCATAGCAGCAGAACGTGCACGCCAGGAAGCAGAAGAAGCTGCACGCAGAAAGAAACTTCTGGAAGACGTAGCGTCATCTCTGCAGGATTCTGCGTCAGAGAATATGTCTGCCGGTGCTGATGGTACTGTGGATTACGGTTACGAGTCAGAGTTGGAGTAGTTTTTTCATGCAGGAAAAAGAGAATAAAAAAGTAGAAACTGCGGCTGACGGACAGAATGAATCATATCTTCTGCAGTTTGCAAATCTGGCAGAAAAACGCAGAAATCCCGCCGCCAAAAAAAGAAATATTGTTATTGCCTTTGCAATAGCTCTTTTCCTCGGTGTCGGCGGTGGTATTTTTTTCACACAGATGATGATAAAGAACAACTCTGTTCCAGAAACATCTGATCTTCTGGCTGAGGCATCTCTCAAAGCTGCCGAACTGATTAACAGTGCAAAAACATCAAAAGAAAGAAAAAGCACACTTATTCTCATAAATAAATATCTTGATTCTGGATTGTACGACAATGCACTGTCTCTGATAAACGGTCTTGTAATCAGTAATCCTGACGACAAAGAAGTTCTGGCACTGCTGGACGAAGCTGTCCGCCTCAAGAAAGAAGAACTTGCAGGTCTTTCACCTGTCAGAGGCGGTGCTTCAAAAAGTGAAGGAATTTCTGAAGAAGCTCAGGCTGAAATAGACAGACTTCGCGATGAGATTGCCCGGCAGAGTCAGGAAAATGCAAAAAATAAACAAAATATGGAAGATATGAAGCTTTCTCGCAAAGAGGAGGCTGCTGCCCGCAAACAGGAAGAAGCAAAACGCAAAGCTGACGAAAAAGCTGCTGCACAAAAGCTTGCAGAAGAAAAGAAAGCTCAGGAACAGGCTGAGGCTCAAAGAAAAGCAGATGAGCAGGCAAAAATTGCAGAAGCTGAACGAAAGGCACAGAGGGAAGCCGAGGCAAAGCAGCGTGCCGAACAGGAAGCAAAGCGAAAGGCTGAAGAAGAAAGGAAAGCTCAGGAGAGTGCGGCAGCCGCAAAGCTTATAAAAGATATCAATACTGAAATAGCTCAGGGTAAAGTTGCTCTTGCGTCCGGAGATGTTGCTGGGGCTATGGCATACTTTAACAAAGTGAAGATGATGCTTCCTTCAAACGACAAAGATTTCAGCGTTGCCAAACTGACGGAGATAGCGAATGCTCTTTATGATGCATCCAAAAATACATCGTTTGATGCTGCAAAATGCCAGCAGATAATGAGAAATGCAGTTACTTATGCAAACGACATTGTTTCAATGAATTCTGCAGAGCCAAGTGCTCACTATATACTGGCAATGAATGCCTTTGATGCAAAAGATTATGCAAAAGCAGAAGCCGAACTGAGCAAAGCCGTAGCCGTCGACAAGACAAACTCATCATATCTGTATCAGCTGGGAAGGGCTCAGGCTCAGCTGAAAAAGTATGAATCTTCATGCACATCGTTTCAGCAGTCAATCAAGTACAACCAGAATTATGCACCTGCGCAGTATAACCTTGGATATGTAAGCGAAAAGCTCAACAGGACGACACAGGCTTTGACTGCCTATAAACAGGCATACAAAATCGACGCAGACTATGAAAAAGCATATCTTGCCGCCGGCCGCCTCATGAACAGAAAGAGCGATTATGACGGAGCTGTCGAAGTTTTTAAACAGGCTGTCCGTGTAAATCCTACAAGTTCGCAGAATTACCAGGAACTTGGAAATGCGTATTCCCTTGCAGGCAACAATGTTGCAGCTGAGGAAAGCTTCAAAAAAGCTATAGCTTACATGAATGCAACACAAAAAGACCCTGTTACCTACTATAATCTGTCAGCCGTCATGCATGCTCAGGGCAAAAACTCTGACGCACTTTCATATGCAAAAACAGCTTACGACAACAAAGGACGTGCATCGAAAACTGTTCAGGCAAACATCATATACAATTACGCACTGATGTGTGACGAAACTGGAAATGATACACTTGCAATCAGTCTGTATAAAGAAGTTCTTGCACGGGATCCTCAGAACGTAAAAGCCCTGACAAATCTCGGCGTACTTTGTCTTGAACAGAACGACGCCGATGTTGCCATTTCATTTTTGCAGCAGGCATATTCAAAAGATCCGAGAAACTTTGTAGTCAACAACAATCTCGGAAATGCATGCCGTATGAAATCAGATTTCGAGGGCGCAATAACATATTATCAGAATGCGCTGCGCATTCAGCCGAAAGACAACACAGTCCGTGACAACCTTGCAAAAACGTATGCCAGCGCAAGACAGTTTGACAATGCAAAAATCACATACGAAGACGTCATCACATCTGATGCGCAGGCATGGAGTGCCTATTTTGAACTGGCTCAGGTATGCCTGTCTCTCAATAACAGTGACGAAGCAAAAAAATACCTTCAGATGCTTCAGTCAAAAAATCCTTCGTACCGCTCAGCTGAAGTAACAAAACTTTTGAAATCAATGTAAATCCACACCAGTCAATGCAGTCAATGCCGGATATAGCTTTTTTTCGGCATTGACGAAATTTTGAGTAGTCGGTAAGATTAAACTATGGCAGAAAATTTTGAAGATCTTAAAGAAGTTCAGCGTTTTAATACAGACGAAGAAGATTTTGATACAGTAATGAAATCTGATATATCATTTACAGGTAATGTAATACTTGAAAAATCTCTTTTTGTAAAAGGAAGAATAATAGGTCGCATACATTCAACAAGTGATGTTCTGATTGATACAGATTCTGAAGTGAATGCAGAGATTGTCTCTGACAGAGTTTATGTCCGCGGCTGCGTTGTAGGCGATATTTCTGCGACAAGACTTGTTTATATAGCTGCATCGGGCACTGTAAAAGGCGATATTGCAGCCCGCCAGGTAGTTCTCGAACCGGGATCAAATTTCTCCGGAAAGTGTACAATGACAAAGTAGGTTGGTGGAAAATGACTAAGAGAATCGGTATTTTTGTTTGTCTGCTTGTTCTTGCAGTGACAGGCCTTTTTGCACAGGAACAGGACGCACTTAAATTGTATAAAGCCGGACAGTATTCTGACGCAATTGCTGTCTGCGAGAAAGAACTCAAAAAAAATCCGGGAAGCATAAACTCATATACAGTACTGATATGGTCTCTGCTTGCAACAAAACAGTATCTTCAGGCAGAAGAGCGTGCTTTGCAGGCTAGAAAAAAAGATGCATACGACATTTTTGTAATTGAGGCACTTGCAGAAGCAGAATACTTCCTCGGCAAAAACGATGAAGCTCTCAAATATTTCCAGAATTATGTTTCAAATGCAAGAGACACAGAAGGCGATTATGCTCTTTCGTATTTTTATATGGGAGAGATTTATGTCAAACAGTCAAAGTTCCGCCATGCTGACATAGCATTTACAACTGCGGTGAAGTTTAAGCCGCAGAAAGCGAACTGGTGGTCACGGCTTGGATATGCCCGCGAAATGTGCAAAGAGTATACATCAGCCATAGACGCTTATGACCACGCTCTTTCATTGTCACCATCTTTGTATGATGCAACGACAGGCAAGAAACGCTGTCAGTCTCATCTCTAAAAAAGTCACAGGAACCTGTAATAACAGATGTTATTGCAGGATTCATTTAGTTGTAATTAATTCATGCAGATACATTTTGAAACTCTCGGCTGCCGCCTGAATCACGATGAAACAGAAGGAGCTGCCCGTTCTTTTATGGATTCAGGCTTTTCTGTTGATATGGAAGGTCTTACGGCACAGTCTGCCGTACAGGAAGATACAGTGCTCGGCATCATAAATACCTGTACAGTCACAGGAAAAGCCGAACAGAAAGCAAGAAGAATAATCAGATTAATGCTCCAGAAACTCCCGAACGCACTTGTCATTGTTACAGGATGCTATGCCGAACTGGACAGCATGCAGATTAAGGACATCTGCCCGGACAGAATTACAATACTGGCCGGCACAAGAAAATCAGTTTTATCTACACTTGCCGTTCAGATGAAAAGCAACGGCAGTCTGTCTCTTTCAAAGAATCTTTTTACGCACAGAACGCTTGATGATTTCGTGATGTCATGCATTTCTCCGTCTCAGTTTGCGCTGTACACGCCGGTATTTACCCAGCACAGCCGCGGCTCCCTCAAAATCCAGGACGGCTGCAACTGCGCATGTACATTCTGCCGCATACATATGGCACGCGGCAAATCAGTTTCCCTTTCTGTAACAGAAGCTTTGAATCGCGTACAGGAACTTGAAAACTCCGGCATGAACGAAGTCGTACTTACCGGAGTAAACCTGAGCCAGTATGCAGGCACTGATGAAACAGGCAATAAAGTCTCTTTTTCGTCACTGCTCAAACTCATGATAGAAAATACAAATCACATACGTTTCCGTATATCAAGTTTTTATCCGCAGAGCATAGACGACAGACTATGTCAGATACTTGCAGATAAAAGGGTACAGCCGTTCTTTCATCTGAGCATACAGTCCGGAAGTGACAAAATCCTCAAAGCAATGGCACGCCCGCACAGCGTCGAACATGTCGTGCGTGCAATACAGATGATACGAAGCGCAAAGGAAAATCCTTTTGTTTCCTGTGATTTGATTGCGGGCTTCCCCGGAGAAGAAGAAGCAGAGTTTGCCGCAACGCAGGCCCTGTGTGAAGAACAGAACTTCGCATGGATACATGCGTTTCCTTTTTCGCCGAGACCTGGAACACCGGCAAAGACAATGAAGTGCCAGATACCGGAGCGGATAAAAGGCGAACGTGTCAAATGGCTTACAGATACAGCCGTCAAAGGCAAAATCGAGTACATAAATTACTGGACAGCAAAGCCACTGTCAGCAATCGTAGAAAACAGCCGCAGCCTGCGCATCGCCTCGGGCGAAAGTTCAGTATGTCATGCAGTGACAGAAAATTATCTGCATGTTGAGTTTGCATCTCCTGAACGCGTACTGAAACCAGGCGAACTTATTACACTGCGCATAAAAACAGTACTTGAAGACAACATCGCATCCGGCAAAGAAATAGACTGTGCCGGTATCATGGAAAGCTAAGACAACCTCATAAAACCCGCCGAAAAACAAAACCGTCCAGAGAAAGCAATGAACGGCGCCTGAAGTACAAGAAAATGAAAAGCGAACTCAAAAAAAACAGACAGATGAAACTTCTGTAAAAGACTTACAGTGATTTGAGGAAAAACTCCAGGAATTCAGGATAGGAAAGAATTTTTCCCGACAGAGCATCTTTTTCTGCAGAATCAAAATAAATTGCCGGAAGCGAATCCAGAAGCATTTCCTTTTCACCGGTAACATCTTCAGGCACAACTTCGGCCATATCAGATTCGTCCATTAAAAAAATCCTGTTTTCAGAAACCGCCTCATTGAAAGAATCCCTCAGCTTGTCAGGGCACATGCCGTCAATCATCCTGAAATACTCATCGCGGACAAAAGGATCAATGAACTCAATAGATGCAATCAGATATTTGACAGTAAATTCAATGTTCTTGTCCTCAAAAGAAAGCGCCTTGAATTCATCCTCCGGGAAAACCTTGGAACAGCAAACCGTAATTGCACGGAAAACACTGTCCAGAATAATAGGATTTTCAACCTTGTACCGTTCAAGAAATTCCCTGAGCTCATCAACAGAAAACTCAACCGGCAGACAGTCAGAAATAGAAAGAATCGTGTTAATCTGCGAATACAGTTTTTTCTGCATCAGTTCGCACAGAACATCCTTTATAAAACCAGTTTCACGCATTTTATCGAGAAAAACGAAAACTTCATCGCCCGGAATGTAAGAAGACTGCATCTTCAGGAACGAAATGAACCCGATACCCTCATCAAATTCATTTAAGTCGCCGGAAAGCAGCAGCCCCTTGAATTCCCCGCAGAGACTTTCAAAAGAGTATTCTTTTAATATATCCTGAATGTAATGACCAATGTTATCTTTAATTGAACCAGTTTTAAGAATAATGTTTTTTAATTCGCTCATGAAAAAAATGATAGCAGAAAAAAAATCATTCGTAAAGTCAGCATTATTCCGTCATTATTCCGGGCGTGCCGGCAGTAAACTGCCGTCGGGCTTTCCATGGTTCCGGCTCCGCCTCCATTCCTCCACGTGCGTTCCGGAACTGCTTACGCAGCCCTTCCAATCCCTCACGCATTGCAAAAACATTTCATTTTCAGCTAAAAGAAAAGATACCTGTCTGCCAATGGAAAAGAACCTTTTCTACTGAGGGAAAAGGTTTTTGTCTACTGATGGAAAAGACCCTTTTCTACTAAAGGAGAAGGTTTTATAAAGCTAGCTGTACAACACTTATAAAGCCGGCTGTATAACACTCATAAAGCTGACTGATAAAAAAAACTTAAAATCATATTGCAAAATAAAAACAAAAGATATAGACTGCCTTTGTAATGATTCTCTACGA
>JAZQQW010000004.1:0-25678 GCA_045629255.1 Treponema sp.
GATTTTTGTAATTACAACAGACGGACAGGAAAATTCCAGCCGGGAGTATGATTACAGAAAAATCAAGCATATGATTGAACGCCAGCAGAAAAGATTCAGCTGGGAATTTCTGTTTCTCGGTGCAAACATAGATGCAGCAGGCGAGGCAGAAAGGCTTGGAATTAATGAAGACCGCGCTGTCCGCTATGAATGCGACGGTGCTGGAACAAGCCTTAATTTTTCTGTTTTGAGCAAAGCTGTCGGCTGTTTCCGTGCAAACAAAAGCGTGGCTTCAGATTGGTGCGAAGAAATCGAAGAATACGAAAGGTCAAAAAACTAGGGGTATGTGACATGTCGGCTCTGGAGTTCCGTGATGTTTATGCTTTGCATTTACTTGTAACGTTGGACTCATGTTTTTGAAAACGAATGGTGTTTTTGCGGCTGTTTTGTGCCGGCAGTTTTTTTTGCGGAATTGTGTTAGTATTTGAGAGCTATGATTTTTAGGATAGATTCTTTGAATGTTCCCGGTGCTGACATTTTCGCAAATCTGACTGAGCGTGAGCTTCGGAATTCTTATGAGAAAAAGGGCGGTGTTTTTATTGCAGAAAGTCCGAATGTTATTGAACGGGCTATGAATGCTGGCTATGAGCCGATTTCTTTTTTGATGGAAGAAAAACATATTACAGGCGATGCAAAATGTCTGATAGAGCGTTTTCCTGAGCTTCCTGTATATACTGCTTCACGAAGTGTGCTTGAACAGCTTACAGGTTTCAAGCTTACGCGCGGTGTTTTCTGTGCTTTTAGAAGAAAGGTGCCTTTGTGTCTCGGTGATGTCTGCAGGGACGCACGCCGTGTTGTTGTACTGGAAAACATTGCAGATGCAACAAATGTCGGCGCTATTTTTCGTTCGGCTGCGGCTCTTGGAATTGATGCTGTTCTGCTTACTCCGGAATGCGCAGATCCGTTTAACAGAAGGTGTCTGCGTGTAAGCATGGGCAATGTCTTCAATGTGAAGTGGGCACGAATCTGTGAATCTCCGTCTGACTGGCCAAAAAAGGGCATGGATATCCTGCATTCGATGGGGTTCAGGACGCTTTCCATGGCTTTGCAGAAAAATTCCATAGATATAGATAATCCTGTTCTTCGAAATGAAGAAAAACTTGCGGTTCTGATGGGAACTGAGGGAGACGGTCTTTTGCCGTGGACAATTGACAACAGCGATTACGTCGTAAAAATTCCGATGAAAGATGGTGTTGATTCTTTAAATGTTGCAGCCGCGGCTGCCATAATTTTTTGGGAGCTCGTAAAGGCCTAGAAGTTTATCTTTGTGTGTGGTGGAAAAAGCCTCGCTGACAGTTTTTGAAGCGGGGCTTTACCATGTGATACCGCAGCCGATTCCAAAGATGTGATAGTCTGACATGCGGTCTACGCCAGGTTTTCTGGAGTTGTTGAAATCATAGTCCCATGTGTGTTTGTAATACAGGTTCAGAAGTACGCGGCTTATGATGAAATCAACTCCTGTATCAAGAGACAGCTTACCGTCTATGTTTGTATTGAACTCTGTCGACATGCCGAGATAAGGGCGCAGAAATCCCCAGAGTGTTGCATTTACACCTGCGTTTGCAAAGATGCCGTAATCTGAACCTTTTGTCTTGCCTCGGTATTCCCATGAGAAGCCGCCGCCTGCGTATATGTAGTCGTTTATGCCGAAGTTTACATTCAGGCTGGCAGAGTTGACTGTCAAATCTTCTCTGCGGAATGTTCCGTCTGTAGGAATTGCGGTATCTGTTGAGATATAGAGTGCACGGCGCTTTTTCTGTTTGCCGAATGCGCTCTGATAAAATGTTTCGCCTTTTGCTTCTTCTTCGATAGTTTTCTGCGATTCTTCGCGTTCTGTAATCTGCTGTGTCTTTGAACGGATTTCCAGGCGAGGATGTGTGACAAATGATTTCTGTGACATTTCTTCTGCTGTAGATTCGTGGATAGGCTTTGATTTGTCCAGCCGGCAGAATGTCAGTTTCGTCGGTACGAAATTGTATTCAGAAGCGCCTTCCCAGTGATAGATTTTGTATTCAAGTTTTGCGACGACAAACGGAACGGCCTGACGGAACAAGCTGTCGGCAATCATTGTGTTTGCATCGTCATCTTTTTCTTCAAGACTTTTTATTCCAGGGAAGCTGCCGTTTTTCTTGATGATTTCTTTGTAAGACAGGTTTACATGGAATGTGAAGACGTTTGCTCTTCCTGCTACTTCTGAATATATCGTTACAGGCCATGATTCTGTGACAGGGTCGTATTCGCCGCCTCTGAGTATCAGGTCTTTTGACAGTGTTGATGTTTTGTATGTTTCGCTTTCAAGTTCGCTGTAATAATCTGCAAGAGACGACATGAGGCTCTGTACTTCTTCGCTGTCTGCCGGATAATATTTTTCAAACCGGATGATGTTTTTTTTCAGTTTTTCTATTGTTTCGATTCTTTCAAGAGCTTTCGGCGTAGTACATTCGAGGTCGCCTTTGTTTCCGGCAGAAAGGCCTATGAAAAGCTGTCTGTTCTGGTCTATCGCGGTATTCTGTTTTTCTGTACGTGATGAGCGCAGAAGTGTTTCTTTGGAAGAATTTGCTTTGTCGATTTTTTCGATGAGGGCTTTTTGTTCTTCAAGTTCTGTCTGTTCGGCTTCTGTCACTGAATTTGACGACATTTCACGGTAATGCTGATGAAAGTTCTGCGGAATTTCTTCCCTGAAGTCAGATTGTGCAGACGCTTTTTGTGGTACGGAAATGACTGTAAAAAGTGAGATAAATAATATACTGACATAGGAAAAAAATTGTTTCATTTTCATAAATATTTTACTCTATTGTTGTTTTCACTGCAACCTTGTATGATGTTTTTCATATTATCCTCTAAAAACTGAGGCATATTTATCACAAGGTTTTAGAAAATGTGTCTGGTTTTTGGAGTTGTCCCGTATGTTAAACATCGGCTGCAGCCGGAAATTACAAAAAGCTGCTGTCAGGGAAAATCATTTTTTTACAGAGGTAGTTTATGGACGAAACAAAAGATGTTGCTGTCACTGTTCAGGAAATGACACAGGATGTGGTGACGACAACTGTTGAGCAGACAAAGGACATTTTTCATGTAAATGAAGTTCAGGCATATTTTACGCCGGAAAACATCATAAAGCTGTGTGCAAGCTTGATTTCTATACTGCTTTTTTATATTGCTTACCGTATTATCAAGGCTTTTACCAAGCATAGAATTGTCAGCAAGGTTAAGCCGACTACAGCTATCATCATAAACAAGGTTATGACATACACATTCTGGGTTCTGGAAGTGATGTACATACTGAACCTGCTCGGCATCAAGCTCTCTGCCATCTGGGGTGCTGCCGGAGTTGCCGGAATCGCAATTGGTTTTGCAGCTCAGACAAGTGTGAGCAATATCATAAGCGGTGTTTTTGTCCTCAGTGAAAAAGCCATGAAAGTAGGTGATTTTATCAAAATCGGTGATGAATCTGGTACAGTAGATAATGTGGGACTTTTGAGCGTTAAAATTCACACTCTAGATAATCAGATGGTTCGAATTCCGAACAGTTCGATTATTAACGGCACTCTTACAAACTACAATCATTTTCCTATTCGCCGTCTTACTTTTGATATTGATATTTCGTATGACTCTGATATGGACAAAGTACTGGAAGCTTTGGAAAAAGTTCCTGCCATGTGTCCGACAGTTCTTCAGGAACCTGCTTCTGCTGTTTATTATGACGGTTTCGGCGATGAAGGCCTTATTGTCAAACTTTGTGTCTGGATAAAAACAAGCGATCTTATAAAGACAAAAAATGATATGTACAAAGCAATCATCAAGTGTAGCAATGAAGCTCCGTTTGAAATTCCTTACAAGAAGTTTGATGTTACAATTTCAAGGGCTGATTCTAATGCAGAAAAATGAATTGAAAAAAATCTTTATGATTTTGTACAAAACATAAATTCAAAAAGGATATTATATGTATGAAGATGAGCAATACATGTAGTGTCCTTTTTTTGTTTGCGGGATTTGTGATTTGTGCGTATGTGTCATGTTCTTCACCTGTTACAGGTGAAGGAGATACTGTTCGCTATGTGGCACCTGATACAGAAAAGCTTGTCATAAGTGCCGATGAATGCAAAAAAGCACATACCGGTGAAGATTTTTTCATCGTATGGTCGTCGTGTCCGGGAGAAAGTCTGACGTTTGCCTGGCCGAAAAGTGCGGGGCAGAACTTTTCGGTCCTTATAAAGAAAAATGCAGTGACGGCAGTGCTTGCGTATCCTGAAAGCGGCGGCAAGCCTTGGGGGGCAATTTATCCATATTCGCAGTCTCTTTCAAAAATTGACGGTTTTGCCGCAAACATCCTGTATGAAATGTATAACAGTACGGATGTGCAGAATGACGAAACGATTGCATCTAACATGATGCTCTTTAACTGGCAGAAAATGATGGAAGGCTGTCAGGGCTTTGAAGATCCGTGGAAACTCGACGAAGACAAGATAAAAAAAGCCGTAAAGAGCGGCAAGTTCAAGAAAAGTGATCTGAAAGTAAAAAAATGACATGATTTATGCCTGCTTTTTGAGTGTTTATTTCAGATTGACTGTATATGCAAAACTCTGTAACATAGTCCCTATGTTTTTATTCTTTACAAAAAAAAATTTCTGTGATGTCTGGGATAATCTTTTTCATACAGTCATTGTGAATCTTGTTATAACTATTGGTGCTATTCTTGCTGCAAGTCTTGCATACTTTATCATGGGGCTTGCTGCTGCTGTTTTCGGCGATGGCATTCTGCAGAATCTCTGTCAGATTGCAGCAGTTGTGATTGCGTGTGTAATTGTCTGTACGCTCGTGATTGCTGAGGGAGAAAATGCTGTTAAAATTGTCAGTTTTGAAGGCCCGAAAATCCAAAAGTTCTTTTCGAATATTTTGCCGTCCCTCAAAGACGGAATATATCTTGGATTATACATTGCATTTCTTTTCTTGATTTCGTTTGTGTGCTTTCCTTTTTACTTTAACATTTGGATTCCTGCTGACGGCAGTCAGGGCAATATAATCGGCCTTGCACTTTTGTCACTCCTTTTCTGGTTTCTTGTGATAACTATTCTTTCTTTGCAGTATTTTGTGGCAATCAGAAGTATCATGCACAACAATTTCAAGAAGTGCCTGAAAAAATGCTATATTCTGTTTTTTGACAATGCGTTTTTTACAATCGGCTTGTTTTTTATGAATCTGATAAATCTTGCACTTATGATTTTTACACTGAGCATCGGAAACGGGCTTGCTACGATGACAATCACATGTACAGAGGCTTTGCGTCTGCGCCTGTACAAGTATGACTGGCTTGAGGTAAATCCGGGGCTTACACGCCAGCAGAGAAAAGATGTTCCGTGGGCAGATCTTATTGCAAATGACAAGCGCATTCTTGGTCCTAGAAAATGGAAATCTTTCATTTTCCCTTGGCGTGAATAGTTTTGTAATTAGATAAAAATTAAATTATTTTGTTTAATGACGAGCCGCTGAAAACTTAAGTTTTTGTCGGCTCGTTTTTTTATACACTGAGAAGGTATTGCAAAAGATGTTCTGCAAGATCGCCGTTTGATATGATGTCTTTGGCAAATGATGAGAAACTTTTCCGGAAATCGTCATGACGGTTCAGAAAGTCAAATAGAAGTTTTTCCATAATCTGACTTCCGTCCGAAACTGTCTGTTTTCCATGTATACCATAACTGTGTATCATTTCGTCATGGATTTTATCCAGATATTCCTGTGCTTCATAGCCTGGTTCCTGTTCGTACCGCCTGTTATAGAGCATGAAGATTTCATATACAGTCGTGTAATCATTATCTGTAAAGTATTTTTTCATACGTTCAAGAAGTGCGCCGGTTTTCACGAGCTGAAATTCTTCGTCCTGTTTGTATGCATGCCATATGTATGGCTTGCCGGAAAGTGCTGCCCGTGAAAAAGAATCTTCTCCGCGGATAAAATTGACATCACACAGGCAAAGCAGTGCGTCCCATGCTTTCTGAGGAAGTCGCGGAAGACTTACAAAATCAAATGTACATGCGTTTTTTCTGTAAGCATCTTTGAAGGGCTCTGCGCTCAAACCGGGGGCGAGGTATACCATGATTTTTTTGCCGGAATTGTTTTTTGCATGACTGTCATATTTTTCTATAGCTTTGACAACCGATGAAAAATCTTGTTCATATGAAAAAACAGTGATATTTGTTCTGTTTTTTGAAAGTGCTATGTCAAACGGCATAAGTGTTTCGGCTGCTTTGCCGGGATTTTGCAGGCTTGTGATAAACTCTTTGTCCAGAACAAGACCGCCTGTTTGCTCAGAAAAACCTGGCATAAAGTTTATTTTTTTGACTAGAGCTGAACGGGTGCCGCTTTTGAGCAGGTGAAAATCGTCTGCCCATTTTTCGGCTGTAAGATATTCAACATTTACTATATGTGTCGTGCTTTTTTTTGATCTGTCAAACAGAACTTTGTCAAGCCATTCAGGTCTTCCGCACTGAAAGCATTCCAGAATAAAAAGAGGATCATGTTTTTTGCAGTAATCAAGACAGACTTCGTTGTTATTCCAGTCAAGAACGTCCCAGCCGGAGTATTTTTGAAAAGCAAGTTTGTCATCCAGACCTGGAGCCATGAATGCAAAGGAAGTCAGGTTGCTTACAACAAGTGTCAGATGTATGTCATTTATCAAAGCCTGCTCTGACTGCCGGGGTGATGACTGAGTCAATGAGGAAAGTGCTCTTGAGAGCCTGTAAACAAAGCCTATGTCGCCGTAATTATCTACGACTTTGCATAGAATCGTAATATTCATAGATAAAATATAAACTATTTTTCAAAAAATTGCACCAAATCTGATTTTAAAAAAGGATATTTATTTGTGGAACATTTGTTCTCTCTTCACTTTTTCAGGCTTTTTGATTTGAAAAATGCTTTAGGAAGTGAAAAACAAAATGGAGGTTTTGTGAACAGATTATGCAGATTTATTGTTTTTCGCCTTTCGGATATGAAGGTTCTCTTGTAAGTGTTGAGGTTGATTTGAGGCGAGGTATACCCGCAGTGGATATAGTAGGTCTTGCTGATGGTGCCGTCAAAGAATCCCGTGAAAGAATGCGCAGTGCCATCAGAAACTGCGGTTTTGAGTTTCCGCCGGAAAGAGTCTTGATAAGTCTTGCTCCTGCTGATTTGAAAAAAGAAGGGGCCGGGTTTGATCTTGCGATAGCACTTGCAGTTCTTGCAGCGTCAGAATCCGATGAAAGTGAAAAAACAGATGACACGGCAGAAGAATCTGATTCTTCTATGCAGCCAAAACTTTTTGCAGAAAGTTTTGCCGGAGAAAGTATTCTTGTGATGGGAGAACTTGAACTTAACGGTAAAGTCCGTTCTGTGCGTGGCATACATGCTGCTGTCGGAACAGCTCGCGCCGGTGGAATTTGTTATTGTATTGTTCCGTCTGCCAATGCCGAAGAAGCCAGGGAGATAGAAGGCATGAAAGTTTTCGGCGCGGATAATCTGATAGAAGCATATAGCGCACTGATGAAAGAGCATCTTTTCACGTCAAAACAGAACGGCGGTGAAAAACAGAATCTGCCGGATGATGCTGTTGTTGTAAACGGAGTGGCTTTTCCAAAGGTTGAGTCTGGGTTCGAGTTTGCAGAGATAGTTAATCAGAATTATTTTGTACGTGCGCTTCAGGTTGCAGCGGCTGGTGGTCACAATGTTTTGGCATATGGTCCTCCGGGATGCGGTAAAACTCTTGCCATGCAGAAATTTCCGGCACTTCTGCCACTTCTGACTCTCGAAGAAGCGCAGCCTGTTACCCGTATTTATTCTATTGCCGGACTTTTGCCGCCTGATAATCCTTCCATGACCCGGCCTCCGTTCAGGCAGCCGCATCAAACAGCCACAATCGAAGGAATCTGCGGAGGTGGAAGTAAATGCATACCTGGAGAAATATCGCTTGCTCATAATGGTGTCCTTTTTCTGGATGAGGCGGCCGAGTTTCGCACTTCTGTACTTCAGATGCTTCGCGTTCCCCTGGAAAGCGGCTGCATAACACTGAGCCGTGCCGGCAGATCTACTGTGTATCCGTCATCTTTTCAGCTGCTTCTGGCTACTAATCCTTGTCCGTGCGGAAACTATGGATCTCGTGACAAATTGTGTCTTTGTTCTTCGCGTGCAATCGAACAGTACTGGAAAAAATTTTCAGCTCCGCTTTTGGACAGAGTTGATATACGTGTGCAGGTACAGAATGACGGCGCAGCATCAAAAATACCGGCAGTTGCGGCAGGGGCGGAAGATTGCGTAAAGTCTTTGCAGGATTATAAGGAAACTGCATCGACTGAGCAGCTGCGTCATGATATTGCAGCTGCCGTCAAAATACAGAGACGTCGGCAGGGTAAGTGCAATGCCCGTCTTACTCCATCAGAAATTGCAGAAATCTGTTTGTGTACACCAGAAGCAAAGAAACTTCTGGACAGAAGCTGTGAATCACGTGGATATTCGCCGCGCGCAGCTGCAGGCTGTCTGAAAGTTGCACGGACAATCGCTGATATGAAAGAGACTTCTCTGATAGATGAGTCGTGCGTAAAGGAAGCTGTGGAACTTAGATGCAGCAAAGGAAGCCTGGAATTTGTGTCCGGCATGCTGTGATGCTGAATGCTTTACTTTCAGATGCGGATTAAAGAGTTCTGGAGATGATTTTTTGTTTTAAGCCTTTGAGTTTCAAGGCTTAAAACTTCCACAGTCAAAAACAGTTTAAATAAAAAAAAGAGTCTCGGGATAATCCGAAACTCTCTACCGGCTCTGAGACTTGAACTCAGACACCATCGCTGGCAAAAGATTTTGAGTCTTTCGTGTCTACCATTCCACCAAGCCGGCATGTATGAGGTACTATATCAGTTATAAAACATTAAATCAAGAGGGAGTTTTGATTTTCTGAGAAATTCTTAGTGAAAAGTTGATTATTTCAGAGAAATTGCCTGCAGGATTTTCGAGGATGTTTTTTATATTGTATTTCATGAAAAAAACGGTGGTCAAAAAACAAAAAAAGAAATTTTTTTTCTTTAATTTGAATTAATTTGCAGAAAGACATAATGTTTTTTTTCACCGCATGTAAAAATTGTTTTGTAAAAAAATTACTGGACAAAAAGAGAACTTTGTAGTCATAATGATATGTATCAAATTTATTTGATTTAGTGTTAGGGGGATTTATGTCTATCAAAATCAAAAGTGTATTTTCAAAGAGTTTTAAGAAGTACGGAAGAATTCTTTCCGGCTATGACACAAAAGCTCTGATTGAAACATTGAATGCAAAAACACAGTTGCCAAAGGATGCTGTAATTTACGAGCCTTCACAGTCTGATATGGAAGCTCTTCCTATAGCAAAGGAATTTTCTGACTGTGCATATGGTGGAATGCCTATACAGCTTGGTTTCTGTAACGGAAACAATACAAAACTCAACTGCCTTGAATATCACAGAGGCAGCGAGCTCAACATTCCTGCAAATGACATGATTCTTCTGCTTGCAAGCGCACAGGATATTAAGGATAACAAGCTCAGCACTGACAAAGTTGAAGCTTTCAGAGTTCCTGCTGGTACTGTTGTTGAAGTTTATGAAACAACATTGCATTATGCTCCATGTAATAATATTATCGACGGCAGCAAATCTGACGGATTCCGTGTTGTCATTGTTCTTCCAAAAGATACAAACACACAGAAACCTGAAATCAAAGTTCATAACGAAGAAGATGTTCTTTTGTGGGCAAGAAACAAGTGGCTCATTGCTCATCAGGATACAAACGAAGCAAAACAGGGTGCAGTTGTTGGCCTGATCGGTGAGAATATTGACTTGCTTTCAAAGTAGTCAGAAAGAATTCTTTGAAAATTGCGAAAAAAGTTTCTGATTGTTTTCTGAAATTAAAAGGTTTATGAAAGACAGTCAGAACTTGAAAATATTCCGCTCATGCATTGGGGAAAATGAAAAAAAACTTTTTTGCAGCTTCTTCATATATGTCCGGAAATTTTCAAAACAGGAAGTTTTTCCTGGAAAATCAAAAAAGCAGATTTTTTTGATAAGGTCTGAGTTTTTTTGATATATACAAAATTGATATATTGCAGTATAACTGTATAAGTTAGATACTATTTTTAGTGGCTTTGTTAGAGGAGATTATTATGTCAAAGTTTGAGAACATCCCAGATGTTAAATTAGGAATTATTGCTGTCAGCCGTGACTGTTTCGTTATTTCGCTGTCAGAAAAACGCCGCGCTGCTATTGCAAAGGCATTTGCTGGAAAGGGTGACCTTTATGAAGCAAAGACAACAGTTGAGAATGAGAAAGACATGCTCAAGGCTGTTGATGAAGTAAAGAACGCTGGCTGTAACGCTCTTGTAGTATTCCTCGGAAACTTCGGACCAGAAACACCTGAGACACAGATTGCTCAGAAGTTTGACGGACCTTGCATGTTCGTAGCTGCTGCAGAAGAAACACAGAAAGATCTTATTAACGGACGTGGTGATGCATACTGTGGTATGCTCAACTGTTCATACAACCTTAACCTCCGCAAGATTCCTGGAATCATTCCAGAATATCCAGTTGGAACAGCTGATGATATCGTAAAGATGATCGAAGAATTCATCCCTGTTGCACGTGCAATCATCGGTCTTGCTAACCTCAAGATCATTACATTCGGACCACGTCCACAGGACTTCTTCGCATGTAACGCACCAATCAAGGGGCTCTATGACATCGGTGTTGAAATCCAGGAAAACTCAGAGCTTGACTTGCTCGTTGCATACCGCGCACACAAAGACGATCCACGTATCGCTGATGTTGCAAAAGATATGGCAAATGAACTCGGAATGGAAGGAAATCAGTTCCCAGAAATGCTTCCACGTATGGCACAGTTTGAACTTACACTTCTTGACTGGGCAGAAGCAAACAAGGGATGCAAGAAGTACGTTGTATTTGCTGACAAGTGTTGGCCGGCATTCCCGAAGGAATTCGGTTTCGAGCCTTGCTATGTAAACAGCCGTCTTGCATCTCGCGGAATCCCTGTTGCTTGTGAAGTAGATATCTTCGGTGCTCTTTCTGAGTACATCGGAACATGTATTTCTGGAGCTCCTGTTACACTCCTCGACATCAACAACTCTGTACCAGCTGATATGTATGAAGAAAGCATCAAGGGCAAGTTCTCTTATGACTACAAGCTCAATGATACATTCATGGCATTCCACTGTGGTAACACACCATTCTGCTGCCTTGCTAAGAGAAGTAAGCCAGCTGTTAAGTTCCAGCTTATCCAGAACCGTCTTCTTGAGAACGGTGGAAAGCCAGACTTTACACGCGGTACTCTCGAAGGTGACATCATGGACGGACCAATTACATTCTTCCGTCTCCAGACAACTCCAGATACAAAGCTCCAGGCATACATTGCACAGGGTGAAATTCTCCCAGTTGCAACACGCTCATTCGGTGGTATCGGTGTATTTGCAATTCCAGAAATGGGACGCTTCTACCGCCACGTTCTCATCCAGAAGAACTACCCACACCACGGTGCAGTTGCATTCGGACACTTCGGAAAGGCATTGTTCACACTCTTCCAGTATCTCAAGATTTCTGATGTTGCATACAACCAGCCAAAGGGAACATTGTACCCAACAGAGAATCCATTTAATTAATTCCGCAGGAATTAATTAAACTCGAGAATGCTGCCTCGCACAACTACGCTCGGCTTAACGCATTCTCTGCGATAAAATTCTGCAGTCACCCTGAACTTGTTTCAGGGTCTGTGTAAATGTTTACCACGAGAATTGATGCTTTTACGAAGTAAAACAGACACGGAATGCGGCTGAATCAATTCTCGTAGAAAGCGTACTATGCTTTTCAATCCGTCTGTATTTTTCTGCAGGCGGATTTTTTTGTTTAAATGACCTTTTGATAAATGAGTCCCTGAAAATTGCAATTTTCAGGAATGTTCCAATATTGATTTGAGGTGTCTGTGAAGTTTTAATTATTTCAAAAAAAATATTTTGGAATCTGCTATTTTGTGTGATGCGTTTATTTTATTCTTTATAAAAATTATCATCAAAATACAATTTTCTAACAATATGATAGTTTTATTTTAAATTCGGGAACAAAAAAACTATTTCTTTATTTGAAAACCGGTTTCATAATTAAACATAACGGGATGCAGAGGACGTCCCAAGCAAAACGTTTTTTAGAGGTGAAACTATGAAAAAGATTTTAGTATTTGCTGCTGCACTGTGTATGGCAGTTCTTCCAACATTCGCTGCAAAAAAGACAATCAAAGTTGGTATTATCAACAATGATCCAAATGAATCAGGATATCGTACTGCAAACGTTAACGATATGAAAAACACATTCACAAAGAAGAACGGATACAAAGCACAATTTTTCTACAGCCTTAAGAATGACGAACAGATTGCTGCTGCAAAGAAGTTCGTACAGGATGAAGTAGACTATCTTCTTATTTCTGCTGCAGGTACATCTGGATGGACATCTGTTCTCAAGGATGCAAAAGATGCAGGTGTTAAGGTAATTCTTTTTGACCGCACTATCGATGCTGATGACAGCCTTTATGAAGCATCTATCGTTTCTGACATGGCTCAGGAAGGAAAGACAGCTGTTGACTGGCTTGCAAAGCAGGGATTGAGCGAGTACAACATCATTCATATTCAGGGTGTTATGGGTTCTTCTGCTCAGATTGGACGCTCTGGTGCTCTCGATGCAAAGGTAAAGGCAGAATCAAACTGGAACATCGTTACACAGCAGACAGCTGTGTGGAATGCAGAAAATGCACAGCAGATTGTTCAGTCTGTAATCGATTCTGGCAAAAAGTTCAACGTAATTTATGCTGAGAATGATGATATGGCAAAGGGTGCAGTTGCTGCTCTCGACAAGGCTGGTATTTCACACGGTGTTGGTAAAGATGTAATCATCATGGGATTTGACTGCAACAAGTGGGCTCTCGAGGAACTCCTTGCAAAGAAGTGGAACTATGATGGTCAGTGCAATCCTTTCCAGGCTGCATACATTGATGATATCATCAAGAACGGTGCAAAGAAGAAGACTGTTATCATGGTTGAGAAGGGATTTGATGCTGCATCAATCACAAAGGCTGATGTAACAAAGTACGGTATCTAATTAGATTTGTATGCCGGATTCTCTGGTAATTGAGCCGGCTTGTAAAAATTTGAACTTTTTATAAGCCGCTTAAAAAACTAGCAACTTACGGGAGAGTCCTGATTTTTTTTAACACGAGGGGAGGATTGACAGAATCCTGACCTCGTGTTTTTTTTGGAGGATTAACCATGCAGGATAAATCTGTTCTTGAAATGCGTGGAATACATAAAAAGTTTCCTGGCGTATACGCTCTTCAGAATATTGATTTTACTTTACGGGAAGGTGAGATTCATGCTCTCATGGGAGAAAACGGAGCTGGAAAATCTACTCTGATAAAAGTTCTCACTGGAGTTTATCAGAAAGATGCAGGACAGGTTTTTGTAAAAGGAATCGGCGCTGTAAACATCCGTTCCCCACAGGATGCTCAGAAGTCTGGCATCAGTACTGTTTATCAGGAAATAACTCTCTGTAACAATCTTACTGTAGCAGAGAACATGTATATAGGACGAACAGAAGGTTCTTTCGTTGGCTGGAAACAGATGAATGAAAGGGCTGACAAGATTCTTAAAGAACTTGAAATTCCTTGTGAAGCAACACAGCAGCTTTCCAGCTGTTCGATTGCTGTACAGCAGATGGTTGCCATAGCACGTGCTGTTGATATGGAATGCAAGATTCTTATACTTGATGAACCGACGTCTTCCCTTGACGATCAGGAAGTACAGAAATTGTTCCGCCTCATGCGCGACTTACGTGCAAAAGGTGTCGGCATAATTTTTGTTACACATTTTTTGGAACAGGTTTACGAAATCTGTGACAGAATAACTGTTCTTCGTGATGGTCAGCTTGTCGGTGAATATGAAATTCGTGATCTTCCGAGAGTTGAACTTGTTTCAAAAATGCTCGGCAAATCTCTTGATGGTCTCGACAAAATCGAGAAACCTGAAACTTCTGTTACACATACTGCTGATGAAGCGGCCGTTTATGAAGCAGAGAATCTTTCAAGTACAGGCGGTGTAAAGCCGTTTAACTTCAAGATTTACAAAGGAGAAGTTAACGGATTTACAGGACTTCTTGGTTCTGGCAGAAGTGAAAGCGTGCGTGCAGTGTTCGGCGCTGACAGAGTGCTTGGCGGAAAAGTAAAAGTTAACGGCAAAGATGTAAAAGTCACAAAGCCGATACATGCAATGAGAAATGGTATCAGCTATCTGCCGGAAGACAGAAAGAGAGATGGCATTATTGCAGATTTGTCAGTACGCGAAAATCTCATTCTTGCACTTCAGGTTATGAAAGGTTTTTTCAAGCCGTTCTCAAGAGCACAGCAGGAAAAGTTTGCAGATGAGTATATCAAGCTTCTTGAAATCAAGACAGCTTCTCCTGAGACACCAATCAAATCATTGTCCGGTGGAAATCAGCAGAAAGTTCTCCTTGCAAGAGCTCTTTTGTCAAATCCGCAGTATCTTATTTTGGATGAACCAACCAGAGGTATCGATATCGGTACAAAAACAGAGATACAGGAACTTGTTCTCAAACTTGCAAAAGAGGGAAAAAGCGTAACATTCATTTCTTCAGAAATTGATGAAATGCTTCGTACATGTTCACGTCTTGTTGTTATGCGTGATCTTAAGCAGGTTGGTGAACTTACTGGTGAAGATTTGAACCAGACAAAGATTATGGAAACTATTGCGGGAGGAGAAAAATAAAATGTCTTCTATAAAGAAAATCCCCGACATGCTTCTTGGGCTTGTTAAAAAACAGATTTTTATTCCGGTTGCGGCACTTCTGATTCTGATAATTTTCAATCTGATTGCGGATCCTGCATTCTTCAAGATTACACTTGGGCAGAACAGCGAAGGCTTTCCTGTTTTGTCAGGTTATCTGATTACAATTATGGATAATGCATCTGAACTTGCTATACTTGCTATAGGTATGACGCTTGTTACAGCAGCTTCCGGTGGACAGGATATTTCTGTCGGTGCAGGAATTGCTATTGCAGGTTCTGTAATTCTTCGTGTTTTGTGTGGAACTGATGCTCGTCCTGAAGAACTTCAGGCACCTATTATTGTCGCATTCTTTGTCGGTTGTATTGTAAGTATGGCATTCGGTGGATTTAACGGTATGCTTGTTTCATACTTCAAGATTCAGCCTATGGTTGCAACACTTATTCTGTTTACAGCAGGTCGTTCAATAGCTGCATGGATTAACGATAATACTCTGCCTATTGTTTCTGATCCGACATTCGGCTATTTTGGAAATTTTATACCAGGTATAGCTATACCAACGCCGGTATTTATCGCAATAATATGTATTGCGATAACTATGATAGTCCTCAAATTTACAAATCTTGGACTTTATACACAGGCTGTCGGTATCAATGCCAACTCATCAAGACTTAACGGCCTTGATCCTCAGTTCATCAAGTTCATTACATACGTAATTATGGGGCTTTGTGTTGCAGTTGCCGGCTTTATTAAAGTTTGCCGTATTTCTTCAATTAACTACTCTGTTATTGCAAAAGATATTGAAATGGATGCAATTCTTGCAGTTGCACTTGGCGGTAATGCTTTGAGCGGCGGTAAATTCAATATGTGGGCATCGATTCTCGGTGCTTATGTAATTCAGTTTTTGACGACAACATTATTCAAGTTTAATGTTGCATCAACGGCACTTCCAGCATACAAGGCTGTAGTAGTTATCATACTTGTTGTAATCAGTGCACCTGTGTTCAGAGAAAAAATGTCTGGTCTTGCAAAGCAGCTTTCTGCAAAAAAAGCTGTCGGCGCAAACGGAGGTAACTAAATGAGTTTTTTGAAGAGTAAAAATGATACTGTTCTTGCAAAGAAAAGACCTCTGTCTGATACAAATCTTCTTCTTGCGATTACAATTGCAATTTTTGTAGTGATGTATATCTGTGCAGTTATTTTTCTTGGCTCTGGTTTCAAAAAGCCTCAGACGTTTTTTAACCTGCTGAATGAAAATGCTTCACTTATTGTCCTGTCATGCGCATTGAGTCTTGTCATGATTACCGGCGGAATTGATATTTCTGTAGGAACTGTTACAGCGCTTGTCTGTATGAGCTGTGCTGTTCATCTTGATTATCATAACGGTTCAATAGGCGGCGCAATTGCCATTGCACTTCTGATCGGTATGGGTTTTGGATTGGTACAGGGCTTTCTTGTTGCATATCTTGATATTCAGCCGTTTATAGTTTCTCTTGCCGGCATGTTCTTTGCAAAAGGTATGACGACAATCGTAAACTCAACACAGTTCAATGTTGCTCATGAAGGGTTTGTAAAACTTATCGAAACACGCATTTATGTTCCAGGAATGGGAAGCGTAAATAAAGTCGGTAAATACATACCGGCTTATGTTGAGCCGGGGGTCATAGTTTCGATTCTGGTAGTCGTGATTATGTTTGTCATGCTCAGATGGACAAAACTCGGACGCAATTTTTATGCAGTCGGCGGAAATCAGCAGAGTGCAAATATGCTTGGTATAAACGTACCGCGTACAAAGTTCCTGTCACATTTTATCTGTAGCATTCTTACAGCAATAGGTGGATTTGTTTACTTTATGCACGTAGGTTCGGCTTCTCCGAGCCATGCAAGCGGCTATGAAATGAATGCCATCGCATCATCTATCATCGGCGGTACGATGCTTACAGGCGGTGTCGGAAATATTGCCGGAACATTCTTTGGAGTCCTTTCACTTGCAACAATCAAGAACATAGTTTCCTCGCTTGGTCTTGATGATGCATGGTGGACTAATATAACAGTAGCATTCATGATTTGTCTGTTCCTCTTGATTCAGAGTGTAGTTCTTTCAAGAAAGAACTCAAAAAGCTGATAAAATCAGGCAATCTTTGGGGTGAAAACAAACTTTGGTCTGTCTGAGTTCTGCCAGACAGACCATTTTTATTTAAAAAAATAAAAGGAAAACTGTTGGTGATTTTTTTGAAGTGCGGGAATTTCCCATGTAGAATTTTAATTTATGATTTGATTTTCTTGTATTGATATGGAGATGTTCCGTTCATTTTTTTGAATGCGCGTATAAAATTTTCGCATTCTGTGTAGCCGCATTGCTGTGAAATTTCCTGAACAGTAAGATCTGTTGTTTTGAGAAGTTTGAGGGCCTTTTCGTTTACGAAGAAGTGAATATCTGATTGTGGTGTTACACCGAAAGTTTTTTTGTATAAAACAGAAAAGTGAGAACGCGTAAGAAAAAAATGATCTGCCATCATATCCACTGTCCATTTTTCTGGAGCCTCAGACATCTCGTTTCTGAGCATATTCAGTCTGTATCGGGTTTCACTTTCTCGCTTTGTTTTCTGTGAAGGAAAAAGTCTGTTTACCTGCAGGTTTGACATAACTTTACAAAGCCTGTCCAGCAGTTCATGGTCATGATTTTCCCATCGTTCGGTGAGAAAGTATGTTATGTCAATCATTTCTCTTTTGATGATATCAGCATCTGTTACATAAAAAATTTCATTGAGTGGAATCTGAAAATCCTTGAAAAAAGAATCATTTTCCGGTGTAAATCTGATATAGTCGTTTTCGAAACCGCCGTTTCTTCCTGTATAATATTGGGGTGTGGACGGTGTGTAAAGAATACATGCGTTTGGTTGTGTTTCTGTGAGAATGCCGTTTACAAGAATATTCATAGGGCTATAAAAGTGCAGTAAAATATAATCTTTAGCCCCTTTGGGAAAATCTATTTTGAATGTTTCGGATTCAGATTTTTTATAAAAGGCTCCGTTGAAACTTATTTTCATTTGTCCTAAATTTTATGACAGAATTTTGAATAAAGCAACAAAAAAGAATTTAATTTGAGTAAAAAGTAAAGTTAAATTTATATAAAGAAATTGATTTCTTAAAAATACCTACCTGAGAAGATTTTCAGTGCGAATATGTACTGTTGCGCTTCTTGCACAAGTCAAATAAAACTTGAATTCTGCCGGAAATCGTAATAAAATGAAAATATGCCGAATGACGGATTTAATATAGAAACGTTATTATTAAATTTTTACTCTGAAGAAGCAAAAATCACCGATTTTTTTACACATGAAGATACTGTTTTGATAAAAGATATCTCTGATGTACTTAATATCGGATATGTTGATTTTGTCGACTATTCAAATAAAGAGAGAGAAAAAAAAGGTTTGGCAGACCAGCAGCTGGTTTATTTTTACGAAGGTGATACTCATGGTGAAGAATGTATAATTGACCGCCATGAAAAGACGAAAGAAGGATCTATTGTTTTCCGGGTATATCCAAGGACTGGTTGTACATGGTCTGAAAAAGAACGGCATTACGTAAAACTGTTTCTATCGATTCTCGCTCAGTCAAAGTCTCGTATACGCTTATATAACAACTTGGATTACGTATCATATCACGATATGCAGACTGATTTTTATAATCTTCAGTTCGGCATCAGGCAGATAAACATGCTTATTCAGAAGGCTGTCGCAAACGAGTTTGCTGTTTTTTTCTTTAATCTGAGGAATATGACAGAGATAAACCGCATTGTCGGCAACAGTAACGGAGACCGGCTTATTATTTTATACGGTAAGGAATTTGAAAAAGTTATTCGTTCTCCTGAAGTATTCTGGCGTGTAGGCGGTGATAATTTTGGTGCCGTTATCTATAAAGATCATGTTGACGAATTTTTGTCTTTGATACGCGGTAAAAATATTCGGTTCGGGCCGAATAAAGAAGATGTAGCTTTTATGTCTGCGTGTTCGGGTGTGTATCTCATTGAGGAAAATGTAAAAAGTCATTTTGAAGTAATGGATGCTGTTACGTCATCTTTATCTTTTGCCCGCTATGTAAAACATGTTCCGTATCATTTTTTTGATGAAGACACAAAGAGGATTATTGATAATAACAGGCGTATTGAAGCTTTATTTGAACAGGCCCTGAAAAAAGAGGAATTTGCAGTTTACTATCAGCCGAAAGTTTCCATTAAAACATATGATCTTGAAGGAGCAGAGGCTCTCTGTCGCTGGAGACATGACGGTTCTCTGATTCCTCCTGATGCTTTTATTCCGGTTTTGGAAAATACCAAGAGAATATGCAGTCTCGATTTCTACATGCTTGCTCATGTATGTGCAGACTTGCGAAAATGGCTGGATGACGGACTTGATGCAGTAAGAATTTCTGTTAATTTTTCAAGACGGCATCTGTCAAACCCGAATTTTGTGAAAGATATTCTTTCTATAATAGATATGTATAATTTGCCTCATAATCTGATTGTTGCAGAGTTTACCGAAACGACAACAGAAGCAGATTTCAGGCGTCTGAAAGATATTGTCTTTAATCTGAGGGAAAAAGGCATAGACACGTCTGTTGATGATTTTGGTGTCGGCTATTCTTCTATGAGTTTGATTCGTGATGTGCCTTTCAATGAGCTGAAAATTGACAAGACTTTTCTGAGCTCTGATTCTAAAGATTATGAGCGTAAGGTTATCATGATGAAACATGTTATAAGCCTTGCAACAGATTTAGGAATGAGCTGCATTGTAGAAGGTGTTGAGACAAAGGAACAGGTCGAACTTTTGAAGTCTCTGTCGTGCTTCAGGGTACAGGGATACTATTTTGACAGGCCTCTGGAAAAATCAGAATATCTGAAACGACTTGAAAATCATCATTACGACAAAGAAGATATTGGAGTGTAAGTATATGAAAGATGTTCTTGAGCTGATATGTACTAGAAGAAGTGTCCGTGCGTATAGTGACAAAGTTGTTCCGAAAGATTTGATTGAGAAAATAATAAAAGCTGGACTTTATGCGGCTTCCGGAATGAACCGGCAGGAATCTGTGATAATTGCAGTAACAGACAAAGTTCTTCGTGATGAACTTTCTGAGATGAATGCAAAAGTTATGGGAAGTGAAGGAAATGACCCTTTTTACGGAGCTCCTGTTGTACTGGTTGTACTGGCTTCAAAAAAAGCTCCGACATATGTTTATGACGGAGCTCTTGTGATTGGCAATATGATGCTTGAGGCGCATGAACTGGGACTCGGCTCATGCTGGATTCATCGGGCAAAAGAAATGTTCGAGTCTAAACGTGGTAAAGAAATACTGGCACAGTGTGGAATTTCAGGTGAATACGAGGGAATTGGAAATGTAATTCTCGGATATCCGCAGGATGCTTCGTCTGCATGCTGTGACATGGCGCGAAAGCCAAACAGAGTTTTTTGGAAATAAAATACGTTTGGAAAATTTCAGACTTTAACTCGTTGATTTTGTTCTGTAAATAAGAACAGGAATATTAAGTATCTCATCTTAAAAATTGATTCAAAAGCAATTTCTGTAAGATTTCTGTAGTTAATTTTAAAAGAAATGACTGTTGATTGACTTTTTCATGCTATTCAAATATATTTTGCCTTTATACTTTTTTGTGGGGATAAAAAATGGAAGGTTCTTCTGTAAAAACTAATATACTTGGAACTGAGAAGATAGAAAAGCTTTTGATAAAATTTTCTGTTCCTGGAATTATTTCGCTTGTTGTTAATGCTTTTTATAATATAGTCGATCAGATATTCATCGGGCAGGGAGAGGGGTATCTTGGAAATGGTGCGACAAACGTTATTTTTCCGCTTACAACATTTGCCATGGCATTTGCCTTGATGATCGGAGACGGTACTGCGAGCTGGATGAGCTTGATGCTCGGTAAAAAAGAGCAGAAAAAGGCTGCGCGCGGTACTGCCGCAGGTCTTGTTTTTGCTGTTGTCTGCGGCATTATTATCGCTGTAATTTATCTGCTTTTTCTTGAGCCTTTGTGCATAATCTTCGGAGCAACAGAAGCAATTTTGCCGTATGCATTGCAGTATGGCCGCATTATTTCTATTGGATTGCCGTTTTGTACAGTGTGTGCCGGTTATTCTGGCATTATCAGAGCTGACGGCTGTCCTAAGTATAATATGATAGGCCTTTTAACTGGTTGTCTGATTAATCTTATAGGAGATCCTTTGTTTATCTTCGTATTGCATATGGGGGTAAGAGGAGCTGCTCTTGCAACGATTTTTGGACAGATTGCAAATGCAATTATCAACTTTTGCTATATACCTCGTATGCGTTCAGTAAAAATCAGTCTGGATGATATTAAGCACAGTCCGTCATCAGTTCCGTCAATTCTTCGTCTCGGAATTTCAAGCTTTATCTCTCAGATGGTGCTCGTCGTTGTTATTGCTGTTCAGAATAACATCCTTAGAGAGTATGGTGCTGTAAGTGAATACGGTTCTGATATACCATTGAGTGCACTTGGTGTCACAATGAAAGTTTTCATGATTCTCATGGTCGTTGTAATCGGACTTGCATCCGGTGCACAGCCGATATGGGGGTATAATTACGGAGCCAGACAATATGACAGAGTAAAGAAAACATATAAACTTGTTATTATTATTTCTGTTTGTGTCATGTCTCTGGCCTTTGTTCTGTTTCAGTTTTTTCCGATGGCAGTTGTAACAATATTCGGTTCGTCGAATGAGCTGTATAACAAATTCTCCATAAAGACTCTGCGTATTTTCCTGATTCTTGTTCCTCTTGCAGGTGTACAGCTTTCGACAGGCATTTTCTTTCAGGCTGTAGGAAAGCCTGTTTTGGCTTCGCTTATATCGCTTTCAAAGCAGATTATTTTTATGATACCGACTCTTTTTATCCTTTGTCCAATTGTTGGTGTAGAGGGTGTTTTGTGGAGCGGTCCGATTGCAGATGCTCTTACATTTTTGCTGACAATGAGTCTTTTGCTGTTTTCCTGGAAATCAATTTTTGCAAACAAAGGAACATCTTTTTCTGTCGAAGAAAGCGAAAATGTATCCGAGTTTTCCAGAGAAGGCAGGCTTCGTTATTTTATCAACGGCAAGCCTACTGTCATTACAATTGAACGTACTTTTGGTGCCGGTGGAAGAGAAGTCGGCAAAAAACTTGCCAAGCTTCTGGAAATCCCTTACTATGATTCTGATATCATAAAAGAAGCTGCGGCAGAAAGCGAATTAAATGCGATGTTTATGGCATTTATTGATGAAAAAGCTAAACCTCTTCCGGCTGTTCCAAATGTGGTACCTGGGTATAGTGGTGTTCAGGATGAATTATCGGCTGTTGAGCGTGCAGCAGAAGAAGCTGAGTGCGCTGTTCTGGAAAAAGTTTCTGCAAACGGTTCGTGTGTTATTGTCGGCCGGCGTGCTGATCAGATTTTGAAAGGAAAATGCCCGCTTTTTACTGTGTTTATAACGCGGCCTGTAGAAGGCAGAATAAACATAATCTGTGACCGATCAAGTGTAACAGAAACAGAAGCCAGAAAACAGATTCTTGCGACAGACAAAAGCCGCAAAGCTTATTATAATCTGTCTGCAAAAAATAAATGGGGCACTGCATCAAATTATAACTTATGTCTTGATGCCGGAACTATGGGTGAAGAAAAAGCTGCACTGCTTATCAAGAAGGCTGTGATGGAAGCTTAAAACATCGTTTTCTGCAAAATTTTATGTCCAGCTCCAGAAATTAAGGTTTCTGAAGCTTTATTTATTAGTACAGAATTTTACGATTGTCTTTACGATATCTTCGTCTGATACCGGTTTTGGTATATGTGCGTTCATGCCGTTTTTGATTGAGTTTGCAATGTCTTCAGAGAATGCATTTGCAGACATAGCTATTATAGGTATGGTTTTTGCATCTTCTCTGTTGCATGCTCTGATTGCTTTTGTCGCTTCATATCCGTTCATGTTCGGCATCATGATATCCATAAAAATCAAGTCATACTCATTTATTGCGGATGCCTGAAACTTGTTGAGTGCGTCGGCACCGTTTTCGGCTTCTACGTAAGATACAGAATGTTTTTCCAGAATGTAGCCGGTAACTTCGCGGTTGATATCTATATCATCGACAAGCATGACTTTTATTTTTGACAAATCCATGACAGCTACAGGCAGAGTGCTGTCTTTATTGATATCAAAGTTCTGCTTTGTGGCATTATGGTTGATATCGAAAGGAAGCCTGATTTTAATGCATGAACCTTTGCCGAGTTTGCTTGTTATACTGACAGAGCCGCCCATCATGTCTGTAAACTGTTTGACAATAGCCATGCCGAGTCCCGTACTTCTATATTTGCCGTTTGCAATAGGGTTGTCTTCGCGGGAGAAACGTTCAAAGATGTGAGCAAGATATTCTTCGCTCATGCCGATACCTGTATCTTTGATGCCGAACGTTAGCCATTGTTTTGAATTGCCGGGCTCAATCTGTTCTTCTGTAAATAAAGTGACATTACCCCCGTCAGGTGTGTACTTGATGGCATTACTGATGATGTTTAAAAGAATCTGACGCAGGTGAAGTTCGTCACCGAATACGTCAGGAAACTGAAGGTCAGAAGCTTTGTTTTCGAAATTCAGTTTTTTGTCTCCGATATAGCCTAACGTAATTGTTGAACATTCAGCAAGAATTTTTGTGATATTGATTGGTGCGTGTGAAATTTTGACTTTGCCACTTTCTATGTGAGACAAATCGAGCACGTCGTTAATCAGAGTGAGCAGAACGTTAGAACTTATTTTTATCTTTTTTAATGAATCAGACAATATGGCTGTGTTTGTGATGTTGTCCAAGGAAATATTCGTCATACCGATGATACCATTAAGAGGTGTTCTGATATCATGAGATACATTGGACAGAAACGCAGTCTTTGCTTTGTTTGCTGCCAGAGCTTCCTCTTTTGCCAGAGTCAATTCAGAAAGATGCTTCAGTTCTTTTCTCTTTTCTTCATCGATCCACTGTAAACCGAAGACAGCTTTATCTATTGTGTTTTCGGCGTTGACAGAAATAGGTACAATACTCATTCTTGACCATCTGCCGCTTGTTGACAGAAAGTCGATGCTCAAAGGCTGTCTTTTATCAATGCGTGCTTCAACTTTTTTCTCAAGTTCGATAGGATCAATGAATTTTCTTATAGTGTCTACCTGAGAATCATCGATTATTCTGAGAAAAGCTTCGTTTACGGATTTTATTGTAAGCTTTTTGGGAATCATTGCTATTATGCTCTGATTTGTTGCAATTACCTGACACATATTGTGCTGATAATCAACAGATGCCGCCAGATAATATGTGTTTGAGATGGCAGTCTTGATGAGTTCGTTTTCTTCTGACTGCTTTTTTTCATGCTGTTTACTGCGCTTTCTGATAATGAGAATGGAAATGCCTGCTAAAACTGTTGCTGCAAAAAAGAGGGTAAATGCAAGCGTACTTTTTTTCTGGAAGTCGCGGAGTGTATTCTCGGAAATATGAGCTGGAAGTTCAAAGAAAATGACATAGCTTGTATCCGGAACTGTCTGATAGACAAAATATTCAGGTTCTTCTGTATCAAGAATTTCATATCCGTTTATGCCGTCCAGCATGTCAGAAAGAATTTTGTCTTTTTGACTGTCCTTCATTTTTTCCGAGTGGACAAGTTTATTCAGAATGTTATGTCCGATTTCAAGAGAATCAAAGTCTGTATTACTGAAAAGCAGAGTTCCATAAGTATCTACAATATTAATAACTGCATTTCCCTGGTAAGAGTTCAGATTGAGAACTGCCAGAATCGTGTCCTGATCAAACATAAGACCGATTTCTTTGTAAGCTTTGTTATCTATCCAGATAGTATCTATCGGCGTTGTTATAATGAATGTATTTTTTCCGAAGCCTGTATTACAGTATTGTGTAATTTGTTTGTTCTGTATGTGAAGTTCAATTTTCGGGTTCCGTAAGTCGATGTGAAGCAGTTTACCGTCATGACGCAGAAAGTAACCGTCAGAGTCAAAAAAACCGACAAATTTGGCTCCAAATGATTTTGACTGGAATTCCATAATCTCTGAAATATCGTTCAGAGACATATGTCTATTTACGTTGTTTGAATCCAGGACGCGTTCAATAATGGAAAGCTGGTTGATTATAGTTTTTATCTTGTCTACATAACGGTACTGTAACTGAGAAACAGATTCCTGAAGAGTATTTGCAGTGTATTGCTCGATATATGTATTGTTGGATTTAATGTAAGAATAAAAAAGCAATGTTATTATCGAAAAAATCAGAGAAAGAATAATTATGACAGCAATTTTCTTAACCCAGTTTTCAATATTGGTTACTTTTCTTAGAACATTCATTATTTCTACTTTATCATCAGAATTATTATATTGCAAGATTTTCTGTGAAAAAAATAATGAAACTGTATGAAAAATTGACGGTTTTTTGATAATTTTTGATATTTAAGGTTAAATTTCAACATTAAAAGCTAAATATGTTCAGATATTGTTAAAGTTTATGATTTTTTAGTAACTTTTAGTAACATATCACATTGATGATGCCTGTAATACATTGAACAAGAGCTTTTTTTTACATATAATCTATAGTATGTTTCGTATCTATGTAGAAAGAAAGGCTGGCTTTGAAAATGAAGCAGCCCGCATCAAGTCCGAAATCAACGGATTTTTGGGAATTAGTGGTGTTAACGGTGTTCGCTATTTCAACCGTTACGATGTAGAAAATGTTGCA
>JAZQQW010000005.1:0-19417 GCA_045629255.1 Treponema sp.
TTGTAAATATCCAAAAGAGGAAGAAGAAATCCTTAGCGTAAAAGATACAATTCTCAATTACAAAAAACATAGTGAAGCCGCAGATGAAAAAATCAACGCAACACTTTCAAAAATCTCTGAAATTCTTGGAATTGAATTGTAAGGAGGAAAATAAATTGGTAAAGACTTATACTATTCCTAAGCTTCCACTTAAAATTGATCTTGAAACAAAGGAAATCCTCAAACAAGTAAATCTTGCAAATAAAGCTCTAGCTGAATTAAAAGGTGTTGCACATACAATTCCAAATGAAAGTGTTTTAATTAATTCTCTTGTAATACAGGAAGCAAAGGAAAGTTCTGAAGTAGAAAATATCGTGACAACTCATGATGAGATTTTCCAAGCAGATCTTTCTGTAAATGACTATGTAATCAGTAGTGCAGCAAAAGAAGTTATGAATTACCGAGAAGCTATGATTGAAGGCTTTGCAAAAGTAAAAGAGCATCTGCTTCTAACAAATAATACAATCAAGAGCATTCAGGAAAAGCTTGAAAAGAATAAAGCCGGATTCAGAAAAAGTGCAGTAACATTACAGAATTCAAAAAAAGAAATTGTTTATGCTCCACCTGAAACTGGAGACGAAGTTGAACATTATATGGTAAATCTGGAACAGTTCATTAATAATTCTGAATTATCAGATTTGGATCCATTAATTAAACTTGCAGTAATACATCATCAGTTTGAAAGTATACATCCATTTTATGATGGAAATGGAAGGACAGGTCGTATTATTTCTGTTTTGTATCTGGTACAAAATGGTCTTCTTGATTTACCTATTTTATATTTAAGCCGTTACATAACACGAAATAAAGCTGATTATTATAAATTGATTCAAGCGATACGAGACAGCAACGGAGACTCAAAAGATTGGCAGAATTGGGTTATGTTTATGCTCAAGGGAATAGAAGCTACCTCAAAAGAAACTATTGTTTTGATAAATGGAATTTCTCAATTAATGGCAAAGTATAAAAACATCTTAAAACCTGCTTTTGGAAAAACTTATAAACATGAACTTTTGAACAATCTGTTTTTTCATCCATATACAAAGATTGAGTATATTGAACGAGATATGAATGTACAGCGAAAAACTGCTGCAAAATATCTTGATATGATTGTAGATTTGAAACTTTTGACAAAAATGAAAAAAGGACCATCTAATTATTATATTAATAATGCATTGTTTGAATTATTCATCAATCAAGGAAAGGTTGTTCCAGAAGTTGAAAGTATCGAATCAGTAAAATCATAATATGTACCAGAAATTAAAAAAAAGGTACAAGTGTATACAAATATGTACCCGAAATGCTGTTTTTGGGTACATAACAATTAAACTATGTACCCAAATTAACGCTTTTGGGTACATATAGTAAAAAAGGTAATCTAATTGGCACAGATAAAAAAGGATACAAGTTTAAGAAAAGCCATTCTTCAGGCCGCCATTACAGGTCAGTTGATTTCAGATATAGGAGGGGAAAGTCTTCCCCTCGCTGCAGCCGGCAAGCCGTCTTCCGCTACCCCTTCTGCGGGGACACCCCACAACGCCCCGACTGAAACTGGGAAACAGCTTTTGGACAGAATTATTGAAGAACGCAACAAAAAACTCCTTGCAGAATGGGAAGAAGCACTCAAGAAAAATGTCGGTGGCAAAGCCACCTCACCGAGTTTTGCAAGCAAAACTCGCACAAAAAAGCCAGTTCCAATTGTTGCAAGTGAAATTGATGAAGATGAAATTCCGTTTGAGATACCTGAAAATTGGTGCTGGTGTAGACTTTTTGACATATGTAATCAGATTGTTGATTGTCCCCACTCAACACCAAAATATATGGAAACAGAAAGTGAATATTGCGCGATTGATACAAATTGTATAAATGAATTTGGAGAAATAACAAAACTCAGGTTTTTAAATGAGAAAGAATATCATGAAAGAATAAAGAGATTGATTCCTGAGAAAAATGATATTATTTATACAAGAGAAGGTTCTATCTGTAGAGCTGCAATACTTCAATCTAGAAATGTTTGTTTAGGTCAAAGAGTCATGTTATTAAGACCTTCGCTTGGAATCTCTTCAAGATTTTTGCAAATATATTTGATGTCTCCAAGCACAATAAACATATTAACTCAAAAGTCAGTCGGAATGGGGGTTCAACATATTAATGTGAGTGATGTTCATAATTTATTGTTTCCTCTCCCTCCATTATCCGTTCAAAATGCCATTGTTGCAAAACTTGAACAGGTACTGCCATTGGTGGACGCATACGAAAATGCAGTTTTCCAGAAAGAAGAATTAAAAAGCACACTTTCAGACAAAGTAAAAAAAGCCATATTACAGGAAGCAATTACCGGAAAACTCACCGAACAATGGAGAAAACAAAAAGCGGCGATTGAGCCTGCCGAAACCACAGAAAGAGGAGAACAGCTTTTAGACCGCATCATTAAAGAACGCAACGCAAAAGTCCTCGCCGAATGGGAAGAAAAAGTAAAGACCAATCCAAAAGCAAAAAAGCCAGTGCCAGTTGTTGCAAGCGAGATTGGGGAAGATGAGATTCCGTTTGAAATACCGGAGAGCTGGTGTTGGTGTAGATTGGGGGATGTCGGTGATTGGGGAGCTGGTGCAACTCCAAACAGAAGTAACAAAGAATATTATTCAAACGAAGGAATTCCATGGATAAAAACTGGTGAACTTAATAATGGAATAGTAATGACTTCAGAAGAATATATAACTGAAAAAGCACTGAAAGAGTGTTCTCTCCGATATAATAAAATTGGTGATGTAATGATTGCCATGTATGGGGCAACAATTGGAAAAGTTGCCATTGCAGGAATAGAATTGACAACAAATCAAGCCTGTTGTGCATGTACTCCAGCTAATGGACTTTATAATAAGTATCTTTTTTATTTTCTTATGGCAAATAAAGAGAATTTTATAAACCAAGGAGAAGGTGGAGCACAACCAAATATTTCTCGTGAGAAGATTATTAAAACATTGATTCCATTACCACCATTGGAAGAACAAGAAGAAATTGTGAAGAAAGTGGAAGAATTACTTCCGTTATGTAAATAAGTGAGGAAAAGTATGGCAAATAATATTACAAAAAATCAACATTATGTACCAAGATGTGTATTAAAACATTTTACCACAAATGGAAAAACGCATATTAATAAATTTTCTTTTTCGGATGAATCATTAGAGGGAAAAAATATTGAAAAAGTATGTGCATTGAAATATTTCTATGGCAAAGAACAAGATATTGAAAAAATCTATGGTTTATCTGAAGATGATATGGCAAAAATTCTCGATGAAAAATTAACAAAGGGCGATGTAAATGTGACACAAGAGGAAATGGTACACATTAAAGCATTTATAGGTGCACAAAGTACACGAACCCCAAATGATACAAAATTGGTAAATGATGTTGCTAAGGGAACTATTGATGCTCTTCTTAAATTGAAAGAAGTTGAAAATATTCCTGAATACAGAGTTGAGATGAATGACCGTAGAATTAAAGTGGAAAACTTAAAGATAGGAATAATCAAAACAGGAAGTTTTTGTCATATGGATCTTGTTTTACTGAAGTCGAGTATTTGTTCTCAGTTTATTATTGGACAAGATCCTGTTATTGAGTGTAATCCTTTTTTATGGAAAAGAGAGAAAATTAATAATAAAGGATTAGCGTATTATGGATATACAATCATTATGCCTATTTCATCTAAGTATTGCATATGTTTGTATGATACAAATGTTTATAAGAAATTGGGTAAGAATGGAATAAAAAAATTAAATTATTTTGAAACCAAAGAGATTAATTTATTTCAAGTTCTGAACTCAGATGAATATGTATTATTAAATAAAGTGAGTAAGAATTATTTGAAGAGATTATTAAACGAATCAAACAAGAAAGTGAAAGAAAATAAGATAATTTCTACAATTGAAAATGGTCAAATTCATAATTCAATGAATAATTCAAATCGAGTTCCGTTAGCACATTGTTTTAAAATTACAAAAAAAACAGATAGCTTAAATACAAAACAATTAGAATGTTGTATAAGACCTGAAGTAAAAGATTCAGAATATTTTTTTGAAACAAAAATTAACGAATTAATTGAACAGAAAAAAAATACTAAAGGAAGTATATGAATTGTAACTTAATCATTTCCGGTCAAATCGAACGTATGGAAGATTGGGCTTTTATCTCTGGTCCAGTAAAGAAAAATCAGTGGAAAGATGATTATTCTGCAATGGAATTCGCCCGTTTATGGTTTAGAAAAGATAGTAAAGGACACTATATTACTGAAGTTCCAGAACAAATTCAAAATATTGTTAATCAGGTTTTTGGACCAAGTGAAATTTTGTTTTGCATTCCAGAAAAAGAAACTCAAATATTAGATGCTGGAGAAGGTCGTCACCATGATATGTTTATTTATGGAGTTTCTGAAAATAAGGAGCCATTTGTTGTTGGTATTGAGGCAAAAGTCCGTGAAGATTTTGATAAACTAATTTCACAGAAATTAAAAGATGCTTCAAAAACAAAAAGTGAATCACAAATACCTGCACGAATAGATACGATTTCAGAGCATTTTTGTCTTAATCAATCTGTGATCAATGATTTGTATTATCAACTTTTCACAGGTGCAGAAGGGACGGCTCAAGAGACACTTAACTATAAAGTAAAAAATGGTCTCTTTCTTATTGTTCAAATAAATCCAAACGAGGAAATTGATACCATTATTAAGCAGCACGAAGAAGATATTTTAAGGTTTGTTGATGCTAATGGTTCTACTATAATAAAAATGAATTCGACTGATTCCGATTTTTTTGCAAAGCTTAATACTAATAGTAATTATAAAGATAAAAACCTTTATCTTGGTTATGTAAAAATTAATCGAAAGCATTACGAAGAGAATAACCAATGACCCAACGCGAAGCTGTAATTCAAACATTAGAACATCTCGGTGGAATTGCCACACTTGGAACTTTGTATCAGGAAGTTTTCAAAATTACTGAGTGCACCTGGAAAACAAAAACTCCTCAGGCCAGCATCCGCCCGATTCTTTCTTTGAAGTAGAACATTCAACAGATATTCAGAATTCCCTTTGAAGTTTGAAGACTTAATCGACTTTTCTGCCCGCATGTTCATTGTTGCCGATGCAATAAGAAAAGAAGAATATCAGAAAAAAATGAATTACGATGCTTTTAAGGTTTTCAAAGATAACAAGAGAGTTTCTTTCTTGAGTTATGAAGAACTGGATAAGCAGTACGCTTTTGAAATAAGCAAGCAGGAAATACAGACGATTTTGTAAAAGACGAAAGAGAAGCTATTCGAAATGAAAGTTTCTGAAGTATTCTTATGATACTTTTATTATGTATATTTGTTATATGATTATGAATAAAAATGCACGTTTTATTTTAATAAGTTTGTTTTTCTTTTTTTTCAAATCAATTTTTGCTTTCTCTGATTCTGGGGTCAAAATTGACTACAATGGCGGCAAAAATTATATTCTGGTAGAACGTACAGACTTACTCCGTTACGACAACAATAAATATACAGGGCTTTTGAGCAGAGAAGTGCAGTCGTACATCTCTTATGAGGGAACAGAAAAAGACGGGTCTCTTTTGTATGACGGCAGTTTTTTTGTTGTAGAAGAAACCAAGCACAACAAAAAGTCTGTCAGACGCGGAATCCGCACGTCGATAGATTCTTCATTCAAAATTACAAAAGACGGTGAGCTTATCATGCTGGAAGATAATGGCTATCCGAGTTTCCGAAGCTTTCCGTCGTATGCCGGACAGAAAATCAAGATCGGCGACACCTGGCAGACTACGGGCATAAGGGCTGTCGATCCTCAGAATAACGGAACTGTCACTCAGATTCCTTTTTTTGCAGAATACAAATACGAAAGGGACGACGTGTATAATGGAGAAGATGTCTATGTTCTGAGTGCAAAATGGGCAACCCGCTATGGTCTTTCGTATGTTGACGAACACGGAGATCCGAACCTTCAGACTGCGCAGGGAAGCCACAATGCACTTATTATCATAAGTAAGAAAGTCGGAAATGCTGTCGTTGTCAAAGATACTGTTGACGAGACTTTTGTTTACGCGGACGGTCAGCAGGTCAGGTTAAAGGGAACAATCTCTCTTTTTACGCGGTATCCGCCGTCGTACAATGCCGGGGATGTTATACGCAAAGCTCAGCATGAAAACATCAAGACAGAGCAGGCTGCACGTAATGACAAAAATCAGAAGGCTGTTTCTAAAGCTGCTGACAAAGATAGCAAGACTCAGACAAAAAACGATGCTGTCCTGTCGTCTAATGACACGACTATAAGCGAAAGTGACAGAGGTCTTGTTTTGATTATGCGAAACCTCATGTTCAAAAGCGACAGCGCGGAACTTTTGCCCGGCGAAAGCAGCAGGCTCGACAAGATTGCCGAAGTCCTCAAAAGTGTGCCTGATGCACAGTATCTTGTAGAAGGTCACACAGCTGATACCGGAAATCCTTTTGGAGAGAAAAAGCTGTCAGAAGAACGTGCATCTGTCATTGCAGAAGAGCTTTCGATGCGCGGTATACCGGCGGAACAGTTTATATGCCGCGGCATGGGTGCCAAAAAGCCTGTGGCAGACAATTCGACGGCAGAGGGCAAGGCTGCAAACCGCCGCGTAGAAATAACGATTCTCAGATAGAATAAAATTATCCTTATGATGTATTCAAAGACACTTCTGAAAAGTCATGACGGAAGTGTCTTTTTTTTGGAATTCTTATGGACTTCGATATTTTTGACTGTTTTCCTGCCTGAATGATTTGCTCATTATTAAAAAGTATATATTTGTAAATAAATTTTTTAGAACTGCCATTAAGTTAAATTGACACTAATGAAAAAAATGTCTATACTCTATTCGATTTTTAGATTTTACTGATAGAATCCAAAAAAATATCGGAGTAGTTTATTGTTTTCTATCTTTGAAAATCGTATTCACAGCATCAGTTAAAATTTTTATGTTGAGGACTTTCTAATGAAAAAAATGACACTTGTAAAATCATTTCTTTTATCTCTGGCAGTAATTTCGCTTTGCTCTTGTGTAAAAAAAACGCCTGCAGAAAAAGCTTCGCTCAAGCAGAAAGTTGAAGGCGGAAGTATTGTAATAGGTTTTGCTACAGAGATGAATAACTTTGATCCGTTTGATTCACTTACAGCAGATACCCGTTCGTTGAATTTCAATATCTTTGAAGGACTTGTAAAAGTCGGAACAGATGGAGATTTTATTCCTGCTGTTGCCAGAAGCTATGAGGCTTCAAGTGATTCTTTGTCCTATATTTTCATACTCCGGGATGGTGTTGTTTTCCATGACGGCAAGCCTGTCGGCATGGAAGATGTTCTTTATTCAATTCAGAAGGCTATCGATAAAGATATGTCCGGTTACTCAAAGATCAAAGATTTTTCTGCTGTGTCCGAAAAAGAACTTGTCATCAACCTCAAGTCTGCTGATGCAGGTTTTGTTGCATATTTGACGACACCTATCGTAGAAAAAGATGCACAGAATCTTGCATTGAAACCTATCGGTACAGGTCCATATATGTTCACAGATTACGTGGAACAGGATCATATTACACTTTCAAAAAACAAGAATTACTGGGGACTCCAGGGACATCTGGACACAATAACCATCAAGTTTGCTACAAGCCAGTCAAATCTTATCCTGGATTTCCAGTCTGGAAGCATTGACAGTTTTACATCGAATGCAGATTCTGTTGAACAGCTGAACAAAGATGAATATACAATTTATCAGCGCAACTCAAATTCTGTGCAGCTTCTTGCACTTAACAATAAAGTCAAACCTTTTGATGATATCAGAGTTCGCAAAGCTCTCTGCTATCTTGTAGATCCTCAGGAAATCATCCAGGCTGTCAATTACGGTTATGGTGTACAAGTAAGCAGTGCTCTTATTCCGTCTCTGTCGAAGTACTACGATTCTGCACTGAACGGTATATACAATGTCGATGACAACAAAGCAAAGATTTTGCTTGCACAGGCAGGTTATGATAACAATCTTTCGTTTACAATAACAGTTCCGTCAAATTATACTGTCCATGTAAAGACTGCGGAAGTCATAGTAAATCAGCTTGCAAAGGCCGGCATTAAGGTGCAGATTAAGCAGGTTGACTGGCCGACATGGCTTCAGACAGTTTATACAGACAGACAGTATGAAACGACAATCATCTCTGTTGACGGTGCTCTTGCATATCCGACATCTTATCTGTCACGCTATTGCTCAACGGCACACAACAACTTTGTAAACTTCGTATCTGATGAATATGACCAGACTTACGCAAAAGCTGTAACAACAACAAATGATGAAGACAGAGTTACACTGTTCAAGCAGGCTCAGAGAGTCCTCACAACAGAAGCTGCAAGTGTATTTATACAAGATATCTCATCACTGACTGTATACAACAGCAAATTTGCAGGTAACAAAGATTATCCTTTGTATGCAATAGATTTGTCTGCAATTTATAGAATCGAATAGTTATCTGAAATGCCTTGATAAACTGAGGTTTCTTCAAGGCATATTGAAATCTGATGCTACAAAAAAGCGTTTCCCGCTTGAAATGTGTTTTTCATCTTTCGGGAAACGCTTTTTTGTTACCGTTTGTCGGTTTTTGGTTTACTGACTTTTTTTTGGAGCCGGCATTATGTTTTTTCAGCCGGGCAGTTAGTTTTGGCAGTATTGCTTTCTTTTCAGTCAAACATAGATTCTACACTATAGTATGTGACTTTTTGCTGAGTCAAATCTATGCCGTATTTATAAATGTAGTGATCATTTTTGTTTTTTATCCATACAACGGCATCTGTTGTTTCTGTCATTCCGGGAACATCTTTTGTAAGAACTGCATGCATAAGCATTTCATCACCTACATAATAAGATATGGAATAGTCTATCATATTACCGAAAGCCGATTTGAACGGTCCGCTTTTCGGATAATATTCTGCAACAAGCATACAGTCTACACCGTCAAAGCGGTTGAATCTTTTGTAAGTCGTCATATTCTTATTGCATGGATTGATTTCTTTTGATTCGTACAGATAACAGAGCATACTTATGTTTGAAATATATTCTTTGAGGATAAATCTGTTGTTATTGTACTCCGGACCTGCCGTAGGATTTGCAGCATTTACATGAACTGCCACATTATCGAAAAAGCTTTCTGACTGTTTGAACGCACTGGAAAGTCTGTCTATTCCAGTCTCGTTTATAAAAGAACTTTTTCGTCCGCGAAGCTCAATCAGCTCGTCCCAAATGTGGCATTTCAAGAAAGTAATAGAGTTTTCCTTGTAAATCCAGTTATCGTTCTGTATGGAATATCTTTTCTTGGATGTGTTGAACACAACTGTAAATTCTCCGGCTGATTCAACAAATTTTTCGAGTTTAAAAGCGTTTTTTGAACATTTGATTTGTTTATAAATAGATTTTACAAGCTCATCATCATCTACATATCCATGAAAGAGTTCAATCTGCTTTTCTCTGAAAGTCTTGAGATAAATCGTAACTTCTTCGTTTATAAGCTCTGTATCTCTAGGAATGAAAGAAAAACCGATGAAAGCCAGAACAATCAGCATGACTGCACACCCGGCTATAACGGCTGTCTTTTTTGTCAGTAATTTCCTCATATTTAGAATCCACCCCTACAAGAGCATTCTAAATGAAAGAACTTCATTTTACAAGGGATTTGCATATCTCTGCCCCAAAAAAAAATAAATGATGTGTTTGTAAAAAAATGATGCACGGACAATCAATGAGTGCTATATTTTTCTATAAAGGTTTTGCGATATAAACATACGTGACTGCAATTAGTTACAAAAAGATAAGCAGATATGCTTGAAATAATAAGATAAAATCTTCATACTGCTGATAGAAAAAACGTGCTTACAGAAAACTTGTCAGACATGTTTTTTTGTCTATCAGATTCTACAGAAAATCCGGGTGCATCTTGGACTGAATGCGAGGAAAAATGAAAAAAAATACAAAAAATGTGCTTTTTATCACTCTTACGGTTTTGATAGCCATTGCTGCTGCAATAACCTGTTTTATAGTGTTTATAATAGCTGCTTTGACAAATGCATTTCATGGAGGGCTTCCTGTTTATTCTGTCATCTTATTTGCCCTGGAACTTATTTTTGTTCTGCGCGGTTTTATTTATAAAAAATGGAATAAAGCAGTTTTGATAATTATTGCATTTCTTTTCACCTGTTGTTTCGGAGCTGACACGGGACTCAGGTATTATAAATATAAATATATTCCTTCAATTACCGTAAAAGCAACTGATGGATGGTCTGTTTATCAGTCTGACTATCTGCCGTTTACAAAGTCAAAAAAACTTTATTCCCTGAAAGAAGAATCAACTCTTAAATTTTCTGAAGATGATGAACTTCCGGTTATCGATGGAGCCACAGCACTTTTGCCAGTTTACTGTTCGCTGGCTCAGGCTGTCTATCCTCAAAATACACAATGCTGGGTAGAAAACAGAGATGGTAAATTCGAAACAGATATTGAAAATGTTATTATTGATTATTCAAATACAGTCGGTGCTTACGAAGCTTTGATAAAAGGTGAACGTGATATTATTTTTGCTGCAAAACCATCAGAAGAGCAGCTTCTTGCAGCAGAAGAATCCGGAATAGAATTTAATTTTACACCGATAGGGTATGAAGCCTTTGTGTTCATCGTGAATTCAAAAAATCCTGTTGATTCCCTTACAGTTAATCAGATTAAAGATATTTTCACTGGAAAAATCATAAACTGGAAAGAAGTTGGCGGTAACGATATTCTGATTCGTCCGTTCCAGCGTGATAAAAACAGTGGAAGCCAGACAGCGTTTGTTGCTTTTATGGGAAAGGACGCACAGATTATTCCACCGGAAACACATCATGTAAACGGCATGACTGGTCTTATTGATGTAGTGTCTGATTATCAGAATCACACAAATGCAATTGGTTATTCTTTCCGTTATTATGTTGAAACGATGACAAAAAATCCTGGCGTAAAAATGCTTGCTTTGAACGGTGTTGAACCGACCAGGGAAAATATCCGCAATAAAACTTATCCTATTTTTGACACATTCTTTGCAGTGACTGTAAAAAATCGCGAATCAGAGAATACAAAGAAATTTATCGAATGGATTTTATCTTCTCAGGGACAGGAAATCATCGAAAATACAGGATATGTAAGAATCAGTTAGTAATCATATATTTTTTTGTAAAACAATTATTGAGAGAAAGTTTTAGTGGCATAAAAAAGAATATGGAGGGGAAATGATGAAGAAAAATTTTTTGCTTGCCATTTCTGTATTTGTTTTTGCCGTTGCCGGTGGCTGCAAATTTAGAGATTATGGTTTTGGAAAAATGCATATTGATGAAGGGCAGATTGATTCTGAAATTTCCCGAAAGATAAATTCTTTTACAGAAAAGTTGTTTCAGAGTATTTATGTTCCCGAAAAAAATATGTCATTTTCAGGAATTTCTGTTTACAATCTTTTATACATAATGTCAAATGCATCTGCCGGTGAAACTTCAGGACAGATTTCTAAAGTCCTTGAACTTGACGGCACAGAATATGATTCTCAGATGAAGCAGGTTATTTTGTCTATAGAGAATAATTCAAATTCCGTCTGGGTTGATAAAACTCTTTATGTAAAAAAAAGTTTTTCTGATTTCTGCAAAAAACTTGGAACTGATATTTTCTCCGTTAACTTTGTGGATTCAAGAACAACAGAAAAGATCAATAAGTTCATAAAAAAGTCAACAAAAAATGAAATTGCAAATTTTCTGCAAAATGATTTGAATCCGGAAACTAAACTTGTTTTTCTGAATACGCTCTGTTTTAATCAGAAGTGGCTTGATCCGTTTCCAAAAGAAAACACGATAGACGGCGATTTTTATCTTTCGTCAGATAAATCTGATTTATCTGATTTATCTGTAAGAATAAAAATGATGCATGAAACAAATGCGTATTCATATTATGATAACGGCGATTTTCAGATTATTCAGTTTGATTACAAAAATTCAGATTGTTCTATGATTGTTATGCTTCCTCGAAAATGTAATTGTGATTTTTCAAAGTTTGCCCTTAATCAGCTGCTTTCTGATTTTGAAAAAGAATCTTGTTTCACAAGTGTCTGTGTTTCGTTTCCTAAATTCAAGTCTGATAAGAAAGTCAGTCTGAAAGATATTTTGATGAAGTTTGGAATTACTGATGTATTTTCACAGTCTGCTGATTTTTCTAACATTGTTGATAATGCTCAGAATATTTATGTTGATGAAATTCTGCATGAAACAAAAGTGAGCGTTGATGAAGAGAAGACAAAGGCAGCTGCAGTTTCTCTTTCTATGGCAAAATCAGCATCCTGCGAACCGGAGGTAAATGCCGTTTTTACAGCAGATCATCCGTTCTGTTATGTGATAAAAGACAATCAAAGTGGTTTGATTCTTTTTTCTGGTGTTGTAAATAATCCAAATGAATAAATTACAGACATCAGGTGAAAAAGACGCCTGAATATGATATTTTGGCCGATATCATCTTAATGTGGATGGCTTCTGCCTTGTTTTTATGTCTGATAAAAAAATACTGTCCTTCGATAAATGCAAATTTGGATAAGTGACTTGCAGAATAAAAACAGAAAAAATAAATTTTTCTGCATGAAATTGTACAGAATAAAATTCCGCGAAACATATTTATATAAGAGACAAATGACAACTGGCAAAGCTGTTTTGCAGGCTGTTGTTTTTTTGTCCTGGCAGGACAGATGCTATGCGCGCAGCATTTATTCTGCTGATTTTACGAAATATCTTTATTACGCGGGGGACATAATGAATTCATTGAATCAGATTATCCTTGAAGGAAATGTTGTGCGGCAGCCGGAATGCAGGCAGCTGCAGACTGGAACCATGGTCTGCACTATGCCGATTGCTGTTGATCATTCATACAAAAATTCCAGCGGAGAATTACAGCAGGAAGTGTCGTATTTTGATATTGATACATTCGGCAAACTTGCGGATGTATGTTTCAAATGGGCTGGAATCGGCAGACGAGTGCGTATTGTCGGCAGGCTCAAACAGGACAGATGGAAAAATCAGGAAGGTAAAAATCAAAGTAAAATACATGTTATTGCAGAACATGTTGAACTTCTGGCTCTTGGGAAAAAGCAGAGGGAGGAGTGGGAACAGAAGAAAAATTCTGGTTCAGAAGCTTCTGGAATAAATACGATGGAGCAGAGCGCTCAGGTACTTTCTGCGACGAATATGGCAGCTGTGCAGGAAGAAGACTGTTCTTCTGTGCCGTTCTGATATAATTGCCAGGTCACGGGTACTCTTTCGAAAACTTTTAGGGAGTTATCTGCTGTGTTAAAAAATGATGATTTTTCCCAGGTCTTAATAACATACTTTCAAATGCTCTGCAAATGAAAGTGAAAATATTTACTCGTTTTGCATCTTGTTATTTCAGGGTGCAAAACGTTATTTTTCTATGGAATGTTAACTGGTCTGAATGTCGGGTCTTGATAAAAGAGATGTAAAATACATTCTGTCATGCTGATAATTTCCATAGCATGCAAGTTTTATCGGTTAAGGAAAAATTACCGGCTGACAGTTTATGCCGTCTGATATGTCATTGGCTTCATAAACTGTCAGCCGGATCAGTCCGGCTTTACGGAATCAAAGCTTTGTCAGTTTACCATCTTGATTTATTTTGTGAATCTTTGCGGCCTTTTGAAAAGTTTTTGCTTTTTTCTGTGTTTCTGGCACCTTTTCCTTTTGATGATGTTTGCGGTGTATTTTTACCTCCGCGTACATTTTTACCGGCTGCATACGGTCTGCTGTTTTTTGCATTTGATGCGTTGGCTGCGTTCGCTGCATTTTTGGCATTCGCTGCCTGATAAGCTTCTATTTTCTCCGGATCGTAGAAACCGTCTTTCCAGTTGTATCTGGAAGAATCTGGTATGTGACCTCTTGAAATCATAAGATTCTGAACGTCTTTGAGGTCTGTTTTTGTGACCTTTGTTTTTGAGAAGTCCAGAAGAAGTCTTTTCCAGCCGTTTGAATGCAGACTGTTTACTTTGTCCAGCAGGCTGAACGGAAGTTCAGGCATGACAAACGAACCGTCTGATGTTGAGTTTATCTTGAAAGGAATTTCCTGTTTGTCGAAGAAATATAAAAAGTCATAGTCTTTCGGCAGTTTGAATCTCATGCGGAACAATGTCGGGTATGCAAAAACCGGAAGCAGGATGCGGGAACGTTCTGCTGGAGTTTCGAATGTGCCGGACAGGTTTGTTTCGCTGTTTTCGTAAGGCATCTGGACAGCCATGACGTTTTGGTTTTCCAGAAAGCTTACAGCCCATTTGTTGAGTGTATACAGATAAGGACCTGCTATGAGGTTTATGTCTTTCTTGCCTCTCAGAAGTTCGATATGAGCAAGGTTGTTTACGACAAAGTTTGTATAGCCGTTTTCGAGCAGAGTGTTGAGGACTTCTTTGAAATGTTCCATCTGTCCCTGTGGCAGGAACGGATCAAGCTGTATAAATACAGATTTTCTGCTGAATGGAAGAAGTGGCTTTTCTTTCTTGTCTTTGTGCAGAAAGTCATACTCTGTTTCGTTGTTAAGTTCAACAAGGACTCGTACCGGGTGGATAGTCTGTGCGATATGTGCATCCTGTGCTGTAGATACTGCAATATAGATTCCTTCCGGGAACCAGCCTAAGCCGCCTTTTGGAAGCGGTGTGAGGTCAAGCACTGGCAGACGGTCTGCACCTGGCTGCTTTCGGAAAGATGACAAATCCTGCGGCAAAACTCTCTTGTAGTGTTTTGACATGGATTTTGTCTGCAAAAGATATACTTCATCACCGTTTTTGAATCCGGCAGGTATGTCAATCCATCTGCGACCTTTACTGTCAGTCTTGACGAGGCGTACTTTGTGGCTTTCGCGTCCCGTATCATCTTTTCTGTGCAGGCGGATACTGTCACCTGCATCTGGATCGTATGAACCTCCGGAAAGAGTTCCCATCTGAATACTGATTTCTTTTGATGAAACAGCAGCTTCTTCTGCTTTTTCGCCGGCTGTTGCTTCTCTGATCTGGTTTAATTTACCGAGATAAATGCCTGTTCCGCCTGCCTGGTTCGGATTGAGGATTTTTTCGCCGGCATTGTCTATGCCGTCGTTTATATCCTTAAAGCCGTACCAGTAGTCTGTCTTTGTTCTGGCAAAATCTGTACTCAGGATACGTTTACCTTCTGCAATTGAACCTTTACGGTCTTTTTCCCAGTGATCCATTACATAACGGTAAGCTGCTGTTACAGCACCGACGTACTCAGCACTTTTCATGCGGCCTTCGATTTTGAAACTGTCCACGCCGAGCTTCATAAGTTCTGGAACATGGTCAATCAGCTGTAAATCACATGGGGAGAAATAGTATCCTGTCTGTTCAAGTCCGCCTGTTTCTGCTGTATACAGACGGCGGCATGCCTGTGTACACATGCCTCTGTTTGCGGATTTGCCGCCCAAAAAGCTTGAGAACTGGCAGAGTCCGCTTTCGCTGACACACAAAGCACCGTGTACGAAAATCTCAAGCTGTGCTTTTGTGTTTTCTTTGACAGATTTAATTTCTTCGAGGCCGAGCTCGCGTGCAAGGACAACTCTCTCAAGGCCTTCTCTGACGAGGAGGTTTGCTGCTTCTGCGCTTTCGACGTTCATTTGAGTAGATGCGTGCAGTTTCAGCTGTGGGAAAAACTCCTGGCACATGCGGATGATGCCGAAGTCTTGTACGATAAGTCCGTCCGGGCCGATATTGTTCAGATAGCCCAAAAGTCTGTATAATTTTTCTGTTTCGCGTTCTTCAACGAGTGTATTTACCGTAACATAAATTTTTTTATTCATACGGTGCAGGCTTTCAACAGTGCCTTCAAATTCTCTCCATGAAAAGTTGGATGAGCGGAGTCTGGCATTAAAAGTTTTTAGTCCGAGATAGACAGCATCTGCTCCTTCTCCGATTGCGGCATCAAGTGCCTCTACATTGCCCGCAGGCGCCAATAATTCAGTCATAATCTTCTATTATAATGAGTTTTTTACTTTTGACAACTGTACTGAAACAGTGAAACAGTGAACTGAAATGTAAAGCAGGATATCCTTTTTACATGAAAAATACATGAATTTGGGTGAAATTCTATTGAAAAATTACTTTTTTCATCTTGATTTATCATTGTTTTAAGAAATATGGTTTTTGGAGGAATTCTTTTCATTGACTAAACACAAACTATCTTTTATAGTTATAGTATGGCCAGTGGTAATTTATTCCAAAATCTGCTTTCATCACTATTCAGCAGTGATGACAACGCAATTAAGCGAAAAATGCTTAAGCGTATAGCAAAGAACTTATCTAAAACTAAATATCACTTTTTGAGAGCCTCAGCACACGAAGTTGATCCTTCGATGGCAAAGTTTTTTTATGAGATGTACAATGTTATTTCTCCTGCACAGCTCATGTTTACCAGTGCTACGCCGACTGCTCTCAAGACAATTGTTATAGATTTATCTCTTTCTGACGAACAGAAGAAAATCATTGAGGAATTGTCTGAAGATAATCTCACTAAGCTTGCATCTTCTACACCCCTGAAACAGATAACAGAACAGGCAAATATGAAGATTGAGAAGTTCAATGCTGATTTTTCAAACGAGAAAATTCGTCAGTTTGATTCTTTGTATACAAAGCTTATTCTGCTTAAGAATTTTGTTCAGTATGATTTTTATTTCCTTCTCAAGAAATTTGACAACACATTGAAGGAAAGAAATTTCAGTACACCTCCGAAGTTTCAGGCTATAGGATCCAGCTACCTTGTTGAAGATATTAAAAACTTTACGGCAGTTGCATGGCCTCTTCTGGCAGAGCCTGAATGGGACAATGTCTTTAAAGTTTTGAAAAACATAAAAGGTGTTGAACCTATTGCAATTTCCTCATGGAAAAAGCTTCTTATCCGTTTGCGTCAGCTTCGTGATCAGAAAGTTTTTGAAATGATGATTCAGCTTATGACAGACAATCCGGGATTCCGCGAGGTTATCAAACCTGAAGAATATCATGTTATCGATGATTTTATCCTGCAGACTCGCAAAACTGCAGAAGATGTTCTCAGTAATCTCAAGCAGCGTCAAACAGCTGGTAAAGTAGACAATTTCTTGAATCAGATATTCGGTAATGTCAGCATAGAACCGCTTAAAAACTATAACGAAAATGGCAGTGAAGCTTTTATCAGAAAAGGTTTGCCTGGTTTTAAATATGCAGATCCTCTTGCATATCTGAAACAGTTTTTGCTTGGCTATGTAAAGAAAGATGTCAGAGAGCTTTCTGATATTCTTGTTGTCCGAGGAGAATGGACAAATCAGTCGCTTTCTCAGCCGATGAGTGAAGCATCTCATCAGTTGATGGATACTGCCGGACGTATTTCCATGCTTGATGAAAAACTTGCAGAAAACGGCGAATACGGTTTGAAACTCAAGACTTTTTACCCTCGTGTAGAGCGTGATAAAGAAGCAAAGAACATTTCTGAGACACTTTTGGGAGATGCAAATAATGAAGCAGCACAGGTTCTTTTGTCGGCAAGGCAGAATATGATTACTTTTGCAAAGAACCTGAAGATGGCTTTGGAAGATTTTGTAAAACCTCACCCTGAGCTGATCAGAAACTGGAGAGATCTTGACAGAGTTGCAGAGGGAAAACTCAAGCAGCGTTGTGTTGATGTATATAAAAAGCTGTATGCATTTATTTCGCTTCTTCAGAATTTCCATATCGAAATCAGTGATCCGAAATAATCAGTTTATCTGAAAATCAGGATTTACAGATGCAGATTGTACATTTATGGACGCAAAACGGCGTGCAAAAAGTACAGTCTGCATTTTTTTTGTCTCCAAAACGATACAATAGTTGAACAGTTATTTAAAAAATAATATAATCGAGTAAAAAAGAATCAGTATTTCTGTGTTATTGCAGAATTGACTAGCAGCAAAATCGTTGTAAAGGCTGCCTGTTTTTTGTTGCTGATTTTCAATCTAGGAGTTATTTTATGACACTTAATGACATTAAGAACCCAAAAATCAAGGCTTGGGTTGACGAATGTGTTGCAATGTGTGAACCAGACGATGTTTACGTTTGTGACGGATCTACAGCAGAATACGACCGCTTGATGAAGAAGTGCGTTGATGCTGGTCTTGCTACTCCATTGGCAAAGAAGCCAAACAGCTTTCTGTTCCGCTCACTTCCATCAGATGTTGCACGTGTTGAGGGACGCACATTTATTTCTTCTGTTAAGGAAGAAGATGCTGGTCCAACAAACCACTGGATTGATCCTGTTGAACTCAAGGCAACAATGAAGGGACTTTATAAGGGGTGTATGCACGGACGCACAATGTACGTCATTCCTTTCTGCATGGGACCTCTTGGTTCACCAATTTCAAAGAACGGTATCGAGCTTACAGACTCTGAGTACGTTGTTTTGAATATGGACATCATGACACGTGCAGGAAAGAAGGTTCTCGACGTTATCGGTACAGACGGTGAGTTCGTTCCATGTCTCCACTCAGTTGGTAAGCCACTTAACAACGGCGAAAAGGACAACGGAGTTTGGCCTTGCGCAGACGTTGAGCACAAATATATTTCTCAGTTCCCAGAAGAGCACCTCATCTGGTCTTATGGTTCAGGATACGGCGGAAACGCACTTCTCGGAAAGAAGTGTTTCGCACTCCGCATTGCTACAGTTATCGCTCGCGAAGAGGGATGGCTTGCTGAGCACATGCTCATCCTCAAGCTCACAAACCCACAGGGCGAAGTTAAGTATGTAACAGGTGCTTTCCCATCAGCATGTGGAAAAACAAACCTTGCTATGCTTATTCCAACAATTCCTGGATGGAAGGTTGAGACAATCGGTGATGACATCGCATGGATGAAGTTCGGTGAGGACGGAAGACTCTATGCAATCAACCCAGAAGCAGGATTCTTCGGTGTTGCTCCAGGAACTTCTGCAGAATCAAACAAGAACGCTCTCATTTCTGCATCAAAGAACACAATTTTCACAAACTGTGCTCTTACAGAAGACGGAGATGTTTGGTGGGAACAGATTGGATATCCTGCAAAGGGCAAGCTTGTTGACTGGAAGGGAAACACACGCGATGCTCTTCCAAAGGACAAGTCTCCAAAGGGCGAAGAATTCGCACATCCAAACGCACGCTTCACAGCACCAGCAGGACAGTGTCCATGTATCGCAAAAGAATGGGAAGATCCAAAAGGAGTACCTATTTCTGCAATCCTCTTCGGTGGACGCCGCCCATCAACAGTACCTCTCGTACACCAG
>JAZQQW010000006.1:0-13336 GCA_045629255.1 Treponema sp.
ACAAAGCCAGAAGTATAACAGGAATGTTCAGGCATTTCTTTTACAGCATTTCTGCATTTTTGTTTCACTTTGTTGATGATGCAATCCAATGGTTTCTGCCAAACTTTTCAATTCAGCAGAAACTTGAATTTTGACCTAAAAAATATTACTCATCGTAAATAAAGACTGTTTCAACGGCAGATATATTTTTTTGATACAAAAAACAGATTTGACTTACACGATCGATTTCAAAACCGATAAAAATAGAGGGAGTCTCTTAAAAATTGCAATTTTCAGCGGATTCTTCAGAAAAAAAACTATTCAGAGGCTGATTTGTATTATCGCAGCATAACACCTTGCCCGGCAAAATTTGTCAGTAATGGAAAATGTCTTTTCGGCACACACTCAGGTCATCCGGAAAGACTGGACATCCGCGGTGTTGAACAACCATATTCTTCTCTTACATTTCTGCCGGTATGGATAACAAATTTACGCATTAAAAGCCGTCTGTCCTACTTTTTTCTACTGGACAAATACGCAGGATGCATAGAGTTTTTCGATGCAAAAGCTGCCGGCTATGCTGAATTGATTTTCTGGGATACCGAAACAAAACAAAGATTTGTCTACCGTTCTGTACTCGGCCCTCGAAAAAGATTTATTCCGCACAATCTGAACACCGGTTGTCTTTTCAACCGGAATAAGCACCGATATCTCCGTATAAGCTGGGACAATAAGACCGGCAGGCTGTCCGTTATCTTTAACATGACAGGAAACTCAGCTTTTCCGGGTACAAATGCCGCTTTCTCAAGTCCTTTGCAGTCTGACAAAACGGCAGAAATCACTGTAATTATGCCGTCTCCGACTTTAAGACGCTGTTCTGCACATTACATGCAGACACTGCCGCTGCACGGAACAATGACACTTTCTCCAAAAAACAAAGACTCCATCACCATGTCAGACAAAGACGGCATTGCTTTCTTTGATATGACTCGTTCATACATGAAATTTCACACATCAGGTGAATACCTTACAGGATTTGGATATGTTGACGGCAGACAGATTTCGTTCAGGCTGCAAGTATCATCACAGGAGCCAGTCCAGAATGACATCTACAATGCAAATGTTCTTTTCTGCGATAATGAAACAACGCCGCTTCCAAACGTCAGAATTACGCATAGTTACGGTATAATGAAACCGTGGAACATACAGGATACAGAAAACATGGTTGATTTACAGTTCACGCCTATATCAGAATATCCAGCCCGGATAAGTGCTTTAGTTGTCAGAACTGAATATCATACAATTTATGGAACTTTTGAGGGAACTTTAATGACCTCAAGTGGAGAAAAAATCTCGTTTAAAGCTCTTGCCGGTATTTCCAAAAAATACCGCATTCGGTTATAATAGAAGAACTCACAAGGAAAGAATTATGGCAGAAAAAACTTTTGAACCAGGTACACTGGATCGTACACGCAAAAATATCGGTACTATCGACCCAAAAGAAGCTGAGGAAATGCAGAAAAAGCTCGGTGGAGAAATTATAAAGGAACGCTCTGTTCCTACAGAAATTCCTACACAGAAAAGAAGAGCCAGAAGCAAAGTTGTCCGCGGAACAGTATCTTCTGGAAGCACAGTAAGCGCATCGAGATCTTCCGGATCAGCAGCACCATCATCAGCCGGTGCCGGACAGACAGCTCCAAAAGTCAGAATTCCAAAATCTGATAGTGAACTGCCAACAGCACTGGACTCTCACAGTCTCAAAATGATTGATGCCCTGATGATGTCTCCAGAATACGAACTTAAACCAAATCATGGTATCTTCAATGTTTTCTTCCGCATGTCTGCAAAAAACAGAAAGAAACTTTCTCATAGTTTCGGTGCTTATAGAATCAAGTCAAACCTTGACCATATGCAGTCTTTCATCAGCACAATGAAGACTTTTATTCAGATTTCTCCTGATACTTACAAGGCAAGAATTGCTTCTGAAACAGACTTGAAGTTTAAGCTTTTGAGAACTGTCGGAAAATGGACTCTGTTTGAAATGAAAAGTGTCGGAGACACTCTCATCGAACAGGCTGATAACCTGACTGTCGCTATGATGGTTCCTTTTGTCAGCGCAACATACAAAGAGCTTCTCACAGTTTACTACATTGGAGAACAGCAGGTAGGTCTTTTGATAAAAGATATCTTCTCAGACCTCACACAGTATCCAAGTGTCAACAAGGAAAAAGTCCAGAACCTCGCAAAGCAGGCTATCACAGAATGGCTGTATATCTGCGATCAGATTATCCGCGGTATGTATCCTCTTTTGATGAGAATGTGTGCCACAGAATATGTTGAATACCCGAAATTCTTTACTGCACAGGTTGTACAGATTTTGAAATTTGTAAATCTTTCAAAATTTGACATCCTGACTCCAGAGAAAAAGAAAGAAGAAACCGAAGACGAAAAAGAAGAAAAAACTGAAGAAGAGAAGAAGCCTGCTGCTGAACAGCCGGCTGCAGGTCAGTTTGACAATCTAGTCAAGTCTGGTCTCAAAATACTTGAACAGCTTTATCCGGATGCAGGATTCTCAAATCTTGAAACACATCCAGATATGTATCCTTACTTCCAGCCGATTTACTCTTTCGATGACGGCTTTAACATGCTCAATCCGAAGAACGGTCTTCAAGTTACAGTTGTTCTTATCCGCATCATCGAAGACTTGTTCCAGGGCTGCCGCAACATCACTTTTGCAATTCAGGGAGACGACCCTCTGAACGAGCAGACCGACACAATCTCTGAAATTTTCTCTGACTGGAGTTATTACCGCGAAGATCTGTTCAACAAAAAGTACGGTGATTACCTTCGCCAGTATGTAAATACACTGTATTCACAGAAAGACTACTCTCAGACTCAGTTCGGTAAAGAAGCTATAACAAACATGCTCTGGAGGGCAAAGTACTACTTCTTCCCAAGCTACAAGTTCAGTGCACCGACACTCAACAAACCGACAAACGACAGTAAATACAAGCCTATCAACGTACGTACTACATACCTCAAGAAGCTGTTCTCAGGTCTTGTTCTGCGTATCGACAGCAGCCAGGTTGGCAAAAAACCTGTTCTGGGTATTACAAATCCTTGGAACCGCTATGAATTTGAAGTCGGAAACCCAACTTCAAAGCGTCTCGACGTTCTGCTTGGAGCAAAGCGCGATGATGAGACTACAGCTGCAAACAACGCAAACCTGCTTAAATACACACTCTGCGTAGTTTCAGTTCTCGACTGGTGGATTAACAATCCTCAGAGCCCGGCATATCAGACAGATACAAACGCTATCTACCGTATTTCAGAAAAAGACGGTGCTCCTGAGTTCTCTGCCCCAGTCCGCTCTGACCAGAATAAGCTCTTTGCAGACGGCGTAAAAGCAAAAAAAGCCCAGGCTGCAAACTAACATAAAACATAGCTGACAAAAAAAACTGCAAAACAATGAATTCAATCTCATAAGTTTTGCAGGGTTTTATTTTTAACCTTCAAAAAAAACAGCCCCGAAATATGAAGCCTTTACCAAAAATCGGTTAACTTCAGTCCGGGGCTTTTTTTTCAATATTCCTAAAAATTACAGCTGAACGCCGTTTTTGATTTTTTCATTAAAGCGTTCAAGTTTTTTATCTGTAAGCGGATTTTCTCTGCCATCAAGAACAGCACGCAGAGCTTCCATTTCTTCTCCTGTAAAACTTACAGATTGCTGCATATCATTTTCAAATGATGCAGTTGCAAGCGGACAGACTTTTCTGGCCATATCAAGCATGACTTTTGCATACTCGCGGATTTCATACTGTGCATGACCATCCAGTCTCAGTTTAAGGAAGTGGAACAAGTTATGCAGATCCATCTGCCAGTAAAACTCCGTATACAGAGAAAGCGGCAAATTTATTCTGGCAATCTCACGTGCAAGGCCTCCGTCAACCATCTGCGAATACATGTCGTACGCATCTTTCTGACCAGCTGCAAAATCATCCTGAATCTTTGAAGCTTCGTTTTCTGACAGAACTTCACCGCGTCCCTGTTTATTGTCTGTTGATTGTTTTGCAATACATGAAGTTTCAGGGACATAAAACTCATCTTTCATGATGCTATAACGGCCGGAAACTTCGTTCATGCGTCCTGTACGGTGCCGAACCCACTGTCGTGCAACAAAAATAGGCATTTTCACATGAAAAGTTAAAACAACCTGTTCAAAAGGTGATGTATGCTGATGACGTAAAAGATAATCAATAAGGCCGGCATCCTGGCGCACTGTTTTTGTTCCTTCTCCATAAGACACACGAGCAGCCTGAACAATACGCTGGTCACTGCCATAATAATCTACCAGGCGGACAAAACCTTTGTCCAAAACCGGAAACTCTTTATCCAGAATAGCTTCTGCTTCTTCAACAATACAATGGGCCATGAAAAACTCCTAATACCATGAATATCAAATCTCTTGCATCGAGTATAAAAGGCATCAAAAAAAATCGTCACGTTTGCGAAAGTTTTTACCTGCATCTGGTTACAAAAGATAAAACTTCAAGTTCATCAGATATTCTCAAACATAATCCTCAGGATCCTTAGAGATGTCAGATTTGAATGAAACACTATATCATTTTTAATGGAAGAATAAAAGACTGCATGAAACCACTGCGGATAAAAATGCAAAGGACAAAAAAAGCTCAGATAATCTCCGGCACCGCTACAAACCAAATACCGTTGCTTCGTTCCCGATCTGGCGGGGTTTTCTGGCAGTAACGTGCAGAGCATCTGAGCAAAACGGAAAGATGGGGATTCGAACCCCAGGTAGAATTGCTCCTACGCATCCCTTCCAAGGATGTACCTTAAACCACTCGGACATCTTTCCAAATATAAGGCATCTCCAAAAAACTTTTCCGGAGACTGCTGTCGAGTTTTAAACCTCAATATCACAAGGCTCAAAACGTCATATTTCCAAAGCTACCTCTAAAAATTGCAATTTTCAGAGATTTCAAATATATGCAAATTTAAAAAGTGCAAAAAAAAACAGGACTTTTTGAATCACCAACATACGCTTTACACAAGGAACATTGAGCGCAGGCTGATTTGTTTTGAAAATATAACTTTTAAAACAAATAATCCAAAAACCTGTAAAATATTGAGACTGACACGATTCGAACGTGCGACCCTCACCTCCGCAGGGTGATGCTCTAATCCAGCTGAGCTACAATCTCAAAAAAAATCCAAACAAGCAATCTCACGCTAAGCAAGTTTCCTTGTTTAGTAGCGGAGGCGACAGGGGTTGAACCTGCCCGGCCCTTTAGGGAACCGACGGTTTAGCAAACCGTTGTATTACCGCTCTACCACGCCTCCAAATTCCCTAAACTGCTTTAGGATACGGAGCGAGAGGGATTTGAACCCCCGATACCCGAAAGGGTATAACGGTTTTCAAGACCGCCGCGTTCGACCACTCTGCCATCGCTCCAAATAAATTGTAATATGATAATACCTAAAAAGGACAATTGTGTCAATACAAAAACAATCTTTTTTTATTTATTTTTGTTTTTTTCTTACAACTGACAAAAAGTGTTATACTTAATCACATTAATCACAAAACGCAAGGCATACAAAAGCTCCGATAAGCATAGTAAAACCTGTTATCAGCATATCAACAGGCACTTTTGTTTTTTTGCCTTTTTTATCGTTTACGTAATCAAAATACGAACTGTGCTTTTTTGAGGAAGCAGAAAATCTCTCACGGAATTTGATGCAGGCATATTTCAGAGCATCAAATCCACCAAAACCGGACACAAGTGTCAAAATTCCCCCAGACAGGAAAAGTACCGCACTTACAAAAAATCCATCACACCATATATGACATGCAGTAAAAGCCCGAGACGTTTCTGCCGTGCAATTTTTCTCTGCCAATCCAGCAGCGACAGCAACGGCAACCCCCGACACAAGATACAGAATTTTTTTGACAGTTTTTGTCATAACAAGTTCACTCCTGCCGACGACTGCAAACCGAGTTTTTTCCTGTAAGCTTCAAGTTCCTTTGTACTGCACAGAACACTGTGAGTCGGTGTCAGATTTCGCATTACAGGTTTTTCTTTGCTGTAATTATGTGCAGTTTCCGGATTATAAATGATACGATTACGTTTTTTTTCGTAATGCGGATCAGGCAAAGGTATCGCACTCAAAAGAGAAATTGTATACGGATGCAAAGGATTTGCAAAAAGCTCGTCTGCATCAGCCATCTCCACGATTTTTCCTGCATACATAACGGCAATCCTGTCGCTGAAATACTTAACGACAGAAAGGTCATGGGCTATAAACAAAACAGAAAGTCCCATGTCTTTGCGAAGGTCATTAAGCAGATTGATAATCTGTGCCTTGACGGACACATCAAGCGCAGAGACCGGCTCATCAGCTATGATAAGCTCAGGGTTCATGACAATTGCACGAGCTATGCCGATCCTCTGACGCTGCCCACCAGAAAACTCATGCGGATACCGGTCGGCATATTCCGGCAAAAGTCCTACTTTAACCAGAGCTTCTTTTACACGCAGAGCGATTTGTGTCTCGTTTGAAGTACCTTTGATGCGAAGCCCTTCTGCAATTATTTCACGCACTGTCATTCGCGGATCCAAAGATGAAACAGGATCCTGAAATATCATCTGTATACTTGTTTCAAATTTATTTTTCCGCGAAAGTGCACGGGATTCAGAAACTGCTTTTTTGTTCCGTACAACCATATCAAGATATTCTTCTTTTGACACAGCACCTTGTTTATATTCAGCTTTTGCAGCTTTTATTGCATTTATATTATCCAGCTCACCCGATGCAATAAGCTTACCCTTATAAAAAATGCGTCCGCCTGTGATTTTGTGCAGACGTATGACAGATCTTCCTGTTGAAGTTTTTCCGCAGCCGGATTCTCCGACAAGTCCAAAAACTTCACCTTTTTTTATGTCAAAACTTACATCATCAACTGCACGAAACTGTTCTTTACCAAAGTAAAGTTTAAGATGTTCCACCTGCAGAAGATTCTGATCATTCATCTTGCTGTCAGACATTTCATTTTGATTCACACAAATCTCCTTCGATTGAACTCAGAAAACAACTGAGGCATTTTCAAAAAAATGATTCGAAAAACTCTGCCTAACTGCGCTCTTTCATTCTGGCAATACGGTCACGCAATGCTTCCGGTATATCCACATGCGGAGCAGACGGATGCAGAAGCCACGTAGCAGCCCTGTGAGTTTCACTGATCTTAAACATAGGCGGCTCTTTTTCGAAATCAATTGCCATCGCGTATTTATTGCGCGGTGCAAATGCATCTCCGACAATCTCATTCAGCATGTTCGGCGGAGTGCCTGGAATAGCGTCCAGAGTATCTTTGGTATCCAAGTCCGGCATAGACGATAAAAGTGCCCATGTATACGGATGTGCAGGATGATAGAAAATATCTTCGGCAGTTCCGTATTCTACAATTTTACCTGCATACATAACGGCTATTTTATCTGCAACGTTTGCAACAACACCGAGGTCATGCGTGATGAATATGACACTCATGTCGTTCTCTTTTTTCAGTCTGTTAATCAAATCCAGTATCTGTGCCTGAATCGTAACATCAAGAGCTGTCGTAGGCTCGTCACATATCAGAAGATCAGGATGAGCTGCGATTGCAATAGCTATGACAATACGCTGCCTCATTCCTCCGGAAAACTCAAACGGATACTGGTTAAACCTTTTCTCCGGTTCATGTATACCGACCTGTTCCATAATCTGCAAAGCCCGCTTATAAGCTTCTTGCTTAGAAATATGACTGTTTTTATCTTTATTTCGGCAACTGTTCAATATCATGGCTTCTGTAAGCTGAGGCCCGATTTTCATAATCGGATCAAGAGATGACATCGGATCCTGAAAAACCATAGATATACTATTACCACGTATATCTTTGTTTTCAAACTCCTTTTCTGAAAGAGATAAAAGATTCTCTCCATGATACAAAATCTGTCCGCTTTCAATAACTGCATTCGGAGCTTCTATACCGAGCAGAGCTTTTGCCGTCACAGATTTACCGGAACCACTTTCGCCTACTATAGCAAGAGTTTCACCTTTCTTGAGATTAAAATCTATCCCACGTACGGCGCGAACCATTCCCCTGCCAGTTCTGAATGAGATGGCAAGATTTTTTACTTCAAGTTCAGAATCAGAAGTTTTTTCCATTAAAATATCAGTCTGTTTTTCACTCATCTTCTGTACCTCTCAATGAAGGGTTAAAGGCATCACGAAGACCATTTCCAAATTCATTAAAACAAACAAGCAGAAGTGAAATAAACATTCCCGGGAAAAATACTGTATGCGGATAATTTGAAAGTGCATCTTTTGCATTGTTAAGCATTGTTCCGACGCTTGTTATCTTATCACTATCCAAATTTACTATACCAAGGTATGTCAAATTTGCTTCAGAAAAGATTACAGCCGGTATGCCAAGAACACATGCCGTTATAATAAATCCAACAGCATTCGGAAGTATGTGGCAGAAAATAAGGCGGGCATCACTTGCACCAAGAGTACGGCTCGCATTTACATAATCCTGTCCTTTGAATCGATAGAACTGAGCACGCACCGTAGATGAAATTCCTATCCAGCCATAGAAGATAAAGGCAAAAAACAAAGCAACAACCGGTCCAAGTTTTTTTGCAAGATACAACTGGAACAACACCATAGTTATCTGTGCTGGTACTTCGTAAACAATATCTTTTATTCTCTCAAAAATCAAATCAAACGTTCCGCCGTAATAACCTTCCATAGCCCCAATGACGATTCCGAGCAGCAGATTGATTGCAGAGACAAACAGCGACAAACACAGAGAAAGCCGGGCACCGTGTGCAAGACGTGTAAAAATATCATAGCCTGACGTATCTGTTCCAAATAGAAACGAAGCATAATGTCCGTTTTTGTAATAATACCATTCACTGTACAAAACACGCGTTTCATACTGAGAGCCGTTCATTTTCAAAACATAATAAACGTAATCGTCAGTGCCGTCCAAAGTTCCGCTCTGCCCGTCTGTATCCTGAACAGTTTTTCGAAGAAAAATATCACTTACCTTGCCAGTTTTCATATCAAGAACAGGTTTACCTTTGGCATCTGTCAGAAACCACGCATTCATATCATTTTTATATGCAGTGTTTTTTATTTTATCTGCATCTATCATAGGATAAAACAATCTGTGACCTGTTTCTTCTTCCCATCTTCTGGCTTCTTCGTACTCGTCTTTTGTAAGGAGTATTTTAACCCAGCCAACTTTTGCATAGCTGTCAACTTTTATTGAGTACCATACCTGAGGTCGGTTTGCAACAGTTCTTTCTTTTTTGCCATAAAACTTCATCACCGCACCGGGAATATTTTCCAGATACTGGTATGTCTGAAAATTAACTTCCATCTTCACGCCGCCATCCCAAAAACCGAACCTGGAAAACAGTGAACTTTTTGGCGTAGCATAAGAATAATATCCGTCCTTGTCGGTCATCTTGTACGGCGAAAAAAGAGGTCCAAAAAATGCGTACAGAAAAAGTGCGAAAATAATAAAGAAACACACAACTGAACCACGGTTTTTGGCAAAGCGCAAAAGTGCGTCCTGGAAATATCCTACAGGTTTTGCAGAAAGTACTGTTTCACCGTGGTTTTCATCTTTCTGGACAAAAACAAATTTTTCTTTCGGGATATTGTTTATTTCATCATTTTCATTTTTATCACAGTTCATTTGTCTTGCCTCCTCCCATACGGATTCTCGGGTCAATAAAACCATAGCTCAAATCGCTTACGATGCCGGCAGCAAGACCGATTGTTATGTAAAACATGCTTATTGCAAGAAAAACACTGTAATCTTTGACGGAGATAGACTGCACATACGTACGTCCGATACCCGGCACAGCAAAAATCTGTTCGATAATCATAGAGCCGCCCAATATGCCGATAAAGTCGCCTAGAAATGACGGCATAAGAGGAACCATAGAATTTCTGAGCGCATGACGGACTGTCGCCTGAAAGCGGGTAAGGCCTTTTGTACGAGCAAGAAGCATATACTCGCTTGTAAGCTGTTCTGTAAGTTCTGCACGAATCAGACGCATATTGCCGGCAATCGGCCCGAAAGAAAGGGCAAGAACCGGCATAATTGCGCTGTGAAACATCGGCCACGAAAACCAGTCAGTGCCGTCCATGAAAACAAGCGGACACAGACTCAGCTTATAGCCGACAAAATACTGCAAAAGAAATGCATAGATAAACGAAGGAACTGAAATAAAGAACATGATGAAAACCTGAATCACATGATCAGGCCACCTGTTCTTGTTGACTGCTGCGACAATGCCGAACACAATTCCAAGAGGCAGCGAAATGATAACAGATATAACGTTAACATATATTGTCGCCGGAAGCTTTACAACTATGTATTCATTGACAGGCTGTAGAAAAGTTCCCATTGTAGTACAGAACCCCCAGTCCCATCTGGTAAACACATTCCGAAGAAAAATGCCGTACTGCACCATAACAGGCTTATTGTATCCCCATGCCTCGCGCATATCGCGCAAAGCTTTATCGAAGTTGCCCGGAACGGCCTCAATCGGATTCGGAAGCAGACGGACAAGAACAAAAAGCATGGTCATTATTACAAAGAGACTTATTATTAAAAGTGCAATTCTTTTAAGTACATACTTAAGCATATCAATACTTCAACTGGTTATTGTTCTTTGCGCAATATGAGTTCCACTCTTCATCGTCCATAGTATATGATCTGTATCTGATGCCGCCGTATCCAACAAGCGGATTGATATAATGATCAGAACCTTCAACAATTCTCTGAGACAGCATGGAATTTGTATTGTAATTACGGATAGGAATCATATTGTAATAACTCAAAAGACCTTTTTCACAATTTGCAAGAATTGTATTTCTAACATCGAAAGGCGCCGCAGCATATTCATTCAGACACAAAGCCAAATACCATTCATTGTATGTCTTTGTTATATTTTTTCCGTTTATACTTACAGTGCATTTTTCACTGTAAGGATCAAAACCATATTCATTTGAAGCTTCGCTTGTACAGTAGCACCAGAGTATACCATACGGATCAAGAGGAGCACCTCCCCAGCTTGTCATGACAAGGTCTGCATTTCCTTTTTTCAGATTCTCACTGCAGTCCTGATCTGTCAGCTGATTTATAACAATCTTGTTCTCAAAGCCGGTACCACGGGAAGCTTCTGAAACTGCATTCTGCAGAAAAGCTACAGTTTTCATATATGCATCATTTGTGCTGTAAGTATGAAAATCAATGATAAATTTGTCATTTTCTTTGATATCACCAGAAGCCAAAAGCTCTTTGTACGCTTTGTCAAAATACTGCTTTGCTTCGTCCTGATTATATCCGGTAATATCTTCTACAGAATTCGTGCCGTACATCTCGCACAGAATTTTCTTTGCAGCATCTGTATCACGGTAAGCAATGTTATTCTCAGGGTCTGCAAGATACATATAGTTAATGAGTCCATACATCGGATCAGAACCGATTCCGATTGTATCACAGTACTTTCTTCTGTCCATGGCAAGAGACAGTGCATGACGGAAATTCAGATTTGATATGGCAACATGATTTTCGTTAGCAGAATTGCGTGCTTTAAGGGACTCTTTATCAATGTTGAAACTGAATTTCCATGTGTATGTCTGAGGAGTTATCATGCGATATTCGCTGTTTCCGAATTTTTCCAGATCGACAGCTGACAAAGCCGTCTCATCAAGTTTACCCTGCAAAAAAAGATTCAGAACCGTCGCATGTTCGACTATATACTGAAGATAAATACCGGTTGTCTGGTACTGACCTTCGTGCTTGCCGTCTGTCCATCCGTACCAGTTTTCATTGCGTTCAAGGAGCATTGATTTATCAGGCTGATAAGAAGCAATCTTGTACGGTCCGTAAGATGCAGAAGTTTCCAAAGAAGTGCCGTACGAAGTTTTAATAAGTCCGCCTGTCTCTTTCTTGTTAGCTTCATACAGATCTTCACGGATAAGAGTAATTGCAGATATATTGTTGATGAACATGAATCGCGAAGATTCAACAGCAAGCACAACCGTAAATGAATAATCATCATTTTTGATGAATCCTACATCACCCCAGTCACACTCACCGTTGTAATATTTATCGCCGTTTACAAGCGGAACAGTTCCTGCATAAAAATTAGATGAACGATAATTTTTCATCTGCGGATTCAAAAACTGCTTGATGGAATACTCTACAGTCGAAGCATCTATTTGAGTTCCATTATCCCACAAGATATTTTTGTTCAGTGTGATTTTCCATGCAAAACCTTCTTTTGCATCTGACGGTATGTTGTATTTTCCGGCATACTCCGAAGTTACATCTTCCGGAAAATCACTTGCCATCTCACAGATTGTATCATAACCGTCTTTTGTTTCATTCAAAACATATTCATACAGAGAAGATGTCGTATAATCAAGGACAACGCCTTCTTCATTAAATTCCCAGTCTGTAGGACACCACGTTCTAGGAGATGCAGATGTTATATTATAAGTATATTTTTTGACGGCACTGCTCTTTTTTCCATCAGAGTTTTTGCCACATGAACATAATGACACAGCACCGGCAAAAGACATTGCAGCCAGCGCAATTAAAGTAATTTTTTTCAATTTTCCCACCCCAAAATATTCAGATATTATCCTTTTGTTAAGTATCTGCATCCCAAACAGATACATAAGAGCAATTCAAAAACATCACAGAAATGCCCGTCGAGTTCAACACCGCAGATTCGCTACGTTCGTGAACATCGTTCTATTGTCTCATACAAATCTGATTTTTTCAATAATCATTATAGACAGAATCACAAACAAATACATTGACGATATATTGGCTATACACAGAGAACCTTGAAAATGGCAGAGCTTCCCAAATTTGATTTGATACTTAAACCTAAAGATGAAAAAGCAAAAAACTCAGCAGTTTTTTAATGGGCTTATGATAATGCAGGAAAAAGAAATCAGACAGGAGGCATATCAAAACCGACATTTTGCACCAGCTTTATTGACTTAATTCCAAGTAGTTGTCACTATAAGAAAAATGCTATTTGTACTAACTGTATTCCAAATAAGATAGCATAATGGAGAATTATTTATGAGGTCAAATTTCGAGTTATAAATAAATTTACAAAAAAGGCGTAATTCTTTAAAATTTAGTTACCACACGAAAAACAAAGGAGTTATGCCATGACCGAAAACGATCTTATAGAATTATACTGCATTATTGATGATTTTTACCAGCGGTTTATCAAAACTTCTTCAGGAAAAAAAA
>JAZQQW010000007.1:0-19374 GCA_045629255.1 Treponema sp.
TTGCCCTTTGAGCAAATGCTCACGACATAAAAAAGGTCTTTTTCGCTCAAATTACACTTTACAGTTTCATAAAAAAAGACAGTTGATGTCTTTTTATTATTACTGTTTTTCAGACTTGGTCTTTCTTGCCTTAATTATGGAGTTCTGTTTTTCAATTTCTGCTTCTACATTACGGGCAAAACTGCCATATTTGTCTTTCTGGGCAATGCACATGCCGTCAAGATATGGAAGTAAAGAAACATTTACAAGTGATGTTATTTTTCTTTTTAAATCAGTTGCACAGACTGCCTTGTCTGCATTGCCTGCTGTATATTCTGCATAACTTTTACTGAAGTCGTCCTGGGCTTTCTTCAGGTCTTCAATGATTGCGTCGATGCCCGAAAGTTCTTTTGTGCATGTTTTGATTTCTTCTTTTGTAATATCAAGCAGAAGCCCGTCAATCAGTGCACTTTCTGAGGCAAAGCTTTCGCCTGCGATTTTCTTGCCGTAATTGTTGAAAACAGTCAGTGCTTTCTGTGCATTTTCTGCAAGTGCTGCTACCGGCAGTACTGCATAGCCTTCAAGGGCGGTGCCGAGCGTGCTTACAAGCCTGTCGCGCACTGTGTCAAGTTCTGCAAGGTTTGATTCAATTTTGTCGTTATGGATTGAATCTGTCATCTGGGCCTGAAGCTCATCGAGCGTGGCAAATGTCTGCTTTAAAAAAGCGTCATCGGCAAGGTTTGAATCATTTTTGTAATAGGAAATGATTGTTTTTGATACAGTCTGAAGTTCTGTAACACGAATCGAAGTATGAATTTTTTTCATTTTTCCCTCCTTAGGAAATTATCAAAGTTTGTGAATGCAACGCATGAGCAAACTTTAATGATAAAAATTACATGGACGTAATTTTTATCATACCTCCTTTAATAAGATGTTTTTTTGTTCTCTCCGGTTTTGTTATTCTTTTTGTTATGTTTTTTAGAAAATAATACTTTCTAAAGTTTCAGTTATTATAGACAAAAACTATTTTTATTACAATATGGTATCTGTGTGCGGCAAAAAATGTGCGGTCTATAAAAAAAACGGGTTTGAGGCATGTGTTTTCATGGCTTCAAACCCGTTTTTCATAATGTTTTATTTTTGTTCCTGTATGTTTCTTCCGTACAGGAGTGACAGTTTTCTGAGGAGGTCGCTGCCTGCTTCGTCCAGAAGGTTATCCTGCATGCGCCATGCCCAGTTTGTTCCGGTTGTGGACGGCATGTTCATTCTGCCTTCGTGTCCGATGCAGTAGATGTCCTGGAGCGGTACGATGCATGTGTCTGCGACTGATGCGAATCCTGCGCGGACCATGGCCTGTGTCAGGTCTGCTGAGGATGCGTATTCGGGGAGTCCGAAATATGCGGCGGCGTTTTTGCGGCATTCTTCTTTGCATGTGTCAAAGAATCCCGTTGTCGTGTCGTTGTCGTGTGTGCCTGTGTACACTATGAGGTTTGTTGTCTTGTAGTTGTGCGGCAGGTCTTTGATCTGGCTGCTGTCTTCGTTCCATGTGCCGTCGTTGAATGCGAACTGGAGGATTTTCATGCCGGGGAATCCGCAGCTGTCTCGAAGTTCTTCTACTTCCGGTGTGATTACGCCGAGGTCTTCTGCAATGATCGGGAGGTCGCCGAGTTTCCTTTTGATTGCTGCAAACAGTGCTTTGTCAGGGCCTTTTATCCATTCGCCTTTGATTGCGTTCGGTGAGCCGTACGGGATCTGCCAGTATGCTTCAAATCCGCGGAAGTGGTCTATGCGTACCATGTCTACGAGGCGGAGCATGTTCTGGATGCGTGCTATCCACCATGAATAGTGGTCTTTTTTCATTGCTTCCCAGTCGTACAGAGGGTTTCCCCAAAGTTGTCCTGTTGCGCTGAAGTAGTCTGGAGGTACGCCGGCGCATGTTTTCTGGAGGAGTGTTTCGGGGTCAAACTGGAATAATCTGCGGTTCGCCCAGACGTCTGCGGAGTCTGCGGCTACGAAAATCGGTATGTCGCCGATGATTTTGATGCCCAGACCGTTTACGTATTTTTTGAGTGCTGTCCACTGCTGGTCAAAGAAGAACTGGACGACTTTGATCTGTTCGATATCCTGTGTGTGTTCTGCTATCCATTTGGATACTGCTGACGGGCTGTGGCTTGCGAGGTTTTTCGGCCAGAACTGGTTCCACATGCTTGCTGTGCCGCTTACGCCCTGTTTCTGTGCTTCGGCGTCGTAGAATTTCTTGATGCTCGTGTATGCTGCAAAGTTGTCAAGCCAGGCGGACTGGTCATTTTTGAATGCTTCGTATTTTACTCTGTCTTCCTGGCTGCTGTTGTTCAGAAAGTATGCGGCGCATTTATAGAGTACAGGCATTTTCCACCAGACGACTGAGCCGAAGTCTATTTTTCCTTCTGTTTTTATGTAGTCAGGCGGTGTTATGTCGTCTTTCAATGCCCAGCCGCGTTCCAGAAGATTGTCCAGGTCTATGATGAGCGGGTTTCCGGCAAATGTCGAAAAGCTTGCGTAAGGGCTGTCTCCGTAGCCTGTCGGTCCTAACGGGAGTACCTGCCACAGTGTCTGGTTTGATTTATGAAGCCAGTCTGCAAATTTATACGCCTGTTTTCCCATTGTTCCAATTCCCGGCGTACCAGGAAGTGATGTGACATGAAGCAATACTCCGCTTTTTCTGTTTGTCATATTTTCTCTCCCATAAAAAAAACATCGCGCTGGCGAATGTTTTTTTGAATGCAAATGTCTTTTTGCGCGGTAAGCGCAATGTTTATGTAAACGGGCTGTTTACACTGCTGTGTTTTGCCTGTCTATAAAAAAAAAGCAGCCCCGAAATTCATGCGAATGTCGAGGCTGCATAATTTGCCGCTATGGAAACTGGAACAAAAACTGTGCGAAAACTCATAACTTCAGGTTATGTGTTTTCGCTGTCCGGCAGTTTTTTTTATTACTCTGTCGGACGTTTTTTGAGAGACTTGCTGTCTACGATAGCCTGTCCCTTTCCTACTTTCTGCTCCATCATAGCGCGTACCTTAAGTGGCAAGCCAAAGAGAGTGATAAAGCCGTCTGCATCTTTGTGATCATAGAGGTCACCTGTTGCAAAGCTTGCAATGCTCTCGTTGTAAAGGCTGTATGGTGAGGCGCTTCCTGCTCCACGCATAGATCCTTTGTACAGCTTAAGGTTTACCCAACCTGTTACATTTTCTTCAACTTTGTCCTGGAAAGCCATGATGCCTTCCATAAGAGCTGTGAACCACTTGCCGTCATAAATCAGCTCGCTTTCGCGCAGGCTGAGTGTCTGCTTGAAGTGGTATGTGTCACGGTCAAGGCAGAGGTGATCAAGCTGCTCATGTGCATACATGAGGATTGTTCCACCTGGTGTCTCATAAACGCCGCGGCTCTTCATTCCAACAACACGGTTCTCAACGAGGTCGATGATGCCGATTCCGTTGCGTCCGCCGATCTTGTTGAGCTCTTCCATAATCTGAAGCGGTGTCATCTTCTTGCCGTTAACAGCAACTGCTTCTCCGTGCTCAAACTCGATCTTTACATACTCTCCGTCGCCTGCTTCTTCCGGAAGTTTTGTCTCTTTGAGCATGTTCTGATAGAGACCTTCGTTCTCTGTCTCCTCAAGTTCAAGTCCTTCATGGCTGATGTGCCAGATATTCTCATCACAGGAATATGAATTTGCCTTTTTCATAGGTACTTCGATATTTCTGTCTTCAAGATACTTCATCTCGTCTTCGCGGCTCTGGAGTGTCCATTTTGGATCGCGCCATGCTGCGATTACTTTCAAATCAGGTGCAAATGCTTTCATTGCAAGCTCAAAGCGAACCTGGTCGTTTCCTTTTCCTGTAGCTCCGTGACAGATAGCAACAGCATTCTCCTGACGAGCGTACTCAACAAGAATCTTTCCGATAAGAGGACGTGCTGTTGATGTACCAAGAAGATACTGATCTTCATATACACAGTTGCCCTTTACTGCAGGCCAAATATATTCTTTGCAATACTCTTCACGAGCATCAACGACATAGCAGGCAGAAGCACCGGTCTTGAGTGCACGGTCTTTAATCTTTGGCCAGTCATCGCCCTGTCCTACATCGATACAAACAGCGATAACGTCGTAATCGTAGTTTTCCTTGAGCCATGGAATGATAACTGTTGTATCAAGTCCACCAGAATAAGCAAGGATAACCTTATCTTTTGCAGTTGCCATAAGAACCTCGAATAATGTAATTTTATGCATACATAATACAATTCTATCTATATTTATGCAATAGCAATGTATACTGTATGGCCAAAGTCACCGGCAGGTCCTTACATTATTATTTTTATCATAGATCAATATACCATGCAAATATTTTTTTATTTTTCAGCATTTATTAAAACTTTAACATAAAGAAAAGATACTTTTTTACCATTTCAGCCAGCAGGCCTGAACTGTAAACAGTTTCATTTTTTCTTCCTGTGCCATATCAGGCGGAAGTAGTGAAGTTTCTCTTCTGAATGAGCCGAACTTTTCGCTGCAGCATGTGCATTCGCTGCTCACAAAAATGTTCTGCTTTTTGACGCCGAGTTTTTCAAGTACGGAAAGGTTTGCCTTTGCAAGTGACAGTCTCCACAATGTGCTGTTTCCGTCTGTCCCTGAGCATGCGCTTACGCACTCCGGTGTAAAATTCTGCGCAAAATAGTCGGCGCGTTTTTTGTCGACAAGGTAGCAGCAGTCATGTATGTGCGGTGCCATGACTACGCAGAAATCTTCGGCACGGCTTCCGTATACTTCGCCGGCTTTTTTTATTGCTTCGGCTACGATGCCTGTTCCTTTCCAGCCGGAATGCAGTGCGCCGAAAACTTCTGTCACAGGGTCGTATATAAACACCGGCATGCAGTCTGCGGCTGTCACGACAGGGATGAGTTTTTTGTTCGCTGTAATGATGCCGTCTCCTTTCAGTCCGTATGTTTCAGATGCGGACGAAACGGCGTACACAATCTTTGAATGGATGAGTTCAACACAGACAATTTCATGGTCCGTGCCTGCAACTGAAGAAAGAAATCTGTCTCTGCCCGGATTTTTTTCGTTCCACCGGAAGCGCATGCTGCCGGCGCTTTTCAATGACATGCCCCACTCAGGCGCATTTTCCAGAACAGAGTCAGAACTAATAAATTTACCGCTTTCAAACATTTTCATAATAGTGAGTTTCTAAAAACTGAAGTTTTCAAAAGACATCTTTAAGATTTTTTCTGTGCTACAGGGATTTCAAGCTGCTGTAATGTACGGACAATTTCAACAACTCTTTCAAGTTCAACTGCCATATTTTCCAAAAGCAAAGGAAAATCTCCGAATCTTCGCAGAATCGTTCCAAGATTCAAAAGAGATCCATACTGTCCTACCATTTTTTCGGAACGGAATCCTTTTATCATCCTGATCATTTCTACACCAAGTGTCACAAAGGCTTTGATTATCCTTTCACTATCAGAGTTTACAGATCCCATCACCATATTTATGTGATTGGATGCGCCTTTTGTACGGGTACGCATTCCTTCATACTTAGAAAATGTAGAACCGTATTCACCGGCTGCTGACAAGTCGTTGGCAAGTTTATCAAGCCATGCGTTAACCTGCTCCATGTTATCCATAATGACACTGAGTTTCTGGCGGTTTTCCCTTACTGAGAAATCTCCTTCCATAGAGATGCCTTTGAGATACATTTCATAGTTCGGAAACATCTTCTTTACGAAATAGTTAACCATGCCTATCGAATACTCATAGTCAAATCTTATGCCGTTCCAAAGTTTGTCCCACGGACGGAACGGGAACAGCGGGAATGTTGTCAGCTGAAAATAGTCAAACAGCTTTATCTTGAGCCTGTCTTTCTGATAGTCATTCTGCCACATCTGGAGGCGGAGTTCAAAGTTCTTTTTCACTGTGGCAGAAAGGTCGTCAAACCATTTTTCTCCGCCGCCGAACGGTTTTACTGTATAAAAATAGTTATTGGAAACAATTTTGGCTATTTTCTCCATAGGTGTGTCTTTAATAAACATCTCTATAAAAGAAATTTCTGAAATAGCACAGTCACGGAAATTCTTTACTTCGGATGAACGTTCATCAACATCTTCCAGTACAAGAATTTCATATGTTTCCTGCATAAACAGAACAAAAGTACCTATGATTCTCTCGTCAATATGAACATAATTTGCAAGAACCTGCGCCATCTGAAGCACTTTATCCCTGACATTGCTGAAAAAACAGGCGCGGACTTTGTCTGACACAACAAAAAAATGTTCAATCATTTCGTTAAACGGCAGATTTACAAAAGCTTTGAGCCAGAACAGCATCTGCGCATACTGATACATATCGCGCTGTTTGTCAGAAGGAATCGATTCCAGAGTTTTTACAACAACGGCACGGAGTTCATTTTCAGCACTGGAAGACATCGGCACTGTAAAAGAATATTTATACGGATCAGACTCCTCTTCTATCTGCTTGACAATGCCAGGTATAATAATGCGTGACAGTTCCAAATAAAAAGAACCTTCATCGCTCTCAAATTTCTGGATATATGGGCGGAAAAAATCCGCAGCTTTTTTCAGGGAGAAAAGATTTTCATAGAAACCAATATACAAAAGTTTTTTCTTATATATGATAAGTTCCGGGTAATCCCATTCTACAGATTTTGCAAGATTACTGACAAGTATTGAGCTATAAACATCCTCAACGCTTTCAGACAGAAACATTGCTTTAAACCAGATAACAAGTCTTGTAAAAAATGGTTCACGCCGAAAGTTATAGTTTGTCTCAAAAGTTCCGCCCGAGCGTCCTTTGATTTTGTTTACAATCTGACTGTCCTGCGAAATTTCACTGGACACAGGAGACAGTTTGCTCAGCATTGCTTTTCGTTCTGCTGAACTCAAATCTTTTGCGAGATTATTAAAAGTTGATGAACTCTTGCCGTTTTGTGTTTTATCCATAAAGCTACAAAATTAAGAAAATTTCACTCCTTAAAAAAAATTAAAATACTTTTACAAATAATCTCTCTTTCTCTTCTATGGTAGTATTTAATAAAAATTATAACCGCTAAAACTCGGAATTGTAAAGTCACAATTCCAGAGTTTTTTTTTATTGAGGGCTGTCAAAACCTCTTTTTCGTTGAAATTAAAATTAAATTGTTATTATTGAAAATAAAACAAACTGTATAGGCAAAATAAATTTTATTTTTTTGCTATTTTTTTAAACTTTGTATTGACATTTTTTTTTGCTTAATATATAGTTCTAAACATCAAAACAACACATTCCCCGATTGTGTAATGGTAGCACTTCAGATTCTGGTTCTGACTGTGGGGGTTCGAATCCTCCTTGGGGAACTATCAGCGAGCTGACCAGAAAAGTCAGCAAAGCAAGTTCACATAAAAGGTTGCCTTTTTGTGAATATGAAAATGCAGAAAAAAGATATAGTATCTTTGACTGTTTGCTGTTGCGAATAAGGTAATACCTTATCTGGTCCCTTCGTCTATCGGCTAGGACGAGAGATTCTCAATCTCTAAAGATGGGTTCGACTCCCCTAGGGACCGTAAGTAAAATGCACCTGCTTATCAAGCAGGTTTTACTATTTTAAACCACCTTCTAAAAAATCAAGCAAAACAAACTTACTGTCTTACGTAAAACATTCTCGAGGAAAAACTTACACAATATGCCATTCCAAAGAATTAGATTTAAGTGTATGATAACTCATTATGAACAACGAAATTACACAGAGTCATCTGTCCGGCGCCATAGCAAAAGAACTTGACTTTTACAGAATCCGAGACAGCATTGCAAGCCTTGCCGTGAGCGAGGAAGGTAAAGCTGCACTTCTTTTGCGAGAACCGTCTGATAACAGAGAACATATAGAATACCTCAAGAAACTTGGAAGAGAATGGAATATTTATCTTCATTCACCTCTTCCACAGGCTGTAACTGCATGGCCTGAATGCCGTCCTTATTTTAAGATACTGGGCACACCTGGTGCACAGCTCGAACAAGATCAGCTTTTTGCGCTCGGCATATTCTGTCAGGTACAGAAAAAAGCCAGCGAATGTCTTGAATCCGCAAAGGAAAGTCTGCCTATCCCTGTACTTTCCGAGCTTGCAGGTCAAATGCCGTCCCTTGACGGAGCTTCAAGAGAGATTTTTTCCATACTGACAAAAGAAGGAGAAGTCAAAGATCTTCCGGCACTCCGTGAAATTCGCACAAAAATCGCCGCACTTCACAAAGAAATAGACAACTCTATCCGAAAGTACACATCGGACAGTGCAATGAGTGCAAAACTCCAGTCGAACGTACCTGCTTTCCGAGCAGAACGTCAGCTTATTGCTGTCAAAGCCGAATACAGAAATTCTATAAGCGGCATTATTCATGAAGTAAGTGCATCAGGACAGACTGTTTTCATTGAGCCGGACGAAGCTGTCAAAGCAAACAACGAACTCATCCAGCAGGAGTATCAGCTTCAGGCAGAACTTAGAAAGATTTTTCAGGAAGTCACAGAAAAACTCGGTGCCTACAAAAAAGATTTTTCAAAAGCTCAGGAACTTCTCGTCCTGTTCGATTCAACATACGCAGCAGCCCGCTGGCAGAGTCAGATAAACGGTATCTTCGCACAGGAAGCTGACCGTTCAAAAGAACCGCCAGTCATACATGGTGCACGCCATCCGCTGCTCGGTTCCAGAGCCGTCCCTGTAGACATACAGTTTATGGACGGCAAAAATATTCTCATCATAACAGGTCCGAACACAGGCGGTAAAACTGTCACCCTCAAAACTATTGCGCTCTTTGCGCTCCTGAATCAGGCAGGCTTTCCTATTCCAGCAGAAGAAGGTACCCGGCTTCCAGTGTTCGGCTCAGTTTTTGCCGATATCGGAGATGAGCAGTCAATTGATGAATCGCTGAGTACATTCTCAAGCCATATGAAAAAACTTGCCCAGATGATGAACTTTGCAGATGAAAACAGCCTTGTCCTCCTCGACGAACTTGCAAGCGGAACAGATCCACAGGAAGGAGGAGCCATTGCAATGGCAGCTCTTGATACCTTAATAGAAAGAAAATCATTTGTCGTTGTAACAACGCACCATGGTATTCTCAAAAACTATGGTTACACAACATCAAGCTGTATCAATGCCAGCGTAGAGTTCGACGCAAATACACTGCGTCCAACTTACAGACTTCTCATGGGCGTTCCAGGAGAAAGTCATGCTCTGGATATTGCACTGCGTTCAGGTCTGCCGGAAAACATTATCCAACAGGCAAGAGATTACATTTCAAGCGAAAAAGCAGATGTTTCAACACTCATCAAAGGTCTTACAGCAAAGCATGCAGAACTTGATGAACTTCAGAAACAGGAGCGCATCAAAAACGCAGAGCTTTCTCAGAAAGCTGTCAAACTTCACTCTCGTGAACTCGCCGTTAAGGAAAAAGAAATCGAACTGCGTGAAGAGGAAAACAGAAAAAGCAGCGAGTTTCTTTCACAGACAAGAAAAAAACTTGAAAATCTTGTCCGTGAACTTAGAGAAGGCGAAATCACCAAAGAAAAAACTCACAGCGTCAAAGACTTCATAGCAAACCTCACAGAAGAAATTGCACAGCGCGAAAAAGAAGTCGAGAATCAGAAAATTCTTCTGGAGCAGGAAAAAATTGAAGCACAGAAAGAAGAAGAACAGTTTGCAGAGAACGGCATGAGATTATCAAAGGCCGGCGGACACAATGCCTCGACAAAGAAAAAATGCAAAAAACGTCTGTCAAATGCAGATGCATTTGCAAAAGCTGAAGCCGTACACTTCGAAACAGAAAACAAAAATAATTCAAAGAAAACTCCTGCTGTCAAAAAGCAGATTGTTCTGGAACCTGGCATGCAGATTCTTGCCGGCGCAAACAAGCGCAAAGGCATGCTTGTCTCAGAAAACAAAAACGGAACATGGACTGTTTTGTTCGGCTCACTCAAGATGAGCGTCCCGAAGAATCAGATTGTCCCTATGGATATACAAAGTGCCATTCAGACAACAGAGATGCCAGAGATATCAAATACAGGATCTCTTATCATTAACGATGAGAAACCAAAGTTTGAACTGAGACTGCTCGGTATGAGATACGAAGAAGCAATGAAAGCCCTGGAACATCAGATAGACTTGTGTGCCATTCATAATTTCAAAAACTTCTCCATCATCCACGGCAAAGGTACAGGTATTCTGCAGCAGGCTGTCCATGACTATCTGTCACACTATCCTGGTATTCTTGATTTCCGTTTTGCACAGCCGGAAGACGGTGGTACAGGCAAAACATACGTCACAATGCAGTAGTATTACAGGCGCTTCAAAAAAACTTAACAGGAAGCGCCTGTGCTTTTTCTTCAGCACATAAAAACTTTTTGAAGGTTACTTATAAGTTCAATACTGAATGCCTTGACAATAAATGCATAAATATACATAATCGTGAATACGACATTTAACTATGTCTGATTTCGGGCTATCTTTTTCATAACTTTGAGAGGTGCCCTTATCACAAAACAAAACCGAGGCATTATTTTGAAAGAAAGGCTCACACGTCTCAAGGCTGTACGCAAATTAATAAAAAATTACCGCATAGAAAGCCAGGAAGAACTTTTGGGCTATTTGCAGAAGGAAGGTTTTGAAGTCACACAGGCAACACTATCCCGTGACCTCAAGCTGCTCAAAGTCGGAAAAATCAGTGATGGACATTCAGGATATGTCTACACATTGCCAGATGATGATGAAAGACGTGAAAGCGAACAGATTTTTGTTCAGGACTTTCTGCGCGGATATGTCAGCATAGAATACAGCAATAACATCGTTGTCATAAAGACATTCGGCGGACATGCAGATGCAGTTTCACAGGCACTTGATGCATTCAATATGGAAGAAATCATCGGTACTATTGCCGGTGAAAACTGTATATTCATCTGCCTGAAAGAAGGAACAACAGCAGAACAGTTCCTTCAGGCTCTCAAGCTCCGCATTCCAGAACTTGAGGACGAATAATCAATAATACAACCAGAAGTCACGCCGAAAAACAGCAAGGCTTCTGGTTATAATAAAACTTTCATTTCGGATTTAATATCTTTCATTACGGTACAGAGCATTATATTTCCTAAGAAAACAGGAGTTAAACTCACCGCACAAATAAATAAGCAGATCTTCCGAAAACATCGATTTTTGAAAAACCGGCAGAATAAAAAATCCGTTATTTTAATAATAAAGAATCTGCATTCAGTTTACATTACATTTCAAACGGATCAAAAACAGAATCATCAGAAGCAGATTCACTTCCTTCAAATATACATTTTTTTGTAAACAGTGCATTTTTGATGTAGATTTTTACAGTTTTACCATTCCATACAAATTCACCGTTGAAATTATCCCAGTCAGCCATAACTGTATCTCTGTCAGGAAATGCAGCACTTTCTGTACCGGGAACAGAAATAAGTGTAAAATTTGCTTCTATTGTATATTTATCTTTGCTGTCCAGAATTGTTCTGGCTGAATTTTTGAGACGGACTATAGCAGTCGTGCCGTCAGACTTCTGCAGCATAAACCACGGGAAAACTCCGCCCATCGATATTTCGTCAAGTCTGTCACCATTGCCTTCAAGATGTTCCGGTACACCTACATATCTATAATACTCAGAAAAAGAATTGAAAAAATCTTCGCGCAGAGAAGCTTCGTCTTTGCCATTTCTAAGCTGATCAAGCAATACCTGATAATACTTTATCCTCAAATCTGCAAGTTCAAGCATTCCCGGATATGTCCAGTCACTATAAGAAAGCATGTCTCTGTACAAAGACGCATTTGCATCCATCAGATCCCCCCCAAACGAAGTCACCTGTTTGATTTTCGGAAAGTTTATCCTGTTCAAAAAAGTCAGTCTTGTTACAATATCAACAAGATTATACCCCCAACGGGATTTCTGTGCAGTACCATGAGAATTATAATTATCTTCCATATATTTACGAACTCTGGTACGCATTTTTTTATTTTCCTCAATTTTATTGACAATCAGAGAACAATCTTCCGGATGATACAGAACATGGGTATCAAGTATCAAAGATTCATCGAGAGGATTTTCAGAAACAGATGCAGCAAGCCCCATGGCAACATTGCCTTTGAGAAGCTTAGGATAACGAGTATTTGTTCCGTCTGCAGTCATAAAAATTCTATATTTGTTTGACATACGTCCACCAGAAAACAAATTACCGCTCTGCCCGTCTGCATCAATTTCGTAATATTCTGTCGTAGCAAGCGATGCATATGCAAAAAGCTCATGACTTCTGTCTTTGAAAATATCATTCAGGATTTCAGCAAACTCTTTTGAATATCCAGAAAAATTATAATTATTAAATTCTGCAGTGATGAAATAATACTTTGGAGTACCATCAAAACCAGGTGCATAACGCTTGACAAAAGTCCATTTTTCTACAGGATAAAGTCTGCATTTAAATTTTTCATTTCCCCTCTGAATAACAAACTCAGCTCTGTCTTCACTAGAAAGCGACACTCCGGAAATCGAGCATGTAAATCCTTCAAGCCAGGCATCATTTTTTGCAATATATCCAGTATACGAATATGTCGTACTTTCTCCCATTTCCGGCTTAGACGAATCCAGAAAAACAGATTCATCGAGAACAAGCTCTGCCTGCGTGAAGTTCCATCTTCTCTGACCAAGCATCTTGTGGTAGTATCCAGTCTGACCATCTTTGTCTGTACCGGCAACACGCAGTTCACGTGCATAATTTCCCAAACCAGTCTGAGCTATGCTTATCATCTTTGTAAGCCGTGCCCCTTCTTCAAGAGGTATCGGAGGCTGCTTTGTCCAGTCTTCATTAGGTAACGCCCACGGGGTATAATTTGAAATATAATCAGAACCACGAGATTTCTGTTCCAGTTTATCATATGTATATTGGAAAAACATCGGATCACATCCCATTGTGTCAAAGTCAATCAGACGTGTATACATAGTTCCCCTGTCGCCGATGAGGAACACAGTATCTCCCGATACACTGATATTGCGCGAAATAAACGCTCCGTGCTCCGGACACTCGATGGAATGGCTGAAATCAGCAGGCACACCGCTGTCAGTAAATCTGATATGCTGACCGTCTTCAGTCAGAAAGTATATAGTTTCAAGCCCCATTGTGCCCCAATGATGCTGATTACCGTATCTGTCCTCATACCATAGAATGTCACCTCTTCGAGTTCCCATACTCCAGCCACGTTTACCTAAGACAAGATCATCCTGGATGACATAATTTTTCTTCGGAAAACCTGAAAGACGGCGCCATTTTAAAATTTTCTCAGGTGCGCCTTTTGCAATAAATATGGAATACATAATGCCCTGATCATCAAAAACATAAAGACTGTCCGCATCACAGCACAACTCACGTACAGCTTTAGGCATCTTGAAATAGTCATCAGGATTTGACGAATTGAAAAAAGGCAGACCTGTATCCAAAAAAAGCTTCCAGTTTTTATCTCCAGCTTTTTTTGCGTAGACAAGCCCATTATCTATTATAAACTCATAATATTTGCAGTAAGACTGTGTCATCGTACGAATCAAAACATGTTCAGGCATATAGCCAGAAACATCCTGTGTTGCGCCGATATCAAACAGAACAGGTGCTTCTTCTTCTATAATTTCGCAGTCTTCCGACTCAGATGCAAACTCTTCATAACTATCATAGTAATCGTCTATGACAGCATAATCTTCTTCAGAAGTTTCAGCAACAGCAGCAGAAGCTATGACAGCATCAGAGCAAACATAATCTGTGTAAAACAGTTCTTCCCTGACATTATCTTTGTCGCCCCTCACATCAAACATGTCAACAGAACTTTCAGCAGTAAAGCTACCAAAACATCCAGGAACAGCATTTAAAATAAACGCCGTCACAGGCAAAAATACTTTTTTCAGAAAAAGACACACAAACTTCATATAGTACAAAAGATTATACATCAATTTGTTTCTTTCTTCAATAAAATAAAATCCAGTAACAGTCTGAACGAAAACGTCTAACCGAAACAACCACAACAAAAACAGAATGTTCTGTAGCATTCAAAATACTTCGGAAAAAATATCATACTGTCAAAAAAAATAAAGTTTTCAGATGTACCCTTAAACTGTCCTGCCAGGTATTTTTCACTTCAAAACAGGCAGAGCAGGTCTGATAAAGTTATTTGCAAAACACAAAGTATAAGCCCCCATATTCTTAAAGACAATCAAATCACCTGCAGCAAGCTTTCCGTTGAAACCCTTTTTTATTATATCGTTTTCAAGACATGTACAGCCAGTAATTGTGTAATTGCAAAGAGATTTCTGAATTGCCCCGCAGTGAATAATTTCAAAACCAGCACTGTCACTCAAAGCTGGTATCATCATATCAGTAAAACTTATGTCAAGAATTACAAAACCTTCGTCTTTAATATGCATAACTTTTGCAGTAATATCGAAAGCACTTCCAGCAACAGCAGTTCCTGACTCGATTATGATTTTCTTTTTCTCAAAACCATATTTTAAAAGAGTATCAAAAATACTTTGTGCTACAGAACAAAAATCAATTTTCTCACCGTCAGTCTTTTTTCCCGCAGGATTTTTCCTTGTATCCGTTTTTTCGTAGCTTCCTGCAAGACTTCCGCCAAAATCAAAATATTGTATATCAGAAAAATCCAAAGCCGCACGAGCCAGAACATCTGCCTTGCGTGCCCAGAATTTACACTGCCGAGTATTTGTAAAATGGCAGGAAAGCCCCTTTATTTTTACAGTTCCTTTTTTATCAAGTTCCACAATCCTTTTATACAATGCAGAACCATACGAAATGCCAAACCTCGACTTTATGCAGTTTCCTATGTCAAAATTGAGACGAACTCCAACAGATAAAGGCAATCCTGTTTCAGCAAAATATTCCTCTGCCCAGACAAGCTCTTCTTCACTGTCGATGTTTACAATGCCAAAAGATTTTGCACATCGTATCATCAGGGATTTATTCTTGCAGACCCCGTTAAAAATAATTCTGTCTTCAGAAAACCCTGCGTTAACTGCAAGGTTGTATTCTTCCTCTGAAACGACCTCGGCAAGGGCACCACATTCTTTGACAATGCAAAGCAGAGGCGCATAAAAATTCGTCTTGAAAGAATATGCCAGAACAAAATCTTTAAAATACATACCAAATTCTTTTCTGATTTTTTCGGCATTCTGAATTATTCTCTCAGGATAAAATCTGTAAAAACGTGAGTCCATTATATTCAATACAAAATCCCATCATCTAAAAATCCGGCAGTTTATTGATTATGCCGTTTTTCAATCTTCATTTTTTTATCGCACAGAATCAAAATCTACATAATATTTTTCAGAATTATCTGCCAAACTGTAAACATCTATTGTCTGGTTCAATCTGTAAGTATCCGGCTCTGCAGTTGTTTTCCCATAAAAGAAATTGCCGCTGCTATTTCTGCAAGTAATTCTTACAGGATTTTTGCCATTTATAATAGTATTCAGATTGACTTTTACATCTGTAATTTTGCAGATGTTTTTTACCCCCGACCGTACCAAAGCCTTTTTGCTGTTTGCACAAACGCATATTATAAGTCCGATCAGAAAAAAAACAAGCGCAAATCCGCCGCCTATCAACATTGAAAGCAGAGCATAACTTTGAGTATCTCCGGTATCTTTAACAGTTGTAATTGTGAAATTATTTACATTTCCATTTACAAGATAAATAATTCCAGGAAGTGCAAAAAGACATCCCATAAGCAGAAAAATAATTGCTGCAAAAATCAAAAAGACAATTTGCTTTGTATCTATAACTTTTGAAAAATCAGAATTGCTTACATGCAATTTGACAGACTCTCCAATCACAGGTTTATTAGTTGTAGAGACATTTAACTTGATTCCAGAAAACTTTTCGCCGTTTACAGAATACTCAAGTACAGGTGTGTAAACTGTACAGTGTCTTATAGAACCGCTTGAAGTTCTGTAAGTTCCTGTATGCTCCTCAATATCTATTATGCGGCCAGAAACTTTGTGCGAATGAAGAGCCAGATGAAATTTTGGTACTGTAAAACATAAGATAATGACATCTGTCAGCAGTCCAGAAAAAATCGACACGCATGTTATAAACTGTTCATCAGTAAGAACAATCTTACCGCTCAAATACAGCTGGATAAAATATGTGATTCCAGCAATAATGATTCCGCAAATCATAAAAATGATGCCTGTTTTATTTGAGTTTGTCTCACTTTGTACAGAATAATACATGCATTTCTCCATATAAAAATGCTAACATTGATATAAAACGATGTCAATTTTTTTTTATAAGCCTGTGAGAAAATAAAAAAGCTGTCTGCGTGTACAAAACTGCAACAGCAGACAGCTTGTATAAATCGGACACTTTTAAAGAAAGTTTTTCCGAAATGCTAACTATTTGAAATTCAGAAAAAATTAGAATTTTTTTCCTAAGATGATGCGGACAAGTGCAATAAGAATACATGTTCCGGCAACACCAACCAGAATTGTTCCTATAAGACCACTAAATGCAATTCCCAGCAGCCCCGCAAGCCATGAGCCAAGAGCACCGCCGATGATTCCGAGCAAACAGCTGAACCAGAATCCGTGCTTACTGTGCATAAGACATCCAGCAATCCAACCGACAAATGCTCCAACCAAAATACTGATAATAATGCCTGTCATTTTTTCGACACCTCCAATAAAAAAAACAGACTTCAAAAAACTCAGTTTTTAAACCGGATAAAAAATATCCATCAAAAAAACTGAATATTTTTATGAAGTTTCGCATATTATAGCATAACTTGTGTTTTTTTGATATACTTTGCTAATCAAATTTTTACAAGAGGCGTTTTATGTCTATTTCCTGGAATAATTTAGACACTTTGGCTAGCTTCAAAAAGCTTCAGTCATTAAAAGGTTCAGTTTCTGTTGCAAAAGAATTGTCATCAAGCGGCGCTGCAAAGCGTGTTGCAGATTATTCAATTTCCATGGGCGCAGGACTCAAATACAATTACGCAGCAAAGCAGGTAAATGCACAGGTCATTTCTGTTTTGAGCGATCTGGCAAAAGAAAGCCAGCTTTTGGAAAAATTCGAAGCATTATATAACGGTGAAGTTGTAAATACTGGAGAAAAACGCATGGTCTTGCACCAGCTTCTCCGCGGTCAGCTTGGCAAAGATGTTATGGCAGACGGCGTAAACAAGCGCGAGTTCTACATCAATGAGCAGAAAAAAATGGCCGACTTTGCAAACAAAGTTCACAACGGCGAAATCGTAAACGAAAAAGGTGAAAAGTTCACAACTGTCTGCCAGATTGGTATCGGAGGTTCAGACCTAGGTCCACGTGCAATCTACCTCGCTCTTGAAAACTGGGCAAAGGCAAACAATACATTCAAGATGGATGCACATTTCATCTCAAACGTAGATCCTGATGATGCAGCTGCAGTTTGTGCATCAATCGACATTTCAAAGACAATTTTCATTCTTGTTTCAAAGTCAGGAACAACTCTTGAAACTTTGACAAACGAATCTTTTGTAAAGGATTTCATCAAAAAGGCAGGTTGTAACCCATCTAAGCACATGATTGCAGTTACATCTGAGACTTCTCCACTTGCAAAGAGTCCAGATTACCTTGCTGCATTCTTTATGGATGATTACATCGGCGGACGCTATTCATCATCTTCTGGTGTAGGAGGAGCAATTCTCTCACTTGCATTCGGACCAAAGGTTTTTGCAGATTTCCTCGACGGAGCTGCAGAACAGGACAAGAATGCTACAGAAAAAGACATTACAAAGAACTCTTCTTTGATGGACGCACTTATCGGTGTATATGAGAGAAACGTTCAGGGATATCCTTCAACAGCAGTTCTTCCATATTCACAGGCACTTTCTCGTTTCCCGGCACACCTTCAGCAGCTTGATATGGAATCAAACGGAAAGAGCGTAAACCGCTTCGGTGAGAAAATCAACTACGTTACAGGACCTGTAATTTTCGGTGAACCAGGAACAAACGGACAGCACTCATTCTATCAGCTCCTTCATCAGGGAACTGACATCATTCCATTGCAGTTCATCGCATTCCGCGAAAACCAGACAGGAAAGGATGTTGTAATTGAAGATTCTACCAGCCAGAAAAAGCTCTGCGCAAACGTAACTGCTCAGATTATTGCTTTTGCATGCGGTAAAAATAATGACAATCCGAATAAGTTCTTTGCAGGCGAGCGTCCTTCAAGCCTCATTCATGCAGACCAGGTCAACCCGAAAACAATCGGTGCACTTCTTGCTCATTTCGAAAACAAGGTAATGTTCCAGGGATTCCTCTGGAATATCAACAGTTTTGATCAGGAAGGTGTACAGCTTGGAAAAGTACTTGCAAAGACAGTTCTTTCAGGAAATATGGATGGAGCTCTCAAGGCATTTGCTGACTTGCTGATAAAGTAAAAACTGCTACTAAAAATTCAATACATACAGTACATCAGTTATTTTTCTGATGCACTGTAAAAACAAGCCCTCTGTTATATCGGTGCAAATCAAAATTTGATCTTCCAGATTAACAGGGCTTTTTTTGTTATAGCCTGAAAATTCAAGTTTTGAAAACAAAATGCATCTCTGAAAATAATTCCTTTAACAGTATCATTAACGTAATCTAATTGTTCCTTTTTTTCCAGCAGTTCAGCGGTCTGTCGCCATAACCATTCTTTGTAAGAAAGACTGGAGATTTGGTTAAAATTACAACATTTTCAATTTCAGAATATTTATTTCTTAAATCGGAAACAGGACATAAATGCCAGTTCGATAAAAACACAAAAAGAGATTTTTTTTCAAAGCTGCATGATGGAAAACTGGCTTTTTTTACAGATAAAATTGCGAACTAAAATTGACACGATCTTCAAGTTCTTTTATAAAATTTGATCCGATTTAAATACTTCATCCAAGTGCCTGCAGTCGCCTACCTCACCTTTCTTAATTTGAAATGCGTGTTATGCTTTATTTTTCAAAATATATTTTGATTTTTGAAACAGCGTTATTTTCAATTGTAAAGGTCAGGACATATCCATAACCTTGTGTATATTCAAAAGTGTTGTACTCTATTGTTTCCGCCGAACTTTCTACAGGCTGTCCCAAAAGTTCAATCACTTCCTGCTTTTTCATTCCTGTTTTAAGCTTTGAAGAAGCAAGCAAATCGTTGTTTACAAGTTCAATTGTATTGCCGTATGTGCTGTTGCCATTATAATAGCAGATAGTATAATATCCTGTTTTTTCTTCACGATCATATTTTGCTTCAATGATAGACCAAAGCTTGTATAAAGGCTCGGCGTATTCCAGAACTGTTTT
>JAZQQW010000008.1:0-40656 GCA_045629255.1 Treponema sp.
ACTTCCTTGTTTGGAAAGCCCAGAATATAACGCCTTGGTGATTTTTCAAAGCTTTTTATCGTAAGGTATCCGCTCTGGTATACAACCGGGAGCATGTTTTTTGTCTCCGGGTCATAGTTTTTAAAATCATCTTCACTTACCTTGCGTCCGCCAATCAGGTTCGCAAGAAAAAGCGGCTGGTGCTGGAGAGTCTTTACAAGAACTGTCGGCGTTCCCGTTTCAAACCAGTATGAACCGAAACTTTCTTCACTGAAGCATTTTAAAAGGCAGAATGGATTATAGACACCTTCCGTATTGTATGTAAAATGATAGCCGTCATAGCGTTCTGCAAGAAGTTTTTTTGTTTCATCAAAGGACATTTCTTCTGATTCAGCAAGTGCCTTTATGTCTTCTGTAAAATACTCATCAAGTTCAGTTTCTGAAATACCGCAGATTGATGAATAATTTATATCAAGCGAAATGTCATCAAGCTGGTTGAGGCCGGAGAAAATATTTACATGGCTGATTTTTGTGATTCCTGTGATGAAAATGAATTTCAGATACTGGTCACAGTCTTTTAACGGGCTGTAAAATCCGCGGAGTTCAGTCCTGTTTTTTTCTTCGTTTTCTGAATAAAGTGCATCGAGGATAGGCTTATCATATTCGTCAATCAGAACAACGACCTGCTTTCCGGTCTGTTCATTTGCTTTCAGAATGACATTCTTGAACCTGCCGGAAAATGTCTTTGACTTTTCTGTTATTCCATATTCTTTTTCATAAAATAAAAGTAAATCGTCTATATGAGAAGCTAAATTTTCCGTTTCAGAAAAATCATTTCCAGCAAAGCTGATGTTGATAACAGGATACTTTATCCATTCAGTTTCAAGCCCTGCAATTTTAAGGCCTTCAAAAAGTTCCTTTCTGCCTTCAAAGTAATATCTCATTGTGGAAAGTAAAAGGCTTTTACCGAAACGGCGTGGACGGCTTAAAAAATAAGGTTTTCCGCCGCAGTGTGAAAGGTTATATATGTATTCGGTCTTATCGACATAAATGCATTCACGTGTCCTGATGTCTGCAAAATCCTGACAGCCGATGGGATATTTTCTTAAAGTCATGGTTTCCTCTTGATTTTATTATAGCAGAAATCATTTTCCGGTGCCATTGTTTTGAAACTGCCTGTATGTAAAACTTTTTACTCCGGCAGCGTCTCCGCAGTTTTCTTTCCCATTATCCACCCTTTTCATTCTTCCAGATGCATCTTTTGCTACTGCAAGTTTTTGTACAACAGATTTAAATTCGTTTATCAGTTCACCATCGTTACATAAAATATTTTTTTCACGAAATGAAATTTCTATCGATGAAATATTTTCAAAATCTATTGTTTCCAGAAATTTTGCACCTGTTTTATTCTTTTCTGAAAAGTATAATGAAAAAAAACTGCAATACACACGAAGATTAGAAAATAGTTTTTTTTACTCATTGTCCACGCCTCCTGGTAAAACTATTCTCTTTTACTTTTGCAAGCTCATCATCATTCAGATTCTGAGGAGAATCTGGGAATGCACACCTGCTGTTTCAAATAAAGCAGAGTTTTTTTGTAAGTCTAACATTCTGTTTAATATATCTTGTAGATAGTATTATTAAGTTTTGATTTCATCAATAAAAGATATATGGTTTTCTGCTATTTTCTGTGCGTATTTTTTTTGGCTATAATTGAATTTCAGATAAAAAATCATTATATTGTAAGATACATGTCTCTCAACTGCAATGAAATAAATGCAATAATTACCGAACTTGATCTCGATGGCTCTTTTATACAGGAAATTGTTCAGCCGGGTTTTGATACTCTTGGATTCCGTATAATCAGAAAAGGTGAGCCTGTTACGCTTCTTGTCTGTACGGCTCCTCAGTCATGCAGGCTTAATCTGACAAAAAAGCGTATTCCCAAAAACGATAAGCCTCTGCGTTTCAATGAATATTTGAAGTCAAATGTGCAGGGCATGCGTATAAACGAATGCCGTCAGCTTGGTCTTGACCGCATTATAAAATTTGATGTCTCCACATGGCAGCAGAAGTTTTTTATCTATATCCGTCTGTGGTCGAATGCCGCTAATGTTATTGTAACTGACGTAGACGGCAATATCCAGGACTGTATGTTCCGTCGTCCGAACAAGGGTGAAGTAACAGGCGGTGTTTTTGTTCCGGAAGAGAAAGTGCTTTCTGAAGAGGACAAAATTGCCTCGTTGGAACGTTTCCCTGTCAGGACTTTTGATGAACTTGAAGGAAGTGAAAATTTTTCTTTCAACGAGAAAGTCGATCTTTTTTACAGTGAACATGCGGCAAGTCTTTCCAGAGAAAGTCTTCTTGCTCAGGCTGATAAATGGTACAACGTACGCCACAGCAGAATGTCTGCTGCCCTCAAAAAACTTGAGGACAAAAGAAAATCTTTTCAGAGTGCAGATAAACTCAAGCACATGGGTGATTTGATTCTGACATACAGTACTCAGGCGGTTGGAAAATCTCTTGACTGCGAAGATTATGAAACCGGAGAACAGGTTCATATTCGTCTGGATGAAAAACTTACTCCGCAGGAAAATGCTGCTGTTTACTACGAGCAGTACAAAAAATCTGTGTCCGGCATGGAAGCTCTTGAGCATGATATCAAGCTGGCTCAGAAAGAAATTGCCGACATCGAATCGAAATACAACGAAATTCTCAACGAGAAAAATACAATCAAAATAGAACAGCTTTTGCGCCATAATACGACGCCAAAACAGAGAACAGAGAAAGCTTTCCCTGGTCTTCTGTACGAAATCAACGGCTGGAAGCTGATTGTCGGCCGTACTGCAAACGAAAACGATGAACTTTTGCGTCATACTGTCAAAGGAGCTGACATGTGGCTTCATACACGTGATTTTGCAGGCGGTTATGTTTTTATCAAGGCAATCAAGAATAAGACTGTTCCTCTTGATATTCTTTTGTATGCAGGCAATCTTGCAGTTTATCACTCAAAGGCCCGTCGTAACGGTCAGGCGGATTTATACTATACCCAGGTAAAATACTTGCGCCGTGCAAAAAACGGTCCGAAAGGTCTTGTTCTGCCTACTCAGGAAAAAAATCTGCATATCAAGCTTGATGATAAGCTTCTTGCAAAACTTGACGAATACGAAAGGGCATTCTGATGAAAAAGAAAAAAGATTTGTCCGGACGAGCAATTTCTTCTTTTGGTGTAATGAGATGCTATCTGACTCTGTTCGTTATGCCTCCGAGTTTGAGGTCTTCGTGGAGTCTCATTTTTACTGTAATTGCAAAGTTTTTTCTTTCGCAGTATTTCAGAAAGATACATTTTACACGTATTCCTGTAAAGCATGTAGATCACAAGCTTGATGAAAAAATTCCTTTTTCTCCTGAATATCTTCATACATATATGAGGTTTATCAATTATTGGATAAATGTCATGTCTATGGGTGAGGTGAAGTTCGGTCTGTGGCACGGTACAGAGATTTGCGGTAAGTTTGTCAGTTATCTTGTAAAGGCATACGACAATGCATATCAGATGTATAAGCAGACAATGACAACTACGTACAGACCTCATTGCGATGACCGGAAAGTCAAGGCAATGCGCCGAGCCGATCCGCATTTTCTGTGTGTGCCGAGTCTGCATATTGCCATTATATGTCTCACATATTATTTTTACAAAGATTTATTTGAGCATGAGGATTTTTATCAGAGTGAAAAAGACAGATGGCTTGGAGAGCTGTACAAGGAAATGATGGCCATTGCACGTTCTGTCCTTTATCTCAAGCAGCACAGCGTAAACTGTATTCCTGCTGCTTTGTATATGGTCTGTAAGATAGCCCCGTCATTTTTTTCTCCGAACGATGCAGTTCATTTTATCCAGCATTTTCTTGATGAAGCTCAGGATATTTCTGAAAGTGACAAAGAAGAAATTGTAAACTATACTTTGTTTATTTTTGAACGTTTTCTGCTTGAGGGAACACCTGAAGATGACTGGACTGTTCCTGTCGTTCGCTGGCTTTCTGAGTACGAACCTTACAAGCCTTTTTATGCAGAAGAGTAGAAGAGATAATTTTTTTCTTAATTTTTCAGTATCATAAAATCACTTTCTGTACCGGCTCTAAAGTAAAATGCCGTTCCTTCGGAAAACTTCTGGAAGAACGGCATTTTTATTTTGAAATTCATGTTTTGATATAATTGTAATTCATCTATCAATCGAACAGGCCGCTAGAAAGGTACATTTTACGGTCTGCCGGTTTAACATGTTTAACCGATTTTATCGATTTACCTGATTTATTTCTGGTACACCAAAACTTTTATTTACAGTGTCCGCCGATGTTCAAAAAAGTTATGCTTTTACGATTTTGAACGTCGGCTTCTGGCAATATCAGTATTCTTCTGCTGCTCCAGATTTCTTGAAGAAAGCTGCCGAGCCGCTTCTCTGAGTTGCTGTATGAACTCCTGCTCTTGTGTGTGAGCCGCCGCGTGCTCTGGATTCTCCGCGTCCACCGAAGTCTCTGTCTCTTCCGTGTCTTCCTCCGCGGCTTCTTTCTCTGTCGCGGCCAACTGAATAACGGTCATGTCCGCCGAATCTGTCGCCGAAATCTCTTCCGCCGCGGTGTCCGCCTCTGCCGTGATCAGAAGATGCCTTTACATCCTCGTGGATGTGAGGAATCATGCTGTCTGATGCAGAGATTTCGATTGCTTTGCGGGCAGCTTCTGTCGGCAGGCTCAAAAGACAGAACTTGTTTGCCATGTCGATAGCATCGACGTCCTTGTCACGAACTCCGACGAGTCTTGAGATGTATTCTGAAATTTTTCTCGGATTGTATCCGTCGTCCCAGCCGAGCTGAACAAACAGACGAACCTGATCTGCTCTTGCTCCGCGTCCGCCGCGCTCATCTCTGTCACGTCCACGTCCGCCGGCACTGTTGATTTTGCCGTAGCGGTTTTTGCTGAGTGCACTTCCGTATGTTGCAGCCAGAAGTGAAGACAGAACTTCCTGCGGATTCTGGTTTGAACAAAGTTCTTCCGCAAGCTTGTCAAAAATAGGATCACCTTTTCTGAGGTGTGGCACATTTTCCTGTGCTGCTGCTGAATCAGAAATGCTGGCTGCATTTTCTGAAATGTCAGCTGCCTGGCTGTTTGAATCTGCAGCGTTCAGTCCAAGCTTTTCTTTGACTTCTGCAAAAAGTCTGTCGCGCTTGACGCTGAGAACATCTTCGATTGTAGGAACTGAGCCTTCGAGCATTTCGCCTTTTGCACTGCGCTTGACAGCCTGTCTCAAATAAGTAAGCTTTCTGCGCTGTTCTTCCGGGCGGACAAAAGTGATGGCCATACCTGCAGAACCTGCACGTCCTGTTCTTCCGATTCTGTGAACATATGTCGGACCGTCAAACGGCAGATCGTAGTTTACGACGTGTGTGAGTCCTGAAATATCGATACCGCGTGCTGCAACGTCTGTTGCAACAAGAACGCGTGTTTTCTTTGAGCGGAAACGTGCAAGAATCTTTTCACGCTGTCCCTGTGGGATATCGCCGTGCAATGCTGCAACCTGATAACCTTTTTCGTCCAGTGCTTTTGTTACGTTGTCTGCGTCGCTCTTTCTCTGAACGAAGACGAGACCGTAAAAGTCCGGCGAATAATCGATGAGACGGACAAGGGCTTCTGTCTTTTCGCTTTCACGGACAACCCAGTAACGCTGTTCGATAAGAAGCGGCTCTTCATCGTGTCCTTCTTCTTCTACGATTTCATAGTCACCCATGAACTTCTGCGCAATCTTGAGAATTGGCTGAGGAACTGTTGCGCTGAACAAAAGAACGCGGCAGTCAGGATTTGCACATGAGAAAATGTTTTCAATGTCGCCGATGAAACCCATGTCGAGCATTTCATCACCTTCATCGAGAATGAAGTATTCGATTTTGTCAATCTTGAGAACTCCACGGTCAATGAGGTCCTGTACACGGCCAGGTGTTCCGACTACGATTTCTGTACCGCGGCGGAGTGAACGCATCTGCTCGCTCATAGAAGCACCGCCGTAAACTACAGTTGTACGAGGATAGCGTCCTGTTGTAAATGAAGCCATCTCTGTACATGTCTGCATTGCAAGTTCGCGTGTCGGCTCAAGAATGATGGCTTTGACGTAGCTGCTTTCTTCGCGGAGTGACTGTACGAGAGGCAGACCAAAAGCTGCTGTTTTACCAGTACCAGTTCTTGCGCGGGCAATGACGTTTGCATCACCGTTCAAAAGACGTGGAATTGCAAGAACCTGAATAGGAGATGGAGCAACGAAACCTTTCTTTTTGATTGCTTCGAGAATGATGTCATCGAGACCAAGGTCTTCAAAAGTGATTGCACCTGATTCTTCATTTTCTGTCTGATTTTCGAATGTTGAATTGCCGTTCAGGCATACTTCGCCCTGTGCTGCTGAGTCTTCAGCATTGAGAATAGTATCTTCCATTATGTTTCCCCTGCGTAATCTCTTACGCCAACATGATAGCCAAATACCGCATAATGAAAAATTGCTAACGAAATGTTTTGTGTCAAGACGCTAAATTATTTTCCCTGTACCATTGCGGTAACAGACTGGCATGTAAAAAAATAGATATGTTATGCAGATGTTACTGTTTTTTGCAGTTTATTGCAAGTAACATAGAAAATAAAAAAGATAAATTTTCATAAATTGTACAAAATCGTCCTTTCAAAACACATATTTATTGTAAGCATTTGTAAATGCTCTTTGTTCACCTTGTAAACCAAATGGCTTTCAGGGATTTTTTTTGAAAGACGGCGGTATGTAAAATGAAATCATTATATAGGAGACAAATATGTATTTTATGTTTGGAAATGATTTTGTCTTTTGTTGCAGTCTTGTCTGCCGGTGCACAAAATCCGGATGATTCTTCTGAAAAAGAATCGGGGAAAGAAGACGGCGGACTTTTGAGCCGTGTGGAAAGCCTGGACTTTTATTCAAACGTAAAGTGCAAAAAAGACGAGGTACCTGTTTTTATACAGGGAGCTGCATTTGCGGGAAAAGACATAACGTTGATTTTTGCAGCTGAGATGAAAGAACTTAATACGTTTCCCGGATTTCTGCCGCGTGAAGATTTTTGCAATTATATAGAAGAAAAATGCAAAATTAAAAAAGGACTTCTTTTTCACATCGACGAAAAACATTTCTGGTATGATACTGACATTCTTGCAGGCAACCTCAAGTTTTCGCGTTCTGTATCCCGCCTCAAAAAACCGTCACTGTCTTGTCCTTCTGCACTTGCCTCAGTGTCTCTTCTGCTTCCTGGAATATCGCCTTCCTTGCCGTCGTTTTCTTCTTCCAAAACACCGGACGCACTTGCTCTGTCTTTTACACCGTCAAAGAGGTATTCTTTTCTGCCGGGAGTCGATTTTGCCGCTCTGGAAGACGGCAGCTGGTATGTAAGCTTTTGGGAACAGAAAACACTCGGTTCTGCCTCAAAGATTGTTTTTTCATATAACAGATGTGAGTTTGTTCATGGCGGCAAGAGCAGTAATTCGTGGTTTTATTCGGAGCCTTTCTATGTTCAGTCGAGGTACACATTTTGCGATCTGGAACTCGGTGTCAAGCTGAGTAATTTTTTTGTTTCAAACACGATTATTGGATTCTGTGAAAATCCGTTTGCAGGTTTTGCTGATTCATACTTCTGGGAAAGAAATCAGACTCGGATAAAAGCAGGCTCCTTTGCATTTAATTTTGCAGTTTTCAATGCGGAAAATGCTTATGCAATTCTGCCGTCCGGCAGCCGCCTGAATATGAAAAGGCAGATTATGATAAATCCTCAGTTTGCGTTTGGGCTGCCGTGCGGCGACGTGAAGTTCGGCACACTTGTCCAGAAAGAATGCCGTCCAGTCAAGCTGTCGGCAGCAAGAAGCCGTAATCCGTTTAACAGTGACGGCATGATGACGGACAGTGAAACATATGATGTTTATACGCTCAAGTTTCTTTTTGCATGGCAGAACGGCAGCACCAAATTCAATGTACAGTATGCGCGCAAAGATGACGAATCCAGCGGCAAAACTGAACATACTGCAAAGTTTTCGTTTGAGGCTTCCGGCGATGTCTGTAAGTCTGTAACGTCATTGTCCGTAAAATCTTGTGACGGAAAGAAAACTTTCACATGGAGGGAGTCTGTGACACCAGGATGCGGATTTTTAACAGGGGTTTATGTCGGCGGTACAAGGACGTATGTCGACGGATTTTACTTAAGTTCGTCATTGAATGCCGGTTTAACATTGTTCTGCAGGTCAAAATATGTGAGGTGGCAGGGCAAGCTGAGTTATTCTGTTACTTTTTAAATCGATTTTCGCGTAATGCACGGGAATTTCTATTGAATTTCGTAAGGTTTTCCATTATCATATTGCAAATATTGCATAATGCGGGATTTTCTACAATTTTCTATACCGCTTATGTTTTAACTTTGTAAACTATTTTTGAGAGGTATACAATATGAGCTTTGATATTACAAAAGTACGTAATATCGGAATCAGCGCCCACATTGACTCTGGTAAGACAACAACTTCAGAACGTATTTTGTTCTACTGCGACAAGATTCACGCAATTCATGAAGTTCATGGAAAAGACGGTGTCGGTGCTGTAATGGATAACATGGAATTGGAACGCGAACGCGGAATCACAATTCAGTCAGCTGCAACACAGGTTACTTGGAAGGATACAACAATCAACCTTATCGACACACCAGGTCACGTTGACTTCACAGTTGAAGTTGAGCGTTCTCTCCGTGTTCTTGATGGTGCTATCATGATTCTTTGTGCTGTAGCAGGTGTTCAGTCACAGTCAATTACTGTTGACCGTCAGCTCAAGAGATATCATGTTCCTCGCATTGCATTTGTTAACAAGTGTGACCGTCAGGGTGCTAACCCAGTCCGCGTCTGCAAGCAGTTGCGCGAGAAGCTCGGTCTTAATGCTCATATGGTTGAACTTCCAATCGGTCTTGAGGACAAATTGGAAGGTGTTGTTGATCTCGTAGGAATGAAGGCAATTTATTTCGACGGCGACAATGGTGAAAAACTCCGCGTTGCAGAGATTCCAGCAAACTTGTTGGATCAGGCAAAGGAATATCGTTCAGAACTCATCGAAGAAGTAACAAACTTTGATGATGCTTTGATGGAAAAGGTTCTTGAAGGTGCAGAGCCAACAGAAGAAGAAATCATCGCAGCTATCCGTAAGGGTACTCTTTCTGAGCAGTTTGTTGGTGTTTTCTGTGGTTCAGCTCACAACAACAAGGGTATTCAGCCTTTGCTCGACGGTGTTCTCCGCTATCTTCCAGATCCAACAGAAGTTCACAACTACGCTTTGGACTTGGACAAAAACGAAGAGCAGGTTGAGATTTTCAACGTTGAAGACAAGCCAACTATTGCTCTCGCATTCAAGCTTGATGATGGACAGTTCGGTCAGTTGACATATACACGTGTTTATCAGGGAAAAATCACAAAGGGTGATGAACTTTATAACACACGTTCACGCAAGAAGTTCAAGGTTGGACGTCTCGTCCGTATGAACTCTGCACAGATGGAAGATATCAACGTTGCTATGCCAGGTGACATCGTTGCTTTGTTCGGTGTTGACTGTGCTTCTGGTGATACATTCTGTGGCGGCGGATTGAACTATGCTATGACATCTATGTTCGTTCCTAACCCTGTTATCTCACAGGCTATCACACCTTTGAACAAGTCTGATGCAGCTAACATGTCTAAGGCTTTGAACCGCTTTACAAAGGAAGACCCTACATTCCAGACATACGTTGATCCTGAGTCTAACCAGACAATCATCAAGGGAATGGGTGAGCTTCACCTCGCTGTTTATGTTGAGCGCATGAAGCGTGAGTATAAGTGTGAAGTTAAGGTTTCTGAGCCAGAAGTAGCATACCGCGAGTCTATTACTCAGCGTGCAGACTTCAACTATACACACAAGAAGCAGACTGGTGGTTCTGGTCAGTACGGTCGTGTTGCAGGATTCATGGAGCCATTCCAGGAAGAAGGCAAAGATTACGAGTTTGTTGACTCAATCAAGGGAGGAGCTATTCCTAACGAATATATTCCTTCTTGTGATAAGGGATTCAAGAAAGCTCTCGAAAAGGGTTCTCTTATCGGTGCTCCAGTTGTTGGTGTACGCTGTACAATCAATGATGGTCAGTATCACCCAGTTGACTCTTCTGATATCGCTTTCCAGACAGCTGCTATCGGTGCATTCCGCGAGGGATACGCAAAGGCAAAGCCTGTTATTCTTGAGCCTATCATGAAGGTTTCTATCGCAGGTCCTACAGAATTCCAGGGTAACATGTTTGGTCTTATCAACCAGCGTCGTGGTGTTATCATCGATTCTACAGATGAAAATGGAACATCTACAGTTAATGCTGAGGTTCCTCTTTCTGAAATGTTCGGATTCTCTACAATTCTCCGCTCTTCAACACAGGGTAAGGCTGAATTCACAATGGAATTCGAAAAGTACGGAAAGGTTCCTAACAACGTTTCTGAAGAATTGCAGAAGGAATACGCTGAAAAGCGTAAGTCACAGGCTAAATAATAGGAGTTACTATGGCAAAGCAGGATCTTTTTGAAACAAGTCCTATCAGAGCATTTGATGCAGTTACAAATGGCGGTCTGAAGGCTGGAGAACTCGGCCTCGTCACAGCAAAGAAGGGCTTGGGCAAGACTTCTGTACTGGTTCAGTTCGGTATGGATACACTTCTTAATGGAAAGCAGCTTGTTCATGTTTCTTTTGATCAGCACTCTTCAAACGTAATTTCATGGTACGATGGAATCTACACTGAGATTGCAAAGAAGAAGTCAATTCCAAACGAAGCTGATGTAAAAGAGCAGATTGTTCGCAACCGCACAATCCTCAACTTCAACTTGGACAGCTTCAACCTTCAGAAAGTTGTTAACACACTTAACGCTCTCAAGGCTGGCGGAATCGAAGTTGCTGGTGTTGTAATTGACGGTGTTGACTTTGCAAAGGTCGGCGAGGATGATGTTCAGGCTGTTGCAAGCTATGCAAAAGCTACAAAGACTAAGGTCTGGATGAGCGCAACTGCAGATGGAGAGAAGCTTTCTGATTCAGCACCAGAAGCAATTCTCCCATACTTCACAGCTGTCGTACACCTCGAATCAAAGAACTCTGTAACACAGGTTGAGATTTTGAAGTTCGGTAAGAATACTGACGTTGCATCAAATCTCAAGCTCGATTCAAAGACTCTTTTGATCACAAATAAATAACTTGAATAGCCTCTGAAAGTTTTGCTTTTAGAGATGTTCGTGTGAGAGGACTGTCCGCAAAGGGCAGTCCTTTTTTTTCGGAGTTGAAATTTTATTTGAGAGTGTCTTTGTGAAACTTTTTGTTTTTTTTAAGCCTTTTTTTACCTTCAGCTTGATTTTGCGGGCTGTCTTAACTAAAATCATGCAATTTAGTATAATGCGTACATTATTTGTTCAGTCTGACCTTGTTCTGGACTGATGAAATTTTACTATAAAGGAATCTGCTAAAAACTATTTTTTTGTGAAAGCCTTTGCATCGCAGGAATGACAGTTTTTAGAGGTGCCATGAAATAATTTGTAAGGGGTTATATATGTCAGTAGAAGCATTGAAAAAGAATCCAAAATGGCAGGGTCGTCGTGGTCCTGTTGTCCTTGTTATCATGGATGGTGTTGGATATGGAAAATATGAGGAAGGTGATGCTGTTAAGGCTTCAAGAATGAAGAACTTGGATTGGCTCACAGCAAATTGTCCTCATACACAGCTCAAGGCTCACGGAACTGCAGTTGGTCTTCCAACAGATGACGACATGGGTAACTCTGAGGTCGGACACAATGCTATGGGATGCGGTCGCGTTTTTGCACAGGGTGCAAAGCTCGTCGGTGAATCTATTTCTTCAGGCGCACTTTATACAGGTGATACATGGAAGAAACTTGTAAAGAATGTAAATGACAAGTCTTCTGTTCTTCATTTTATTGGTCTTGTTTCTAACGGAAACGTTCACTCTCACATCGATCACCTCAAGGGCATGGTCAGCCAGGCATACAAAGAAGGCGTCAAGAAAGTCCGTGTTCATGCATTGCTCGACGGACGTGATGTTCCACCTACATCAGCACTTGAGTTTATCACACCTCTTGAAGAGTTCCTTGCTTCATTCAAAGACGTTGACTACAGAATCGCTTCAGGCGGTGGACGTATGTATATGACAATGGACCGCTACGGCGCAGACTGGTCAATGGTTGACCGTGGATGGAAAGCTCACGTACTCGGAGAAGGACGTCAGTTTGAGAGCGCAACAAAGGCAATCGAGACATACAGAAGCGAAGTTGCCGGTGTTCTCGATCAGGATATGCACGAGTTTGTTATCGCAGAAAACGGAAAACCTGTTGGAACAATCAATGACGGCGACAGTGTAATCTACTTTAACTTCCGCGGTGACCGTGCTTTGGAAATCTCTGCAGCATTTGAAGAGAAGAACTTTGACAAGTTTGACAGAGTTCGTGTTCCTGCAGTTGAGTATGCAGGCATGATGGAGTATGACGGAGACAATCACAAGCCTTCTCAGTTCCTCGTAAACCCACCAAGCATCGACCGCACAATGGGAGAATACCTCACAAAGACAGGTGTTCATCTCATGGCAATTTCTGAGACACAGAAGTACGGACATGTAACATACTTCTTCAACGGAAACCGTCCTGGTGAGTTTGATAAGTCACTTGAGACATATGTTGAAGTTCCATCTGATGTTGTTCCTTTTGAGCAGCGCCCATGGATGAAGTGTGCAGAAATCACAGACAAAGTTATCGAAGCCATCAAGAGCGGCAAGTATGATCATATCCGCCTGAACTTCCCGAACGGAGATATGGTTGGACACACTGGTGTATTCAACGCAGTTGTATGCTCAATGGAAGGCATGGACTTGCAGCTCGGACGTATCCGCGATGCAATCAAAGAAGCTGGCGGTATCATGTGTATCACAGCTGATCACGGAAACTCTGACGATATGTACGAGCACAAAAAGGACGGCTCTGTTGCAAAGAACGCAGACGGCGAGCCAAAGTCAAAGACAAGCCACAGTTTGAACCCGGTTCCAGGTATCATCTACGATCCAGAGTACAAGGGTGAGTACTCAACAGACCTCAACTCAGGTCTCGGCATCTCTTCTTGGCCGGCAACATTGATGACTCTCATGGGATTTGTTCCACCGGCAGACTATGACAAGAGCATAATCAATTTGAAATAACTGTCATTGGGTGAGTTTTGTTGTTTTTTGCTAAGCAAAAATGTGGCCTTTTGCGGCCAGAACAAAACTCAGTAAGCAAGTCGCGACGCGGCTTGCGGTGGCACTCTTTAAATCGTAAACGCAAGGCGTCTGTTCTAGTCGGGCAGGCGCTTTTTTTGCTGTTCAATTATTTTGCTTTTATAACAGCTTTTGGCAGAAAAGTTATCAGAAATCTTATAGTACTACTTGGATAAATTCGTTATACTTGAAACTCATTTTGTTCTTTTACGGGAAAGAATGAAAAGCTTTCGTATGAAGGCTTAACACTATTTTTTTAACGAACAGATTTTTTTACTTAATAAAATCCTGTTCAAAAGGATATTGAAATGAAGAAATTCAATGTCATTATTTTATTGACAATTGTTTTTGCAACTGGACTTTTGACTTCATGCAAAGAGAAAAAAGAAGTCTTGAGTATTTATAACTGGACATATTACACGCCGGAATCAATTCTTCGAAAGTTTGAAAAAGAATACAACTGCATTGTTAAATGTGATTATTTTGATTCAAATGAAGTAATGTATTCAAAGCTCAAAGCCGGTGCCAAAGGTTACGACCTTACGATTCCTTCTTCTGACTACGTTTCAATTATGATAAATCAGGGCATGCTGGAAAAGATTGATCTTTCAAAGTTTCCAAATGCTAAATATATAAACTCTGCGGTTCTTGAAAAAGCCAAGGGATACGACCCGGACATGACATGGTGCGTACCGTATTGTGTTGCGGCAAACGGAATCGCTGTAAACAAGACAAAAGTGAAAGACTATCCTCGTTCATATGATATTTTTGAATGCGAAGAGTTCAAGGGAAAAATGACGATGATGGACGATATGCGTCTTTCTATCGGAAGTGCTTTGATGCATCTCGGATATTCCCTCAATTCAAGAGATGAAGCAGAAATCAAAGAAGCCGGAGATTATCTGAAAGAACATTGGCTTCCGAATCTGCTTAAGTTCGACGCTGAGAGCTTCGGCAAGAACTTTGCAGGCGGAAACTACTGGGTCTGCGACGGATATGCAGAAAATATATACGGCGAAGTTCCGGAAGAAAATCAGGAAGATACAATTGATTTCTTTATTCCGGAATCAGGAAGCGGTGCTTATCTTGATTCGATTGTAATCCTCAAAGGAACAAAGCATTTTGATCTTGCCATGAAGTTTATCGACTTCAGCCATGAACCCGAAAACTATGCTGAGTTTCTGGACGCTCTGAGGTTTCCTCCGTATGTCAACACAGCTGCAGAAAAATACACAAAGAAAAAGCCTATGTATTCTCCGGAACTTCTTGAACGCGTCGAACTCAAGATGGACGTCGGCGATGACTTACAGAAGTATAACGCAGTTTGGGAAGAAATACGTTTCGGCTTGTAAAAAAAGGCATAGAGAAAAAAGACGCGAGTTTTGCAAAGCAAAACTCGTTGGCAAACAGCATGTTTGCGACATGACTTACAGAAGTATAACGCAATCTGGGAAGAAATACGTTTCGGGTTATAAAAAAAAGGCATAAATTGGCCAGGCTTTTTTTTGTTTATCAAAATCTTTAAAAAAAAAGATTTTTTATAGATTTTATGCTCTGTATTTTTAATCTTTTTGAACTTTTGTTTCATATATTATAGTATGGACAATTTTTCAAATCTTATTAAACCAAAGAATGCTCCTGGAATCCGGGAGCTGACTGTGCAGAATGGACTATCTTTTCCGAGTGACATAGAACTTGTGATGCTTATTCTCGGATCCGGGACACGCACCATGCCTGTAGAAAAGCTTGCACAGAAAGTAATCAGCACGATAAACGAAACTAACAGCGACGATCTGATTGACAGACTGAGCCGGATAAACGGCATGGGAATGTCAAAGACGCTTGCTGTTGCTGCTGCCCTTGAACTTGGGCGCAGACGTTCTTCGTACATGCACGCCGTTATCAACAGACCGTGTGATGTTATTCCGTTTGTACAGCATTACGCTATCGAGCAGAAAGAACATTTTGTCTGTGTTTCACTCAGCGGAGCTCATGAAGTTCTGAACATTCATCTTGTTTCTGTCGGCACAATAAACAGGACGATTGTACACCCCCGGGAAATATTTGCAGAACCGATTGCAGAGCATGCTTCTGCGATAATCGTCTGCCACAATCATCCGTATGGCTCTGCCGTACCGAGCAATGCCGACAACAGTTCGACAAAGATTCTCAGGGAAGCCGCTGAAATTCTGGGCATTACTTTTCTGGATCACATAATCATTACCAAAGATGATTATTTCAGCTATCTTGAGAACGGCATGTTTGATGACGACGATTTCGATGATGAGTAGTTATTTTTTTGAACAGTTCACATCCTCTTCTAATTAATGCCACTGTCAGAAAAACAGAAAATAGCAGAAAAGTATGATTTTGCATTTACTGATTTTTGTTCTGAAAATTAAAGAAAAACAGCAAAATTCTCACTGAGTTTTAGGTCAAAAGTCAGTGAGAATTTTTTAAAAGTCAGTGAGAATTTTTTTAAACTCACTGAGAATTTGGTGTTTCTCAGAAAATGAAAATTCTCTTCTATTATATGTATTGCAAAAAAGTGTCATAAATAACATCGCATATAGAATCAGCTTCATTTTTGAAAAACAGAGTCATTTAAAAAAATATAGCAAAAGTGATAAATCTGCCGGCATCGGTGTCTGTAAATACAGGCGATCTTTTTGAACCTTTGTTTTAACTTTTATCGTCTATGCGATGTTTTATATATATGTGTGAAAAGCATATTGCAGACATGTTTAATCAATTTTTAAAGTTTATTGTAAATAAATTTTTTATTATGTTTTTATGTTTTCAGAGAATGTCTTTTTAACGCATAATTTTATCAGAAGGATTTGTATGAAAAAAACAGTTTTTTTTGTTTTGTTGAATTTAATTTTGGCACTGTCTTTTGCAAAAAACAAAGAGAAAATCACAGAGATTCCTTACAGCAGTTCCCTTATACCCGAAAAAAACTCATATGTAATGTATATTTCTCCTTATGACTGGGGAGCTGCAGCTGATAAGATCGTTATATGCACGGATGAAAAATTTGAAGAAGAGCAGATAAAACCGGAAGATTTTGAAGTAAACAGACTTGTTTCCTCAAAAAACAAAGTAAGCAAAGGGTACGGACTTGGTACAGGAGAATGGCCTGTAAAGAAAGCATATCTTTCTGATGGAAATGGTAACAGGGTTGAAAAGCGCAGCAGGTATATTACTCTGGAATTGGATGTTGCACCGTGGAATGAAAATAATCCTTTTTTGTCAAGCGGAAATGTTTATGGCCTGAAAATAGAAAACGATCCGCTTGAGTTTGTCATCAGACAGCGTACGGGAATAGTCAGTCAGTCAGCATCTTTGTTTTCTGTTTCAAAATATGAATGCGAAGAATCTGAGGTGGATTATCTGTACTGGGAAACAGAGAAAAAAGCCGAAAAAACACCTTTGATAGTCTGGTTTCACGGCTCAGAAGAAGGCGGAGACAATATTTATAAAACTGTTTTAAATGCAAAAGTTGACAATCTTGTGAAAGATGATGTTCAGAAATATTTTGAAGATGGTGCATGTGTGCTTGTTCCTCATGTAACAGATTCCTGGCTTTTGACTGTACAGAAAAACTCTCTGGGGATGCATTTATGGGAACCTGCAGATATACAGGGAACTAAAAAAAAGGTTTTCAAGCCTTTTTATGCTGCAAAAAATGCACTGTCCTCAAACGATGGAAAAGAAGATGATGCAAAAAAGACTTACGCAACAGTTTCCTTGTACACTCAGATAATTCATGACCTCATAGAAGATTTCGCCGAAGCTCATCCTTATATTGATACAGACAGAATCTATCTCATGGGAGCTTCCAGCGGCGGCTACATGGTAATGAATATGATTTTGCAGTATCCACAGATGTTTGCAGCCGGTGTTCCTTTGAGTGAAGCTTATGTAGACAATAAAATCAGTGACTCTCAGATAGAAGTGCTTGCTTCTGTTCCTTTGTGGTTTGTTGTCTGCAAAAATGATGATGTGCTTGATTATAAAAAATATTCAATGGGTACAATAGAACGCATAGAAGATATCGACAATGCCAGAATGAATTACACGCTTTATGATGATGTTTATGATACATCAGGGCTTTATACAGATAAAAAAGGAAAGCCTTTTGTGTACGACGGACATTTTACATGGATTTATATGCTTAACGATGAAGTTGAAAATGATGGTGTGAAGTTATTTGACTGGCTCAGCAGACAGAAAAAATAATGGCCTCAATTTCGGGATGACAGCTTTTGTTCTGAATGGCAGAATGGATTTTGCATCTCTTTCATTGACGCCGGACATTCAGGCTGATAAAAAGGGTGGGAGGGGAAAAATTTGGAAAGCTTGTTTTTACATTACGTAATGTCATCTCCAAAATGCTCCAAAATGCTTGGGTAGCCAAAGGCGGCGTATATTTATATAATAAAACGGTTATGCTGATTTTTTATATCCCGAGGTTCAGAATACCGTCTCTGATTAGTTTAAGCATAGCATTGATACATGTAGTATTCATTGTATTTGTTCTTTTCTTTGAAAGAAAAGAATCCAGACGGCGCCTTGTGTGGCTTCTTGTTCTGTGCTTTTTACCGGGACTAGGCATTATTGCATATATTCTCTTGAGTGGTCATATCTTTACGGCTACGAGACGAATGACAAAAATCAATTTAACGGCAGATCAGTTTTCGGCTCCACTCCGCGAGCAGCAGATTCGCAGTCTGTACAAAAACAAGGATTCTATCCCGGCGCACATGGCTGACCAGATAATGCCTCTGATGCAGATGAATATGACTGCCGGAAAAAGCCTCTTGTCGTACGCTGATTCAACCAGGATTTTCTGTTACGGCAGGGAATTCTTTGATGATTTGTGTGCAGAACTTCAGAAAGCGCGTTCCACGATTAACATGGAGTATTTCATCTTTCATTCTGACAAAATCGGCACAAAGATAATGGACATACTGTGCGAGAAAGCAAGGCAGGGGGTCGAAGTCAAACTCATGTATGATGACTGCGGCTCTATCTCAACGCGAACAAGATTTTTCCGCAGACTGAACAGCGCAGGCGGCAAGGCCCGTCCTTTTTTTCAGATAAGAATCGGACTGCCTTTGACGCTGAACTACAGAAACCACCGCAAAGTTACGATTATCGACAGCAAAGTCGCTTTTATCGGCGGCATGAATATCGGTGATGAATATGCAAATCAGAATCCAAAGCGCAATCTGAACTGGCGTGACACGTCTATAAAGCTTACTGGAAGCTGCGTATTTGATTTGCAGACTCAGTTTCTGTCGGACTGGTATTCCCAGGATGCGTGGACAAACCGTGCCAAAAAGATGGAAGCCATGCTCAGATATTTTCCGCGCTCATTTGTGCAGAGTCTTGCAAATGCACAGGAAGCTCAGAAAGATGAGAATTTCATTCCGGATGTTTTCCGCAAAGACAGAATACCGACTCAGCTTGTCACCAATGATCCTCACTTCAATAAAAAGGCAAACATTGAGGACGCTTTTATCAGAATGATTATGAGCGCCAAGAAAAGAATTTATATAGAAACTCCGTATTTTACTCCGGACGAAGAGTTTTACAGTGCACTCAAAATCGCTTCTTATTCCGGTGTAAAAATTTCCATCGTCATACCAGGTTTCTGGGACAAATTCTATATGAAAGCTGCCTCTTCAGAGTTTGCAAGACAGATGTGCGGCGACGGTGTACAGTTTTATATTTATCCTGGTTTTATTCATTCCAAAATGATATGCGTTGACGGTAAAATGTCTTCGATTGGAACGACAAACATAGATATCCGCAGTTTCTCCCTGCATTTTGAGGAAAATGTTCTGTTTTATGATGAACGTTTCGCAAACCGCTGTGAGAGAATCGTCGAGCGCGATATGAAAATCTCCATGCTTGTAAACAAAGCTTATTACGACAAAAAGCCGATGGCTTACCGTGCCTTCTGTTCTTTCTGCAAGCTTTTTTCTCCTCTTCTGTAGAATTGAGTCTGAAATCATCTCAAACGATATTTTCTTATAAAAGACTTTAACTTTTTTTGCAGTTTATGACTTTCTTTGACATATGATGCTTTTATTGGTATAGTATATGTATGAAACTTTATTCACACAAACAGTTAATTATATGTTCGCTTGTATCAGCTGCGATAGGAGCTGTTATAGCATTTTCAGTTGCTTCTGGAAATAAACATACATCAAATAAAAAATCAGCAGTTCCAGGCAATCAAGGACAAATGCTTGAAAATGGCAATAATGAAACGTCTTCAGGCTCTGATGCTTCTGCCGGCTCTTCTGATTTTGCAGATTTTGTACTTGAGACAAATATTCCACCTCTCACAATGGTAAACGACAGCTCAAACTATACACAGGACGAGATGCAGAATATTTCTGTGTATGAGAGATGCAACGAATCTGTTGTAAACATCACGACTCAGACTATGGGATACAACTGGTTCTATGAACCTATTGTCACTCAAAGCGGTTCTGGTTCCGGCTCTATCATCGACAAGCGTGGTTACGTTGTCACAAACGTTCACGTCATTGAAGATGCATCTACAATAACAATATCTTTGGCTGACGGTACATCTTACAAAGGTCGTGTCATCGGAGAAGACAAAGAAAGTGACATTGCCGTTCTCAAGTTTGATCCGCCGGAGTCTGTTGAACTCAAGACGATTTCGTTCGGCGACAGTGAGAATCTCCGTGTCGGACAGAAGGTCATCGCTATCGGAAATCCGTTTGCCCTTGAAAGAACTATGACAGTCGGTATAATCTCAGGCCTCGGCCGTCCGATTCAGGAAAGCGCAAAGGTTATCATACGCGATATGATTCAGACAGATGCTGCAATCAATCCTGGTAACTCAGGAGGTCCACTTCTGGACAGTCAGGGACGCATGATTGGCATAAACACAATCATATATTCAAACAGCGGCTCATCAAGCGGTGTCGGCTTTGCAATTCCTGCAACGACAGCACGTCGTGTCGTAAACGATCTCATGAAGTATGGCAAAGTAAACCGTGGTGCATTGATGGTAACACTTTTGCAGAACTCAGCCCAGTTTGCAAGTTATGCAGGTTATGGTATTTCTACAGGGCTTATTGTCAGTCATGTCAGAGAAAACAGTGAGGCTGCAAAAGCTGGTCTTCAGGGCGGTACAAAAGCTTTGCAGTACGGCAGAATCAACACACAGACTGTTTATCTCGGCGGCGATATCATTACGGAAATCGACGGCATAAAGATTACAAAATCTGCTGATTATAACAGTGCTCTTGAGAAAAAGAAGCCGGGCGACATAGTTGATGTCGTCGTGTACAGAGACGGAAGCTATGTCTCTCTCAAGATAAAACTTGAGTCAAGTGATCCTGATTTTGCAGCTATGCTGTAAAAGCTTTTTTTAGTAACAGAAGTTTTTTTGACAGTTGCATTTCAAATCTGTAACCTCGCCGGACACATCGGCGGGGTTATTGTTCTTAAAAATGCATAGAACCCTCCGAACAACTGAGTCTTTTTTTAGGCTTCCTGAAAAATTCTTCAATAAACAATGAGAGGTGAGAGCAGATGAGAAAGTTTCATGTAGTGTCACCTTATGAGCCTTCCGGTGATCAGCCGGAAGCAATACGTAAACTAGCCCAGGGTATAATGAACGGCGACCGCTATCAGACACTTAAAGGTGTTACAGGAAGCGGCAAGACGTTTACGATGGCAAAAATTATCGAAGCAGTACAGAAACCGACTTTGATAATAAGCCAGAACAAGACACTTTCTGCACAGCTTTACCGTGAGTTCAAGGCATTTTTCCCTGACAATACGGTCGACTATTTTGTTTCCTACTATGATTATTATCAGCCGGAAGCTTATGTTCCGGCCCGTGACCTTTATATCGAAAAAGATGCTTCCATTAACGCAGAGATTGATAAGCTTAGACTTGCGGCTACATATAGTCTGATGGAACGACGTGATGTAATCATAGTTGCGACAGTCAGCTGTATCTATGGTCTGGGCATGCCGGACTTGTACAAAGAAATGCGCATCCATGTGGAGAAAGGTCAGAATCTTGATACACATGCATTTGCGGCAAAGCTTGTCTCTGTTCAGTATCAGAGAAACGATGCCGTTCTAGAACGTGGTAAATTCCGTATACGTGGTGATAGTATTGAGATTTTTCCTCCATATATGGAAACTGATCAGGCGTACAGAATCGAACTGGACTTTGACGAGATAGTAAAGATTCGCAGATTTGAGACGATTTCCGGCAATGTTGTAGAAGACTTGGACGAACTTCAGCTGTATCCGGCAAAGCACTTCGTCGTTCCTCAGGATATGCTTTTGTGCGCAACAGACAGAATAAACAAGGAACTCGAACAGCAGGTTGAACTTTTGCGTACGCAGGGAAAGGTTCTTGAGGCAGAGCGTCTCAAAACCCGTACTACGTATGATATTGAAATGATGAAAGAGATGGGATATTGCTCAGGTATAGAAAATTATTCCGGACCGATTTCTGGCAGAATTGCAGGAGAACCGCCTGCAACTTTGCTGCATTATTTTCCTGATGACTTTTTGTGCCTCATAGACGAAGCTCATGTAACAGTTCCTCAGATTGGTGCAATGTACGAAGGTGATCGCAGCCGTAAACAGAATCTCATTGATTTCGGTTTCCGCCTGCCGAGCGCACTTGACAACAGACCTCTTAAAGCTGATGAGTTTACAAAGAAGATGAATCAGGTCATCTTTGTCACAGCAACTCCCCGTGATGAAGAAGTCAAAAAATCAACTCAGATTGTAGAACAGCTTATACGCCCGACAGGTTTGCTTGATCCTATAATCGAAGTGCGTCCGTCTGAGGGACAGATGCAGGACATCTACAAAGAAGTTCAGGATCGCATTGCAAAACACGAGCGCGCACTCATTCTGACATTGACAAAAAAAATGGCAGAAGATTTGACAGACTATCTGACAGGCCTTTCTCTGCGTGTAAAATACATCCACAGTGAAATAGATACTTTTGAACGCGTAGAAATTCTCAAGAGTCTGCGCTCCGGAGAAACTGACGTGCTTGTAGGAATAAACCTGCTGCGCGAAGGCATTGACCTGCCGGAAGTGTCTTTTATCGCAATTCTGGATGCCGACAAAATCGGCTTTCTTCGAAGTACGACATCGCTGATTCAGATTATCGGTCGAGCTGCGCGAAACTCAGAAGGCAGAGTCGTCATGTACGCTGACCGCATGAGTGATGCCATGAAAGAAGCAATTACGGAGACTTCACGCCGTCGTGAAATACAGATGGCATACAACAAAGAGCACGGCATTACACCGAAGACGATAAGCAAAGCTGTTGAAGATATTCTGGTACACGAAAAAGAAGACGCACAGGAGAATGCAGAAGTTTCTCTGGATGTCCTCAAGCGCAGTGCGAACCTGATGAATCCGAAACAGCGCAAAAAGCTTATTGACGTTCTCAAAAAGCAGATGGAAGAAGCTGCCGACAGGCTGGATTACGAAAACGCTGCCGTTCTGCGTGATCAGATTCTGGAAATACAGAATACATACGGTAAGTAAAACATTTGTAAAACTCGTTTTTACAAAATAAGACGGGCATATATAAAAAATGATTTTTGCTGTCTGCCATGTCAGCTTAAAAAAAAATCACAGTTTTTGTGCCTTGTATATACTTGTATAAGAGGATTTTTATGAGAGTTAAACTGATTTCTGAAGAAGCAAAATGTGAAATCGACTGCCATGGAGCAGAACTTAAGTCGTTTGAGAAAAACGGCAGAGAATATATGTGGTGTGCAAATCCTGAGTTTTGGGGACGCACTGCGCCGGTACTTTTTCCTTTTGTCGGACAGGTTGCAGGAGGTGTTTTCAGATACAAGGGCTCAGAATATCCTATGGGACAGCATGGCTTTGCAAGGGATATGGATTTTGAACTGGTATCAAGCGGCAAAACAACTGCCGTTTTCAAGCTGGCTTTTGACGAACAGACACTCAAAAAGTATCCTATGCCGTTCGTGCTTGTTATAAGTTACGCTCTGTGCGGCTCAAAACTCAACATAACATGGGAAATAACAAATCCGGCAAATGAAAATCTGTATTTTTCTATCGGAGCACATCCGGCTTTTAACTGCACGCTCTGCGAAAGTGAGCTTCATCTGTACAAAAACGGCACACCTGTGACAGATTTTGAAAATCATATGTTTGGGCCGGGACTTTTGACCGGTCAAAAGCAGAACATACATGTTGACGGCGGTGTAATTTCCATGAACGAACATACTTTTGACGGCGATGCTTTTGTAATCGAAGACAGACAGGTCGATAAAGTAGAACTCTGGACAAAAAACGGCACAAAACAAGTGTCTGTGGAATTTGATATGCCGCTTGTCGGACTGTGGTCTCCGCCAAAGAAAAATGCGCCGTTTGTGTGTATTGAACCATGGTACGGCAGAGCCGACAGGGTAGGTTTTGCAGGTGATTTGTCAGAACGTGAATGGGGAAATACTCTTGCACCTGGTAAAAAGTTTGGCACGCAGTTTACAGTTGAAGTTTTCTGATCTGAGTTCTTGAAGCGGCTTTCATCACACCGGCCATAGCATGTGCGTATGGTCGTAAAAAAATATTTTAGAAAGCAAACTGTCAGCTTTAGGAGGATACTGTTACGGATTACGCAGCTTTCGGCTGCAATATGACAGCCTTTGTTTAGCATGACGGATTTATCAGAGATAAAAAAAAGACACCTGAAAAGGTGTCTTTTTTAGTGCCAGCGATCAGAATCGAACTGATGACATAAGGATTTTCAGTCCTCCGCTCTACCATCTGAGCTACGCCGGCATGAATGGGACAGAATAGAGTTGAACTATTGACCCCCGCCTTATCAGAGCGGTGCTCTAACCAACTGAGCTACTGTCCCAAAACTTTTTTGTTCAAAAAGCGTAAAAGATTTATACCAAAAGAGACGGATAATGTCAACCCTTTTGGAATATTTTATGAATAGAACCTTTGAAAACTTACAAAAATCTGATTGGCTGACAGTTCTTTTTTTTGCAATGCTCTATTATAAACGCACCGTTTAGAAACGCGTCATTCTGCGAACCTAAACGGTGTCTAATTTATTTTAATCTGATTCTTTTGTTTTTCTGAACTTCATTTCTCCGCGGACAAGTTCCACTTCACCGAATTTACGACGCTGTGCCTTGAGCTGCTCCTGAAGCCATTCCTTTATCACAGAAACAGAGTCCAGACTGCCTCCCTGATTTTTTTTCGAGGTTAGTCTCTTTGCTGAAAATGCGGGACAAAGTTCAACCCGGAGAGATTACGGCCGGCAGGATACTCTTTGGAAACGATTGAGCCGAACATTGTCCTTGAATCTGACCCTGTGTAAAATCATGCAGGCAGCAGGCATTTTATGGACATACAGGCTGATATAATTTATATTATCTTCTGGTGAGTTTTTTTTGCCGGAACAGGCTGTTTTTTGAAGGCTTACGGAAAAACTTTTACCGTAAATTGAATTGTAAAATCAACATGATTTAAGGAAATAATTATGAATACAATACAGTATCTGTCAGTTGCAATAATCGGTGGTGCAGACGGACCGACATCAATCTACGTTACAAAAGATGGTTTTCTTCAGATTATTCTGAGCTGCTGTCTTTTCGGATTTGCCATTTTTGGATTTGTCTGGAGCATAAAAAAGAAGTCAAAAGTCCGTACTGTAATTTACGGTGCCGTTATTTTTTTATTCATGGTATATTGTTCAGTCTGTGCAGTTACAGCATTAATGAAGCTTGCAGAAAGCAGAAAACATATAAACAGCATCATGAATTCTGAGAACACCCGTAAGGGTATCGTTGATGCAGATTATGAAGGCTATAATGTCGAAGCTGATGATTATGAATATTTTTCCATGAATGACATAATGATTTCTGTATATAAAGGATTTGCCGGAACAGGCTTTGTCATTGAAAACGAAACGGCCGCCGGTCAATATAAAGGAAAAAAAGTAATTTTCGGAAGCGGGGTAGCTGTAATTGCTGAAGATTCTTTTATAGGAACGGTTGACGGAAACATTCTGCGTCTGTCAGATGAAGAATATTTTGTCCTTGAAAATCATGTTTTGAGATATTTCTGCGGCGGAGACGAATATGAAATTTATAACATCGATAAGGCTGTCATTGAATATCCTTCGATGTCAGCTTCTATGTCAGCCACACCGGAATGAAAAACAGATGGACAGATGCATGGTTTTTTGCCGAAATAAAATCCATAAGGCAGGTAAATGAAATTATGAAAAAAATTGATATCTGGAAATTTATTTTAATCGTCATGATAAGTTCAATCTTTGTATCATGTGCTTCTTCAAAATTTTCAAGCCGGAAGACTCAGATTCAACTGGAAGGAAATCCGACAACAGGGTATACATGGATTTTTAAAATTGAAGATGAATCAATAATCAGGGTAGAGGAAGATTTTCAGTATTTTGGAAATGATGGCATTGTCGGTGCACCGGGAATTTTTACATACACGGTTCATTCCCTGAAACCTGGCAGAACAATGCTGAAATTTGAATATAAACGTCCGTGGGAAGAAAAAGAACCGGCTCAGACCTGTCTGTATGAAATTACTGTAGCAGAAGACGGAAAAATCAGCATGAATGAAAAAGACTGCGGAAATTAACATGCAGGATAAGATTCCGCACTGAAAGCTGATGAAGGCCATCGAGTTCGGAATCTTGTGAAATATCATAAACTGTTAATCTTCTGCCTTGAAGTTGTAAATCGGTTTGATGTTGTTTACGATTTCAGCAGTCGGGCCGATATTTGCAACAATGTCATCCATCGTTTTGTAAGCCATCGGAGCTTCGTCCAGAGTTTTGTTTGAAACCGTAGTAGAGTATATTCCAGACATTTCTGCCTTGAACTCTTCCAGACTCAGGTTTTTCTTTGCCTGCATTCTGCTCATGATACGGCCTGCTCCATGAGGTGCCGAACAGTTCCAGTCTTCATTTCCTTTTCCGATGCAAATCAAGGAACCGTCACGCATGTTGATTGGAATCAGAAGCTTTTCTCCTTTCTGAGCACTCACAGCACCTTTTCGCAAAATCATGTTCTCCGTGTCGATGTAGTTATGAATTGTCGTGAACTGCTCAACGATTTCTTCCTGCTTCAGATGAAGACCGATGGAAATTACATCAATCATTGCCTTGCGGTTCAGCTGTGCAAAATGCTGCATGATTCTCATGTCGTTAATGTAATCATCAAACAGGTATCCGGAAACATATGCCAGGTCTTTTGGAACTGTTGTTTTTATCTGGGCATTCAATTCTTCAAGCCTGTCCTGAATTTCTGAAGAACGACCTTCTTCCTTGAGGCTGTTTATCAGAAGTTCAGTATCTGCTTTTGTCTTTCCGTTCATCTGTCTCCATGCCGTTTCCTGATAGTACTCTGCAATTTCAAGACCTGCATGACGGCTTCCTGAGTGAACGACAATGTATAAGTTTCCTTCTTCATCACGGTCAGCTTCGATAAAGTGGTTTCCGCCGCCGAGAGTTCCAAGGCTTAATCTTGCCCTGTTTTTTGAATACAGGCCTTTGATATTGTCCCATTCAACTTCATCAACATATTTATGATTAAATTTTCTGACATCAAACCCGCATGGAATATTTTTTCTGATTATGGAATCAAGAACTGCCGGATTAAAATTGCGGGCTGCATCTGAATCTTTATGAATCATCAAAGTTTCCATTCCACAGCCGATATCTACTCCAACCAGATTCGGAACAATTTTATCTTTGATTGTCATTGTCGTTCCGATTGTACAGCCTGCTCCGGCATGAACGTCAGGCATAAGGCGGATTTTTGCACCTTCAGTAAATTCCTGATCACATAAAATCTGAATTTGCTGCAATGATTTTTCATCAACTGTATCTGTAAAAACTTTTGCTTCGTTGTATTTTCCTTTTACTTCCTGCATATTTTTTTCTCCTCTAAACTATGTATCTATCATATGCCGAAAAGTTTTTTTTATCGTGGAAAATTTACTGCGAAAATCATTCAGTCCAGTTTCAGTTCAGTTTTGAAAATTTTCTATAATCCTCAGCTGCTGATTGATTCTTCTTATTATTTCACCGGCAATGTAATTCGGTTCGAGTACTTTGATTACCGGACCGAACTGTAAAAGGCGGATTACCATTTCCGTTTCATCTTCGCGGTTAAACTCAAGTTCAATTCTGTATTTGCCGTCATCGAGTTTTGTCGTTTTCTTTTTGAGGTTTGCAAAATGCATGCTTACTCTTTCAAGTGCATTGCGTTCATCTTTCAGTTCAAGGACAATTACGTCTGTGTTGAACTCACCGGAATCGAAATATGTTTTTTTCTGCGGATTTTCTGAAAAGTGAAGTGAAGTAATTCTTGCAAGATTGATTGTATTTGTTTCTGTCCTGCCTGCAAGCATAACACGGAATTTATCGTCTTTTTCTGAATATTCAATTTTTTCAGGAATTCCTTTTACCTTGAATTCTTTTCCATGGCGGTTTTTGATGATAAACTCAAGTGTCAGATTTTTCTGTTTTGCTGCAAGAATCATGCGGAAGCGTTTCCTGTAATCTGCATTTTCAAAATCATCACCGTCTGCATAACGGTCAAAAACTTCATAATCGCCTGGCTGCCACAGAGGTTCAACATCTGAAAGCTGTTTTTCAAGATATTCAAAGTCAATGTCAAAAAGTCGGATTCTCCTGTCGTTTATAAGGGCTTTGAGATACTGCCGCTGAATGTCTGTCAGAGGCATTTCCGGATTGTGTTTTATAACTGAAGAATATGTATCATTTTCCCGGTCATATTTTAAAAGCTGCCATTTTTCTTTGTTGATGGAATCTGTAACCGGCACTACACTTTCTGAATACGCGTTTTCCATGATGCATGAATAAAGACCGTCAGCTGTCAGTTTTCCGTTCAAAGCTTTTTCGAGAATCCGTGCCATTGTGTTGTAATAAGTTCCGTATATTTCACTGAAAATCATTTTCTGTTCTCCAGACTGCGTGAGGGATCGCTGCGGAAAGACCACAGCGAAGCGAGGACTTGCAGCAAGAGCCCGACGGCGTCAGCCGGCACGCCCTAATTATATAAATTTTTCATCTCCAGGATATCATCCCAGAAATGTTTTTCAAGTTCCTTATCTGAAATATGAAGTTCTGTAATGCGCATGATGAAAGTCCGGAGCCAGGGAAGCATTTCATGAGAATCCCAGACTTTTGCATAAAAGCTGGCTTCATTCTGAGAAAGGCGTTCAACGGAGCCGCAACGTTTTTCTCGGACAAGACGCTGGTAAATGAACTCTTCATCATCACGAAAATGAACCGTAAAAGAAATTTCATCAGGTTCAGAAAACTTTCCGAAGCTGGCTCCCCAGAGGTATTTTTCTGCGTCCCTGTAACGTTTTCTGACAGCGTCATAGTCATTGCAGATATCAAGAATTTTCACTTCGAGTATGTTATCAAGACGGAATGCCTTGAACTTTTTATTTTTCAAAACATGAGCTGCCAGATACTGCCGGCCGCTCTGGCTTGAAGAAAGAATCTTAAGCGGGATCATGGTAACCTTTGAACCACGCGAATTTTCTTTTTTGTTTTTGCGTTCATTGTAAGTGCTGATTTGGATCCATCGTTTCTGTTTTATTGCTTCAAATAATGCCAGCATGATTTCTGCTTCCATTGTCTGAGTAATGTAATGATGCTTGAAAGCAAATGTATTTTCATGGTCGTCCAGTTTGTCCAGCAGCGTAGAACCGACAAATCCGGCAGGAAGAATTTCAGAAGAAAAATCAAGGGCGTCCTGAAGTTCTTTTTGTGAATGATTTATTAAACTGACGTTTTGATTCAGAGAATAGACAGATTTATTTTTGTCTTTTGAAATTTCAACAAGACCCTGTTTTTCATATTCTGCAAGTTTTTTGCGGATTGTAGATTCATCAAATTCCAGAGGCCTGCGGAATGCACAAAGATACTGTCCGTCAATAATGGAAATGATTTCTGCAAGTGAAAGTTTTTCCCTGTCCTTTAATAAATCCATCAGGATAAAATGAAGAGTTATGTCTTTGTCTGTAAAGCTTGCAGATTTCCATGCACGGAAAAGCGGATTAAAACCGACATTGCGCACATCAATGCTTAAAGCTGTCGTCTTTCCGTCTGGCCCGTGAGATTCTTCAATATAATCTCCAAGCCAGCTTGCAATGCGGCGTTTTTCATCGTCATAGGAACGCTCGGACTTGTGACCGACATTTCCCCGTGAGTTATATCCATACACGAAGAATTCCTTGAGATAACTTCGGATTTTAGAAAAGTTTTTGATTAATTCTTTATAAGCCATTTTTATAAACAAGGTGCATTTTGTATTATCTTCAGATAACTGCTGTTCACACCTTTAAACAAAGTACCGGAATACTGTCCGTTATCAGTTTATTACTTTTCAATAGAATGAATTGCTGGTTGTACTTTTATGTTTTTATTATAGCATTTTTTCTTATAAGAAGCTTGGAAAATTTGTTGCGAAATTAATTTTTAGTTATATCTGCGTTCACCGCATTTATGGTTTCTGTATTTTCCCTCCAACGGACATTCGTGTGGGCAATGAGAGCCTGCTTCAGTAAAATTACTCCCAAAAAAACCGCGGGATTTCTCCCACGGCAAAACAAGGCGCAGATTAAGCTGCGATTTTAGCGTAACGTTCATTACCAATTACAGAGAGCATGAACTCGTAAGGAGTAAGCTTATTATCTTTAAGCATTGCAAAAACTCTTGGACTTGCACCGCTTACCAAAGTCACGCCCTGTTCATTTTTTGAAACAGGAAGATTGTCCTGTCTGCTCTGAACATTCCAGAATACAAGGTTAGGAAGTTTGTAGCCGTGTTTTTCAAACTTGAGCTTTGCATTTTCAAAGTTTGTCAGACCGGCATTTTTTGTACAGCAGTTGAACTCCATGTCGGAAATGATGTAAATGCTTTCAGGCATGTCTTTCTGTGACAGACGGTGTTTTACCGCAGTCTTTAAAATCAGATTGAATACGGCTTCTATATTTGTTGAGCCACCCCAATCAGCACGACTTACATAATCAACTTTATCAACAATATCTTTACCCTTAATTTCCAAAAGCTTTGGTTTTTCATGGAAAGTAATAAAGTGATTCTTAAACATTCCCTTATTCTTTTCTGCAAAATAAATAGCAAGAGAAACTGCAACTTCAATTGGAGAAGGACTTTCTCCGCCGAACATCGAACCTGAAACATCACATACGACGAGGGCGTTTTTGTCCCCTGCAAAGTTTTCAAGACTGTTCCATGTTGCATTTATTGTGCGGCGTTCTTCTTCCGTAAAAGTCTTTTGTGATATATTCCAGTTTCCAGTTTTGAAAATCGGAGAAATGACATTGTAAGGATACAGCGAACCTGTTTTGAGTACGGCTTCACCTTTTTCAACTTTGTTCATGAAAGCTTTGTAACGTTCTGCATCGTTTCTTGCAAAAGCCTTGCGGTATTTGAACAGGGACGAAGAAGTCTGCTTTTCATAATCAAATGAATAATCTTTTGTGCGAAGATTGTTTTCAATGATTTTGATTTTTGCCCTGAGGGATGAAATCAGTTTACGATACTGAGCACAGTTCATGTCCAAAGAAGTTGCAATCATCTTTGCAGTCTTTACAACAGACTTGTCGCTTGCATTGATAGAAGGAAGCCACTTTGCTAAAAGTGAAACTTCAGCATTTTCTTCAAGAGCCTTTTCATCTTTTAAAAGCATTTCCTTTATTGCTTCAAGAACTTCATTTTTTGCAGGAGTTTCCAGAAGGCACAGAAGGTCATCATAGCGGCCGAACTCTGCAATGAAGCGGATGTTCTTTACTACTGATTCACAATTATTTTCTGCCAGAACCTTGAGCATTGTCCTGAAAGTTTTTCTTTCACCAAGACCGCCTCGGACATCACGGAGATAAAAAAGAATCTTTACTGCATAGTCAGGATTTTCGGCATAGGCTTTCATGAAAAGTGTACGGACACGGTTTTCATCAGCATCGCGAAGGGCACCACCAAGAGCAAACAAATCAAGACAGTCAGACTGTGTAGTAGAAAGAGTCACAGCACCGTTTTCTGTAAATGTACGGTCTGATTCATTTTTCAAAAGATCCAGTATGTTTGTTTTCTTTGCATTCATATATTTCCTCCGGAAAAATAATTTTCAAAATCAAGGCACAAATACCCTTGCGGGCCATTGCTCTGCCACTGAGCTACAGTTCAGACTGAACCGGCAGGATTCGAACCTGCGACAGATGGAGTTTTGCTGTATATGCCTTTAATGACAAAGTGCAGGGGTGAACATAGTTCACCTTTCGGGATTTGAACCCGCTCCTTTGGATTTGAAATCCAGAAGGTCTCACCATTTTTTGCTGTCTGCACTTTTAATAAAACAAGGTTCGTGGCAGTAATTGCGTTTCTGCACGGCATTTTTTGTATTGGTCACCTTCCAATATCACGGAGCAAATAATTGCAGTCCGAACCTTTAAGTTCACCGGCAGAACTGAAAACTGATTCCAGTTCTGTCATTGACAAAGTTCACTTTTTTGCAACAGGATTCGAACCTGCAGTGCTGTTTTATAAAAACAGTGATTAACCATTAATCGATGCATTGTCTGCTGTCTGAACTTTTATGCTTTTATGATACACGTCTGTGCTTTATATTTCCCGGAAAAAAAGCTGCGAAAAACTATTCCGGAAAAAGAATTTCATAAAATGCCCTGTTCAGAGTGTTCCAGTCATGTTCTGTTTTTTTGGAAAGCCCTTCAAGAAAAGCTTCCGTAGAACATATTTTTTCCTGAATGAAAAAGTCCAGTTCAGAAATATGATGACCTGTCTGTTTTTCACCGGCTTTCTTTTTTGCAGCAAGAAGTTTATCCATAAAGGAATTCAGTTTTGGAGGAAGGACAGCTTTTTGCAGTATGCTGAACTCTGTCGGAGGCGGACAGTTTTTTTTCATAATCCATTCGCATGCAAGTAAAGGACGCAGAATGTAAAGATATTTTTTCAGCTGAATTTCTTCACCGCAGAAATAATTCCGCATGTTGTTTTTTGCCATTGAAATATAGTGATAGAGCATTTTGTGCATGATGAAAAAATCTTTGAAAAGCAGTTTCAGTTTTTCCCATTCAGGAGTTGTCCTGTAGACAGCCGGAGAACATGCCCACTCAAAAACAGCCGGATTTGAAACATGGAGAAGCGTCATCATTTTTTTCAAGTCCCAGCCGTTTATGTCATAGATTTCATTCAGCTCGTATTCGATGACATCTCTTGTCTTGTCCAGCCTGAGGTAATGTTCAGCCGGCCGCACATAGATAAAGCGGACATCGTAGTCTGAATCCGGGGAAGCAAAACCCCATGCACGCGAACCGCTTTCACATGCATAAAGGATGCGTACGTTTTCCTTGCGTTCAATTTCATTCAGTTTTGATTTGATGCGTTCTGTAATTTCATCCATAAATTCCTCACTTGAAAAAAAATAGTATCAGAAGTGAGTTCATGATTCACGGAAAAAAATATGCAGAAATCATTGCTTGAAGTGTCTTTGTAAAACTGTTACTCTGTAAACCTGAGGCCGTTTTTATGAATATGACAGTTTTGATTGTGCTGTGTGCAGTTTTTATTTTTGTGATTTTCGCCGTTTACCATGCAGTGAAAAAGGAAATTCAGAAAAGGTTTGATGCACAGGAAAAAAGAATGAAGGAACTGTCTTCTTCTGAAGAGGGCAGGAAAATCCTTGAGCAGGAAAGTGAAATCCGGGAAAAAAGAAACAGCATGATTTTTCCGGTTGCCGCAGTCATCTATGCCCTTGTCTACATAATGTTTTTCTTTCTGGGAATCTATGGAGTTTTCAGCCTGATACATAAATTGTGCAGCGGAGAAAACCTGAAGGATTTTATCTTTACGGACAGAGGCCTTTATGTGCTTTCGCCTTTGCTGATAATCTGTTCACTTTCGTATTTTGTAAACATCATAAAAAACATAAAGAAAAAATAGCTCCCGCCGGTTGTCAATGTTTTTTGTGCCACACGGATTTGACTTGTTCAGGTAAAGTGCAATTCATAAGAAGTGCAACTAAAAAAAACTTTTTAACTGATTTCCGTCGTTAGCAAATGCGAATTGCAGAAAACAGAATTTCTGGCGTTAGCAAATGCGAATTGCAGAAAACAGAATTTCTGGCGTTAGCAAATGCGAATTGCAGAAAACAGAATTTCTGGCGTTAGCAAATGCGAATTGGCAAAAAGACATCTTTTTGGGTCGTTAGCAAATGCGAATTGGCAAAAAAGACATCTTTTTGGGGCGTTAGCAAATGCGAATTGGCAAAAAAGACATCTTTTTGGGTCGTTAGCAAATGCGAATTGGCAAAAAAGACATCTTTTTGGGTCATTAGCAAATGCGAATTGGCAAAAAAGACAACTTTTCGGGTTATTAGCAAATGCGAATTGATGAAAAAAGAAATTCCGCCGTTAGCAAATGCGAATTGGCAAAAAAAACAACTTTTCGGGTTATTAGCAAATGCGAATTACAGAAAAAAGAAATTCCACCGTCAGCAGATGCGGCCTGGCTGGTGACGGGCATGGAGAGGCTTCGGCAGTTTTTTTATCACACAATTTTCTGACAGTAACAGTTAATTTTTCCATAACTGATTTTTTGTGCCGAAAACCATAGAATTTTGTTAGATTTCTCAGTAATATAAATTAAATTTTGGCGAAACTTTGTTCATGAATTTGAAATCAAGTCTTGATAAAGGGAACAGAAAAATCGGAGCGGGAAAATGGGAAAGAAGGATAATTTTCTGAACACACTGAAAAAAATTTTTGGAAGTTATACGCCTCCAGAGTGGCTCAGAAACATCGGCTCTTCAGTTAAGGCAAGCAAAAAAATTAACGAAATTAAACAAATCATAAAAGAAAACAAAAAGCTTATCTTAATTTCGGCTGCATCTTTAGCAGGTGTGCTTGTCTTGTTTATTGGCGGTGTATTTTTATACCAGTTCATTCAGTCAAAGAAACCTGTAGAAATAGAAGTTTCATATTCAGTTGAAGCACCTGATATTCTTTATTCAAGTACAGACAGTTTAAGCATAAAGTTTTATGGTTCTGTTGCACCTCTTGATTCCATAGACCAGCCGGAGACGAACATTTCCATTTCGCCGGCAATCAGCGGTTCGTGGACATGGAGAGGCGATGACCAGCTTGTATTTGCTCCAGATGAGCCTTGGAAGCTTGGCACAAAATATACGTTCTCTTTTGGAAAAAATCTGTTTGCAGAACACGTGAACGTTGACACAAAAAGAGGAGACACAAGTTTCACAACAGAAAGTTTCGAAACTTATCTTTATGCAGCGGAATTTGTAATAGACGATGTTGATCCAAAGAAAAAATACATTACGTTTACTGTTTCTGCGAATTTCCCGATTGCCGATCAGGATTTTTCTTCTCTTTTAAGCATAAAGCCTGACATGAAAAACCCGAAAAACGGAAACATCGAAAACAGGGAATACGGATTTGATGTAACATACAGCGACGACCGGAAATGCGTTTATGTCAAATCTGAAGTTCTTGGTGTTCCTGCTGATGACATTGAATTCTGTGTCACTCTCAAAAAAGGTTTGAAATGTACAATAGGAGATGCTGCAACAACAGAAAGCTGCAGTTCTTATGTTTCGATTCCGGGTTTCAATAATTTTGCAAGAATCTCAAACATTTCTACAGGTTTCCTGCTGAATGACAATCAGGAATATGACCAGATTATCACAATTGAAACAACTGCAAAAATTTCTACTGCCGAGCTCACTTCAAATCTGAAATTCTATCAACTGCCAAAAGACAGACCGGAAGAGCCTGGCCTTGAGAAAGTAAGAGATTACTATTGGGACGATACAGAATTTGTAACTGAAAAAGTTCTCAGCCTGTCAAAGAAACTTCCGCTGAAGCCTTATGAAACAGAAAACGAGTTTGAAACTGTCCACAATTACTATGTCGATGTTCCGGAAAAATCATTCATTTATGTAGATATAAAAGAGGGAACAGAATTCTACGGCGATTATTATCTTTCAGATGAATATGAAACTATTACCTCCCCAAGGTCATATCCGAAAGAATTGAATTTTGTTTCAGAAGGAAGCCTTATTTCATTAAGCGGCAGCCGCAAAATTCCAATTATGACAAGAGGACTGTCAAGTGTTGATATTGAAATCTGGAGACTGAAGCCGGATGAAATAAACCACATTGTTTCTCAGTCAAACGGCAATCTCAAAAATTTCAGATTTGATGACAGCAATTTTAACCAGTACAACGTAGGTGAATATATCGTTAATCAGACGCTGTATACAAATTCTGCAAGTGCAAAAGCAATTTCTTACATAGATTTTAACTTTAACAGCTATCTTGAAAACATTCCGGCAAAAGATTTGCGTTACGGTTTGTTCTTTGTGCGCATTTCAAACAGCTATTGCAGTTCAATCAGCAAGCTTGTCATGGTTTCTGACCAGACATTGATTGTCAAGAAAAGCAGCAGCGATGAGATGGATTTGTTCGTGCAGTCTATCTCAAGCGGAAATCCTGTCAGTTCAAGCACAATCAAAGTACTCGCTTTGAACGGCGATGTACTTGCTTCAACAACAACAGACAAAAACGGTCACGCATTCATTCCAAATATTGAATATTCAGACAACAGACCTATTGCAGTTACAGCTACACTGGGAAATGACTTTGCATTCGTTCCGTATAATCTGAACGGCCGCTCTGTAGATTATTCAAACTTTGATGTAGGCGGTCTTTATGGCGCAGAAGATCCGGACAAACTTTCTGCATATATTTTCAATGACCGCGGCATTTATCGTCCAGGAGATGAAATCAGATTCGGCATGATTGTAAAAGCAGGTGACTGGACACGCAATATCGGCGGAACTCCGATGGCTTATGTCATTACAGATCCAAACGGCAATGACATTTTTGAAAAAGAGTTTACGCTCAATTCTGACGGCTTTGACGAAATAAAATATTCAACAAAAGGCTATTCGCCGACAGGTCAGTATACAATCTACGTATATCTGAAGAAAAAATATCCAAACAGCAATGGATATGAAAGAATTCTGATTGGAAGCCAGACTGCAAAAGTTGAAGAATTCATGCCGGATACATTGCAGATTTCTTCTTCATTTGATCCGCTTCCGACAAACGGATGGATTCATCCTCAGAACATAACAGCTGTTGTAAAGCTCAAGAACCTTTTCGGCTCTGACGCAATTGGAAACGAAGTAAAAGCAGACATGGAACTTGTTCCAGGCTATTTCAGATTCAATAAGTTCAGGGACTATAAATTCAGCGACCCGTATGTTTCAAAAGAAAGCTATTCTGAACGTCTTGAAGACACAGTAACAGACGAAGAAGGATATGCAAGATTTGACATCGATATGGAGCGTTTTGCTCCTGCAAGCTACAAACTGATTTTTACAGCAGACGGCTTTGAAAAAGAAAGCGGAAGAAGTGTAACGACAAGTTCTTCTCTTTATGTTTCACCGCTTGATTATCTTATAGGTGTAAAAGCAGACGGTGCATTAAATTACATCAACAAAAACAGCAAACGAATGCTGAAATTCATTGCAGTGGGGCCAGACCTTGAAAGCGTAAAAGTTGACGGCGTCAAGCTTGTAATTACAGAAAACCGCTATGTTTCTGTTCTTGTAAAACAGCCGAACGGCATTTACAAATATCAGTCTGTAAGAAAAGAATATCCAGTTCTCGAAAAAGAAATTTCCATTCCAAAAGACGGCATGGAATATTATCTGCCGGTTGATACAGAAGGCGATTTTGTCCTTCAGCTGTTCGACTCAAAAGGAAACAAATTCAATTCTACAGAATTTTCAATTATTGGTGCAAAGAATGTGCAGAGAAGCCTGTCGCGCACAGCAGAAATTGAAGTAAAGATGTCAAAGACAGACTTCAAAAAAGGCGAAAATGCTGAGCTTTTGATTAAAGCACCTTATGCCGGCTCTGGTCTTATCTGTATTGAAAGAGACAAGCTTTATACATACAAATGGTTTACAGCAACAGAGCCGACTTCTGTGCAGCATGTAACAATTCCGGCAAATATTGAAGGAAACGGTTACATTACAGTAATGTTCAAACGCGCATATAACAGCGAAGAAGTCTACATGAGTCCTTTCTGTTATGCTGCCGTTCCATTCTCTGTAAGCCTTGATGACAGGAACAATAACATCAAGCTTGATGTGCCGGACATTGTAAAACCGGATACAGACTACGAAATCAAATTCTCTTCTGATAAAAAAGCAAAAATCGTAATCATGGCAATTGATGAAGGAATTCTTCAGGTTGCAGGCTACACAACTCCAGATCCGCTGCCATTCTTCTTTAAAAAGCGCGCACTTGAAGTTTCATCTTATCAGACACTTGATTTGATTATGCCGGAGTACAATATTCTTAAAACTCTGACAGCTGCCGGTGGTGGCGGAGATTATGACGATTATTTGAGCCACAACCTGAACCCGTTCAAGAAAAAACAGAATGCACCAGTTGCATACTGGTCTGGAATTATTGACACAGATCAAAATGAACGCAGCGTCAAATATCATATTCCGTCTTATTTTAACGGAAAACTTCGTGTAATGGCTGTTGCCGTTGCGGGCGACACTCTTGGTGTTGCAGAAACGACAACAGATGTAAGAGACACTTACATCATCATGCCGAACTGTCCTAACTTTGCCGCCCCTGGCGATGAGTTTGAAGTATCTGTAACAGTTACAAACAACGATGCAGGAACAGGCGAAAACGCAAAAGTTAAACTTACGGCAACAACAGACAGCGGACTCACAGTTGTCGGTGAAAAAGCTGTAGATTTAGCCGTTCCAGAAGGCAGAGATGCAACATATATTTTCAGATTCAAGGCAAATGATGTACTTGGAAATTCTGACATTGTATTTAAAGCACAGGGAAAAGAAAAATCATCAAAAATTACTTCATCTTTGAGCGTACGTCCATCAATGCCATACCAGGTCTGGCTTGAATCCGGCATGGTACGCAAATCTGAAAACAATAAAGATTCCGTAAACATAGACAGAGACCTGTATTCAGAATTTGCAACAAGAGAAGTAAACCTTTCATATCTTCCATTAGGCTTTGCAAAAGGCTTGAATTTCTATCTTGATAATTATCCATACGGATGCAGCGAACAGGTAACAAGTGCTGCGTTCCCGTATCTGTTCCCTGACCTGCTTAAAGAATGCGGAAAAGCAGAAACAGAAGCACGTTCAGCAATTGAAAACGTAATCGACATTCTTCAGTCAAGACAGAAAAGCGACGGAACAATCGGTTATTGGACACAGAAATCTGAATCTTATGACACACTGGATGCATACTGTGCATTGTTCCTGACAGTTGCCAAAGAAAAAGGCTATTATGTTCCAGAAAGAATGTTCCAAAGACTGCTCAATGCATTGAAAGTTCATGCAAATGATGACGAAGGCTATGCCGCAGCATTCTCAATTTATGTGCTTACACGCAACGAAATAGTAACTACAACTTATCTTGAACGCCTTGCAAAAGATACAACAAAGTACGAAAAGATGAGTTTGACAGGCATTTATATGGCAGCAAGCTACAAACTGCTCCATATGGACGGCGAAGCTTCAAAGATTATGAAGAAAGTAAAGAAAGGCATGGAAAAAGATCTTACAGTATATAGATTTGAAAGTAATCTTTATTATAATTCAAGCTTCCTTTTCCTCATTTCTGAATATTTCCCTGAATGTTTAAGCATTATAAGCGATGAACTTCTGACAGAAATTCAAAATGCAGTAATAGACAGGGAATACAACACTTTGTCCAGTGCAATGACATTGATGGCAATTCAAAGCTACCTCAAAGCTGTTCCGACAGCTTCGACAGGCAAGTTCACTGTTACACAGGACTTTGGCAAAGGCACAGAATCTGAAGCAATGAAGTTTGAAGGCGACAAAGTATTTACAGGAAACTTTGAAGCAAAAGCCAAAAAACTTCTGCTTGTAAACAACGAAAAGACAAATCTTTATTATCAGGTAACTCAGGCTGGTTTTATGAAAACAATTCCAGAAACTGAAACACGTGATAACGGACTTGAAGTTACAAGAGTTTACAGCACAGAACCAAAAGGCAAAGGCGCAAGCTCATTTGCTTTGGGTGATGAAGTTTACGTTACAGTCAGACTCAGAAGCACAAAGAAATCTACTATTTATAACGTTGCATTAGTTGATATGCTTCCAAGCGGATTTGAAGCAGACATTAATTCAATCCGTGAAAATGACAGCGAATGGACACCAGATTATGTAGACATCCGTGACGACCGCGTAATTTTCTATGGAACAGCAACAACAGATGCCAAGTCATATACATACAAGGCAAAAGCTATTACTAACGGAAACTTCATTGTTCCACCGCTGTTTGCACAGGCAATGTATGAAAACAAAGTAAAAGCCATCAAGCCATATGACAAGATTGAAATTAAGAAAGCTTCATCTAAGTAAAAAACAAATTATAACTGCATTAAGCGGAACAGTTTTGCTGCTGCTTATTGCAGTTACAGTTGATGTTTCCATAAACCGGAAAAGAGGAATTCTGAGTAATATCCGCTTTTCCGGTGCCTATACAGACTGCAACGACAATCTCATTGGAATATATCTTACTCCAGACGAAACTTTCAGGATGTATAAAAGCGTAACAGAATATCCTCCTCAATTTATTGAAGCACTGCTTCTGCAGGAGGATAAACGCTTTTATCTGCACAACGGCATTAACCTTCCGTCATTGTTCCGCTCTTTTGTAAACACGTACATAAAAAGAACACGGCGCTTCGGCGGAAGCACCATTACAATGCAGGTTGCAAAACTCAAGTATAAACTCTACACAAGAAATATAAGCGGCAAACTAAAGCAGATTTTTCTTGCACTGCGGCTTGAAATGATTTATTCAAAGCAGGATATTCTTGACGCATATGTAAATCTTGCACCGTGCGGCAGAAACATTGAAGGATTTGAGACAGCAAGCCAGTATTTTTTCAACAAAAGCATAAAACAGCTGGAACTTTCAGAAATGCTCATGCTCTGCGTGCTTCCGCAGAACCCGAACAAAAGATGCCCGACACCTAAAAAAACACCGGACGATTTAATAAATGCAAGAATGCGTTTGTTTCAAAACTGGACGGAAAACCATCCGGAAGACAAAGAATTATTCGAGTTTATAAACCGTGCACCTTATGTTG
>JAZQQW010000009.1:0-18089 GCA_045629255.1 Treponema sp.
AACAGAATGATTCCGCAGAACAAAATGATTTGCACTGTACCTGCATTAAATGCACATACAATTGTAACGCAAAACGCAAAATGAGAAAAAAGTCGGAGGCCAAGCGGTCTTAGGAAGACAACAAAAGCAAGCAACTCCTTGGCTCACAGAACGACATGGCTACGATCCGACTTAACAGAATGATTCCGCAGAACAAAATGATTTGCACTGTACCTGCATTAAATGCACATACAATTGTAACGCAAAACGCAAAATGAGAAAATATCGTATTTAATTTGAGAATTTGGCTTGTTTTTCCGTGTTTTTGACTGTTTTTTTGTGTTTTATTCTTTTTTTTTCTTTTTCTTTCGTAAATTATTCTGATTTATAAAATTTCGCATTGTGGACCATGTTACATGGTATTTTTTTGATAAAAATCTTATTGAAAAGCCCTTATTAAGAGCAATTTTAATGGCTCTTTCACGGCCTGTTAATTTGTATTTAATATTTTTTTGACCTTTAACTCTGCCTATTCTTTTTCCAGCTTTTCTTGCACGTTTTAATCCGGCTTTTGTTCTTTCAGAAATTAATTGACGCTCTATTTCTGCAGCTATTCCAAATGCAAAGGCAAGAACTTTACTTTGTAAATTATCACCTAGTTCGTAATTCTCTTTTATTGCTATTACAGCTACACCTTTATCCAGGAGAACCTGTAATACATTCATTATCATAATCATACTACGGCCTAATCTGGAAAGCTCTGTAATGATTATTGTGTCTCCTTTTTTACTGTTCTGTACTAGATCCCCTAATTTACGTTTTTGCGGGGCAATCGTTCCGGATTTTGTTTCTGCAATCCAACGGCTAATTTTACGATTATACTTTGTTGCCCATTCCGTTATTACTATTTTTTGATTTTCGACGGTTTGTGTTTCTGTTGAAACCCTTATATATCCATAGGTCATATTATCCTCCCATGGATATTATATAAATATTTGTTTTTTTCGGACGGCAGAATTGAATATAAAGAATTGTATTATAAAAAAGGTAAAGAAATAACAATTTCAGAACTAGAAAATTATTTTCACTTAAATAGACAGTATAAAGGCTATCATATCGTATGTACTTGTTTTGAACAGGGATCCACTTCTTTTTTAGAAGCATTGTTTATTTATAGTCAAATAATTACTTTACATTCTCAGTATATATCGATTAATTTTAGTAACAATAAAATCACAGCAAGTACAACAATATCTGAAATGGTAAATAATGTATTTTGGACCGTGTATCCTATTGGGCTTGTTTCAATGGTTCAATAGTGCCGTCTATTAGAATGTTATAATATTAAGTGTCCGTGTTTGTGATTCGCCAGTTAAATTCAACAGAGCCTGTAAATAATGTGTGTTCCCCGCCGTATATACTTGTAAAGTCAATCTGGAAATTGATGTCTTAGTGAAATTTACTTTGTTGCTTAATAAAGTATCAATTGCCAGCTGGTTGTATTCAACTGTACCGTCAAAAAAAATCGTACATTATTTAAATTCTTCAAGTACCCAATTTATAAAAGAGACAGCTGTGTTAAAGTTAAATGTTATCGTGTTATTGCTTAAATTGACACTGGCAGAAAGTATATTATAAAAAGAACCTTGTTTAGCAACCACTGGTATTAATGCACCAACATTAGTAGAACGGACATAAATATACTCAAAAAAACTGGTTTCAGTGTCATTACCCCAAGGGTTTAAGAATAAAGAAATTTTTTTAGCAACACCAGCAGGAAAATTCGTAGAGATGATTGCGTTCGTGGCATTCTCTAGGTAACCGTGTCTTATCAGTATCTCTCGTTGATATTCAATTCTGCCGTCCGTTAAATTACGCCTATATTTCATTTAACAGAAAAAAAAATGATAAAATAAAAGTATGTTAACCATTAATTTAACACAAGAAGAATTTTGTCTAATAAGGGAATCCCTTGGCGAATTACCTGCTAAAAGAACTATGAATTTAATACTCAAAATAGACGGCCAAGTTGCATCTCAACTTAATAAAAAAGAACAATCAGGAGTAGAAAATGCCAAATCCAGTACAAATTAAAGACTTTCCACATATACATAGTGGTGCTACACCAGCTTCTCAGACTAAGTTGACAGATTTATTGGTAATAGAACATATGGATGCACCGTCGTCAACGGATAAAACTCTTAAAATGATGATTGGTCAACTTCTGTGTAAACCTGTATTCACAGTTGCATCACAGCAATCTGGTAATGGCCGATATTCTGCGACCTGTCAAAATTACGCAGGCTTTAGCCTTTTTTATACTGATTCGCAAAATGCAAGACATTACTTTATAGGCTTACCAATTAAAATTATTTTTACGCCAGCTTGTAATTACGGTTCTGTTTCAGGTAATACATATCCAACAATCAGCTTCAATGGATCCGATTTTATACCAATCTTAGCAAATGGAAAAACAGTTGCATCCGGAGCCTGGCAAGCCGGACAATCCCTAGAAGGCTGCATCATTCAAACAATTTTAAACGGTGCAACAGTCTATGCTTTTGACTTAAATTCCAACATCCGCCAGCAGGATTCCAATTCTACAATTTATTCGGACGGTACTATTGTATATTCTAGTTCCAGTACAGATATTCGCTATCCGATCGTTGTACGTGTTTCTCATTCTAACCCGTTTGACATAAAAAACAGGCTTTTAGATAACATATCAAGTTTACCGATAGGAGTTTCTATTTTAGAAATGCGCGGTGGGACAGGTTTTGAAAATATCCGAACAGTCATTTTTGTAAACAAAAACTACGATAATCGTTTTTCTTATATTGCGTCGAGAACCATTGACACAGAGCCAAGTTTTACGCATGGAGCGTATATGTACGGAGTGTGGTTCGATACTTAAAATTCACCAGAATAATTAAATTCTAGTTTGATAAACGTGAACAGTAACAGGACCGCCACCGTTTTGTGATACGGTTAATTTGCCAAAAGACTCTGAATTTACTGTAAAGTTTCTGTTTGTAAATTGATGCCAGTTTATACTCGAGTTATATCCCTGTGTTACAACGCCACTTAATTGTGCATAGTTAGAACCAGAACAAACTAGCAGATTTAAATAACCAGTATATACTGGTATATCTACACTAGTATTGTTAGGTATATTATAAGATGCTTGTTTTATAAAACCAGTATTATATACTATTCTACCGTCCGTTAATTCAATGTATTTTTATCAAGAATTGGAATCATCGTAAACCAACATTGAGATATCATACCATCTGGATATTCTCTAGTATCCCAGGTAATGACGCCGTTAGAATCAACTGTTACATCATTATTTATTTGGGTTACAGGTTGTACCATCCACGTTGGTCGAGGATTTAATTGTTTAACTGTTTTGGTTGCTATATACATACCAATAGACCCATGTGCAAAATTATAATTAGGCATAAAATTCTTATGAGTTAGTATAATAATTATACAATCAAAATCATTTGGCAAACCATTATTTAAAACCGACTGCATTTCATAGTATTGTGTTATAGTTTTATTTTCTGCATTGAATAAACGTTCGCTTATACCAATGCCTGCCTGTAACCATCCTCTTGTGGCATGTATTTCGCCTGTTAATGATACATTTTTTGCTTCGATATCATCAAAAAAGCCTTGTTTGGATTTAAGACTTTGGACATTTATCATATCAGCGTCAATTAATCCAGCAGTAATTAAATCAGTACTTAAATGGCCTCCAACTATGATGGTTTTACCTAATGTAGCTGCAAGCAGTTTTTCTGTTGCATAATCTCTTTCTACAGAACCCCATGAGTAAGAATAAGTTGTAGTAGAAGCATTATAGTATTTTGTTTGAATACATTTATATACAAAACAGGTTTTATTATTAGCTGTTGAAACAGTTGGATATACAATTGACCAATAAGTATCTTCTGTTTGAGCTGTGTCTTTAACTTGAGATATATCAGTCGGCTTACTTGGAGTTGTAGGCACTGATGGAGCATTTCCTGTTGAATAAGTTACAGTTTTAATTTTGTATATAGGGATAATTTCTACTGGAACGTTTTTATTATTGGCTGTATTTGCAGCTGATTCACCCTGCAATGCTTTTTCCCAGGAATCTTCCAACGAGTAATCTCTTGTAATTGCGGAAGTTTGCCAATTTCCGTTTATTTGAGACTGGGTTGCTTTATAATAGTATTTAAAAGTATTTAATGTCTGGCCGTCTGCGTTAATATGATAACTTGGACATACGGTTCTCCATGCTCCTCCACGATTTAATGTTGATGTAACTTCTCCTGAAGGTGCGTTTGGAGCTGTCTGTGAATTACTGAGATAGTATATCTGTTTGGAAGACTGAAGTACAGAATTCTTAAGTGCATAACCACTTAAGTCTGGTTGTTCCTGGATAATATTTGTAATTTCCTGATTACCAAGATAGAGAGATTGAGCATGAATTTCTCCTTTTACTACAGCATTTCCTGCTTCTAGATAATCTGTTGTTACAACATCTGCTTCTATAAGCTTTGTAACGAGCTGATCGATAAATGCTTCCTGAGCAACTAGCTGGCCAAAGAATGCTGAGTTGGCTGTTATATGTCCAAAATATTCGTATACATCGCTGGCATTCTGCTGAAGATCTGCATTAGCAACAGATAAAACATCCGGTAATGACTGAGCCATATGATGGCTTGCAGTATCTAACTGCCAGACAATCTGTGAAGATCCACCTACGTATTTATATCTCTTGAGCTGCTTTAAGTAACCACCTTCAACTTTTGAGAATGATGTATTATTGGTTCCTGTCCATGTAAAATAATCACCGATTAAAGCTTCTGAAGGAATGTCAGCTACTGCATTAATTCCAAATAAATATGAACCGCCTTTAACTACCTCAAAAGAAAGAGGAAGATTAAAAGTCATTTGCTGAGATGCCTGAGTCTGATAACCAAGTAAGTTTAACTTTGATTCAGACCATCTGCTTCCTGTCCATGAATAGAAAGTATTGCTATAGAAAACTGCTCCCTCGACTATTTCTTCAGTAGAAGCAGTTTCTGCTCCTATCCATTTGAAGTGTTCTCCTACGTTATGAGCTGCTGGTAATGTGGCTACAGTAGAGCATTGACCTAAATCTGCTTTATCCTGGTCTTTTAGGATTACAAAGAAATTATTTGACTCATCTACAAGATAATCATAAGAATCATAATAAGAATATATAATTGGAATTACTATTTGTGCGGCCCTGATTTTTACACCTGCAGAAACAGTGAAAGTTAATGAACCGTTTCCAACAGTTACGCTAATTCCTGTAGGTAAATAAATCTGTCCAAAATTAAAGTTTAACTCTTGATTCTGCTGCATTACTTTGTAGTTAACAGTAAAACTCTGAGTAATAGGACTTATTCCATTTTCGTCTACATTGATTTGTGCAGCATAGCAATCTGCAGTAACATTTGGTGTTTCCTGGACAGTATCTTCAAACCAGCTCATAATCTGGGATTTACTATATCCTGACTGATAAACTTTACGTGGCGTATCAAAAGCCCCAGTAGCAATCGTTACTGATGTATTCTGTGTATTAATTGCTTTGCGTATAACCCAAACCGGCAAGTTGTTTTCATCTACTTCTGGGAGTTCCTGACTCCATCCGTTTAAATTGTTGCAAGTAAGAACTCCTGTTTCAAAGTTGTATGTTATGGCTTCCGGAAAAAGGAGTGGTTCATCAGCAGATGGTTTAAATAATTCGATTACAGTTTGATTCCATCCGGAAGGTCCTGCAGAACCAGGATCTCCTTTAACATTATATTGTGAAGAACTAATCTGGTCTTTTAAATCACGTTGTACAACCTGAGCAGGTCCGATTGAAATAAATGTTACTGAATATAACTCTGTTTCCGGATTATATGTTGATGAAATAGCAAGAGCTGAAATTATAAAGCCAGATAAACCTGTGTCTATTACTTTATATGTTCCAGGAACGATTTCTTCTTCTGAAGAAAGTTGAATCTTATATTTAACTCCACAGAAATATCTGTATAAAATTAATGCAAGTGTTTCTGCAGCTGAATTATTAAAAATATGTTCTGCCTGGCATGTATAATATTTTTTTCCTTCACCAACTACAACAGAAGCTTCAACATCTCGGTAATATGCATCTGCTCTTATTGATAGACTGTAAACGTCTGCATCAGTATTACCGATATTCTGCAGTCTTATTGAAGCATGTCTGTAGCCGAACTGCTGACGATTAACATTGATTGAACCACCTTCCCAGTCTTCCACTATGCTATGATTTTCTGTATAGAGAAGTGTTGTTTTCTGAGAACGCTGATATTCAAGTTCGCCGTTATATTTTTTACGCGTCTGAGCATATCCTGACTGGAAGTCCTGATATACCTGTCCGTCTGTTGCTTCAATTTCCGGGGCTGAATTAAAAGGAAAATACACACCAGGCTGAACAACTGCAGGAACCACAGATTCGTTAGAGTCGTAGCCACTTGCCTCATAATATACCAGTTCATTTTCTCTTTTCGTAAGCTTATTGTAAGAAAGCTTTACAGCATTATAATTTTTGTTGAGCCGGCTAAACTTTGGTTTATTGAGAATTTCTTCTTCAGAAAGGGTCTCCATTTGATCCGGTATGTCAAAGAAGTTGAAATATACAAACTGACCAGAAGCGTTAAAGAAATAGGAGTAACCATACTGGAAAAGTATATTGTCGAGTGCTGTTTTATAATTCGAGCCTTTATCCAGAACAAAAGCTTCTACTTCTACTGCAGATGGAATTATCTGTGAACTTGCAACAGTTACTCCGCAATCTTCACAGATTTGGTTAACTACAGCTGACAGAGTTGTATCTATAAGTCCAACTTCTTCTTCTGTAGTAACATCGAACTTCTGTGTAAAATCTCTGATTGTCATTTGGATGTCATGGACCGGATATGGATTACCTTCATCTGTCCAGCTGACATCTTCATTTACAATTCCAGTAAAAATAACAGTCGAACCATCTTTAACAACTGCAGTAATTTCTTCGCCAATTGCCATTAAAGAAAATAGCTGCTGGCTGTAATTGAAACTTACTTGTATAGATTGTTCCTGGTGCTGAAGGTTTTCATTACATATATTTTTGGCAATAGAGATTGTTTTTGGTTCTTCAACTATTGTTGTTCCGTTTGATTGTAATTCTACAGTAATATTTTGACTCATTTTATTTCCTTATGCTGACTGTGGGAATGGTGTTTTAGATCCGTTTCTTATGCTTCTTGCAATACCGTCGTAAACAACGTCTTCAAGTTCTTTTTCTGTAACGACACTTCCTGAGACATAGATGTTTACAGCTGATCCTGAAGAAGAGGAAACATAGCCTGAAGCCCCGGAATACTGTGTTGAATAATGTTTAGAAGCTACATCAGAATTTATTTTTGCTAAATTAATGTTTTCCGTATTCTTTGCAATTTCTTCAAGAACGTCTTTCATTTCTTTTTCGAGATCAACAATTTCGCTTTCTGCCTTTAACTGATATGACATTCTCTGAGCTTCGTACTGGGCTCTGGTTATAAGACCAAGTTCAAGCTGTTTCTGCAGACTTGATATTTCGGCATTTAGTCTATCCTGAACATTAGTCTTAAGTGCTTCGTATGTTTCTTCGATTGCTTTTTTTGCTTCTTCCAATGTTTCAGCAACTTCTTCTGCTTCATCGCCAATTAATTTGAGTTTTTCTAAGTAATCTATTTCAACAAACGGTAGTTTATTTAAAGCACCGATTACAGCATTAATAATATCTATAAACTTATTTCCAATTGGTACTATTACCTTGTTATTAAGCCACTCAAAGGCTTCTCCAAGTAGATTTAATACACCGATAATAATATTTAAAACAGCATTAAGTGGTGATGAAAGAAGGTTTATGATATTAAGTAAAGGTGCAAGAATTTTTCCAATAATTGTTCCTATTCTTTCAAGCGCACGTGCGGTTGGTTTAAAGCCGTCGTTTATTATATCGCCAAAAACACTAAATGCAGCTTCTACGATTGTTTTGGCAAAATTAAGAATCTTGTTGATGCTTTCAATCTTCATTAAGCATTCTGCAATGGCCTTAATGAACTGTATGAGAACTCCACCACCGAAACCTGAACTGCTAGATAAAGCTCCTCCTAAATCAGTATTAGATACTTCGCTGGCAGCTGTAGCTACTGCAGTATTTCCAACTAATGAGGCATAAGTCTTTAAATTACCGTTTCCGGAATTAATCTGCTTGGCGGCTTCCTGAGCACGTTTTTCTGCTTCTTCCTGGATCATCTGCAGACGAGTTTTATGATTTTTTTCTTCCAACGATGCAATCTCTTCTTCAGCCTTTCTTCTAAGAGTATATTCTGCATCAATGTAATCTTTCTGAGTCAGGAAATTATCTCCATACAATTGAGCTGCAGCCCGTCTTAATTCGTTCAGTTGACCCTTATATTCCTGCTTAATTTTTTCCTCTGGAGATAAACCTGAATTAAGAATTTTGTTAATTGTTTGCTGAGCTTTTTCTTTTTCTTTAAGAAGTTTTTCATTTTCTTCCCGAATTTTGTCGAGTCTTTTTTCTGTGTAGTATTTCTCTAATGCTGCAAGTTCTTTCTGATAAGCTTCATTGGCTGAGTATTTCTCTCCCAAAATTTCTATTGCTTTCTTTTTAAGTTTTTCGAGAGATTTTTTTTCTTCTTCGTCAATTTTTTCAGTTCTGCTTGCAAGTTTATCCTGCCATTCAGTACCAAAAGATGCAATTGCATCTAAGGCGCTTTTTTTCAGTCCTTCTATTATTTCTCGTGCAGAATCTGCTTCTGCCTGATATTTCTGTAATTTTGCTTCAGCTTCAGCTAATGCTTCCATTGCTTTGGTATATTCAGGATTATCTATTGTTTGAGTAACTTTTGTTTTTTTGCCTTTATCGGTCCAGGAATCAAATTCCTTTGTAATTGTAGCAGGAGTATTAGCAAGTGTTTCCCTAGCTCTTTTAACGCCATTAACATACAACGGCAATATACTTTCTGTATAAGTTTTCAAAACTTCTTCTGCTTCTGCAACACTTTTACTGCTAAGATATTTTAAAGTTTCTTCTGCAGCCCGTTTAACTTCATCGTATCCCTGAGCCTGCTTGTGTAGTGCAAGTGCCGCTGCATTTGTTTCTTCGTTAACTTTCTGCTGATGTGATTTATATGTAACAAATACACCCACAACTGCACCTATAGCAAGAGTAATCCAGCCGATTGGTCCCTGTAACGCCTTGATGGCAGTATTAAATGCGGTAACTGCCATTGTTGCAATTGGTAGCTGAGCAATAAGTGCTCCTATTGCCTTAAATGCAAGCGCATTAATTGCTAATGTTAGGGATGTAATAGCAGCCAAGAGCACTCCCTTTAGAATCGGTGAATTATTTATTACATCAACTATATTAGTAAAGAGAGTTAATATATTTGAAACCTCTGGTGCCAGCATGTCTCCGAATGAAGCTTTAAGCGATTTGACGCTTTCTTCAAGACCTGCCTGAACGGCTGACAGCCTCATTGCTGCTGTTGCCATTGAGTTGTAGTAAAGACCGCCTTCTTCAGCAAGAGAAGCAAGAGCTGCATCAAATATTTCAAAGCTTATTTTTCCTTTGCTTGCAAATTCTGTTACTTCTGCAGAAGAAATACCAAGCTGCTCGCCAAGTGCATCAAGTATCTGTACACCCTGATCAATGTATACATTCAGAACTTCCATATCAGCTTTACCTTTGGCAGAAGCTTTACTGAATGCATTGATGAAGCTCTGGAACTTCTGACCGTTACCCTGGGAAATATCTCCAAACCGTGTAAGGTAGTTGGTTATTTCCGCAAGAGGAACTTTTGCTGACATAAGAACTTTTGCAGCCTGAGACGTCTGTTCAATGTCGAATGGTGTCCAGAAGTTAAACTTCTGAAGCTCATCGAACAGGCCGGCTCCTGCCTGCATGTCACCAAGCATAATGCCAAATTCGTCTTTTGCTGCCTGGAAAGAGTCACTTACTTCCAGTGTATCTTTAGCAACACTTACAAGAGCCTTGTCGAGTTCTACAGCTGCAGCTACAGTTGCAAGAGAACTTATTTCATTTTTAAGCTGTCCGATGATTCCCAAAAGTCCGTCCTGAGAAGCTCCTGTTTTGTCTACCTGTTCATCAAGCTTTTTATACTGCTGTACAAGGTTCTGGATTTCTTCGCTTTCCGGTTCAAGCCCACCGTCTATAAGGTCAAGAATTGTGGACTTCATTTTTTGAGTTGTATTTTTTAATTCTGTCGCAGAACCACCAAACAACTTAAGTGAATTAGATGCACGGTTAGCTTCTGACTGTAAGCTCTGAATGGATTTATTTATACCTTCTGCATTGCCTGTAAAACTTTTTGCTTCTGCTGAGGCTTTTTTTATATCTTCTGAAAATGTTTTTAACTGAGTTACTGCTTCATCTGCCAGAAGCTTAATCTGCATTTCTAATGTTTTTTTATCCATAGCTAACCTTTGGATAAGGCTACTATGTTTTATTAATAAATAATGAAATGTGGGCAAAAAAATACCCGCTCCTCAAACAAGAAGCGGGCGGGTTCAGGAGAGAGTTCTATATATGGTCTATATAGACTAATCTTTATGTCTGTCCTTTTTCCATTTTTCCTCTTCAATTTTTGACTGCTCAATTCTGAAAAGGTTGATGATAACGGTTATTTCTTCTGGCTGTTCTGCCCAACCACCTCCAAAAGGCAGACATTTCATATTTTCTGTCAGATAGAACATGTCTAGGGCTGACCAGAAATATGGTGTAAGGTACTCACGGAAGGTTTTACGAGGAATAAGAATGTTGCTTCCGGCTTCATCCTGAACTTTGGTATCGTATAATACATCTCCACGCTTTCCCTTATATTCATGTTTATGCAAGCCTTCTTTAAATATTCGGAAGGCTATTAAGAGTTTTTTTCCGGTACCTTTTTATTAAGGACTTTTTCAAACTCCTTAACGATTTCATCAATAAGTTCTGTAAATTCTACAGGTGCTACAATAAGCTGAGCGGCGTCTTTGATTTCAACTTCGACACCTTTTTCATCCAGGTATGAAAGTCCGTCAATGCGTATGAGCATTTCGCGGAGTATTGCTACTTCATCTGTTTTAAGAGAGATGTCAATTCCTTCGATTTTTCCGTTTACATCAGCACGTGCAACTGTTTCTGATTTACCTTTAATTTTTTCCTTCATCTGGAATGTAGGATTTTTGAAATGTACTACAATGCGATCTGCTTCTGCGAGTTCTTTGTTGCCGTTAAATTCCGGCACGAATGATAATGTTTTGGATACTGTTAAAACCATATTTATCTCCTGTAATTTGCGGATACAGCATAAGACTGTACCCGCTTTTTTTTTAAGTTAATGACGGTATGTCGAGACTGTAGAATACAGGGTCTATGCCTGTAAGTCTCATCGAACTGTCATATGCCTGAGCATTACCTGTTGTTCCGCCAAGCGTAATGTTGAAAAGATAGACCTGACCAAAAATGAAAGCTTCTCTTTCACCGGCAACATCTGTCTTGTTAACATAGCCGACAAAATATACAGGTTCATTACCAATATCAGCTACGGTGATAGTTGTTTCGCTGCCTGAAATTGCACGACGGAAAGTCTTGATTGTTTTGGCAATCATTCCTTCTGGTTCGTCAGATACACCAAGTGTTAAGATTGAGTTAACGGTTCCTGATGCATCTTTCTTTCCAGGACGGTATTTTTTGAAACGATCCTTAAGGCGGGTAACATCAACTTCTGACTGGGAGATGTTAAGCTGCCAGCCGGAACAGTCTGCAACATGTGTAAGATTAAGTTTTTTAACTTTGTCTCCAGATGCAAGTACTTCTGAACCTGTTGCAGGGAATGCTTCACCAACTTTAAGTCCTGTCGGGAAAATTGAACCTGATTCAGCCTTGGCAGTTACAATGTAAATACCGTCGCCTCCAGAAGTTGCACTCTGTCCGTTAACAAGAACATGAAGTGTTTTTGTTCCGTCACCGACGTATTCTTCTGTACCAAGCTTACCGGTGTAGAATGCACCATCGTCACCAATTAATGGTTTTTCTTCACTCATTTGCTGACCTCCTTATTTTTGTTTGATTCTTCTTTTGTAGAACCTGCTGCTGCAGAAGTTGCCTTCTGGTCCCTGGTCGTCTCCTTCTTGTGGGTTAGACCGTTTTTGGTTTCGTATTTAGTAACTTCAACCATCGTTTTCTCCTGTTGGAATTGTAATTTCTACAATTCGAACGTCTTCTACATCCTGTACAGCTGTACTGTCAGGAGAGTCAAAGAATGAATCTTCATCAGAAATATGCTGGACAATTCGAGTACCTGGCATTTTGATGTATGATTCCATTGTGTTTTCTGCAGTAACAATCTGTTCAAGTCTGAGGCCTTCAGACTCAAGATATTCATCAAGTAATTCGATGCATTCAAGTGCCTGATCTAAACCAGTCTGACTTTCTGCAGAACCTGTAACTGCGACTCTAAGTCTTACAGTTCTTGTTTTTTTTGCAGCCGGTACCGACCTGTTAAGAATTGTCTTAAGAATCGATACTTTAATGACAAGACCTTTTTCGTCGACACTTGAAGGTGTTACTACAACTTTCGTTTTAAACTTTGTACCGTTAATTGCTCTCTTGAGCTGTGCGGCAAAAAGTTCCACTGCTTCAAAAGATTTCATTTAAGATCTCTTTGCTTATCTGTTCTGATTCTTTTTCCGTAAGATAAAAGAATTCACGCTTTGGTATAACTACTGATTTTTTTAAGTAGTAAACTATGTGCGCTTTTGCACGCTTGCTTTTTTTTCTGTAAACAACAGTCCTGCCAACACGGTATACCCAATAATCATCAGCGCGTAATCCGCCTAATACTTCACCAGGTGTTTTTCCGTATTTTCGCTCAAGACGTCTGGTTCCGTGAGCCGGAATATACAGCCAGTTTTTTCTGGCTCTTATTGTTGCTCCGTTATTATGTACGGCTGCATATTTTTTAGTAGTTCCAACAGAAACTGTATTGCTGTTAACAAGCTCAGATGTGATTGAATCTCTTAATGAACCTGTATCCTGGAGGGGCTGTCCAAAACCTCTGTATGCTGCAGTTGCTTCAGATAATGGTTTGAAAGGACCAGCATATATATGTGACCTTATAAAACCTTCTGCCATTTCTCCAGCTTTAGCAATTTTTTTAATATCCGTTAATTTTGAAGCAAGATTATTTACTTCATTCGCAACATCAGTGAAAGTCAATTAAACCTTCTTGCCTGATGAAGCTTGTGTAACCTTTGGTTCCTGGGCGGAACTACTACCTGAGCGGCAGGAGCCTGTTCTGCAGTCTGAGTGTTGTCAGAGTCCGGAAATGAACCGTAAGCTGCAATAAAAGCATTTTTCATCTGATTGCGGAACTCACGGCCAGACTCTTCGTGACCAAGTGCCATGTGAAGCTCGTAAAGAGTCTGCATAAGCACTATTTCACGAATTGTCTGATTATCAAGATTAAACTTAACTTTCTTCCAGTGCAGTAAAGTACCAATGTAAACCTGTGCACGTGATATTGCATCCAGGACAAATGTTTCGCTGTCATCAGAAAGCTGCTTATACAGATTTTCAGAAAGACGTTTTTCGACTTCTGAAGCTAATATAGCAGTTCCGAATGGAGTAAAGCTTACCTGGTTGTTAGCTGGTGCTGTTGGCAGTCCACTGATACTATACTCTGACATAATCTACTCCTACTATCAGCTTAAAACTGTTGATTCGCAGATTGCATCTACATTAGGAATTGGCATTGGACGAGATTCGCCAATGAGCTTGATTCCTTCCGGATCATCCTGTGGAACTTCGCGGACTGCAAAAGGAACTGCAGCAAAGTTTTCTGCAACTGAGTCGAGTGCACAATTGTAGAAGCGGAAGTCGGCATCAACACCGATAATCTTCATCTTCTTTGCAGCAACGACACCGACGTTTGCTTTGGTCTTGTAGTCGTAGTAACTTGCTGATGTAACATAGAGTGTTACTTCGCCGATTGCGATTGAACCTTCCTTTACTTCAACAAGCTTGTTGTTGTTTGCTGTGTTTGCAAGGTCTGCAATTGCGCCATAGACATCCCAGCCGATGAGACCGATGAATTTAGTTGCATTTGTCTTTTCCTTGATTTTTGCAACTGCTTTTCCAACTGTTGTAATAACATTTGAAAGTTTTGCACCACCTGCATCAAACTTTGTGTCTGCTGTAACAGAGCCGATTGAACCAAAGTGAACTTCGTACTTTTCGATAACACCGTCGGCGTTACGCATGTCGTATGAAATCTTGCCTGTCAAAGACTGAATAGCCATTGCTTCTTTAGAAGTTCTGGTAATTCTGCGGAGTCCGTCAACTTTGTTGTTGAGGAACTGGCGTACACCGTTCTGGTCAAGATTGCGGACATCGTTCAATGTTTTGGCAGAAACAAAGTGTGATGGATTCAGGTTCTGTGGCTCGATGAAGCGAAGCTTAGATCCATTGAGTGGAACTGGATAGCTTGCTGATCCGCGACTTACAAGAGGAATGTTTTTGATTGCCTGTGGCAAATCTTCATATCCAATTGTGCTGAAAGGATGATTAACCTGAGCTGATTCAGGGTAAACAAGATCCATAATCTGAGTATGGAGAGGAGGCATCTTGTTGAGTTCACCAACAAGTACCTTTGGGTTCAGAAATTTTGCAAATGAATATTTAATCATTTTTCAACTCCTAGAAAATACCATGGCGAGAAAGGAATTTGAGCTGTTCTGTAGAACAAGCTTCGCCGTTAACTTTAGCAATTCCTTCTGCTATTGTTCCATGAAGTACAACATTTACACCGTTGTCTTCTTCTGCACCAACTGCATTGTTTGCAACACCAATGAAACCTGTTCCTGGAACTGCTGAACAAGTGATTGCCTTGTCATCTGCAGGAGCAGTTGTGAATGTTACTTCAACTTTTCCTGTTGCATAGTCAACAGTTCCTGTTCCGTCACCAGAGAGTGTTCCGTCACCGTCATCAGTCACTTCTTTTGCAGTTGTATCTGCTGTAACGATTGCGACTGTTCCTGGAACAACTTCACCCAGGTTAAAAGTGAACTTAACTGTTGTACCGTCACCTTCACCTGCAGCTGTTACTTTTGTGGCTTCGTCTGCTGGAGTTGCCCCGTAAGTTGGCTGTGAATCGTCGTCGTTACGGCTTCCCTCAAAAAGAAGTTCTCCGCAAGGAATGTCATCATGTCCAGCTTCAGGGAACTGTACTCTGTTGATTACAGGAGGATGTCTTCTGTCAGCAGCTTCCTGTACATTGGTTTCTACTTCACCAATTACACCATTCATACGTGTCTCCTTATGGTTTAAATTGCACTGAAATTCAATGGTTCAACATTTTCTGTTTCACCACTGTCAGACAAATTGATTGCTCCTTCTTCAACCTTTGGTTTGATTGAATCGAAGATTCCGGCAAGAACTGTAAGAGGATGTTCTGCCTTTTTGTTTCCTTCGCTGTCTGAAAGCTCGATTGTCTTTCCAGATTCGAAGCTGTCAGCCAAAGCCATAAGACTTTCCATCTGTGGCTGTGTTACTTTACCTTCTGCAGCTTTACGCAAAGCCTCTTTTTCCCTTGCGTGCTCAGAAGCCAGACTGTCAGAAAGCATTTTGTCTTTTGCTTCGTTTTCAGCCTTGAGCCTTGCATTTTCTTTCTGCATGGCCTCGATTTCTTCTGCGGTCATAGACTGACCCTCCTTGCCGGATTTTGCAGAACTACCGTCCGACATATTCATGCCAGACGGTTCTGCTGGATCCAATATTTCATTACCTTTATTGGTTTCTGTGTCTGAAAGATAGAGCTGTTTTGCATTTGTACCAGGATAAGCAATAAAGTCTTTATCACTGGCAGCGAGCTCTTCTTTATTCGTCCGTTCTTCTGCAGACTTCATGTCTTCTGCAATTTTCTGTTCAAGGTCTTTGATTGCCGGCGGTTCGTCACCGAGATATGCAAGATGATGGAGGTAATACTTACCGTCACTTGCACGCTGTTTGGCACCAATTGAAACGTCAGGATAATAGCCGTCTTCATCAACAGCTTTGGCAAGAACGTCCTGTTCTTCGATTGTTCCGTAGAGAGTTTTATTCTTTGCATCGTATTCGACTGCAATTACGTTACCAAGTCGCGGACGATCCTCTGTCCAGTGAGAGCCAAGTTTGATTGGAGCTTTTTTGATTTCTTTGAAAGTTTCTGCAATTTCCTGAAGGTCAGCTTCTTTAACTACAGTTGGATTTTCAATGGAACCGAAAACTCCTGCTTTTGCGATTTCGCGTTTTCGTGTTTTCATAACCACACTTTAGCGTGGCTGGAGAATTAATAATGGAATGTGGGCATAAAAAAACCCCGGAGGATTTTCCGGGGCTTTATAGTTCACGTATGTTTATGGATTATCTTTTGATTTTTTAATTATTTCGTCCTTATTATTACGGGAAAGTTGCCTGGCTTTTTTAATGTTTCTTGACATAACTCTCTTTAACCTTTTCATAAGCAATAGACATATCAACAGCTAATGCTTTTACATCAGCCTTATAAGCCCTGTCATCAGCTTCTTTTTCTGAATTTGAAGTATTATATTCTGGAGCGATGCCAAACAAATCAATAATACTCATTGCGCCATCAAGCCAATTTGGGGTTGCAAATAAAAAGTCTGACATATAAACCTCCTATATAGATTATACTATATTTTCGACAAAAAAGTATTGACAACTAAATATTAATCAATTTCCAGTTGCGTGACAATAGTTACCGGCATTTTTGACCGCTTAAACGTTTTTTAAACGGTTTATAGCGATTCTGCGGAGAAAATAGGGTAATTTGTCATTCGAACCGGAAAAAGCCGATTCTGGGCGTTTTTTGCAGAATTTGACAGTTGAGCAAAATTCTACAGAAACGCCGCTTTTTTTATTGCAAACAGACTTTAGTTCATAAAGCTGTGGATGCAGCTGAATACCTTGCCAAAAAGATAGAACCGTTCTTCATAACCGGGATCAGTTGAACAGAGAGTCGTAAGAAGTTCTGCCTTTTCTAAATCTGCTACTCTGACCGAATAGATTTTTATTCTTTTAGCTATCGGGTCAAATTCAAGACGCTTACAATATGCATCTCCGTCAAGTGAGAATACATATAATCCGTCTTCAGGCTTTGAGTCAGTTTCCGGAGTAAAAAGTACAATGTCATTATTATTAATACCGGCTCCAATCATTGAAGTACCTTTTGCACGGAACCCGATTATACGGCGGCCTTTGAGACTTGGCGACAGATTGTTAATATCGATGTATTCCTCGATATTCCGTTCGTTTTCCCAGTTTGCTCCGTCACAAACAATATTATGTGACATTACAGGAATTCTTACCTGATATGTTACCGGGTCCGGAAGATTCTCCTCTGTGTTCTGTTTGAACATTTCGCCTTCGCCTGTCAGGAGCCATTCAACAGATATGTTGTTTTTTAATAAAACTTCATATTTTTCAGAATCAATTGCAAATCCTATTTTTCCAGAAACAATTTTTGAGAAATTGCCATATTCTATTTTTAACAATTCGCAAAAATCTCTTTTGGTAGATAAAAGTCCTTTTTTACACATTTCTGAATATAAAAAATTTAATCGTTCTCCAATCATAAAAAAACCTCGTAAAAATACGAATAAATATCGTAAAAGTACTTGACAATTAGTAAATTTACGATATTATTAAGAGTGTAAATGTGTAACTGTTACACCTTATTTGCATATTTATAAAAAATCTGTGTAACAGTTACACATTATTAATCGGCTTAATCAATAGTCCGGTTAACTAAAACTTCAGGAGGCTTAGAAAATGCACGAAAAAAAACATTTATGGAATTCAGAAGACAAAAAACACGCCTGCAAGCACGGCTTAAGCACTTGCAGGCAAAATACTCGGATAAACCGAATATGTTCAGGTAATTCGATTCTGTCATGGAACGGAAATTCTGTCAAGGAGGCAAACATAATGAATGTTAATTATTTAAACTTACGGG
>JAZQQW010000010.1:0-42664 GCA_045629255.1 Treponema sp.
TCTAAAGAATTACGCCTTTTTTGTAAATTCTATTTATAACTCGAAATTTGACCTATTATTATATACTGCTGTTTCATTTCCATCCGGGTCCGTATACTTCACCGGGTTGTTGCCGGCATAGTGATAGAACATCGGCTGAAGCCGAATGTTTTCATTGGCGTTTGTAAGATTAAGTTATCATATTTCTCCTCAAAACTTCTCAGATTCTATCACAAAATTCAGATTTTACACTATCAAACTTTTCATAATCGAATATATGATTTAAATGCATCTGGATTGGGAATTTTTTATAATTTTTCAGCAAATTTTTTTTATTGCATATCACAAACCGGGTTTTTCTGCTATGACATAAAAAATAGCGATGCAATACATAAAGATGCTGGTGATTTTATTTTAGAATGGAAATGGAATGATAGAAAAAATTATACCGTAAAATATAGTTTTGATTCATTGGAATTTTATGATTTTGATTTTTTAACTATGAATTTTATCTCTTTCCCCACCCCATAATTGCAATCTGATTCCAAAAACTTAGACAAAATTTTACCAAAATCCATATTCTTTAAAGGCTTGTGTTTAAGTGCAAAACTGCTTGAAGTTATGTAAAAAAAGAAGCTTTCTTATGACAAAAAAGGGCTGATAGTCAGGAAAAATTTCTGTCTGACAGCCCTTTCGTCTCAGTTTGCTGATTTAATTAGTCAGCCATGTTTCTGTATTCGTCGAACTTTTCTTCTACGCCAGGCTTTGTCTTTGTAACCAGGCTTACGAGAACTGCAACAACGAGGGTTGCAATGAATCCAGGGAGGATTTCGTAGATGTCAAAGAGGCCGCCGTGGAGGTTGTGCCATACAACGACTGTGATGAATCCCACGAGGAGTCCGGCAGAAGCACCGTCAGCTGTACATTTCTTCCAGAAGAGTGCAAGGAAGATGATTGCGCCGAATGTAGCACCGAATCCTGCCCATGCATAAGAAACAAGACCAAAGATTGAGTTGTTGTTTGGAAGGAGACAGAGTCCGAATGCAATGATAGCAACTGCAAAAACCGTTACGCGGCTTACTAGGAGAACCTTCTTTTCGTCAGCATCCTTGTTAATCTTTGCCTTGTAAAGGTCAAGGGAAACTGTAGACGCAACTGCAGGGTGCTGGCTGTCTGCTGTAGACATTGAAGCTGCAAGAATTGCACAGAGGAAGATTCCTGCAAAGAATGAAGGGAACATCTTGAGCATTGTTTCGCTGAATACTGTTTCTGCTGTTCCTGCATCAAGGATGTTAGGAAGAAGATATACAGTACCGAGGGAACCGATGATGAAGGCACCAATGTAGGCAACGATCATCCAGATGATTCCTACGCGGCGAGCTGTCTTGATTTCTTCGTTTGAACGGATTCCCATGAAGCGGACGATGATGTGTGGCATACCGAAGTATCCGAGACACCATGCAAAGGCAGAAACCGCACTCTTGGCGCTGAAACTCTGGTTTGCAGTGAATACCGTCTGAAGGTCGGCGTTGAATTCGCCTGAAAGGGCTTTTACGCTGAATGCCTTTGCAGAGTTGATTGCTTCTGCTGGACCGCCAAGGGCAAAAATTGCAATTGTTCCTGAGATTACGAAGGCAAAGAAAATCAATGCACCCTGAACAAAGTCAGTTGTACAAACTGCGCGGTAACCGCCAAGGATTGTGTATGAAAGGATTACAACAAGGCCAATCACCATGCCCACTGTGTAGTTGAGGCCGAATACTGAGCGGAAAAGCTTTCCACATGCAACGATTCCCGATGCTGTATAAATAGTAAAGAAGAATACGATGAGGATGACTGAAATAATGTTGCAGCGTTCGCTCTTGAATCTGTTCTTGAAGAATCCAGGGATTGTGATTGAGTCACCGTAAGCAATTGAGCACTTGCGCAATGGTTTTGCAACAAGGAGCCAGTTGAGGTATGTACCTACGATAAGTCCGATGGCTGTCCAGAAAGTTTCCTTGACACCGCCGAGATAGCAGAGTCCAGGAAGACCCATTAAAAGCCATGCAGAAGAGTCTGAAGCTTCTGCGCTTAAAGCTGTTACCCATGGACCGATTCCGCGTCCACCAAGGAAGAAGTCCTTTGCGTTGTTTGTCTTCTTTGAGCTTCTGATTCCAATGTAAACCATGAAGCCAAGATAGAGTGCAAAGGCACAGATTTTACCGATTGTCTGTAAAGTCATTCCTACCACCTGAAACTTAGAAAATATTTAATTTAGTTTAGTATAAATAAAATTTTTGTTCTATGTAAAAAAAAGCATTTCTACCCCGTTAAACTTCTGTTTGTCTAACCAGGTACTATCATCACAAAATATATCCGCTTGTTTTGAAGTACATTTGATAAAATTGAACTTCATTTGACTGCCAATCTTCAGGATGCACTTCAATTTTTGGGGAAGTCGTTTTTATTAGCAAACGTTTTATATTAAAATCAGAAATATTCCGGAAAATATATTTCGCTTTTTTCGCCGGTTATCTGGAAAAAAGTATATGTGAAAAATTCTGATTTTTTTTCAACATTCAACACAGCATAACATGGTGGCTGACCGCCACGAGGACGTGCACAGCTTCCAGGATTTAAGGTCAGAACATTATCAACGTTTTCTGAACGAGCAACATGAGTATGGCCAAACAGAACAATCTCTGCATTCTGTTTAGCAGCCGAAGAAACCATCTGCTCATTTCCGTTGAAAAGTGAAAATCTGTGACCGTGTGTTATAACAAGTTTATGTCCGCAGACTTCCATTCTCTGTACAAGAGGAACAGAAAGCATTGAATAGTCATCACCGCAGCTTTTATCAAAACGATAAGGATATATATCTTCGTCGCAATTACCTTCTACAAAAGCTATAACCGGCGGCAACAAAGATTTGAGTTTATCATCTTCAGATGCGCATTCAAGAATATAACATAAATCGCTTACTCCGTCACCGCAGAAAACAAGAGCATCACAATCTGCACATCTCTCTTTCAAAACGGACATAAGGACATTATAATTTCCATGAGAATCAGACAACACAAGCAAACTTGCCACATCTTTTTGTGCTAAATCATAAATTGCCTGAGCAGACCCAATCATAAGAGTCACATCCTGATGCAAAGTATTCATAACAAACGCTCTTCCCTTTTTTACCAGTCGCAAAACCATCCGCTTAAAAAGCCGATCCGACATATTTTTTATATTCAGATACTTTTTATAATAAAATGAAATCTTATTACAAGCTAAAATCACAAATAAAAGCGTACGTCTTTAAGAAAGCCTTTCGAACAATGTCAAACAATACAGGCCGATTTCTGTTTTACACATCGGCAGTATCAAAAAACTGCCGTGCAAATCAACAGAAACCGCTACTCTATAATAAAGTGATTTATAACCTGAATGCCAGATTCTGTATCAGTATAGCGTCGGACTTTCTTTTCGCCGACAATGCTCTGTACATGAGAATGCAAGTCCAAATCTAACGGCAATGCTGATGGCAGAGCTGCCATGTATCGCACCGCACGCAAAACAATATCGTCTGCGTCCTCTCCGATAACAACATTCTCAGACTCAACTTCTATATTAGTCTTTCTCTCATATTCCAGAACGAAATCACAGCACGATTCCTGTCCAAGTATATCATCCTGCGGCATAAACGAAAAAATAGCGTACGGCGGATGGCCGTTCCAGTCATTTCTGAGCTTCATGAGAGTTTTATGAGTCATCTCAGGAGCTCCAAGAAGAATCAGACCTTTTATATTTCTCTCACTAACCACATCGTAAAGATTCGATATTCTTGATTTTAAATCGTCTGGATAAATAATCGGCACTATCAGTCCGCCGTCTTCTTCAAGTCCATACTTTTCTTTGAGACGGGAAATTGTATTTGTATAAAAATCTTCGGTATTAAAACCATAGCCAAACATTACACAAATAAGACCATCATTAGGTTCTCTGTGCATAAACGGCATTTCAGAATTTTCTTCTGGATTTGATTCTTTTACAGAAAGCTGTAATAAATCTCCATCATCCCATGACGAAGATGATCGTTTTTTCTCTGTACAGCCAAACAGAAAAAAAGCGAAAACACAAAACGCGATTCCAAACCACTTTTTTTTCAATACATTATTCATATTATTCAGTATAACCAATTGCAATATTTTGTAAAAGTAGCAAAAAAAGCATCATGTCTGCTGTCAAAAAAAGACAGACTTTCTAAGCCAGCTCTAAAAAAACACAGTTTTTAAAGCATACTTATAAAAAAAGCTTGCTGTATTTTTTACAATACAGCAAGCGTAAAATCATCAGTTATCAGCCGATAGTAACCTTAAGAGCAACTTCTTTGACACCTGCTTTAGCTGCAACAGTTGTGCCGTTTACAACTGCACTTGAACTGTCAGCAAGTTCGATGGAAACATTACCTTCATTGTTGTTATTCACAACGCTGATCTTGTATGTTACACCGCGGAACTTTCTTGTCATTTCTGCAGTCTTGATATGCTCAGGCAAGCGAGGCTCAACAACAAGTCCTTCGTAACTTGGACGCAAACCACAGATATATTGTGAAAGTGCGACAAAGTTCCATGCAGCTGTACCTGTAAGCCAGCTGTTCTTTGCCTCTCCATGACGACGAGCTTCTTTACCTGCAATCATCTGGCTGTATACATAAGGCTCTGTTCTGTGAATATCAGAAATGTCCTCGATATATGCAGGAGCAAACTTTCTGTAATGCTCAAATGCATCCTGTGGACGACCGTTTACAACTTCGCCGATGATTACCCATGGATTGTTGTGGCAGAAAATACCGCCGTTTTCTTTGTATCCTGGCGGATATGAAGAAACTTCACCAAGTTCTACATGATAATCCTGATATGCCGGCCAGTTAATGCAGATACCATACTTTGAATCAAGGTATTTTTTTACGCTGTCAAGAGATTTTTCTGGATAGCCTTTGTCTTTTCCGACTTTTGCCATAGTTCCGAATCCTTGAGATTCAATAAAGATTTTTCCGTCCTTGCATTCATTTGAACCAATCTTGTTTCCTGCATCATCATATGCACGGATATACCATTCGCCGTCCCATCCGGCTGTACAGATTGCTTCTTCCATCTTCTTTGCTGCTTCTTCTGCAAACTTTGCTTCAGCTTCGTCACCCTGCATGCGGCACATAGCTGCATAATCCGGTGTAACGTAAACAAACATTTCAGCAATCATTACAGACTCTGCATTCTTGCCTTCCTTGTTTGTACAAGTCTGGAACGAATCATTAGGATTCATAGAGAAACAGTTAAGGTTGAGACAGTCATTCCAGTCAGCGCGTCCAATGAGAGGAAGTCCGTGTGGTCCCATGTGAGTTGTGATATAACGGTATGAACGCTTGAGGTGTTCATACATTGTTGCCTTATTTGTCTCAGAGTTATCAAAAGGAACCATCTCATTGAGGAATCCCTTATCACCAGTTTCACAGATGTAACGGCCAACACCAAGAACGAGCCAGAGAGGATCATCATTGAAGTTTGAACCGATGTCTGCATTTCCACGCTTTGTCAGAGGCTGGAACTGGTGGTAAGCAGAACCATCCTCAAACTGTGTAGCAGCAACATCGAACAGACGCTCGCGGATACGGCTGTTTGGCAATTGGTGAGCAGCGCCAAGCATATCCTGAGAAGTATCACGGAATCCCATTCCACGTCCGATTCCTGACTCAAAGTAAGAAGCTGAACGTGCAAAGTTATATGTAACAACACACTGGTACTGATTCCACAATGCCATGCGGTTGAGTTTTTCATCATCTGTCTTAAGTGTAAAGTGAGACATAATCTCATCCCAGAACACCTTAAGGGCATCAAATTCTGCCATTACCTTCTCTTTTGTAGAGAAACGTTCCTGAACAGCGTAAGCTTTTTCCTTATTGATAATGCCGCTTGCTGTATTTGTACGGAGAAGTTCACCCTTAGTCTGAGTTGTCCACTTTTTGTCCTGATCGTTTTCGATATAACCGAGTACAAATACAAAAGTTTTTTCTTCGCCGGCCTTGAGAGTTACGTTCAAGCGGTGAGAAGCAATTGGAGACCATCCGTCAGCAACAGAATTCTTTGACTTTCCGGCAACAACAGTTTCCGGCTTTGAAAGAGGATTATAAAGACCAAGGAAAGACTCTCTGTCTGTATCAAAACCGTCAACAGGAGCATTTACAGAGTAGAATGTAAAGTGGTTGCGGCGCTCACGGTATTCTGTCTTATGATAAATTGCACTGCCTTCAATTTCTACTTCACCAGTAGAGAAGTTTCTCTGGAAGTTCTGGCAGTCATCAGAAGCATTGTAAAGACACCATTCAACAAAAGAAACAAGAGAAATCTTTTTTTCAGATTTTCCTTCGTTCTTGAGGGTAATCATTTCAACTTCTGCATTTACTCCGTTAGGAACCATATACAAGACATTTGCAGAAATATCATTTTTCTTTGAAGAAATTTTTGAATATCCGAAACCATGACGACATTCATAAGAATCAAGAGGAGTCTGTGTTGGCTGCCAACCTGGATTCCAGATTGTATCACCGTCTTTGATGAAGAAATAACGGCCGTTTGAATCGAGAGGAATATCATTATAGCGATATCTTGTCAGACGGCGAAGACGGGCATCTGTATAGAAAGCATATCCACCAGATGTATTGGAAATAAGAGAGAAAAATTTTTCATTGCCAAGGTAGTTAATCCATGGATAAGGTGTAGTAGGACTCGTGATTACATATTCACGATTAACATCATCATAATGACCAAATTTCATCTGTGCCTCCTGGCTGTTATTAAAGACACTTGCAAAAAGTCTGTATGAAGTGCCTGACGAGTTTAAAAGCGATAAACCGGTATTGTTTTAAACATCGCGTTTTCTAAGTTGAATCAAAAAGCTGAAGTTTTTGAAACTCTCTAAAAAACAAAATCTAACAGTTCAAAATTATTGTGCTTATTCTATCACTAAATATATAATATGTAAAGTTTAAAATAAAATATAATTAAAGTAAGTATATCTATATATATTACTGTTAATATAAATTAAATTTATAAATATATTCGTTTTTTCGTGCTAAAACGTTGTCGTAAAAGTTAATTTTGACATATAAACATCATACTTTTATTCTATTAAAAATAAGATTTTTTCCTTCCTCAATGTATTCTCCTGGTAAACGCAGAGCGCCATACTTCCATACTTATAAACACTGTTTCTTCAAAAAAAAATCTTACAATTTTGATTTCTGATATTATTCTGCATGCACAAAAAAAGCTGCCGAAACATCAATTCCGGCAGCTTTCTGCACTTAAAATACAATATATACCGATAAACCACACCCGGTAATAATACATCGGTAGTAAATATAACTTATAAGTAATCTTCACTCTATGCCAAGAGAAATTGCTGTATCATCAGAACAATCAGAACCATCTGCAGCAACGGCATCAGAAACCTGCTTTTCTGTTGCGATATTTGTAAAGCCGAACGGAATTACAGCACCGGTGATAACCTGCTTATCAGCAAGAGAAACTTCCTCACCAGGGAGTGATTTTACATCATCCGCTTTCTGTGCTACAGGCTGACTCCATACTCTAAATACGTCATCATATACCATTTTCTGTCCAGCAAATACAGGAATAGAATCTCCGGAACCACCTACTTCTCTAGTAGATGTAAATCCATTGTATGGCTTACCGCTAGGAACGAAGTTGCTTGACTTTTTGATAGACTTTCTGTCGCGTACCCCTTCATCAGCTCCAATAAGACCTTCTGTAGCATAGATATCACCATCAGCATAGACATCACCTGCAGTACCGCGGACAGAAGCCGTTGATGCCGGTGAATGAATCTTAAAGTCATTTAAGTTTCTGGCAGAAGAGTTTACCTTAAAAGATGCTTTTCCAGAATCAATGTATATTGTAGTCTTTGTGAGGTTTTTATCACCGCCGACATCTTTCTGAGTAAGCTGTTCAATTGACATTCTTGAAAGAGGTGCAACCGTGAGAACAGAAGTTCCCATAACAATTGTAGCATTCGAATTAAATCCAGTAGAAATAATGTCGCCTGTCTTCAAAATATCATTTTTAGCAACATCAACCCATTCGGATGAGCCTTGAGACTGAACCTGAACCTTTCCAGTAACAGATGTTATCTTTGCTTCAATAGCAAACGACATACTAACTGCACTTACTGACACAGCAGCAAGAACCGCAAAAAATTTGAGAGATTTTTTCATAATCAACCTCCTGATTTTTCTTCAGTACTGCAAAACACCTTTGCAGTACTTTTTTATGGTAAAATGCACAAAGCAAATGCCCTGACTTAAGTACAAGTCCTCACTTCTGCAAGAACTGCACCCTACATTTTTATTTTAGAATGTAAGAACAACAGAAAGTGTTGCACCGGCATTATCGTAGACCGATTTTGCAGCATAGAATTTGTAAGCTTTCAAAGACACCAGAAAATCTGTTGTACACTGGAGCTTAACTTCTCCATACTCCTGCCATCCAGCATAACGGATAACGTCGTCTGGATATGAATACAAACGGTCTGCACCTACTGTAATAAGGAAGTTATCTATCGGCTTAATAGAAGCCGATATCCCCCCCTTAATGGATGACGTAAACTCAGGACCATATCGCTGATAAGATATTGCCTGACTTGTAAATCCAAAGAACTCATCAAAACACCTGTTACCATGTCCTGAAGCATATATTCCTCTTGCAGAAAATGACAAGTCATGGAACCCTGTATAATACGACAATGATGCAATCGTAAGATTACTCATAGCACGATATGTCGTCGACGAAAAAGTCGTAGACAGAGCATAAGTCAGATTAGGAAAGAACAGAGGACCAGAAAGACCGACTGTACCATAAAATCTGTTATATTCATTATCATCACTAGTCTTGCTCGGACCGTCCATAGCAATGAACATGGATCCCTCAAGATACGCTGTCTGATTTGCAAAACAGTAAGGAAATGTAACCGCAACATCAGATACAAAATAAGCATCAGCCCACTGATACAAAAGCTTCGGTATGGTCTTAAACAAAAGCTTTCTACCGTCAGAAGAACTCAAGAAATCCTGTACATTATCAGCACCGGAAGCGTCATACTTGTCTTTTATGCAAGAATACCACTCTTCAAAGTCATCAGTTCTCCAATAGTTCTTTCCTGTCCTGTTTATTATAAGGTTTGTCTTAGCATTAAGAAAACCTGTATAACCTGCAAAAACATCCAGAATTATTTTCTTGGAATTGTATCCAAGATAAAGTCCGTCACATTTCTGATTAAAGATAACACCAGTCTTGTCAGACATCGGCATACGTCCGCCATAGAATGTAAAGTTACCTTTATATCCGTTTCTCTGCTTGTAATAAAAATTCAACAGATCAAGATCGGCAGTACCATCAAGATAAATACCTTCTTTCTGTCTCTGATTGAACTCAAACTCCAGAGAAGTCTGTGCAGAGATTCCCATAGAACCGTCTGTTCTAAGAGGAACATTAATCCATCCGTTAAGCTCAGCTGTATTCAAGTCATCAAGATAACCCATATAGCTTTTAAAATTCGCATCCCAGGCGTGCCATACATGTCCGGCACCACCTAACATATATCTGAAAGATCCGCCAGCTTCAATATCAACAGCAGAAAGACCTTGAACTGCAAAAACAGAAATCAATGCTGCACAACAAACTTTCAATACTTTTTTCATATCAATCACCATTAGCACTTCGTTTTATTTCTTCCTGCTTCTCATAATAATCTATGCAGCGAGTAACCATAGCAAGAGCTTCTCTGCCGGTAATCATCCTGCTTCCTGTATAAGTGGCAGGAATAATCTTGAGAGCACGAAGCTCTCTCATAGCATAGCGCGGTGATCTTGTACGATAATACAGAATACTGTCATGTATATCCCACGTTTCACAAAGTATGCATGCAAACTGTTTTAAAGGAATCGGCGAATCAGCAGAACGCCCAGCCTTTATAATGTTGTGCTTACGTAAAGCTGCAATGGCTTCTTCATAAGAGGCATCTTCCTCGATATAGCCCAACTGGGTAGCAGAAAGATAAGCTGCATGTGCATAAGTCAGCTTCTTTGCTTCCATAATCTCAGTTACAACATCTGCAGACTGAGCTGTGGCAAAAGAGGAGATTAATCCTATAAAAAATAAAATTAAAACTTTCTTCATAGCTATTCTCATTTTTATGATATCACTATACTTTACCACAAAAAAACGCAATGGCACAACTCTACCTACCCACTTTTCAGCAAATTTTTGCAACAACTTTTCTTCCGTCAGTCACATTAAATACAGTATAACATCTATCCCAAATAAAGCGACTACCCGAATGGGTAGTTTTTGCAAAAATCGTAAAAAAATTAAAACAAAAACTACCAGATAATCCGCTTTAAAAAAATGGATTTTTCATTTATAATAGAATTATCGATTAAAATTGCATTTCTTGCAATAGAAAATCTTTAAAATCTCAATATTACAGGTGAAAAATTTGAAGAATATCCTGGAAACTAAATTTGTAAAAAAGTACACCGACATTATTGTCCTTTTTTTAGTAGGAATAGTCTGTTCTGTTTTAGGCTTTTTTAATGTATTTTCAAAAATGGAATTCCGACTTTATGACATAATGCTCAAAGCCGGACGATCTCCTAAGCAGGACGAAAGAATCCTCATGATAGATATCAACGATCTTTCTATAGATGACATCGGTGTCTGGCCGTGGAGCCGCGACATCATCGCTGATATCCTTCTCAGAGTAAAGGAATTCGGAGCAAACAATATCATATTCGATATTGAATACCTTCAGCGTTCAAGCAATACTATGGTTCCAAATGCAAATTCCATTATCGATGAATCCATAGAAACCTCAAAACAGGTTATCGAATCCATAGTCACACAGTTTTCAGACGCTGCCGCTTCTGGTGCATACTCGCCGAACGAACTCCACCAGATTTCCGACATGATGGTAAATGATTACATTTCTCCGACATTGAGTAGTATAAAAGAAAAAACTCTAGGCCTTTCCCGCGATAACGATGATTATTTTGCAAGGGCACTGCAATTTTTCGGTAATTCATGGATTACCATAAATACGGGAATGGTCAACGAACTCGACGATATGAAAGAAATTGCTGAAGATGACATAACTGATGAGCAGAAGCAGTTCATGCAGGCAAGAGATTATGCCCTCGAAAAGGATCTCTATCATGATATCAAAGATCCTTATTTTCTCATAGACAAAGGCAATGCCCTGACAATGAAGGAACAGAAATCTTACAGAGGTTACACGCCGGCAAGAGACAGATTTTTAAGAGCTGCTATTGGCGCGGGTGCAACAAACGTTGTCGTTGACAAAGACGGTTTACGCAGGCGCATTGAACTTTTCCACCATCTCAATCCTGAGAAAAACTTTCTCTGGACATTGAAAGACGGCAAATACACAGCAACTCCAGTTGTAGGAGAATACTACGCACCACAGCTTGCACTTGCACCTCTTATGAATTACCTCAAAGTCAAAAACGTAGAAAGAACACTTTCTGCTTATATTCTGCGCGGAGCAGAATTTCCAAATGCAAAAAAGCCGACAGACATCAGGATTCCTGTCGATTCAAAAGGACGAATGCTCATTAACTGGCTTCACAGCAGATATGAAGACAGTTTCAAAAGCCATGCTTACGCAGCATTCGTTTACGAACTGGACAGAGCAGAGGAACGCCTGTACCAGAACCTGAACAACATTACAAGATACCGCATTACTGATGACTTCGGATATGACCTTCCCTATTACCAGTATGGAATACAGCTTATCAATACATACCGTCAGATTGGAGAGATGAAAGATGCCCTGCTCGAAAAATGTCAGGGTTACAGTGAAAACAATGTCGCCATCGGTGACGGTATTCTGCAGGAAGAATATGATGCTTATTTCTCTCTGAGAAATTCATTTTACGACCAGATTAAGCAGTACATAGAAGCTTCCCTAGATCAGAATATAGCTGCAATTCTAAAGCAGTCCGATGACGGTACAGACCCGGAATATACAGATCAAGTCGAGCATATTATTGCAGAAATGAATGCTTACTTTACAGGTTTGACCACAGACTATCAGACTTTCAAAACATACTATGACGACCTTGCAGCAAAATTCAAAGACTCACTTTGTTTTATCGGTATCACAGCTACATCTTCTACAGATATTGGTGTCACTCCGTTCGACAGCCAGTACCCTAACCTCGGTACACACGGAAACGTTATGAACACCATCCTGCAGAGAGATTTCATCACACCAGTTCCGTCCGGCGTAGGCATTGCATTTGCTTTTCTTATAACACTTGGAGTTTCCCTCAAAATCAGAGAAAAATCAAACGGTAAGAAAAACGTACTCGCCCTGTCATACGTCATCATCACAACAGGCGTTCTTGCAAGCCTGATGATTATGTTTAAGATTTACGTACCTATTTTCATTCCGCTTTTACTAGTCATCTCTTCTTACATAAGTGCCATGATTGTCAACTTCATTGCCGTCGAGCGCGACCGTAACACACTCCGCCGTGGATTTGACGCATACGTTTCCCCAGAAGTCGTTAGCCAGATTGTCAAAGATCCTTCACACCTCTCTTTGGGCGGTGCTAACAAAAACATTACAGCTTTGTTCTCAGACGTTAAGTCTTTCTCTGGTTTCACGGAAATGATCAATAACGAAGAAGGAGAAACAAACGGTGCTGTCCGCCTCGTTGCAATCCTTAACGAATACCTTGGTTTACTGAGTGACGCAATCATGGATAACAAAGGCACAATCGATAAGTATGTTGGAGATGAAATCGTTTCGTTCTTCGGAGCCCCTGTTGATGATGAATACAATGCATTCAATGCATGCGTTGCCGGTATCCGCATGAAACAGGTCGAAACAGAATACAATGCAAAGCATTACTATACAGACCACGATATCCCAGCCCCGCTTCTTTCACGTGTCGGACTGAATACAGGATATATGGTTGTCGGAAACATGGGTACAGAGAAAAAACTTAACTACACTATCATGGGAAACAACGTAAACCTTGCTTCACGTCTTGAAGGAACAAACAAGGCTTACGGCTCATGGATTATGTGTTCTGAAGCAACATGGAAAAACGCAGATTCAGGAGAAAAATCAGGAATGCTGCTATCCCGTTCATTCGACTGTGTTCAGGTTATCAACGTCAAAAAACCAGTTCAGCTGTACAACATACTTGGACTAAAATCTGAACTTTCAAAAGAACAGATTGAAGCAGCTGAAATTTTCAATGCCGGCATGAAACTCTATTTGAATGGAAGAAATACACCGACAGAAAAGAAGAACATTGACGAACTCAAACAGGCTTACAAACTGTTTGCCCAGGCAGAAGCATGTTACAGCGAAGATAAATCATCAGCTGTCTTTATGGACAGATGCAAAGAGTTTATCACAAACGGTCTGCCAGATGTCTGGGACGGCGTTTACGTCATGAAATCAAAATAAAAAACAGCTTGAGCTGCGACGAGTTTTAATTCTTGAAAATTCAAGAATTAAAACCGTCAAAGTGACGCATTTTTAAACGTCATATTTCCGTCTCTGAATGCAAAAGCTTTCAGAGACACAAAAACTAAAAAAGAAAATGTCATACATCGCAAGAAAATTTTTTATACTAGTACTCACACTGCTCTTTATTTCAATTGCAGTGTTCGGCGCATTTCATATTATCCCCGGTGACCCTGCGATGCTTATTCTGGGAACCGAAGCTTCAGAAAAAAGTCTTACAGCGCTCAGAGAACAGCTCGGAACAAACAGGCCGCTTTTTGAACAGTACACAAGCTGGCTGTCAAACGCTATCCGCGGAAACTTCGGCCTCTCACTCAAATACAACAAAGACATTGCAGAACTTCTCAAAGGCCGCATTGCAGTCACGGCAATTCTCGGAATAACATCTTTGCTTTTTGTATTTACGCTCGGCATTCCGCTCGGCATAATCTCTGGACGAAGCAAGAACAAATTCATGCAGAAAATCACAAATCTGCTGTCCATGCTCGGCATTTCCATACCAGGATTTTTTCTTTCACTGATTGTCATCTGGATTTTCGGATTCACACTGAAATGTTTCACACCGGGCAGATATGTAAATCTTTCTGAAAATCCAATATCATTCTTTACCTTTATGATTTTTCCTGCTATAACAATAGCAATCCCACAGATTGCTATTGTTGCAAAATATCTTGCAGCATCAATAAAACAGGAAGAATCGTGTGGCTATGTAAGAACTGCCAGAAGCAAAGGCTGTAGTGAAAACCGTATTCTTTTTTCACATATACTGAAAAATGCCATTGTTTCTATAGTGCCGCTTTTTGGAATGATAATCGGCAGTATATTTTCCGGCTCGATTATCATCGAACAGGTATTCGGCATTTCCGGCATAGGACGACTTTTGATTTCGTCTGTAACATCGAGAGATTTTCCTCTGGCACAGACAATTGTTCTTTATATAGCATTCATAGTTGTTATAGTAAACTTCCTTGTAGATATTATAGTTCAATTACTTGATCCGAGAATCAGACTGGAAAAATAAAATGAGCAGAATCAGAGACATCAAAAAAAAGCCACTGGAATTTTACATAGGAGCAGTTCTTGTCTCTTTTCTGATTCTGCTTGTCGCAATAAGCTTTTTTTATACGCCATATGACATTAATGAAATGAACTTAGCCGACAGAACACAACCGCCGGGTATTCGACACCTTGCAGGCACAGACACAATGGGACGCGATATTTTTTCACGCCTTATGGTCGGAGCACGTTTTACAATTTTTGTAGCACTCAGTACAGTTTTTCTAAGTTCTGCAGCAGGAAGCCTTTTGGGACTTTTTTCAGGCTATGCAGGTGGTATCATAGACGAAATAATCATGCGCACAGTAGATGCAGTAACATCTTTTCCAGGAATTCTCATTGCACTTGTAATTGTGAGCGTCATGAATTACGGAGAGTTTACCATCATACTCGCTCTGTTCATCATATTCACGCCAAGTTTCACACGCATTGTCAGAGTCGGCACGCTCAAATACAAAAACATGGATTTCGTGCAGAACTGCAAAGTTTACGGCGCTTCCACGGCACGCATTCTATTTCTGCACATTTATCCGAATGTATTTCCATTACTTCTGCCATCACTGATAATCGGAATATCAAATGCCATACTTGCAGAATCCAGCATGAGTTTTCTAGGACTGGGCATTCAGCCACCAGCACCAAGCTGGGGGTGGATGCTCAATGAAGCACAAAGTTCCGTATTCAAAGCTCCATGGTACGCTATAAGTACAGGTTCCATTATCGTTGCAGCTATCACAGGTTTCAATTTTTTAGGCGAAAGTCTTCGAAAATTATATGCTGAAGGAAATCCTTCATGAGCAGCAATGAAAAACTTCTTGAAATAAAAAATCTCACTATAAATGTCGAACAAAACTGTACATCATATCCGGCAGTATCAAATGTGTCATTCAGTATAGAACAGGAAGACATTCTCGGGCTCGTCGGCGAAAGCGGATGTGGAAAAAGTCTCACAGCTCTTTCCATAGAAGAACTACTCTCTCCAAATATCAGACAGGCAAGCGGTTCCATCAAGTTCTACGGAAGGGAACTTGATTCTCTTTCTCAAAAAGAACGCCTTGCAATTTACGGAAAGGAAATAGCAACTATTTTCCAGGAACCAATGACTTCTTTAAATCCGCTCGTTAAAATTGGAAAGCAGACAGGTGAAAATCTTTTACTTCACACAAATTTGAAAAAGAATCAGATTTCTGAACGTGTAGAAGAAGTTCTTCTGGAAGTCGGTTTCGAAAATCCAAAAAAAATCATGAACATGTACCCGCACGAATTATCAGGAGGAATGCGCCAAAGAATCATGATTGCAAGTGCAGTAATCTGCCGTCCGAAACTTCTCATCGCAGACGAGCCTACAACAGCTCTCGATGTTGCAACACAAAATCAGGTAATCGAACTTCTCAGAAAAATAAACAGCACATATCATACAGCCATACTGTTTATTTCACACGATCTGAATCTGATAAAAAAACTGTGTACAAAGACAATCGTAATGTATGCCGGGAAAATCATAGAAAAAGGCAGTACAAAAGAAATAACTGAGAATCCGGCACATTTTTATACACAGGGACTGATAAACTCCATCCCTTCAAAAAGTAAGAAAGGTTTACCACTTGAATGCATACCAGGCAAAGTTCCTGCCATAACAGAACCCAAATACCCCTGCCCCTTTGCACCAAGATGTCAAAACGCACACACGATATGCTTTACGCAGATTCCAAAAGAAATAGAAAATGACCAGCACTCTGTCTGCTGCCACTTTGCAAAAAGGTAACAAATGGAAAATGATATACTGATTGTCAAAAACGTAAACTCCCAGTACAGTTCCTCAAAGCTTGGAATTATTTCAAAAAAATCAAGTACTCAAATTCTCAAAGACGTATCATTTTCAATCAAAAAAAATGAGTTTTTCGGACTGGTAGGTGAAAGCGGCTGCGGCAAAACAACTCTAGGCAAAGCTATACTTGGACTTATACCATACACTGGTACCATACAAGTAAACGGGCTTTCTTTCAGCAGAAAAAACAAAAATGCTTATTACACAAATGTACAGGCTGTTTTTCAGGATCCGCTCAGCGCACTTGATTCTCATCACACAATCGGCTTCACAATGGAAGAACCGCTGATTATACACAAAACAGCCGGCAAAAAAGAACGTGATATACTTGTAGATGAAATGCTTGAGAAAGTCGGCCTCGATCCTTCTTACAAAAAGAGATTTCCGTCGCAGCTGAGCGGCGGACAGCGGCAAAGAGTATGTATTGGTGCAGCCCTTATACTCAAACCAAAGCTACTGATTGCCGATGAAGCAATTTCATCTCTGGATGTAAGTGTTGGTTCACAGATATTGAATCTATTTAACCAGCTTCACGAACAGATGGATTTTTCCATGCTGTTTATTTCGCACAATCTCGATGTCGTCAACTATCTGTGTCCAAGAATTGCAGTCATGCACAAAGGTCAGATAACAAAAATAGGGCTGGCAGAACAAATGTCAGACATTTTCCCGGAAAATCCTTAATATACAAAAAAACGGTGAAAGCATAAGATTTTTTCAAATCCGCCCACACCGGCTTTCAATCAGAAACGCTTCTGAAAATATCGTCACAGAATAAAATCAAACCAAAGCCCACACGCTGAAAAAGTGCAGAATACTTCCACCAAGAGCAAATACATGGAAAATGCTGTGAGCCCACTTGTATTTAGGCATCAGATAAAACAGACTGCCTGCTGTATAAGCTGCACCACCCAAAACAAGAAGTGCACTGCTTTTAAATGAAATGGCAGAAGCTATCGGTGTTACTGAAAAAATTAAAATCAATATCCATGCAAAAATTGCATACAGCACAAGTGAAAGAACGTCGAGTTTTTTGCTCAGGCAGGAATACACAACGACCATTGCAATAGCAGCTGCCCACACAATTATAAACATAACACAGGAAAGCACTCCGCCTACAGCAATAATGAGATACGGAGTTATAGTTCCTGCAATCAGCACATAAATCGCATCATGGGTGAAAATCGAAAATACACGGCGAGCACCATAAGAATCAAGAGCATGATACAGTGTAGAAAGCAGATACATCAAAAACAGAGACGCACCAAAAAGAATATTTGCAAGCACTGCCATTGAACCGCTGGAAATAGAATGTATAACAAGCAGAACGATTGCAGCTACACTAAGTCCGGCACCAATACCATGACTTATTGCATTAAATATATCCTCACCGACTGTAAACTCGCGAGGCATTTTTCCGGCATACGAAAGCAGTGCGTTTCTGCGCTGCTCATGCATCATGCGACGCTGTTCACTTGAAGGATCCTGAACATCATCAGAATCAGGATCATCCTCCATGTTCATCTTTATCTGTTTAATTTTTTCCTGAGCCTGTGCTTTTATGGTTTTTATAGCGGCCTTTTGTTTTGCTTTCAATGATTTTCGAGTAATAATTGCAGAAATATCAGCCATAGAAAATGCTCCATTCATGAAATAACATTCTTATTATGACACATCTACAGATTTTGTAAAGAGGTCTCAAAGATGTCTCAAAGATGTCTCAAAGATGAGACAGTTATCATACAGTTCAAAATATATTAACAGAATAAATGCAATACATTGAAAACAAAACGGCCTGCTGATTCTACAGCAGACCGTCATCCTACCCTTCTCTTCCAGAGCACGCTTATCATCAGCATTCTATGGATTTTATGCAGATTCTCTGATGCTACTCAAATAATCTGTTTGCCGCACCTGATGCAGATTTCACAGCTTCTATCATTTCCGGAATTGTCGCGCGAGTATAATAATCTGTCATTTCCATAGAATTATGCCCTGCTATCTTTCTGACAGTTTCCCCGGTAACATCACGGCGCATTCGGGTAATGTACGTGTACCGCAATGAATGCGGAGTAAGATTCCGCCCCTCCGTGTCAATTTCTGCTTCTATCAATGCACGGGCAAACCACTTCTCTGCCAGATGCTTTCTGATGGGCTGTCCATAACGGAGAAATACAAAATCATCAGGCCGGGCACCAGTTTTCAAAATATAATTTTTGAGGATTGGTGCTATGCTATATGGAATAGGAACACCCCTAAGCTTCGGATCTTCCGCAGATCCTTTCTTATTGAAGTCAGTTCTTTCATGTTCTTCACTGCGGTAAAATCCATCTACGACGAACATTCCATAATCAAACAGAAATTGCCTTACCTTTATTCCGATGGCTTCTCTCTACCTCAAGCCAAAATTCATGGCACACAGAAACATCAAATAAACAGCAAGGTATCCCTCATCATACTGTGGCTGTTTTTCGTACATCTTTTGACTCAACCTCTGCCATAAAGTTTCATCGAACAGAACTTTCAGTTCTTCTGTTGTAAATATATCTTTTTTTACAGTATTCCTCTTAAATCTGGGAAACGTCGGTTTTACAAGATTATTTACACCAAAGAACGGTGCTTCATCAAAAACATTTCCCGCAACAGTCAGAAAGTTATTCATCCAGCTTCCGCCGTGCGGGTCATCCATAAGGAACTGAATGATCATCGGAACTGTTAACTCTTTAATTTCCAGATGTCCGAAATGTTCTACAAAGATATTCAGCTTATGACGTTTTTCCCGCAGCGTTTTTATGTCCAGACTTTTTCCAAGCTTATCCAGCCTGCGGACATGGTCACTGCCCGGAACAAACATGTATTCTGCAATTATTGAAACTGTGATTTTTTGTTCTGTAAAAAGCGGCGGAAGAGCAGAAACATAAGCGTACGCTTCTATTTGATTTTTACACCCTCTGCAGGCTTTTTGGATCTTCTAAAGACGTGATAATCCATATCGACCTCCTGAAGTTTTAATAAAACTAAGTTTGGAAATCAAACAATAGTTGACCTCAGGGGTGACCTTTTAAAATAAAAAAGCTGTAAATTCATATCATACAAGAACTTACAGCTTTACTCTATTGGGACATCTTGGACTTGAACCAAGGACCAAGGGATTATGAGTCCCCTGCTCTAACCAACTGAGCTAATGTCCCGGTTAATGTAGACCATACTATATCAGAAATCTGATTTTGGGTCAATGGGGAGATTTTATTGTCAGTGTTTTTTATTTTTACAGAAAAATATTATACTTTTTATATGGACAATACACAGCAGAACAAAACAGACAACATGAATAATTTCAAAACATTCAGCCGCATCAGAATTTTATGTTTTATGACCGACGACATTGTCTCATTTGCCGCTCAAAAATATGGTGCAGAGTTTTTCGATTACATTGACATGAACTGCGGAGCTGTTCCAGACGGCGAATATGAAAAAGTCATTGACCCGTCTGCTCCAAAGCAGTTTTTGGATTTGTATACAAATATCGCATTGAACAGAAATTTGCTTGCATGCAAAAAACTTCTTGAACTCGGAAATGGATATCAGAAAGTTCTGGACGATTATTTTTATAAGCAGGGAGCTGCAATAACAAAAGAAAAACCGAAGACTGTGCAAAATGCCTTTGAACTGATAAATGAATACGTGCTAGAAAAAAGCAAAATCCAGAACACAATTACAGAACAGTCAGAAAATCAGATAAAGTGGAAAAAATCAGAATGCGACTTATCTTACTGGCAGTTTATCAAGCCGTTTGCAGACGGTATGATTTCAGATTCCGGAATAACATTCTCAATTTCTGAAGACATGACTTTCTCTCTTAAAAAATAAACACAGCAGTAAAAACTAAAAACAGGCTCTAAGTTTATATTAAAAAATCAGAACCTGTGATTACAGCGAAAAATATTTGAAAATTAAGCAATCCCAGAACTTACAGACTTGAACTGAGAAACTTCTTTTCAGCACAAGTCTGTAAGTTTTTAGAAATATACAAAACTAAAGGTTAAATTTGCTGATTTCAGTAAACAGGCTGTCTGCACTATCTTTGTTCAACTGAGTAATGTCATTTACCTTGCTTACAGCCTGATTAATCTGTTCAAGATCAGACGACATTTCATGCATGCTATGCGTAATCTCCTGAGTAAGACTGTCAATATTCGTCATTTCGGAATCAATGTGTTCAGCATCATGCATCATGTCTTCAGAGCCTGATTTTACAGACTCAGTTATCTGATTGATATTGTGAATTGCAGTCAATACTTCCTTACTTCCGGAAGCCTGTTCATTCATTGCAATCGAAAGAGCTTCTTCCCTCTGTATTGTTTCAGAAACAATTTCGTAAACTTCTTCAAAAGACTTTGCCGTCTGATTACCAGATACTGTAAGCTTCTGGATAATATCAAGCGTATTCTGGATAACATCAGCGATTTTACGACCTTCATTATCAGAATCCTGTGCAAGCTTTCTGATCTCATCAGCAACGACTGCAAAACCTTTACCGGCAGCACCGACATGAGCTGCTTCAATAGTCGCATTCATAGCAAGAAGATTTGTCTGGCTTGCAATATTCTGGATGACTTCAGTAGCCTGAAGCAGATGTTCCGATTCCTCAGCAATGCGCATAACGATATTACTGCTTTCTTTTGCACTGTCCCTTCCGATCATTGTCTTTTCGTTCAGTTTATCCATAAGTGATTTATTCTGCTCGATTATACCGGAAATAGAGTTTATATTTGCAATCATCTCTTCTATCGAAGAAGAAGAACGGCTGACACTCAAGGCCTGAGATTCAATGTTCGTATTGAGATCTTGAATTGCAGAAACAATATGTTTCATGGCATTGCTTGTTTTGCCGACACTCTTTGCCTGTACGGCAGTCTGCTGCTTAACTCCCTCGATATTTGCATTTATCTGATCTACGGAACTTGATGTCTGAACCATACTTGATGCAAGATTCTCACCGATCTGACGAATTGATGACGCATCAGAGTTTACAACTTTCATTGCAGACTCAATGCTTTCAAATGTATGATTAAACTCCTTTGCAAGATTTGAAAAATCATCATTGCCTTTGACTTCTATACGTCCAGACAAATCACCTGTTGAAGCCTTGCCAAGAATATTCAGAATCGAAGTTATCGGATTAAGCATTTTGCCAGCCAGAGATCTGAACAGAATTCCAAATCCAACAAGCAAAGCAATGCTCAAAATAATTATCATTGTAATCGTCGATGTTGACTGCTGCATAACTTCTTTATAAGAAGTTAAAGCAATAAGTTTCCATGAAGGATTTTTTATCGAATAAACATCAACCTTCCATTTTTCACCATCTTGCTTGATAATTGATTCAGAAATATTTTCATTTATGATTTTTACAAAATCGTCATTGCCGATTTCCGAAACATTTTTGAAATTGAACGCAGGATTATTCGGATCTGCAAGAATAGTTCCATCATTCTGAACAAGCATTACATAACCTTGATTTCCGATTTTTGCATTTGCAATCAGCTTTGTAAGAGTATTCAACGTTACTTCAATGCTTACGTTACCAATAAAATCATTTGTCTGGGAATAAACACTTTTTGAAAGACCAACAACAACATCACCGACAGTTGAAGCAAAAGCATCTGTAATTATTGCTTTTCCACTTGCAGCAGAAGCTGCTTTATACCAGCCGCGGACGCGCGGGTCATAACCTGCTGCCATTTCACTGTCAAAACAGCTGGCATAACCACCCCACTTTGTACCAAGATAAACTTCAACATAATCAGGATATGCCTGTGCGATTGTCTTAAACAGTCTTACAAGTTTCATTTCCTGTGGACTTTTTTCGATAGAGTCAATACGCACAGCTTCTTTTAAATTTGCATGGCTATGAATTGTATCATCAGCAGAACGAACATCTTCATGAGCAGCCAGAAAATCAATCATATTCAGAGTTTCATCAAAGAAAATCTGAATTCCGCTGCCAATATGTTCAAGCTGTTTCGCAGCATTTTCATGAAAAGTATTTTCACTTCTTGAGCGTATGCTGTAACCAATGAAAACAATCATTGTCATCATCAGACAGACGATTGAAATTGTAAAAAGCAAAATTATTTTTGCCTTTATCGAAACAGTCTTTGCAACAGATTCATCATGTCTCATGGTGTCTCCCATTACGTTTACAGGTCTTGAATAATGGGCACCTAATTTTTTTTAGGCTCTCTAATTTTCAGCCAGCAATACATAATCAGTAAGTTTATCTTCTTTTATAGATAGAAGCTCTTTACAAAAGAAATAATGATTCTCTTTATAAAGGCTCTCTACAAAGAAAAAGAATATCATATAATTCAAAAAAGTCAATAGTAAAAAATAATATTAACACATACTTTTTCAGACGAAAAAATCGACTTTATTGACTTATTTCATTATATACCAACTAGTTATAAACATAAAAATAATATTAAACCAACTTATTTTCATGAAAACTTTCAGATATTCCATTTCAAGATATTTATCACACCTATTGAAAAGGGAACTTTTTTTTACTCAAAATTTGAGTTCTCACTTTAGAAGCTCTATATAAAATCGACATTTTTTTTAATGACCATAAGCTAAATGCAAAAACACAGTTTATGTTTATATTGATAAAATCAAAATCTTCCGCATAATATAATACACGTGACAATTTTTAGAATTTTCAGAACAGAACAAAAATTTCAGAAAACCATGAAATTAAGGCAAGTAAACTGTCAATCAAATATTTCATCGAAAAAAAAAGACGTGCATATCAAAAGGGGAACGATATGCACGTCAATTATAAGGATAAAAAATATTACAAAGGGGATTAAACCTATTTGTGACAAAACTAATAATCTTCAAAATAAGATTTCTGAAGATTTTGCTATAGGCAGGCTCTAAAAAATTACTTTTTTGGAGTCAATTTAGAAAAGAGCGATGTTTTAATCCTTGTGACTCCAAGGATTAAAACCCGCAGGCACCTGCGGTAAGGTTTTTCAGGTGCCCTATTGTATGTCCTGGCAAAAAAATAAAAAGCAATAAACTCTCTCCGAATTTGAATCTATGCTTTCTCAGATTTTATTTGCATAAAACCTTATCCTTCTGTCTGCATATTATTCTATAGCAAATCAAACTTTATATGGTGGATTTTTTTCAAATCTGCACATAAAATGGCAAAATTTGCAATCATTTTTTTGCATTTTGCCCCATTCCCAAGAGTATGTATTCAGTATAAAATAGGAGCATATCCTAACAGGAGTTATCAATCCGATAAGTAAAAATGGCAGATTATCACGTTTTTCCAGATGCACCAGAAGGAACACCGGAAAGCAATTTTGTTCACCTGCATGTTCATTCTGACTACTCACTTCTCGACGGCGCAAGCAAAATAGACACACTTGTAGCCCGTGCAAAGTCTCTTAATATGAAAGCGCTGGCTCTCACCGATCACGGAAATATGTTCGGTGCCCTCAACTTCGAAAAACTCTGTCATGTAAACGGTTTGAATCCTATTGTAGGAGAAGAGTTTTACGTAGCGTACGGTGATCACAAGGAAAAAAACGATGTCCCTTATGGCAGAAACGGCAAACATTCTCACTACTTTCATCTCATCCTTTTGTGCGAAAATCAAACAGGCTACAAGAATATGTGCTGGCTGTCGTCCACAGCTTTTACAGAAGGTCTGTATTACGGTAAGCCTAGAATTGACTTTGAACTTCTAAAAAAATATCACGAAGGTCTGATTTGTCTCACAGCATGCATTCAGGGAGAACTGCCGCAGCTTCTGTTGAACGGTAAAGATCAGGAAGCTAAAGATCTTGCCCTTGCATACAAAGAACTTTTCGGACCAGACAGATATTACATAGAATTACAGGATCACGGTCTTGAAGATCAAAAAATCGTTGCAAAAAAACTGATTGACCTGGCGCACGAATTGGACATTCCGCTCGTCGTAACAAATGATATTCACTACTGCAACAAAGATGATGCAGAAGCACAGGACGCTCTCCGCTGTATCGGATTCAAGAAAAAACTTGACGAACCGCATCAGACTATGGGCGAAGGCAGCTGTGAATGGTATCTCAAAACAGAAGAAGAGATGGCCCAGCTTTTCCCGGCTTATCCGGAAGCTATGGCAAACACAAAGAAAATTGCCAGCATGTGCGATCTCACAATTCATCAATATAAAACTCAGGAACTCAAAGGAACACTGCCTCGTTTCGAGCTGCCGAAAGAATTCCGTACGCACGGCGATGATTATCAGGCCGACCAGAATGATTATGTCCGCCATATTGTTGAAGAAGGTCTCAAAAAGCGTTACAAGGAAATCACACCCGAAATCAGAGAGCGCTGTGAATACGAAATCGGCATTATTTTCTCTATGGGTTTCTCCGGATACTTTCTCATCGTCTGGGAATTCATCAACTGGTCAAAATCAACATATGACAACGTAAACAAACGCCCTAAGCCATACATTCCTATCGGTCCAGGACGAGGATCCGGTGCAGGAAGCCTTGTTGCATACTGTATGGGCATTACCGATATCGACCCTTTTCGTTTCGGCCTCATCTTTGAACGATTTTTGAATCCAGAACGTGTTTCCATGCCGGATTTTGACGTCGACATGGACTTCGATTATCGTCAGGATATTATTCAGCATACACGAGATCTCTATCACGACGAAAACGTCGGTCATATCGTTACATTCGGTACTCTCAAACCAAAAAACTGTCTTGCCGATGTTGGTCGAGTTCTGGACATTCCGCTGGCAGAAGTCAACATGCTCAAAAAATGCATACCAGAAAGTCCAAAAGCGAAGTTCAAAGATGCTTTCAGCGAACCTACAGAAAAAATGCCGGATGGCGGTCAGCTCATCCCTTACAAAGACGATCCCCGATACCAAAGGCTTTTTAAACTGTGTTTCAAACTCGAAGGTCTTATCAGAAATACAGGTCTGCACGCATCAGGTATGGTTATCGGCCTCACACCTCTTCCAGACTGGGCCCCTATTTTCAAAGATCCGAAAACTGGAGAAGTCGGCGTTCAGTACACGATGGACATCATTGAGCCATGCGGACTTGTTAAATTCGACTACCTCGGACTCAAAACACTTTCCCTTATCCGCTATGCAGAAGATATCGTAAATAAACACAAGAAACCTGACGAACCAAAGTTTTTAACAAGTGAAGTCAGTGAAACAGACAGTGAAACATTCGATTTGTTCTGCAAAGGTGATTCCATTGCAATCTTCCAGTTTGAAAGTCCTGGCATGCAGAAAATTCTCCGCCTGTGTAAACCGCGCTGCATAGAAGAACTTGTTGCTTTGAACGCATTGTATCGTCCAGGTCCTATGGATTATATTCCTCAATACATCGAAGGCAAATGGAAGCCGGAAACAGTCCACTATCCAGATCCCTGTCTTGAAGACCTGCTCAAGGAAACTTACGGAGTTATGGTTTATCAGGAACAGGTTATGCAGGTTGCCCAGAAAATCGCAGGTTTCTCGCTCGGTGGAGCTGATATGCTTCGTCGTGCTATGGGAAAGAAAAAAATCGACGTTTTGATGGGCAAAAAGAAAGAATTCGAAGAAGGTGCTGTTAAACAGGGCTTCACAAAAGAACATGCTGACGATATTTTCGAAATCATGGTTCCATTCGCAGGCTACGGATTTAACAAATCTCACGCAGCGGCATATACAGTTCTGGCATACCGCACAGGCTGGCTCAAGGCACACAAGCCGGCTGAATTTATGGCGGCAAACCTTACAAACGAAATCACTTCCACAGATACGCTTCCATTCTATATAGAAGAAGCCCGGCGCATAGGTGTCTCTGTAGATCCGCCTGATATCAACAGATCTGATTCAATCTTTGATGTTATCGACGGACGAATTGTATTCGGTCTCAAAGGCATCAAAGGCATGGGAGATGCCACTGCCAAGTCAATTGTCAGAGAGCGAACAGAAAACGGACCTTTCAAGAATTTCATGGATTTTGTCGAGCGCATGGGACCAGGAGAAGTTTCCAAAAGTTCCATCGAAGTTCTCATCAAAACTGGAGCTTTTGACAAACTCGGACAGAACAGAGCAACTCTTCTTGCAAACTACGAAGCAGTACTTCAATATGAGGAAAAAAAGCGGGCCGGAACTGAGTTCGGTCAGGCAAGTCTGTTCGAAGAAGCCGGCATCAAGGAATTTGAAGATTTTAAATTTGAAGAAGTAGAAGAAATTCCAAAGATGGAAGAACTGAACATGGAAAAAGAACTTATAGGCTGCTATGTTTCAGGACATCCTCTTGACTGCTGGAGAAAGGCAATAGAAAACTGTGCCACAGTAAACAGCGAAAACATCGAAAGAATCGGACGCGAAACCAAAAGCCTGCAGGAGTCTCTTGCACAAAACGGAACAAAACCTTGGCAGATGAAAAACTCAGGTCGTACGTACACGGCAATCGGCATAATTCAGGAACTGAAAACCATCATGACAAAAAAAGGGCAGCAAATGTGCTTTGCAAAGCTTGCTGATTTCAAAGGTTCCATAGACCTCACATTCTTCCCGAAAATATGGGAAGGAGACAGTGAGAAAAACATCGAAGGTCTCAAAGATAAAATCCAGCAGGACGGAATTTATGCATTCCGCGGTAAAGTTGATGGAAGCAGAGATACTCCGAGCCTTATTGTCGACACACAGGAAGATCCAAAAGCTTTGCAGGAAAAAGCAATTTCAAGTGTACATATCGCATTACAGAACACGTTTAAAACTCCAGCAGAAATCACCGATATGAAAGATTTTCTGTTTGGCGCACAGGGAAATTGTGTTGTATATTTTCATGTAGATGTTGACGGACAGTCATACACTATCAAGGCAAATTCTCAGATGAAAACACCAAGTAACAACAGTTTCATCCAGTCATTAAAAGATATGCCGATTATAAAAGATGTCTGGTGTGAGTAAAAATCACATTCTATGAGATTTTTATGAAGTCAGATTAAAATAGGAGTTTTTGTTTATGTTATCCGTTATTTTTTCTTGTTTATCATCTTTATTTTCGATATATGCGATTATTTGTATCGTGCGCATTCTGCTCACATGGTTTCCAAGATTAACATTTCATCCGTTTACAAAGTTCCTTGCAAAAATCTGTGACCCTTATCTTGATTTATTTCACAGAATAAAATTTCTCAGAGTCGGAAACATCGATTTTTCTCCGGCACTAGCACTTTGTATTTTAAGCGCCGCAAGTTCAATTTTAACCGGACTTTCACATGGTATAAGTCTGTCAGTAAGCAATGTACTTGCACTTATTGTCCAAACTGTCTGGAGTATAATTTCTGCCGTTCTGACGTTCATCATAATTATTCTGGTAATCAGAACAATTATTCTTTACATGAACAAAGGAAATTCATATTCAAGCAATATGATTATTGATGCAATTGATCAAACTTTGGCATCGATAGTCGGCAATATTTCCAAGACATTCACAGGGCACAAGCCGGTTCCGTATCAGACAAAAATCATCATCTCTATTGTTGTGCTTATTGCACTTTATGTTATCGGCGTGATTTTATTTACTCAGATAATCAGAATTATATATTTGCTGCCTTTCTGATTTTTTACAGATGAAGCTTTCGGAAATTGGAACATCAATTGAAACACTCTCCGGCGTAGGACCTTCAACAGCAAAACTTTTTGCAAGGCAAAGCATTTTTACAATAGCAGATTTGCTTTCAAACTATCCGAGAGACTATGAAGACAGAACAAAACGTGTCTGCCTGCATGATTTTGCCCAATATCCTAAAGTTCATACCATCTGCAAAGTCACAGGCCAGACATATTTCGGTTACGGAAGAATGAAAACTCTCAAAATTGCCGTAACTGACTCTACCGCAAATGCCTGGCTTATTGCATTTAACAGGCCTTTTCTGGAGAAAACACTTCCTGTCGGTTCAATAATCGCTGTAACCGGCACATTTCAAGTTAAATACAACGAACTTCAATCTACTGCGTTCGAAGCTGTCAAGCTTTCTGATGATGGAGATATCGGTCAGTGGAAGGATGCAAAACTGCCGGACACTGGAGTTCTGCCAATTTATCCGCTGACAGAAGGTCTTTCAAATAAAACTGTCAGAAAAGCAGTACAGTCGGCAATTTCCAAATACGTAAAGGCTATCGACAACGAGCTTCCGCCACAGATTATAAAAGAAAGAAATCTTCTGTCAAAATCAGAAGCTCTCCGTAAAATTCATCTTCCTGTCACAAACGAAGATATCGCAACTGGCCGCAGAACACTCATTTACGAAGAACTTTACAACTTTGAATACAAGATGGCATTGCGTGCACTGGCACACAGAGGAAAACTGCCGACATTCGATGAAACTGCAGTTTTCGAAAAAAGTGCCTTGTCCACAGAAATACCAAAATCCGACACACCGAACAGTACACAGGTACCAGATGCCGCACCTTTTTTCACAACTCCTGACTTGCAGAAAGAAAAATTCGAGAAATCTCTTTCGCCAAAACAAAAGGCACTTTATGAGCGGCTTACTTTTTCTTTGACTCAAGACCAGATGAAATGCATAGAAGACATGAACTTCGATATTGACAAAAGCATGCAGGATTTGAACACGCTCATCAACAAACTGGAAAATCTCAAACATGTACCGTTTTCCATGCAGAGGCTTTTGCAGGGTGATGTCGGCAGTGGTAAAACGCTTGTATCATTTTTTGTATGCCTCAGAACGCTTGATTACGGAGGACAGTGTGCCCTACTCGCTCCAACAGAACTTTTGGCACGTCAGCATGCAGAAAATGCTTCCAGACTGCTTGAACCAATCGGCGTAAAAGTTGCTTTTCTTACAGGCAATGTAAAATCTGCCGGACGCAAAATCCTTCTCAAAGCATTGAAAGAAGGAAATATTGATATTGCCATAGGAACTCATGCACTTTTTGCACAGGACGTTGTTTACAAAAATCTTTCAATGGCTGTAATCGACGAACAGCACAGGTTCGGTGTAGCTCAAAGAGAATCTATCATCGCAAAAGGCAGAATAACAGGCAAATCCCAAAGCTCAGCCCAGAACACAACGCCATACTCTCATTCACCGGATGTTCTCATGATGAGTGCAACTCCAATTCCTCAGACTCTTGCTCTCACTGCATTCGGTGATCTGGATATAAGTATCATTCGCACTATGCCGGCCGGCAGAAAAACTGTCAAAACATATCTGAGTGTAATGGGACACGAATCAAATGTTTACGAAGCTGTGCGAAAAGAGCTGGAAGCTGGACATCAAGCGTACTTTGTTTATCCGAGAATCGGCATAAACGATGATATGAACACGTCCGGAGAAGGTACACAAAGCAATACACAATATGACAGTAAGGCAACATCCGGCGAAGAACTCAAAGCCGCACAGGATATGTTTGATTTTCTCTCAAAGGAAGTGTACCCGAAGTTTTGCTGCGCACTCGTACACAGCAAAATTGCAGAAGATGAACAACATAAAATTCTGGACAGTTTCCACAATGGCGAAATTCAGATTTTAGTCGCAACAACAGTTGTCGAAGTCGGTGTTGACAATCCAAATGCAACATGCATAGTCATTGAGCATGCAGACAGATTCGGACTTGCCGAATTACATCAGCTTCGCGGAAGAGTCGGACGCAGTTCACTTCAGTCATACTGCTTTCTTATTTATAGCAAAAACATTACGCAGACTGGAATTGCAAGACTCAAAGCCCTGCACGAAAACACAGACGGCTTCATAATCGCAGAAGAAGATCTCAAACTGCGCGGTCCGGGTGAAGTTACAGGAACAGCACAGTCCGGCTATCTGTCACTTGGCCTTGCTGATATATCCAGAGACAAGGAACTTTTGCAGATTGCCCGATACGATGCTTTCCAGGAACTTTCAAAAATTACAGGAAAAGCTTCTGAACAATCATAAAATCTCATCAAAAATGCCAGACACTTGATTTATAAGTTAAATACAGCCAATTTAATAACCTGAATATCAAGTTATAAAATTCACAGTCGGTCTTGCACTAATAAGATTCTAAAAATAATCTGTCATATTGCAGCCTTCAGTTTCATGAGAGTTTACTTTGTAGACTCTCATGAAAAAATGAATTTTACATCTCTTTTATAGAAACTCGAAATTTGGGCTAATATTTTTTTGCAATGCAGAAAGTTTATTATAAATCAGCAATTCTTATACATAAATAAAAAAGCTGTCTTCTGACAGATTTCTGAATATCTCAAAAAAAAGTTTTTCAGACATACATTACACTGTGCAAAAGGCAGCTTTCAGTCATGGCTTTTATACCAAAACTGTGATATTTATCTCCTCCACAAAAATCTCTTTTTACCGGTGCTTTTATGCTACATAAGATGAAAGTTTCTGTGTACGATATGGATTTCTCATACGAACAATAGCACTCTTTTCTATCTGACGGATTCTTTCTTTTGTAAGATTGCATTCATCACCGACTTCTTTCAGTGACATAGGCTTATATCCGCCAATTCCATAACGGAGACGTAATACTTTTTCCTCAGTCGGCTTCAATGTATGCAAAACATCGTTTATATCTTCCTTCATTACAGAATTGAATGCATCATTTTCCGGAACATAGCGGTCATCTTCCAACAGTTCTCCATATGATACATATGACCTTTCATGATCAGAAACAGGAGCATCAAGACTTGCCATCTCGCTGGAAATCCTGAGCATTTCTCTAACATGTTCAGGATTCATGTTGAGCATCTGACCGATTTCTTTCATCTCCTGCGGTTCTGACAATCTGTATTTTGCCAAAGACTTGCGGGCTTTTTCTATCTGAACAACTTCATTTGCACGATTTAAAGGCAGACGTATTGAGCGGCTCTTTTCACACAAAGCCTTGAGAATTGACTGACGGATCCACCAGACAGCATATGAAATAAAATGATATCCTTTTGAAACATCAAAGCGATCAATGGCAGTCAGAAGACCAATATTACCTTCGCTGATTAAATCTACAAGATCGATTCCACGATACTGATATTTTTTTGCAACATTAATTACAAAACGGAGATTTGCACGGACAATCTTGTCTTTTGCATTTTTGTCACCAAGCTGTGCTTTTTTTGCAAGTTCAACTTCTTCTTCATGAGAAAGAAGAGGAATTCTGTTAATCTCTTTCAAGTACAGATTTAATACACTTTCATCATTGGTATTCATAAACATCTCCTTATAAAAGCATCGCTCAAGCGGTAGCTTGTGGAAGTACAGAACAGGCAGATAAAATCTGTCCCATCTCAATACAACTTAGCTGTACTTAATATAGAGCAAGAATCATGCCAAAATGAAAAAAAGTAAAAAAAACTGATTTATAAGGAAAATTATAGAAAAACTGCTGATTTTAGACAGTTAACATAAACTTTTTTGAAAAAAAAACGTATCAATTTTACACAACTGACAGTCCACCCAAAATAAATGGGTAATTTTGACACACTTTAAATATCATTTAGTTTAATTTACGTCCTAAATGACGCAAAAAGCTGCTGTATATCTAACAGCAGCTTTTTTACAATATATACGTTTGTCAAAAAATATTATTCAGGAAAATGACATATTATCGGCACTTCTAAAATATACGTTTGAAGTGCCACATATACAACTACTCAATTACAGCTATGATATCTGAGTTTTTGAGAATAAGATAATCATCACCGTCAATCTTTATATTTGTTCCTGCATACTTATCATACAAGATTTTTTCGCCAACCTTTACAGTAATCTTTTCCTTATCTGTTCCAGGTCCAACAGCTTCAACAGTTGCCTGCTGTGTTTTTTCCTGTGCTGTATCAGGAATAATGATTCCTGACAAAGTCTTTGTCTCTGCTGCTACCTGCTTAACCAATACACGATCTGCTAAAGGTCTAACTTTCATATCTTCCTCCGGAATTTAAAACTAATTATTAAACAATAAATCCTACATCAATTCTGCAAGATTACTATATAATCTAATAAAATTATTTTACATAGTCAAATTTAATTTCAAAAATTACTGAACTTTTTTCAACAGGAGTCTTGCTCTGTTATGAGATGGATTCAGCTGTAATGCGTACTGCAAAGAACGTACAGCATCTCTCTCATTTCCAAGTCTCCATGAATCGCTGGCCATACGATACAAAATCTCAGCTTTAAGCAGATTTTCCTTTACTCTGCCATTTGCTTTACCAAGATAATCCAGAGACTGAGCTGTCCTGTTGTAGCCAGAATATATGTTTGCCATATTTATATAAGAATATGTTACAATTTCATTCTGACCTTCTGTATTAAATACTGGTACACGTTTTGTAAACGTAGCCAAAATATACGAATACAGTTTCATAGCCCCATCATAATTTTCATTCTGTACATAAAAATATGCAGCGTCTTCCAATTCCCAAAGGCGCATTTTTTCAGGATGCTCACAAGGATCAAAGAATGTTACAACAGGTACTTCCTTATTTTTCCTACTGGAATCTGTACCAGAATTTTTTTGTGTATACATTGCCTGAAGATAGTCACCAAAGATTTTCTCGGCATTCTGCCCGTCACCATTTTCCAGAAGAAGATTTACACAATATCTTACGATTTCTGGCGGATAAAGACCTGATGAAATCTCATTTTCCTCAAGCAAAGACCACACACGAGATGCCTTTTCGTTTTTTTCATCATGACGATGTGGCAGCGTGTTCATTACTTCCTGCAAAACTATCAGATTTGGACTTGGGTTTTCTTTCATTGCAATATCAATGCGGGACAAAACCTCTTCAATTTGAACCACAGGAACAGCGTCTCTGTCTTCCATATCAAGAGTTTTAAGACCGGCTGCACGAATCTGCTTATCAATACTGCCTTCCTCTGGACGAGTAAGAGATTCTATGGAATACTCTGCATAAGCTGCAAGACCAGGCTCATAATATGGATAATAGTTTACAAGTTCAAAAAGCTTATTATATTGTTTTATCAAATCACCGTTATCACGTGAATAAAGAGCAGTATTCATAAAAAGAAGAGGCATAAGTCTGTTCAAAACCGGAATCTTATCGTCCATGAAAGCATTCATATAAGGAGACGATACTTCCAGCATCTTCTCTCTCATCAGCTGAGCTGATTTATCATCACCGAGAATATAGTAATCATCAGACTCCAAAGCACGAAGTTCGATAGCACTTGCAACATCCATTTCTGTCTGTTCTTTAGTAAAGTCATCGGCCTTGAGCAAAACTGTAAGACTGTCTGAATAATCAGCATTATCATAAAAAACAATCCCCCAGAAAAGTGCATCTTTGAACTCAGAAACTTCTCCCGGATAAAGATCTGCAGCTCCAATAAAATCCCCGCTTTTCATGAGAATTGTTGCAGCATTCATCATCCATAAAGATATTTTTGATCCTGCATAGGCATCTTTATAAATAGGGATAAAACGTGAGTCCGAGAAAAAAAGCTTATCATTTTGTTCATCAAGAGTATTTTTTTCTTTTTTCTTGAAAAAAGAAAGGAATTTGTTTTTTTTGCCAAAAAACTCATCTGGATTCTTATTACTTACAATAGCTTCCCTAAGACATGCTTCTGCATAAAGAGAACCATATTCAGTTCCTGACAAAGTTTTTGAATATTTGAGAGCTTCTTTAATCCTGTTTTGATGAATAAGCAAACTGGAATATAAAGCTATAAGTCTTTGATCAGATGAATGATGCCTTAATGTTTTAAGCAGGCATTTTTCTGCACGATTATACTCACCAAGAGTAATATACCGCTTATAAATACCAATTCTGTCCAGCACCGAACTAGAACGACGTTCAATTCTGGAAAGTGATGACAATGCAGCTTTTGTATCACCTGCTTTTATACTTGCATCGATAAGAGCAAGCTCAGTTGCTATCGCAGAACCTTCATAATGTGATGAACGAAGGCGGAAAGCAAAAAAAATTCCTCCTGTAATGACCAAAGCCAATATGACAAGGAGGACTGGAATTACAATGCTTTTTTTTGTATTCAAGATGACAACTCTTTTCTAATGGTATCCAATACCGCGTTAATAAATTTGAAGGCATCATCTGTACCAAATTCTTTTGATATTCCGATGGCTTCATCTATTATTATCGACGGAGCAGTGTCCTTTTGATAGAGTAAACTGAAAACACTTATGCGTAAAATTGCAATTGAAACCTTGTTAACACGAGAAAAATCCCATTTTGCACTTAAATGAGACTTTATCAATGAATCTATTTCATCAAGATGATTAACCGTACCTGCAATAAGAATACGTGCAAAATCAGAGGTATCCTGATCGAGCTCAATCTTTTCATCAGCCCAATTCAAACTCATCAACTCATCAAGAGTTTCAGATCCAACATCATAAGAATACAAAGCCTGAAAAGCCAGAATACGTCCTTTACGTCGCGACACTTGTGTTTCCTTAAAAAAATAAAATTGCCCGAACACCTCCTGTTTCAGAGGCATCCGAGCTTATATAGGGGTAGCGTTTATTTTATGATTACGCTATTACCAACCTTCCATCAACTTATCAAGAGCTGATCCACTCTTCTTGCGGTCAACATTAGAAGATGTTGTCAATGACTTTGCAATATCCTGAGCTGCAGTTGCAAGGAACTGGCTCTGTTTCTGCTGTGTCAGACGCTCTTTGATAAAGTCGTATACAGTTACTGTTGATTCCGGTTCTATAATATCACTGATGCTGAGCATCTTTGCACTGTACTTGTCCATAATTGCATAGAACTGATAGTCAGTATCAGTCTCACTCAATTCGCTGACAAAACCTTTCTTGTTACCAAAAAGTTCAAGAACTTTATCGTATGACCAGCCAAGCTGCTGTGCCTGAGCTGCAGTCTTACCAATCAACATATAACCAGCCTGATAAACAGTACCATTCTCTGAAGAAGTCTTTATTTTTTCCTCAGCTCCCTTACCACCTTTATACTGTGAAAGGAGTGCATTTGTCTTCTTCTTTGCAGCTGCAGCATCTGTTCCCTTTGGAACGATAACCAGGAACAACTTCATCATATCATTCCATACGAATGAAGACTTGTTCATTTCAAATGCCTGACGAATCTCATCATCTGTAGCAGAAACTTTCTTAAGTTCTTCCTGCTTTTTTGCATAAACATACTGCTGTGCAACAAGCTGATTCTTCAAGTATTCCTTATACTCAGTAAGAGACATACCTGTCTGCTCCTGCATATAAACACCAAGAGACTTGCCTGTCTGGCGCTGAATCAAATCAGAAAGCTGAGATTCTGTAACCTGCTGTCCGAGCTGCTGACTGAATGTATTCAAAAATGCAGCATCGACCTGTGAATCAGAAATTGCAATGCCATCTTTTGCAGCAGCCTGTGCTACAAGCTTCTCAGAAACAAGAGCTTCAAGAACCTGCTTCTTCTGTTCTACAGTAAGATCCTGTACTCCTGTTTCTTTTCTCAAAAACTCTACACGAGCTTTCAACTGCTTAAGTGTAATTGTCTCTGACTTGTTAAGCTTGATTACAGCCAAAGGTGTCAAATCATTATTACTTGCAGCAAAAACTGATGCAGCCATTGTTACGAATAGTGCTATTCCAATAAAAATACGTTTCATTTTTCGATCCTCGATCTTTTGATAAAGATTCTTAAAACCTTCAAGCCACCATTTTTGAAGGTTTAGTTCCCACAGTCAGAATACACTGTCGTTCTACTTCATCAAATAAACCTTTCTAGAATATATAGGTTACACCAGCTTTTCAGCAAAACCCTATTTATTGAGAGCTGACCCACCCTCTATTGTTGCTCTAATTCTTCGCACACCGGCAGAAGAAGACTGTTCCTTCACAATATGGAAATGACCTATCTGAGCAGTGTGCTGGACGTGAGGGCCTCCGCAAACTTCTTTGCTGAACCAGCCGTCTTTCTGTCCGATTGTATAAACCTTAACCTGGCTTTCATACTTTTCACCGAACAAAGCACGCGCACCCTGTTTTTTTGCATCATCAAGGCTCATAACTTCCATCGTAACAGGAAGATCTTTTTCAATCTCTGCATTAACAATGTCTTCAACTTTCTGTACTTCCTCTTTTGTCATTGCACGATGGAAGCTGAAGTCAAAGCGCATACGCTCTGCCGTGATATTTGAACCTTTCTGTGCAACTTCGTCACCAAGAACGTTTACCAAAGCCTGCTGCAAAAGATGCGTTGCAGTATGATACTTTGTTGTAATCTCACTATGATCGACAAGTCCGCCCTTGAATGTACCTGCTGAAAGAGAACGGCTTTCTTCCTGATGCTTCTTTTCCTGCTCTTTAAAGCCTTCAACATCAACAATCATGCCGTTTTCTTTTGCCATTTCCTCTGTAATCTCAATCGGGAATCCGAATGTATCATAAAGACGGAAAGCAACGCGTCCAGGAATTATCTGCTTAGGATTCTTCTGAAGATTAGGAAGAAGCTTCTGGAATTCATTTTCTCCAGCTTTCAGTGTTTTGCTGAATTTTTCTTCCTCAAGAGTAAGCTGCTGCTTGATAAAATCTTCATGCTCTTTAAGCTCTGGATATGCATCCTTGTACTCATCAATAATAATCTGAGCCGGTTTTGCAAGGTATGAGCCTTCAATACCAAGCTTGCGTCCATAACGAACAGCACGTCTGATAATACGACGGAGAATATAGCCAGCACCTGTACGAGCAGGTGTTACAGCCTGTGGATCTCCAAGTATAAATGTTGCTGTACGTGCGTGATCTGCGATAATGCGGATAGCAATGTCATCACTGCTGTCTGCGCCATACTTACGTCCAGAGACAGACTCAATACACTGGATAATAGGAAGAAAAACATCAGTTTCATAGACTGACTTCTGTCCATTCAAAACAGAAACTGTTCTTTCAACACCCATTCCTGTATCAACGCACTTGCGGGCCATTTCATTATAATGTCCCTGAGCATCTTTATTATAGCCCATAAATACGTTGTTCCAGATTTCCAGATATTTACCGCAGTGACAGCCCGGTTTACAATCAGGTCCACACTTTTCCTGTCCGTTATCATAGAAGATTTCTGTATCAGGACCACAAGGACCTGTCTGACCTGCAGGTCCCCACCAGTTATCCTCACGAGGAAGGAAGAAAATATGGTCTTTTGCGATACCCATTTCTTCCCATCTCTTTGCAGCTTCTTCATCACGAGGGATTTCTGTTCCGTCGGCAGTTTTCTCACCTTCAAAAACAGTAACATTCAATTTCTCTTTTGGAATATTCAGATACTTCGGGGATGTCAGGAATTCCCAACTGAATTCAATAGATTCGCGCTTAAAATATGAACCGAGGCTCCAGTTGCCGAGCATTTCAAAGAAAGTCAAATGACTTGCATCACCAACTGATTCAATATCACCTGTTCTAACACACTTCTGATAGTCTGTAAGTCTGTTTCCTGAAGGATGCTCTTCACCGAGCAAATAAGGAACAAGCGGCTGCATTCCAGCCGTCGTGAAAAGAACTGTTGGATCATTATTTGGAATCAATGACTTACCACTGATCTCAACATGTCCTTTAGACTTAAAGAACTCAATATATTTAGAACGTAACTCGTTTACAGTCATAGTCAAAAATAATAATTGATTACTTAACTTTAGTCAATCATACAAGCAGTTCACAGGAACAAGTTGTCAGTCAAAACTGCTTTGTACTTAATAAAAAAAATAAAAAAAGCCTCTAAAAAACTTAATTTTTAAAGGCTCTTTTTATATTCAGATAAATTTAACATGCATCAGCTGCCGTTGAACTGTGTATTTTTTTTAAACTGTTCTGCATGTAATTACAAAGACACCGTTTATCCATAAAAACACACCGTCCGGCAGCCACATATACATACACTTCAATTAAATTCCGTTGAAGCGGGTGCTGACCTTGTCAAGAATACACATTCACAGCAGGTACGTACGAATATGCCTTCATTAATAATTATATGCCATTGTAATGACTGTTTATCTTGTCAAGAACATACTCTTTGAACTCCCCAAGGGCAAATGTTCTCTGAGGAATCTTTGAGCTGAAGCGGAAGCGGCATGTTACAGACTTATCTTCTTTTTCTTTTGCACCAACAACAAGAATATATGGTGTTCTGTGAGCAGAAGAGATGTTCTTTATTTTTGCTTTCATATTCTCATCATCAAGGTATGCATTAACCTTGATTCCAGCTGCCTTAAGTTCTTCATAAACATCCTGTGCGTAGTCGTTGAAATCAGGGCTGACAGGAACTACTGCAACCTGTTCAAAACAGAGCCATGCAGGGAATACGCCGGCATAGTTTTCAATAAGGATACCCATGAAGCGTTCAAGAGAACCAAGAACTGCACGATGGAGCATAACCGGATGATGTTTCTGGTTGTCAGCCCCTATGTACTGTGCGTTAAGGCGCTCTGCAGACGGAAGCTGGTAGTCAAGCTGGATTGTACCGCACTGCCACTGACGGCCGAGGGCATCAATCAAAGTAAACTCAAGCTTTGGACCATAGAAAGCACCTTCACCAGGCTGAATTTCATAGTCCATTCCGCTGGCCTTACATGCAGCTGCAAGCTTTGCTTCTGCCTGCTGCCATGTTTCGATTGTACCGACATGGTCTTCAGGCATTGTAGAAAGCTTAACGAGAAGGTTCTTGTCAAATCCAAAGTCCTTGTAAACATCAAGCAAAAGCTTACAGAACTTTGTAACTTCGCTTTCAATCTGTTCTTCTGTACAGATGATATGTGCATCATCCTGAACGAAACCACGGACGCGCATGATACCGTGTAATGTTCCGCTCGGCTCATTTCGTACGCAGTGACCGAATTCTGCAATGCGCATCGGAAGGTCTTTGTATGAACGAGGGCGGCTGTTGAAGATTTCAAGGTGACCTGGACAGTTCATAGGCTTGATTGCAAACTGCTTCTTTTCAGATTCAGTTGTAAACATGTTCTTCTGATAGTGCGACCAGTGGCCGGACTTTTCCCAGAGAACCTTTGGCATAACTGCAGGAGTATTAACTTCAAGGTAACCGTCCTTGACGATCTTTTCGCGCATGTAATCCTGCAAAGTTACATACATTGACCATCCGTTTGGATGCCAGAATACCTGACCCGGATCTTCCGGTTCAAGATGGAAAAGATCAAGTTCCTGTCCAATCTTTCTGTGATCACGCTTTTCCGCTTCTTCAAGCATTGTAAGATAATCTTTGAGATCATTTGGCTTATGAAAACAGACTGCATAAATACGTGTAAGCATAGCACGGTTAACATCACCTCTCCAGTAAGCACCGGCTACACTCATCAATTTAAAGCTCTGAGCATTGATTTCCTTTGTATTTGCAACATGAGGACCGCGGCAAAGATCAATATAATCATCCTGCTGATAAGTTGTGATAGTTTCTCCGTCAGGGAGATCTTTTATAAGCTCAACCTTATATGGCTCATCTGCAAAAATTTTGAGAGCTTCCTCTTTAGAAACTTCCTTGCGGATAAAATCAAAGTTTCCAAGAAGAATCTTTCTCATTTCCTTCTCAATAGCAGCAAAGTCATCGGTGGTTACTTTGGTATCTTTTGGAAAATCAAAATCATAATAGAAACCGTTATCGATTGCTGGACCGATAGCAATTTTTGTTCCCGGGAAAAGCCTTTTTACAGCTTCTGCCATAACGTGTGCACAACTGTGGCGCACAATCTGAAGTTTTTCGTCAATTGCCATAATTACCACCTTAAAAATATTAAACACATATCTTGTGTTCAATTTTTTCCACTATAAATGCGTATGTATTTTTTACAAAACAATGGAAACACTGATTTTTTTCTATTAAATCGGTATTTTTCCGGAATTTTCAACTGCATGATTTATAAAAAATGTTAAAAACCCGCAAAGAAAACAATGCTAAAAATGATTTTCTTACATTAGAACCGTTGTTTTCTTATTTTCAATGCTGCAGAAAATACAGAACTAAGAATACAGTTTTTTCAATTTTCCATCAATAACAGAAATCGAGGAAATGTCAAAGAAAACACAGCAAAACTCAAATTCTACAAAAAAGGCTGTCCGAAACTGCCGGACAGCCACAACCCAAGTCTCTGTTTTGTGGAAACAAAAATACATTTCCACAAGAAAAACAGATAATTAACTAAGAGCTTTTTTAATATTGATAACCATATCCTGCATATTTTTCAGAACCGCTTGCAAGTCTGAAATTTCCACTGGAAGAATTTACAAACTTTACAGTCCTTGTCTTATTTGAGCTGGAATCAGGATTATCACTGCTGAATACGTTATCCTTAACTACGTTATGACCGACTTTACCGTCAAAGTCACTGTCAATTCCCTTCTGGAACAAATTGTTTGTTACAACATTCGACAAATCATCTGCAACCTGAATAACAAGACTTGTGTTACACCCGTAAACAGTATTGTTCTTTATTTTTATGCCTACCGCCGTTCCGTTTTTACCTTTTTCACATCCACCAAAAGAAATTCCAGCATAACCTTTACAGTTATAAATGCAGTTATTTTCTATAGTGATATCCGATGTTGTCTTTCCGCGATGCTCACTTGCTGCCTCAATACCAATATCGCAGTTATACACTATATTATCCTTGATAACAATTTCACAACCACCATCGACATAAATTCCATCAGCACACAGATCTCTGTATGTAGGATTTGAAGCTGAGGAGATATTGTAAACAGTGTTCTTTGTACAAGATCCCCTTCTTGCACGATCAAGCTCTCCGCCACTTTTGCAAGTATTTTCATAGCCTATGAAATCAATTCCGATGTTATCACAATCGTGGATTTTATTTCCAGAAACATCAAAACCGTCGACATTACCGTTCAAAACAAGAGCTTCGCTCTGTCCGAGCCGCAAGTTATAAAGTTCATTTCCTATAATCGAAATATCGTTAACAGCAGAAGTACTGTTTCCTTCGATTATAATACCATGTGCATTATAAGCGTCGCCCTCAGAAGCCCTGCTTACAGAGATTCCAATATCATGAACAACACAATTCTTTATCACAACACCATCGCTGTTACCGCTGACACGGATTCCGGTAACTGTAGCATCTCTCTTTTTCGTTCCCAAACCAGTCAGTTCAAGACCGACAAGACTGATATAACTTGCATTGTCAATTCTGATTAAATCTGTGCTTTCCGTGCACTCAGAAGAACCTTTAATAACAGGTTTGTCATTCATTTCAAGAGCACGGATTACATAAGGATTTTGACTTGTACCAGATTTATTGCTGACTGCAATCTTTTCATCATAAGTTCCGCCGGCAATATAAACTGTTATTTTTCCGTTTTTACCAAGCTCAGAAACAGCTTTACTGATAGTTTTAAAAGGATTTTCTTTTGTACCGGATGCAGAATCATTTCCTGTTACAGAAACATAAACAGCAGAAACTTCATTAGCAATAACTCCACTTCTGTTAAAATCCTCATCTGAACCGCTTTCACCGGCAGAAGAAGAACAGCTGCACAGATTCAAAGCGAGAACCACAGCTACAAAATAAGAAAGCACTGACTTTCCAAGTTTTTTCATAAAAATACCCCGTTTTGTTCTCTTATCCCTAAAATTTGCATTACGCACACAAGGTGCTTCCATGCAGAATAAAAAGAACAGAAATAAAATTTGGTTAACTTTTTGTAAAAAACTTTTTGTTTCAGAGGCCTCTGTTCTATAGCTTGAATTAAATCACATATTTTAAGTTATGCCACCCAGTTTCTGCAAAAAAAATCGTTATTTTTAAACATTTGCATGCATGTATATGGATAAAAATCTACAAAAACTACAAAAAATTAGTTACATTTTTTGCATAAATGTCACTTCACAACACTTTAAGAAAATTTTTACCTAGAAAATCTCCCAAAAAAATGATAAACGGAGTCTGTCTGCAAGTTTTAATTTTTAAAATTTCGATGTAAAAAAATATCAGGCTGAATGTCGAGTTTAATAAAATAGATGTAAAAATTCGTTAACAACAGAAGACAGCAAATTGAATTTAGTTTTAGCATCTCTCATATTAATAGATTCCGAACTAAATTCGGGATGCCAGATTGTTTTTATAGCTTTATCCGAACAAGAATGACTATGAATCTTAAAACTCGACTTTCAACCT
>JAZQQW010000011.1:0-39244 GCA_045629255.1 Treponema sp.
CCAGCAGAGTGTCTGTTTATGCAGGAAATGACAAATTATTGAATCTGCCGCAAAAATTTTAATCAATTTTTAAAGTTTTTTATAAATCAATTCTCTATTATGTTTTCAAGGTTATGAAAAAGCCCTTTATCTGATGAAGTAGAATGTAAAACTTATGATAAGAAAGACATAAAACTCGTTTCAAAATTTGAATTAAAATGAGTTATCGATGATAGTCCTGGCGAAGGCGTTCCGGAATGCAGAGCGGAGAAATGGAGCGACAGCGGAAGGGCGGACACAGCGGCCCAGATCGAACTATGTGAGCGGAGTGTAACATCCTGGAGAAAAAACATGAATGGAAAAATGAAAACAACTTTATTGAATATCTTAAAAAATCTTTTGAATGTAATTGCGGCATTGTCAATTATGATTGTAAGTTCAATTTTTTCAAAAGTTATTGGAAATTTTTTTTCTAAATTTTTCTATGTAAATTTAATATTTTCCACAATCGTTTATTTGGGGCTGTTCTTTACATTGGGAATTTTATATGTAAAAAAAGTTCTAAAAATGGATCTTGATGAAATTGGTTTTTCTTTTTCTAATCTGCAAAAACTTGGAAAGAAAAATGTTTTGTGGGTCGCTTCAGCATTTTTAATTCCAAGCCTTGTTCTGGCATTTTATTTTATTTTTGTGCCGGGGGCTTTTGTTATTTCTGAAGAAAAAAGTATTCCAAGGACTTTAGTATATGCTATTTTCCAGGTAGGAATTTGGGCTGCTGCCGGGGAAGAGTTTGTGATGCGGGGAATTATTTTCCGCTATATGAAAAAAACTCTTGGATTTTTACCTGCGATTATTATTCCTTCTGTTATTTTTGGTTTGCTCCACATTTCAAATATGGAACAGTTTAACGTAGTTGATGTTCTTCAGCTGATTATTGGCGGAACGGCAGTTGCTGTAATGTTTACTTTATTTGCAGAAAAAACGGAGGCACTGATACCCGGTATGTTTGTTCATGCCTTGTGGAATATTCTGGTTATCGGCGGTATTTTTGGTGTCGGAGAAATTGTAAACGGAACTCAGAATTCTTCTTTGATTCAATTCTATCCTGAATCTGCAAATCATCTTTTGACAGGCGGTAAGTTCGGAATTGAAATAGCGATTCCGGCAATTGTCGTTTATATTATTATTTGTGTTATTCTGGCAATGCAAAAAAAGAATAAAACTCTGGACGAGAATGTGTAATTTTTCCAGGCGATGAAATAGAAGTATAAAAAAAATCGAAGTAATAAAGCGTCAGTACTGTAAACGTTAGTCTGACGCCGATTAAAATTTTTTTGCAGAAATCAGTGATTCCATACTGCAAGGTTTTCTGCAAATCGTTTTCCATAAATTTTGAAAAGTCCGCTGTAAGAGACCAGTTCGCTGTCTATGCCAACAGGTCCGTAGTGAATTACGGGATTTCCGAAGCTTTCTCCTGATGAGTAAATCATCATACCCTTTGAAAGCATATGGCTGAAAATTGAAATCATTGCAATGTCAGCCCCTCCGTGAATATAGTGGGCTGTTGCAAAGCTTCCGCCGATTTTGTTTTTGAGCGGAATTGAACATAATTTTTCTTCAAGCCAGAGTTTTAGTTTTCCGGATAAAATGCCTTCATAAGTCGGAGTTCCGACAATGATTCCGTCTGCTGTTTTAATGTATTCCATATCTGCATTTTCTATTGAAAAAGTTTTAGCTTCAATATCAGATATGCTTTGTGCTCCTAAGGCAATCTGTTCTGCCATTTTTTGAGTACTTCCGTTTTTGGAAAAATAAACAACTGCGAGTTTCTTCATACCCAGTTTTCTCCTGCTATGTGGTATAATATTTATACTTAGTTGTATAATCAAAATCTGCAATCCAGCAAGTCTAAAAAAAAATTAACCTGGTATAAAAATTTATACCGGATAGTTATGCATTTTTTTTGGAGAAATTAAGATGAAAGAAACAATATGTCCTTTAAAATTATTCATGGAAGTTACCGGCGGAAGATGGAAGCCGAGTATTATATGTCTTTTGGAGGATGGAGAATCAAAACGGTTCAGTAAAATAAAAGAATTCCTTCCGGATATTACAAATACTGCATTGAGTCAGGCTTTGAAAGACCTTGAGGAAAACGGCATTATCAGCCGTATTCAGTATTCAGAAATGCCTGTCAGGGTAGAGTATAAGATTACTGATGAAGGAAAAGAAGTTTTGCCGATTTTGAACAGCATCAATCAGTTTGGAAAAAAGCTTGTAAATAAAAGCAAGCGATATGAAGCACGATGTGATACTTGTCTTGTGAAGTAGATTCAGAATTGAAAACATTCTTGTTTAATATTTGACGTCATTTTGAACGCTGCTTAGCTGACAAAACTGTTGAGAGATTTTTTTATATTTTCTTATCTTTTATGTGAAGTTGGAAATTAATTTTGTTCCCAAATTTTTTCTTCTGCGTCTTTGCAATTTTGCAGGATGCGCTTTAGCATTTCTTCGAAGTCGGTGATTTCTTTTTTGGTGAAGCCTTTATAAAATAATTCGTTTTGTTCTTTTGAGGCTTGTGGAACTTTTTCTTTGAAGAGTTCGTCTTTGCCGGTGCGGGAAATTATTGTGGCGCGGCGGTCGGTGGAACTTGGGGTTCTTTTAACGAAGCCGTCGCGTTCGAGGCGGTCGATGATGCCGGTGAGGGTGGCTTTGTCGAGGCTTGTTTTTTCTACAAGCTGTTTTATTGTGATGCCGTTTTCATTCCAGAGGGCGAAGATAATTCTTCCGCGGGCGCCTGAGAGATCTTCGAGTCCGTGTTTTTTAAGGACGCAGTTCCAGACGCGCTGAGAGACCTGATGAATCTGAGAAATTAATGTTCCGCCTTCTGCTTTTCCGTTTTTCATTTTTTCGACAGAGTTATTTTATTGAAGTGGAAGCGTTTTGTGAAGTTCCACCAAAATCATGAAGTCCGAGATTGCCCCAGCAGTGAAGATGGCTTGAAGTAAATTTCAAAAGTGTGTAATCAGGATCTGTCGGACCTTCGTGATAATACATAAACCATGTCGGCTGCCAGAAACTTTTCTTTACTTCGAGGTCTGTAACTACTTCGATTGTTCCAATTGCAGAAACACCTTTGAATTTTTTTGGAAGACAGAAATAAAGACAGACTTTGTTGTTTGCGCGGATTTGAGAAACTTTTCTTGAGCTTGTATTGGTTGTAAAATAAATTGTGAATGTTTCTCCGTCTACTGACAAAGCTTTGTCTCTGAGATTTTTGTACTGCTTTTCGTTTGCAAGGTTTAGAAGGGCACGGATTTCAGGAAATCCGTTTTCATTGAATGTTGCAAGTTCTGCACTGTCTGCTGTCTTGATGACTTTTTCTACGTCTTTAATGTTCATAAAAAAAACTCCTGGTTAGTGAGTATGAAAAAAAAAATAGTTTGTAAGCGAACTATTTTGATTTGTATGCAAACTATATTAAATTTATTGATTTCTGACAAGTGAAATTTGTTATTTTCTCTCTACGATACGTAGGTGGTAATGGCACATGGTTTACGATATATTCTGGTTTGAAAATAAATGTTTTCAGAAACTAAATATCACAGGAGCTTTTTATATGTTTACAGAAATTGATTTACAAAAATGGCCTAGAGGACAGATGTTTTATTATTTTGCCAATATGGCACCTACGGGTTATTCATTAACAGTGGAACTTGATGTTACTGATTTTTATGACACTGTAAAAAAACAGGGATTTAAGTTTTTTCCTTCTTACTTATGGATTGTGACAAAAGTTCTTAATGAACAGATTGAGTTTAAATGCGGAATTCAAAATGAAAAACTCGGATATTATGATTATCTGACTCCGCTTTATGCAAATTTCCATGAAGATGATAAAACAATATCTCTTATGTGGACTGAATATTGTGATGACTATAAAACATTTCATGCAAGATATATTGAAAATCAGAAAAAATTTGGAAATATTCATGGTGTATTGTCGCAGAGTGAAATGGTTCCGCCGCCTAATGCATATACAGTTTCTGCATTGCCTTGGGTGAACTTTAATAGTTTTTCAGTTCATTCGTATGAAAATAAAAAATATTTCTTTCCTAGTATTGAGGCTGGAAAAATTGTTGAAGTAAACGGAAGAAAAAAGATGCCGCTTTCAATTACATGTCATCATGCAACGACAGACGGCTATCATATTTCAAAATTTCTTGAAACTTTGCAGTCGGGTATGAACTCTTTTGAAAATTTTATGAATTAATAATCATAAAGTTTGTTGCCTGATTTGGTATCAGCGGTTGATTTTCAAAATTTTTTTGTTAAGATGTTTTATATTTTTAAAGCAGTTTACATAAAAGAAAAATGATGTTATTTTGTGTAGAAAAAACGTAAACAAGGGAGAAAATAATGAAAATACGTATTAACAAAAAAGAGAATATTCTTTTTATGCTGAAGGTATTTTTTACACCAATAATATGGCTTATGATATTTGCCTGCATTGCAGGAGCTGTCAAAGGAAGTCAGACATCTGGAACTGCAGCTGTAGTGCCAATTCTTATTTATGTTGTTGCAATTATTCTTTATTTTTATATCAGCAAGGTTTTCATGGTTGGATACTTGAAAGGAAACGGAGTTGAAGTAAATAAAGGGCAGTTTCCTGAGTTTTATGAGTTCTACGAGAATATGGCACGTGATTTGGATTTGAAAAAGGTTCCGCCTCTTTTTGTCCTTCAGAAGGACGGTGCATTGAACGCTTTTGCTGTAAGACTTTCCTGCAAAAACTACATAGCAGTTTATTCTGAAATCTTTGAAATGTATGATACGGAACCTGAAGCCGTAAAATTTATTCTCGGTCATGAACTTGGTCATGTAAAAAGAGATCACATGCAGAAAAAATTCTGGACGGCAGTTTCTTCTGTCATTCCGTTTCTTGGCGCTGCTTACTCAAGAAGCTGTGAATATACGTGTGACAATATAGGATGTGATTTGTCTGACTTTGGTGCAGAAAAAGGTCTTCTTGTTTTGGCTTCGGGTAAAAAGCTTTATGCAAAAATAAATGCAGACAAGTATGTTGAAAATGCAAAAAAGCAGAGAAGCTTCTCCGTTTTATTTTCTGAGTTGTGCTCAGGTCATCCATATCTGCCGAACAGAATAAAAAATATCAGCCGTAAAGAAAGTTTGTAAAAGCCTTAATTGATGTTTTTCGGTTAGTCAAACTCAAAAGCAATTCTAATCGGGATAAAAAAAAGCAGAAAAATGTTTTCTCAGGGGATTTTTCTCCTGGGAATCTGGCTGTGTGTCCAGAAATGTGGTTCTTTAGCGGAAACAGAGGTCTTGGAACTCAGTTTCCGCAGTAAAATAAGTTAAGGCTTACTTAAAAATAAATTTTATAGATTTTTATAAATTCTACGCCCAAGACAAATATAAAGTATCTTTTCATAATATTTCATTTGATATATACTCATTGCATTCTATATATAAAGGTTGCCTTTAAAAATTACAATTTTTAGAGATGATCATAATTTATGGAAAGTTCCATTGGAAATGATGCCAGAAATTTTGCAGACATGCGGTTTTTGGCTTGACAGGTATCTTCTGCAATTATTTTTAGAGGTGTCCTGCAAGATTAAATATGGAGATAAAATTCTGTTTTTTAGAAAATCAGAGTTTTTATGGAGGAAACAATGAATATTAGTACTGTAAAGTACGGACTTTTTGCTGTATGTGCATCTATGCTTGTATTTACATCATGCAGCAAGAAAGAAAATCCTGTTCCGGTTGCACCGTCTGAACCTGCACCGGTTGAATCTGTTCCTGTAGAACCAGCAAAGCCTCAGTACAAACTGGGCAATGGTGTTGTTGTTTATGACGAGTGTGGAATTTATACAGAGAAAGATGGCAAAATGGTATACAGAGACAGTTTGTATGCCGGATATACAGTTGATGCAGTTATCGGCGATGACGGCAATATGGAATCAAAGGATGCTGTTAGAGATTATGATGGCCAGACTCGCACATTCTGCCGTTTCATCAAGGACGGAGAGTCTTACTGGATTCAGGACGCATTTATTGTTCTCGCTGACTATCCTGCAATTGTAACATCGACAGCAGTTCTTTACAGTGATATGACAATCGAGTCCATGAAGTCAACAGCTATTGATCCTGGTACTATCGTTGCAATAAGCCGTGCAGATGATCCTCACTATGTTGCAGTTTCATATTATTCAAACGGTCTTAGAACCGGCAACTTTATCAAGAGCGACAGAGTTGCATATGATGACGAGAACCGTGCGGTAGAAGTTGCGCTCATCAATAAGCGCATCGAAAAAATCACAAAAGATATGGAAGCATCAGACAGCAAGGAAACTATTCTTAAAGAGCTTTCTGACAATGCTTTGAGACTTGAGATTGGAGAGTAAAAATGAATATTAAAAAAATAATTTTAATTGCTTTTTCATTTGTCCTTGCTTTTGAATCATTTGCTCTTTCTGGCGATGAATTGGTCGGCAAAGAAGTCGTAGAACTTATGCCGAACGGATGTCTTTATGCTCCGGATAAAAATGACAACATGAAGTGGTCAAAGAATATCGATGCCGGTACAGTTTTTACTGTTACAGGAACAAAAGTTGCAACACGCATCACATCAAAAGGAAGTGAACCTGATACAGCTTTTTATAAGGTAAAGGCCGGCAAGGTCGAAGGTTATATTCCTCAGTCATGGGTTTATGAAAAAGTCGGTGCTCTTGCTGTAATTACAGCTGACTGTGCTGTCTATAAGTCAACACGTCCGTCTGATGTATATACATATGCATTCAAGGCTGGAAAACCTGTAATCCTCACCGGCAAACAGCAGACTTTCTCAAAAGCTTTGCCATGGCAGTTTGTCGAAGTTGTTTATTTCGACAGAGCATCTTCATGGAAAATCAAGACAGCATGGGTCAGCAGCGACAGAATTTCTTCAGAAAAAGATGACATCGTTGCATTTTCTTTGATGGACAAAGCAGCTGTAGAAAAGAATGAGACTATCAGAAATGAGTTCTTTGCAAATATTGACGGTCTGAAACTTTCACCGGCTGTTGAAGCACGTTATCTTGAAATCAGATCTGGTTTTGAAAAGCCGACTTTTGAGAAGCGCGAAAGCTACGGCGGATATATGACAGTCACAGCCGGAGAAGAGAACGGCAATATCAACTATCGTTCTGAACCTGGTCAGGAATCTGTTGTAAGAGGAAGATTTACAGAGCGTTCTACTGTTTTCATCGACGAGCGTACTGTTGAAGTTGAAAAAATCGGCGATGAAGAGGAATCCTGGTATCACTTTATTCTGGATGAGAACACTTCTTCTGACGCAGCAATTGAGCTGAATACAGAAGCTCCTGAAGATGAGCAGATAAGAGAAGGCTGGATTTTCGGAGCATATATTCAGTAAATAAAATGCCAGGACACCTTAGAATAGTTTTTTATAAGGTGTCTTGTGTGTGATTATGTTAACGTTTTGAGAAAGAGAACCTGTCATTTACGGCAGGTTCTTTTTTTGTGCCAAAGATAACCTCAGCAGTGAAATTTGTCTGAAATTGATTTCCCTTTTTAGCAGTTTAAATTGTAGAGTTTCGGTGTCAGCCTCTAGCCATCTTACGGGGACTGTCTGTCTTTGCTCCTTGAGAGCTGTAGAGAGTTTTGAAGTTACAGTCTAGTAGTTTTTGTTTTTATTTGCTAAGATAACTGCATGATTCAATTAACAAGCAAACAGCGGAAAATACTTGAAAAGTTCGCACATGATTTGGAACCTGTTGTCATAGTCGGACAGAACGGTGTCACAGATTCTTTGATAAAAATGACAAGAGAGCAGTTAAAAGTCCATGAGTTGATAAAAGTAAAATTCAATGAATTTAAGGACGAAAAAAGAGACTTGTCTTCTCAGCTCGCAGAGTCTTGCGGGGCAACTCTGGTGCGTATTATCGGCAATGTGGCTGTTTTGTACAAGGAAAGCGACGACAAGGACAAGCGTAGATTCGACAGACAGCTTGCAAAGGCATGATTTAAAAAAATAAACGGGCACCGCAAGGAGGAGAACGATGCCCGTTTGTGTATTATTATACGCTGCTGATAGAGAATATATACTAGAATATAAAAACAGTCAATAGTATTTATGTGAAATTTTGTGAAAACTTTGCGGTTTTTCGCAGGGAGGACAGTTTTATGGCAATGAATGAAAAAAAAGTCGGTATAATAGGAGCTATGGAGGTTGAAGTATCAATACTTGCATCTTGTTTGACTGATATGAAAAAGACAGAATCAGGCGGGCTTACTTTTCTGGAAGGTATGCTTGATGGAGTTTCTGTCGTCATTGTACGTTCCGGAGTCGGCAAAGTAAATGCAGCTCTCTGCGCTCAGCGACTTGCTCTTTGCTTTGGAGTAACACACATAATCAATACGGGCATTGCAGGAGCTATTGCACACGGACTAAAGGTGCTTGATTTCGTTGTTTCGACAGATGCTCTTTACCATGATATGGATGCCACAGGTTTTGGCTACAAGCCGACGGAGATACCTCAGATGACATGTTCTGATTTTCTTGCCGATGATTCTCTGGTAGAGGCCGCAAAAAAAGCTTTTTCACAGCTTGAAAGGAAACCTGAATTTGCAGATCAGGCACTTTTGCCGGGCCGTATTGCTACCGGAGATCAGTTCATAAGTGACAAGACAATAAAAGCTCAGATTATCAAAAACTGTTCACCGGCATGTGTAGAGATGGAAGGGGCAGCTATAGCTCATGCATGTTATCTGAACAATGTGCCGTTTGTTATCATTCGTTGTCTGAGTGATATGGCAGATGACAATGAGGAATGCACGTATTCATTTAATGAAGAAACTGCTGCAAATCTGAGTGCCGGACTTGTGCGCAAGATGCTTCAGTTGTTTTAATATTTCCTTTAATCAGAAAATGAAAATAGGCAATAGATGGAGTCTGCAATGGTAGAAAAGATATAGTATTATCAGGGAATACAATCTGGGTTTTGTAAAAAAAACTTGGATAGAAGCAGTTAGTCTGCATTCAGTAAAATGCTGTAACAGCTTTAATTAAATTGATTTTGTTTTCCGGAATATGCATTTTATGTTTTTCTGGATTTATTTCTGCATTTTTTGTCTTAATTTATGAACTTATTACAGAAATTTAAGGAAACAGTTTCTTCTGTTCTTCCTATGATGGTTATCGTACTTGTTCTTTCTGTGACCGTAGCTCCTCTAGGGGCAAGTCTGAACATACGGTTTGTTTTGGGTGGAGTCCTGCTTATAATCGGTCTGACTTTTCTTCTGGCGGGAGTTGACCTTGGAATTCTTCCTGTCGGAGAACGCTGTGGTGCAGCCCTTACTGCAAAGAGAAATCTTCCGCTCCTCTTGGGAGTGTCTTTTATAATCGGCGTAATGGTAACTATTGCCGAACCTGATGTACAGGTTCTTGCCGATCAGATAAAAGGCGTATCTTCCGATGTAAATAAGCTTGCCATGGTTTTTATGATAGCTGCCGGCATAGGTCTTTTCATTGTAGTTGGCCTTATACGTACAGTCCTGTCTCTTAAACTTAAGTATCTTCTTATTGTCTCTTATGTTCTTTTGTTCATACTGGCTTTCTGTAGCCCGAAAGCTTTTCAGGGAGTTGCGTTCGATGCTGGTGGAGCAACGACAGGGCCTATGACGGTTCCGTTTATCATGGCACTTGGAGTCGGTGTTGCTTCTGTCCGTGCAAAAGACAGAAATGATGGATCTGCGGGCGGAACTCAGGGAGATGATTCTTTCGGTCTGACAGGTATCGCTTCTATCGGTCCTGTTGCTGCCGTATGTCTTTATGGTATGATTCTTTCTGCGTTCAGAAAGGCTTCCGCTTCTATAAATGAAGCTTGCAACTCTGCAAGTCAGGCAGCTGATGAATTAGGAAATGCAATTTCTGCCGTTTCCGGTGAAGAAAGTTTCTTGACCTCTCTTCATCTGTTTGATTTTGTTCGTCTGATTCCGGAAGAAATCAAGGAAGTAAGTCTTGCTCTTCTGCCTTTGGTAATCATGTTTGTCATATTCCAGATTTTCCTTTTGAAGATGCCGCCTGTACAGGTGCGACGTATGATACAGGGGCTTGTGTACAGTTTTGTCGGTCTTGTAATTTTTCTGATCGGTGTAAACGGCGGTTTCATGCCGGCCGGACAGAAACTTGGTGCAACTCTAGGAATGTGTGCATCTTCTTCTATCGGATATGTTGTACTTCTGGTTATAGTCGGTATGCTGTTTGGTGCAGTCGTCGTTTGTGCCGAGCCTGCTGTATGGGTTTTGACCGAACAGGTAGAAGGAGTTTCTGGCGGTATGATAAAGCGCAAAGTCCTGCTGATAGCTTTGTCGGCAGGTGTGGCGGTTTCCATAGGTTTGAGTATGCTGCGCGTTATGTATGGTTTCAGCTTGTGGTATGTGCTTGTTCCGGGCTATGTACTGTCGATGATACTGGCTCTGTTTTGTCCACCGCTTTTTGTCGGTATTGCGTTCGACTCAGGCGGAGTTGCATCAGGTCCAATGACAAGCACGTTTATCCTGTCGTTTACAATTGGTGTTGCGGCGGCTTGCGGAGGAACTGGTTCTGCGACAGATGCGTTTGGTGTTATTGCTCTTGTTGCGATGACGCCTCTGATAGCTATACAGATACTTGGAATCATATTTAAGGTTAAAAGCAAAGGAGCAAATAAATGAGCGGGTTCAGAGTAATTATGACATTCGTGCCTCATGGCAGGGCTGAACAGATTTCCAATGCTGCAAACTCAGCAGGAAGTGCTGGCGGAACTGTGCTTATGGGACGTGGAATTACAAAAAGTTCTTTTATGGCGGCTCTTGGAATCGGAGACACGACAAGAGATGTTGTTGTGATTCTTGCTGCTGTAGACAGCTATAAGAAAATATACGATGCTGTTGTTGATTCCTGTAAAAGTCAGAATCACATGTTCGGAGAAATTCTTACACTGGATTCAGATTGTATGCTGAAGACAGGCACGATACTTAAAAGTAGTGAAGGAGAAAGCACTATGTCAGAAAGAAGTTTGATAACTGTTATTTTGAATAAAGGCTATGCAGATGATGCAATGGCCGCTGCAAGAAAAGCTGGTGCTGGCGGTGGCACTGTAATCAATGCACGTGGAACAGCTCGTGAAGACGATGCAAAATTCTTCGGTATACATATTGTTCCAGAAAAAGAAATGCTTTTCATAGTTGTAGACAGTGACAGAAAGGACGCAGTTCTTGAGTCTGTCAGAACTCTTCCATGCCTGTCTGAGCCGGGAAGCGGTATTGCATTCTGTTCTGATGTATGTGATTTTTCTTTGCTCGGAAAAAAATAAATTATTTCTAAAAATTTCTTTTAGAAATATATTTTAAGTTATTATTAAACTTTACAGGCACCTCATAACTATTTTTAGAGGTGCCTTTGTTTTTTGTATGACAGATATATTTGATGCAGAACATTTTTGGTACGACTTTTGTCTTGAAGCAAAAGATAATGCCAGTGATTATTTGAATAAAAACAATATCAGTTTTTTTAATGATATAGACAGTACAAACTCATATCTGATGCGCCTTCTGTCCAAATGCGGCCGTCTTTGGAATGCAGATGGAAGCTTTACACGAGACGGTAGTGCTTTGGAAAATTGTCTTGTTGCTGCTGAAAGTCAGAGTGCCGGGCGCGGCAGACTCGGCAGAAAATTTTACTCGCCGTCAAAAACAGGCATATATTTTTCGTTTGCAGAGATTTCTGCAGAAGGTATAACAGATCCTGCTCTGTACACGATTGCTGCGGTCGTCGGCGTGTGCCGTGCTGTCGAACGTCTTTACGGAATATCTGTTGCTGTCAAATGGGTAAATGATATTTATATTGGTTCAAAGAAAATCTGCGGCATACTGACAGAAGGCTTTGCAAACGCCGAAACTGGCCGTGTAGAAGTTTGTGTCGTCGGAATCGGTATAAATATCAAGCCAAGCGAAGTGTTTCCTGAAGATCTGTCTCAGAAAGCAGGCGGCATTCTTTGTGAAAATGATGATTCTAAAGGGATTTCCAGAACTCGTCTTATGGCTGCATGCATGTACGAGATAAAAAAAGCACTGAATGACTTTGAAAATACGGTAGCATTTTATAAATCACGTTCTTTTCTGATTGGGAAGACAATTACTGTAACACCGTTGATAGGCGATAATCTGAGTAAATACAATGCAGTTGCCGTCGATGTTACCGAAGATGCCGGGCTTGTAGTCAAAACAGATGACGGCAGACAGACAGTACTCTATTCAGGTGAAGTTTCACTTCATGAAACTTGCATTTAAAAACATCAGAAAAGTCCGAATTTCTATCTGCCTTGAGACTGTGACATGTGTGATATGCATTTCTCCTTGATAGTTGAAAAATCCCATGTTATAATAGAAAAGAATTATTTCAAATTGGGTTTTTATTCTTTTTAGAATGCAATCACGTAACCCACGGGGGATTGAAATGCAATCAAAGATATTTTGAATGCATTCAAATTTTAGGAGTATTTGATGAGTGACGAAAGCGAAAATGAAACATCTGGCTTTGACAACGATGCAATAAATGCATTGATAGACAGTGTTGAAGAAGACGAACAGGACGATACAGCTGCTCTTGAAGAACCAAAAGCAAAACCTGTTGTTGATGGAAAAGCCGGACCTTCTGATGTAAAAAAAGCTGCGATAGGAGTTGGAAATGTTTCTGCTGTAGACCTTTCTGTAAGGGCTTTTGCTCCAATTGAAAAATATTTTGAAGATAAACCGAATGAAGTTTTTGCAGATACCTCTTATTATAAAACTGCTCTTGGCGGAGAAGGAGAGAGTGCTCAGCGTCTGCATTCTATTCTTGTAAAATATCTGAACTGTACAGATAAGAAAGACCGTTCTGTATACAGACAGCAGGTTGTTTCTATTTACTGGAACTTTCTGCGTGACATTGCTCCGAAAATGGCAAATACAAGACTTCCTTTGTCAAAGAGACTTGCTATGAGATACGGACTTTTGCTCCCGTCTCTTTTTAGCGAAGAGCAGAAGGAATTTTTCTCACGTGCAATTCTTGATAACTATACAGGTGAACCTGTTTTGTATATGGATGAGTGGATCCGTGAGATTGCTGTTGGCAAAATGAAGCCGAGTACAACAGATGAACTTCCTGTAAAAAGTTCTCCGGGCGGTTCTCAGGCTGCAAAAAATCAGACAGAAATCGGAAAATGGAGCGGACGTGCTCAGAGTGCAGACAGTCTTTTGAATATGAAAGAAGCTCAGCGTGATAATCTTGAGCTGGAATTGAAGAGCAGAATTGATGGAATCTGTGAGCATATTCCGATGTATAACTTGGAGCGTCATAAAGCATGCTATTCTGATGACCAGAAGAGATCTTTTACTGATGCTGGAAATATTATGCGTGAGCTGCAGAAGCTTGATCGTGAAATTGAGAAGTGTCTGAATGAACTTCAAGACGCAAATGCTCATATCGAAGCTCTTGAGACAGAGAAAGCCGGCTTGGATATGGCTGGCGATACAGCAAATCTCGATAAAGAAACAATTCTTGGCGAAATGGATACCATGAAACAGATGGCTAAGATGACTTGTGGACGTCAGGGTAACCAGTTCCCAGTTCTTACACGCGAATTCTTTCATTGTACTCAGACTGGAACAGGATTCCGTGAGAATGTTATCCGTGAACTTGCCTGGATTGAGTCTATTGATCCTGGCTGCTTTGTTCGTATTCACAAAAATCTGCCGAACCGAATTGTTCCTTATGTTATGCTTGCTCCGACATATGGAGACAGCGGATTCTGCTGGGAACCTTTTGATCGCTACAACAGAATTACAAGCCGTGGACGTATTGCTATTCCTATGTATCCTAGAAATCTCAAAGTTGCATGTCTTACAGCTGTTGCAGACTTGAGATGGCAGGTTGCAAAGGAAAAGGCATCTTTTGACTGGATGTCAGACGGTTTGACAGGTTTGTATTATCAGTGGATTGAAAGCCAGAAACTTAAGGGTGACCTTAAGCAGTTCTTTATTGCTGATTATATCATGTGGATTACAAAGGAATCTCTTGGTCAGCAGAAACTTCCAAAAGAAGTTCGTGCTATCTTCTGGCGATATATGCCGTTCCCACAGGAAACAAAAGATAAGCTCAAGAAGATGAGTTTGACATATCAGGAACTTTATCAGAGAGATATAAATCGCAGTATGAGCGATGGATATTGATTTTTTTTGATGAGCGTGAATAGCTGTTTATCTTTAAAAACTGTGTTTTTTAGATAATTAGTCAAGTTCACTGTATTATGTGGAAAGCCGTCTGTGTAAAACAGGCGGCTTTTTTTATGATATATTTCAGGCGATAAAAAAGGCTTTCTGAAATTCAGAAAGCCTATAGGTAAATTATTTATTTAGAGGACATCTTTTTTATAGCTTGTGTACAGATGCCCTTTGTCACATTATCGAAAACGGTGTCATTTCAAAAACAGCAGCGGGAAGTTTTTTGCTTCCTGCCCGTGTTATTTTTCTGACAGCCGTTAACATTGCAGTGTGTGCTTAGCGCTGGATGCGGCCAGAACCGTCTCCGCCTGCAAGTTTGTCTACTTCCTCAGCAGAAACCATGTTGTAGTCACCGATTATTGAGTGCTTGAGACAAGATGCTGCTACAGCCCAGTTGATTGCAGCCTGGGTACCTTTTCCTGATAGAAGAGAGTAAATCAGACCGCCGCCAAAACTGTCTCCGCCTCCTACACGGTCGACTATCCACATCTCGTATTTTTTTGAGAATGCATAGTCATTGTCATCACAGTAAAGCAGAGCCTGCCAGTCATTACGGTTTGCATTTATAGAAGAGCGAAGTGTGATGGCGACTTTTTTGAAACCGAATTTTTCTTTGAGCTGGCGTGCAACAGAAATGTAGCCGTCGTTATTCAATTTTCCGCTTGTTGTGTCGGTTCCTTCTGACTTGATGCCGAACACATCGTTTGCGTCGTCCTCGTTTGAAATACATATGTCTACGTATTTGCAGATTTCTGTCATAGCTTTACGGGCTTCGTCTTTTGTCCAGAGCTTTCCACGGTAATTTAAGTCACAGGAAACTGTAGCTCCCAGTTCGTGAGCAACTTTGCAGGCTTCGATACATGCAGTGACCATATTTGGTCCGAGAGCTGGTGTGATACCAGTGATGTGGAACCATTTTGCATCTTTGAGAATTTCTTTCCAGTTAAAATCAGAAGGACTTGCTGTCTGGATAGAAGATCCTGCACGGTCGTAGATACATTTTGAACCGCGCTGGGAAGCACCTTTTTCATTGTAGTAAATGCCGACGCGTGCACCGCCTCTGACGATATATTCTGTATGAACGCCGTACTTGCGAAGTGAATTTACAGCTGCCTGACCAATTTCGTGAGTAGGAAGCTTTGTGATATAGTAAGAATCAAGTCCATAATTGGCAAGAGACACGGCGACATTTGCTTCGCCGCCGCCGAAAGTTGTTGTCATTGAGTCAACCTGTACAAATCTGTAATAGTCCGCCGGTTGAATGCGAAGCATAAGTTCTCCAAAAGTTACTACCTTATTCATACTCTGTTCTCCTCTATAATTTTTCTGGCTTCTTTACAAAGACGTGTAATCTCTGGCCAGTTTTGATTGTCGATAAGATCTGCTGTTACCATAAAAGATCCACCGCAGGCTGCGATAACCGGACATTTTATGTATTCTGCGAGGTTTTTGAGGGAAATGCCGCCAGTCGGCATAATTTTGAACATTGGGAAAGGAGCACTGAGGGATTTGATTTTTGCAAGACCGCCTTCCTGTTCAGCCGGGAAGAACTTAATCAGTTCAAGATTGAACTTGAGTGCAGCATGATAATCTGAGGCTGATGTACATCCAGGGAAAATAGGTACACCTTTTTTCTGTGCGTAAGCGACAAGTTCCGGATCAAAGCCTGGAGAGACGATGAATTTTGCACCTGCATTTACAGCTGCATCAATTTGCTCTGTGCGTAATACAGTGCCGGCTCCGACAATCATATTTGGAAATGCTTTTGTCATAATTGCGATGGCTTTGTCTGCACCTGCTGCGCGAAAAGTAATTTCTGCTACAGGAACATCACCGTCAATGAGGGCTTTTGCAAGCTCCTCTGCATCTCGTTCAGGATTGTTCAGTTTAATGACTGGTACAATTCCGATTTTTGAAATTTTCGCATTCAAATCATTCATTCGCTCGCTCCTTGTTTTTTTCATGTGCACCGTAAAAAACTATAAATTAGTTGTTTATGGTGTTTGTCTCCATATACTGAGTTTTTTAGAGACTGTATCTGCTTTTGCTTCTGCGTTTGTTCTGCCGTTCATCAAAAGTTCAACTAATCACATTGTACATCAAAGTTCCATACTAGTATAGTACTATTTTATTATAAATGATATCTTCAAATTTGAAAAGTTTTTTTATCAGTTTTACACTTTTTTTGAAAATACTGTCATCACCTTTAAACTATTTAAAATATCGATTTTCTGAAAGCAAAACTTTGAAGTTTTTCTAACGAAAGATCTGTTTTGCAGATATAAAAAGTAATCAGGCAATGCGCTGACCTATCGAAAAAACATGCTTTTTGTGATAATATTCGACATCCCGAGAAATGTTTTCCGTTGTTTTTTTGCAATATTGCCGGCATAAAGTTTATTGAAACAGTTCAAACTATAGTTCTGTGCTAAAAAGTTCAATGTTGCTTTTAAAAACTGAAATTTTATAAAGTTTATATAGGATAGAAAAATGGAACAAAAGTCAAATCAACGTTCTCAAAACCCTCTTGGTTTTGAGAAGATATCTAGTCTTCTTGGAAAATTTGCGGTTCCGAGTATCATTGCTATGCTTGTAAGCTCATTTTACAATGTTGTTGATCAGATTTTTATCGGCCACAGTGATGCAGGTTACCTTGGTAATGCTGCTACGAATGTTTCGTTTCCGGTAACAACGATATGTCTGGCAATTACGCTTACGATAGCAATTGGATGTGCTACACGGTTTTCGCTGTGCCTGGGGCGTGGCCAGGAAGATGATGCCGCAAAGGTTGTTGGTTCCGGTTTTGCCATGATGGTAACATTTGGCATTGCTTATTTTGTTATAATAGAACTGTTTATTGATAAACTGCTTGTCCTTTTTGGAGCTACTCAGGATATTTTCAGTTATGCTTTGACTTATACAAGAATAACTGCATTAGGCATGCCTCTTCTGATTGTGATGAACGGTATGAGTAATCTTGCAAGAGCAGATGGAAGTCCGATGTATTCAATGGTCTGCATGCTTATCGGTGCTGTTTTGAACACTATTCTCGATCCGATTTTTATTTTTGTATTTAAGTGGGGAATTGCAGGAGCTGCGTGGGCAACTGTCATAGGTCAGGCAGCTTCTTGTGCTTATGCGCTTTTGTACATGGGAAAGTTTGAACGTGTTACTCTGAAAAAAGAATATTTCCGGCTGAATATCAAAGAAATTGCTGTTACTGCTAAGATGGGAATGAGTCAGGGGTTGACTCAGATGGCATTTACTTTTGTGCAGATTGTACTTAACCGTTCTCTTGTTTTTTATGGTGCACAGACTGAGTTTGGTTCTGAAATTCCTCTTGCTGTAAACGGCATTGTCATGAAAGTTGCCCAGATTGTTCTTGCGATTGTGATTGGCATAAATCAGGGAATGCAGCCGATTGTCGGTTTTAATTACGGAGCGAAAAAATATCAGCGTGTTAAATCAGTGTATTTTTTTGCTGTAAAGATTGAACTTGTCATAACTTGTATTGCTTTGATAGTATTTGAGTTTTTCCCGAAATATGTAATGAATATTTTTGGTTCTGGAAACGAACAGTATATGAAGTTTTCCGTTTATTTTATGAGGATTTTTCTGATAATGCTTCCTCTGAACGGTATACAGATGATTTCTTCAAATTTCTTTGCGGCAATCGGAAAATCTGTAAAAGGGGCTGTTCTTTCCCTGACAAGAACTGTTTTGTTTTTTATTCCGCTTATCTTTATTATGTCCCATATCTTTGGACTTAACGGTATAATTTTTGCAGCTCCAATAGCAGACTTTATAGCATTTACGGTTGTTTTGCTTTTTATCATAAAGGAACTGAACTCTATGCACGAATTGAAGTCCATGCACTCTGCAGTTTCTGATAATTAAACAGAGCGCAAAAAAAAATCAGCGTCACTATAAAAGTGTACGCTGATTTCATAAAATCTCATCTAAGCTTAGAATTCTTCCAGTCTTGAAAGCAGTTTGTCCAGCTTTTTGCCGTATTCTTTGTCGGCAGCCCATGTACCTCCAAGTCCAAATATATCTTTAGCTTTTCCGCGGGGTAAGACGTATCTGTATCTTGGGTCGATAAGCTTGTTTCTAAGTTTGATATTTTCTGTAGTTGCATAGGCATGGAGGTGCTGTATGTGTGCACGGACTCCAAGCTGCTCAGTTGCAAAGCGTTCGCCGGGATGTTCTTCGCTCATTGCACCAAGACCGCAGTAATTGTGCATTTCTTTTGTAACAAGGCCTCCAAACTTCAGCCAGCCGGTTTCCAGACACATCTGCACAAATGCACAGTCACTGTTTATATTCTCTGCCGCACCTTCTTCGACATAGTATTTTGCAAGCTTTTTGATGAGATCTTTGTCTGCATCAGGACGGTTTGCAATAAAAAAGTTGTACAGCTGTTTTGCTGATTTTACTCCGTTGTCTGACAAATCACGTGAACAGTATTGTCGGCGTTTTGTAGATATACAGCCCGTCATTACAAGCATAACGAGCATCATTAAAAGTATAAATTTGCAAAAGTTAATGTTTTTTGTTGAGTTTATAATCATTTGATTGTTGTTCCTATGTAGTTCTTTGAATCAAGAATTGCACGGATATTAGGAATGTTTTTTCCTGATGCACAGATTACTGTAAGACCAAGCTGTTCGGCTTTTTTGCTTGCAATCGGATCAAAAGGACAGTTTTTGCCAGGAACCCATTCGTCTCCGACCATCTTGCGGAAGTCAGCCCATGAAATGAAGTCCAGAGGTTTTGCATCTGGATTTTTACGAGGGTCATCTGTGTATACTTTTTCGATATTTGAAAGATTTACTACAGTATCTGCTCCGAAATGCTCTGCAAGCAGAACAGCGTCGTTATCAGAAGAAAATCCTGGTTTCCAGCCGGCAGCAACAAGAACTCTGTCTGTAAAGTCTGTTACTTTTGTAGGGTCGATAACGACGTTCTGATGGCAGAGATTGCCGAAAGAAGCTTTCAGAAGCTGAGCATTTATGCGTGTTGCCATGATGCCGAGCCAGTCACATGCAGCGTTGATTTCATCATCGGAATCAAAAAGTTTCTGGGGTTCTTTGACATTTTCAGCGATTTCTTTGAATGCGTTCTGATAAAGACGAGCAGGACCGCCGCCGCCTGCAACCAGAATAAGACGAGTGTCTGGATTTGTATAAAGCCAGTCTCTGACCATTGAACAGAATTCATTTAAAAAACTTGTATCTGGATTGTTCGGCGCAATTATAGAACCACCGACGCTAAGAACTTTTGTTATCATAATTTTCCTCCTGAACTTTAATAAATAACTTTTATAACCGCGCTTTAAAAGCAGTTCCAAACTTGTCAGATATCTTTTTGAAAGTTTTCAGCAAAACTTTTAATAGATGCCGACGATAATTGGCTCACTCCAGAAAGAACTGTAATTCGTATCCTTTCCGCTTGATTCTTCCCAGATGGACTGAAGTGCATAAGATCGGGGTCTTTGCGTTATTTTGTTATTTGCCAGTGACGGTTTGATTTCTTTCCATCCACGGCTGAACGTTATATGCTGATTGTCTATATTACCGAAGTAATACGAGCGTGCATCTTCTGTTCTTGGAAAGTTTTCATATTTTAAACCAGCTCCGACGGCTACGTCAACAGGTAACCAGCCGAATTTCTCCAGATAAATTTCAGTCCACCAGTGTGAATGCGTTGTGTTTTTGTCTTCGACCAGAATGCCACCCATCGGGATTGCAGGAATTCCTGCAGAACGGCACAAAGCGGTATATAAAACAGCAAAATCATATGCATCACCAGATTTCCATCTGATAACATCGACAGGTTCCTTGCCTTCTTTTCTGAGTGTGTCCTTGATTTTGAAGTTATTACACATATAGTTGTATATGAGTTTTGCTTTTATATAAGGATTTTTTTCTTTTCCGATTATTTCTTCTGCAAGAGAAACAACTTTTGCAGAAGTAGACGGAATGAGATTGTCCTGTGTTAAGTATGGTTTGTATAAAGAGAGGGTTTTTGCAGAATATACAGGAACTTTTTTCTCTTCTACTTTTGAAGCAACTTCGTAAATATCTATGATATTGGTTGAATAGAAAGATTGTTTTGCGTTTAAACCAGACATCAATGTGCTTTGGAAAATAATGTTGAACCTGTCATTTTGTACGAGAGGTTCCGGCTTTGTTTCGTTGTTCTGTACATTTGGCTGAGAGGAAAAAACTGGTGGACGTGCCATGTAAAGTGTAATTTCCGATGTCAGTACATCTTTTTCGTTCTGTATATCAATGGCAGTTGTTACAACGTATGTACGCTTTGCTGTATAGGATTTATTGCCTACAGGAAAGCTCATTTTGAAAGGAAAATTCTGGCTTTTTCCTTTCTGTGTTTCGATTACAAGCTGTCCGCTTGTTGCACCGTCTGGAATCCTTACATGGATTTCATTGTCTGTCCAGTATTCATAAGCAAAATCATTTGAATTTGCCTTGATGTATCTGTCTGTTTCTGGAGATCGAAATTCTCTGTTTGCTGTAAAGTATACACAGGAAGAACCTTTTGCAGAACCGAAGTTTGAACCTGTTATGGTGATAGTATCTCCGGGAACTGGATTTTCGGGTTCAATGGAAGAAATAAGAGGTAGTGTTGTCTTTGGGTCAGTTCTGATTTCTACAGGAATATTTGATCTGTTTGCAAAAAATGCCGGGGCAGATTCTCCGGATGAAGTTACAACTTTTACAAGTCCGTCCTGTACATTATAGGGCAGCTGTAATTTTATTCTGGTATCTTCCCAGGAAATATAACGGCTGCTTGTGACTCTGGAACCTGCAATTGTAACAAAAGAAGATCCCATAGATTCTCCGAAGTGGCTGCCGTTTATTGTGAGTATATCTTCTGGCATTCCTATGCTCGGATCAATATCGATAATAACAGGTTTTTTCCGGCTGTTGAACTGTTTGCCGGTGATGAGAGAAAATCCAAGAATAAATAAGACTAAACAAAAAAAAGAACCAAAGCGAACTGACGCTTTGGCCTTTAAGAGTTTGAGAAAAGATTTTCCAAAACTCACTTTTCGTTGCCTATATCAAGAGAGAAAAGTGATGATGAAAAATGAAGGAAAAATCCGTGATTTCTATCATCAATATTGGCTTCTTCCTGTATAGGATTGAAAACATCATAACTTGTGAGCGAAATAGGTGTTGCAACATTTGCTGTATCTTTTGTATTTACAACAGCTGTTCCGAAAGGCATAACTGCTGCAGCAAGAGAATCATGAGCCTGTGTGAGGGCTGATGAGTGTGCTCTTGGGCTGTTATCAGAAAGGAAGTTGCAGACATTCTCTGCTGATACATTTTCGTCGAGCTGGAAATTTACCGGCAGTTCAAGTGATGTCATGCGTGCAACTGGCTGGAAGTCAGTTGTATGGATGACTGTGTTTGAACGTAGTGGAAGAATAACAGCGATAACAGCTGCCGCTGCAGCTCCGATAACGACGTCTTTGAGCATGTTCTTTGTATGATCGCCGAGTGTAAGAGGTTTTCTTGTAACTCTTGTATAAGACATGCGAGCCTGCAGTCTTTCGAAACTTGAGCTTATGTCATTGTTAGTTAATGAAATAGTGTCTTTGTCATTCTTGAGCAGCGAACGTAAAGCCTTGATCTTTTTCAGTTCAGCCTGACATTTTGGGCATGTGTTAATATGCTTTTCGTATTGAGCTTTGTAATTTTCTGCAAGCTCATTGTCGAGGTAAACTGAATGCAAGTCTTTGTTAGGACAGGTAAACATCTTCTTCTCCTATTAACTTTAATAACTGTTCTCGTGCGCGGAATACTCTGACTTTCACGTTTCCTTCTGTGATGCCGAGCACCTTGCCGATTTCTTTGTAGTTCATTTCACCGTATTCACGAAGTACAAGTACTTCTTTGAGTTTCGGCGGAAGCTTATCGAGAGCTTCTTTTGCACGCTGCTTAGTTTCCTCCTTAAGCAGATCAGTCTCTCCGCTGTCCATCTGCTGGCGTCCTTCATAAAGAGCCTTATGATAAGCGTGAGACTCTCTTACTTTACGTTTTGCGTAGTTCAGAGATGCATTTTTTACAACGCGTATGAGCCAGAATTTAGCATCATCAATGGTTGGAAAAACAAGCTTCTTCTCGTTTGCCTTGATAAATGAATCATGAACGAGATCTTCAGCTGCTTCCTCATCGTTTACTATCCGATAAGAAACCTTGAAAAGTAAATCCATTGTAGCGTCATAAAGTTTTTTAAAGTCTGCAGGATCTGCACAGTTTAGTGCCTGTATTTCTTCTGCAGCTTCTTTATTATTACCAAACACAATATCCTCTTATAGGTTACAGAAAATTTATGGCACTTCTAAAATTTATTTTATAAGTGCCTGCTGAGTCCAGAAAAGCTGATTTCGAATAGTTTTGAACTCAGCTTTTCTAAACTTATCCTCTTTTCCAAACAGGACCGTTTGGTGTATCTGTAACAGTTATTCCTCTTGCAGTAAGTTCTTCTCTGATTCTGTCTGCTGTAGCAAAATCCTTTGCTTTCTTTGCAGCAGTTCTCTGTGCAACGAGATTGTCAATTTCAGATGCTTCTGCGTCTCCTTCGTGACTGTTGTCTGTATTTGCAGAAGATGCTGTCTGTGTATTCAAAAGTTCCAGAGCACTTTTGATCAGATTCAATCCCATTACACTGTCCATTCTGGCAATCAGTTCCAGAGCTTCCTTGTTTGAAAGCTCTGTATCTTTTACAGCTTTCTGAAGCTGACTCAATGCAACTGGTGTTGAAAGGTCGTTTTCCAGGGCTGCCTGGAAGTCAGAAAGATAAGATACAGCTTTTTCGCTCAAATTGCTTTTTGCAGATGCTTCACCTTTTTTGTATGATTTGTCTGCAAGAAGCGATTTGTCGCCGGCTGCAAGCTTTGCAATACGCTGAACAAGTGCTTCACGGCCTTTCTTTGCTCCGTCCATTGCTTCCCAGCTGAAATAAATCTGCTTTCTGTAATGAGTTCCGAGCAGGAAAAATCGGTAATCCAGCGGATTATAGCCTTTATCTATTAACGACTGAAGGCGCAGAAAGTTACCGGAAGATTTAGACATTTTGTCTGCGTTTCCTGCTTCTGCGGCTTTCTTGTCTTTTGCAATTACAAGGAATTCATTGTGCAGCCAGTAATTAACCCACTTTTCACCTGTTGCACCTTCGCTCTGTGCTATTTCATTTGTGTGGTGAATCGGAATGTGATCAATGCCGCCGGTGTGGATATCAATGTGTTTTCCGAGGTATTTCATGCTCATTGCAGAACATTCGATATGCCATCCCGGATATCCGCGTCCCCATGGGCTGTCCCATGTAAGTGCCTGATTTTCAAACTTACTCTTTGTGAACCACAAAACGAAGTCATAAGGAGAACGTTTATTCTGGTCGATGTCGATTCTTGCTCCGGCTTTGAGGTCGTCAAGGTTGAGGTTTGCAAGCTTTCCATAATCAGGATATGTACTTACATCGTAGTACAGGTTTCCGCCTGCCATATATGTATGACCGTTTGCTTCAATCTGTTTGATCAGGTCTATCATTTCCTGGACATGTTCTGTTGCTTTACAGATTACATCAGGACGTATGATATTCAGGCTGTCGATGTCGTTCAGAAATGCATCTGTGTAGAATTTTGCAACTTCCAGAACTGATTCATGGCGTTCCTGTGCTGTTTTGAGCATTTTATCTTCACCGGAATCTGCATCGCCTGTTAAATGTCCGATGTCTGTTATGTTCATTACATGTTTTTTGTCGTATCCCAAAAAAGAAAGAGTTCTGTCCAGTGTGTCGAGAAACACATACGCTCTGAGGTTTCCGATATGTGCATAATTGTAAACTGTCGGACCACAGCCGTAGAAGCCTACATATCCCTCTGTAATAGGGGTAAAGTCCTGTAATTTATGACCCATTGTGTTAAAAAGGCGTAAACCCATATATATCTCCCGCAAAACTTAGTTAGTTTTGACATTTTCACAGTTGCTTTTGTTGAAATCTTGCTATAAAATAAATTTGAATTAGTCTACTGATTATAGAAGATTATGGTTAGCATACGTGAAATAGGTGAAAATATCAAGAACTCGCAATTTTTTAAGGGCGATGTAGTTTTTGATGAGTGCATGTCCGGCAGAACAACTATGAAAGTTGGCGGAAATGCTGATGTTTTTGTTGTTCCTCAGGATGTTGCATCTGCTGTTTTTACTGCGTGGTTTTGTGCAAGAAATAACACACCTGTTTTTGTTCTTGGCGGAGGAAGCAATATAGTTGTCAGTGATGACGGTTTGCATGCTGTGGTTCTTTCGCTTGAAAAGATTTCTTCTATTATATGTTCTTCTTGTGGGGATGATTCGGCAGTTCTTTATTGTGGTGCCGGTGCAAAAATAGATGAAGTTGCAGAATTTTGTGCTTCTCACTGTCTGGAAGGACTTGAGTATTTTTCTGGTCTGCCCGGCTCTGCAGGCGGTGCATCATATATGAATGCACGCTGTTATGAAAAAAGTATAAGTGATGTTTTGGTTCAGTGTGAATATGTGGATCTGAACAGTTTGCGGGATTTTGAAAAGTTTGATGTTTCTGGTCTGGTAAAAACTTATACTATGCACGAAGATGATTGGTCTTATAAGCATTCCCCTTTTATGAATATGCGGGCTCTTGTTTTGTCTGTTGGATTTAAAGTGACAGTTCTCTCTTATTCAGACGAAAACAGGAAGGCAATTCATGAAAAAAATGAGTTTTATGTAAATGACCGTAAGGACAAAGGTCATTTTAAAGCTCCGAGTGCGGGAAGTGTTTTTAAGAACAACAGAAGTTATGGTAAACCGTCTGGCCGTCTGATTGATGAAGCTGGATTGAAGGGTTTTTCTGTTGGAGGAGCGCAGATTGCTCCCTGGCATGGAAATTTTATTATAAACAATGGAAATGCGACGGCTGCGGATATAAAAAAGATTGTCGAGGTTGCACAGGAGTCAGTTAAATCTAAAACAGGCTGCTTACTGGAACCCGAAATCATTTTTATTTAATTTAATGCATTTTATGCCGACAATCAAAAATGGAAGGATAGAAAATGATTCAGTTATCTTTTGTAAATTTTAAGGCAAACTCTTATCTTCTTGTTGAGGGAACTGATTCCAACGACAAATTCTACATCATACAGAAGGGTATTGTTAACTGCTATCATGAATATGCGGTTTCTGGAAGTTCAAACAAAAAACTTGGTCCTGGAGACTTCGTTGGTGTTATTCCGTGTATGTCCGGTCATTCACAGACAGAAACTGTTATTGCATCTACTGATGTAACGGCAATCGTTGTTCGTGGAGACCAGTATCTTGACCTTATCCGTCAAAACACAGCAATTGCGTTGAAGATTGTCAGATACTTTGCTCGTGAAATGCGTCTTTTGAATGATACAAGAACAAAGGTTACCTTAAAGAAAGTTGTAGAGGATTCTCAGGAAGAAATCTATACAATAGGAAAATATTACGAAGATAACGGTTGTACAAGTGCTGCTGCGTATGCTTATTACCAGTATATGAAGCAGGTTCCTGATGGAGTAAATATTGCTGCTGCAAAACAGTCATTTACAAAAATTACAGGTCGTGTACACCCTCCGTATCTTGAATCTACAGCTGATCTTGTCAGATCATATCCTTTGGATTCAATGATTTTTGCAGACTGCCAGGTTGGTCCGGATATGTTTATTATCCAGGATGGAACTGTAAAAATTACAAAGATTGTTAATGGTCAGGAAGTTATTCTTGCACTTCTCAAAAAAGGTGACATGTTTGGTGAGATGGCTTTGCTTGATGATAAACCTCGTTCTGCATGTGCAATTGCACACAGTGACTGTAAGCTTATGGTTGTCAATGCATCCAACTTCAACATGATGGTAACTTCTCAGCCGGAGTTTATTTCTAGACTTTCTTCAGTTCTTGCTGACCGTGTATGGTCTATGTACCGCCAGCTTGTAAATGCTCAGCTTACAGATCCGCGTGAGCGCATGATAGATATGCTTGCTCTTCAGATGGAACAGCGTAATACACCAAAAGAAAAAGGTGTTCCTGTATCTACTGATTTTACACCGCGTGATTTGATTAATTTGAGCGGAATTGAGGAATCTTTGCAGAAACAGGCTGTCTATATGCTTTTCTCTGATCCTAATATTAAGATTAAGGGCGGAAAAATCACTGTTCCTGATGTACAGGAGCTTGTTAAGCAGGCTGAATTCTACCGCAAGCAGATGACAAGACGTGCTGCAAAAGCAAACGGTTAATTTGGAAAAAAAATGAAGCGAAGCTTGATTTGTTCAACAGTTTTAGGTCTCTTTGTTATCGGAGGATTGTGTTCTTCTGTATTTGCACAGAAATCGCTTACCGCTGAAGTTACAGGTGACGAAGATTCTGTTACGGGAACTGTAACAGGTTCTGCCGGATCTGCAACAGTTACGATTTCCAGAGGTAGTGATAAAGACGGAACATCCGGTATAAATCCTGCTACGGGAAAGGCTGTGGATTCTGTTTTGCCACCACCGGATTCGTTCGGCTCTGTTCAGTTGGGAATGACTGTTGATACTGTTAAGCAGGAGCTTTTGAAAGACAGACGGTTTGGATATAGGGGTGAGCGTGATGTATCTCTGCTTTCCGGAGAAAACAGAGTTCTTATTGAAACAGATGCTGCCCGTTATTCTACATCACCTTATCTTGATCGCTGCTGGTTTCAGTTTGTTGATGATAAACTTTATGTCATGACGATTAACATGAACCAGGAAAAGCTTGACCACTATTCTGTATTCAGTAGTATGTGTGAGAAATATGGCGCACCGACAAAGCTGGATCCTCAGAAAGCGGAGTGGGTAAGTGATAGTGTTATTGTTGATTTGGAACGCCCTTTGTGTTTGAAGTATACTGATAAAAATGTATATGAGAAGATTTTGTCTGCATCAAGAGTCGATGAGACAGTTTCTGAACAGAATCGTCAGCAGTTCCTTGAAGGTCTCTGATGTTGTTTTTTCAATCAAAGTTTAAGTTTTTAAGTACAGCGCTGTCTTTATTGGCAGTGCTTTTTGTTTTGCCGTCTGTGTGTTCCTGCAGTGGCAGAAAATACAATCTGCCGGTGTCTTCTTTGCAGATTACGAAATCTGATGGAAGTGTCTGTCAGGTTTCAGCTGAGATTGCACAGAAAAAAGAAGAGCGAAATTATGGATTTATGAACAGAAAGAATATTCCTGATGGAACAGGAATGCTTTTCGTTTTTGAAAAAGATCAGATTTTGAGCTTCTGGATGAAAGATACACCTCATCCGCTTTCTATTGCATATATTGATTCCAAGGGCAGAATTGCAGATATTCTTGATATGACACCGTTTAGTCTTACGGCGATAAAAAGTTCACGTTCTGTACGATTTGCTTTGGAAGTACCACAGGGCTGGTTTACTTCGAATGGCATCAGTGTTGGTGATGTTGTAACTGTTGCCGATGGTAAAGAGCTTCGGTCTTTTTGTGACTGATTTGTTACATTGAATTTTTAAAATAAAAGCACCATCTTTTCAGATGGTGCTTTCGTATTTTAAACTTCCTGTTCGAGTTTTTTCAGCTCAATCTGAGCGATTTTATCGTTCGGATCAATATCAAGAACTGTAATGAAGTATTTTCTTGCGTCTTCTGTTTCGCCTTTCTTGAGGTGAAGATATCCGAGGTTACTGATAACTTTTGTATTCTCCGGCTCTAAGTTCAGTGCGTCAATCAGGCTTTCCTGGGCTCCTTCTAAATCACCTGTTTCCATCTGGCAGATAGCAAGCTCATTTAACGTATCAGCATTCTCATCACCGCCTTCGCATTCCCGTGCTTTTTCGAAAGCCTGTTTTGCATCTTCGAACCGTTCGAGTTTTCTAAGTCCCCATCCCAGCAGAAACCATGCATTCCAGACAGCCGGATTATCCTGAATGAAAAGCCGGATTTCTTCGAGACCTTTTGATTCCTGACCTGAAGAAATAAGTTCATATGCGCGGTGAAAGCGTTCGTTTTCCAGGTTTCTGTTTTTGATTTTATCCAGAATTTCCTGAGCTCTCTGTACTTTGTATTCGCCGTTGTCTCCGAGATCTTCTTCTTTTAAGTCTGCAGTCAGTCCAAGGAAACTTTCAAAGCAGTTTTTTGCTTCTGAGAAATTCTGCTTTTTGAGGTAGAAAAAGCCTGCGTTGAAGAATGCATCTGGTATTTCCGGTGTGCAGGCCATGGAGTTCTTGTAACACTCTTCTGCATTGCTGTCGTATGCGTCAGCGTCATCATGTAAACCTGAATGACGGTAACTGTCAGCTCTCTGATCGTAGAACAGTGCCATGTTCAAAAGTACGGCTTTGTCTTCCGGATCGAAGCCGTGCAAAGCAAGCCAGATTTCCTCTGCGAGATCCCAGTCCTCATTTTTTGTCTTGATGACTGCAGCCTCTGCTAGTTCTCTCTTTATGTCCGGTCTTGCTTCTTTCAGTACAGTTCTGTAGTACTCGATGTTTTCATTGTTTTTGTCATAAGTGAATACTGTCAGAATTCCTGCAAGAATCTGCTCCTGAGTCAGTTCCTTGATGTTGAATGTACCAGGCGCATCTCTGTCTTTCTTTTGTACAGGGAGCGGAATGTCAGGATTGATATGCATGGCATTCTTTGACAGTGAAAAGCCTTCCGGCAGCTTGATAAAATAAATAGAATCCATTGGATTTGCAGGGTTCATATATGTTGTGTGTCCTCTTGTCGAGAAGTATAAAGAATTCAGCCCTACAGAACAAGTGCGTCCTGTAGGGCTGAAAATAAGAAAACTGTAATTTACAGAAAATTCTTTATTGTTAAATCTCTTCGATAACTCTGTTCTGAGGTGCTGGCTGTCCGCCGGCAAGCTGATTATCCAGATCTGCTTTGCGGACTGTAGTCAGATAGTTGTTGATATGAATCTTATAAGACAGAGAAATTGTTGACTCGTCATATTTGATGTTTGCAACAACCATGTCAGAACGACCTTCTATAGGAGATGTCGCTGTGATTGTGCCTTTTAGCTGTATGACTTCATGAGGTTCGTCGAACTCGAGATCAAGCTGAACTTCTTTGTCCTGCAGGAATTTTGCAAGACCGAGAATGATAATCTTTGCACCGCCGAAAGAAATATCACGCAAAATACAGTGTCTTGGTACATTCTGAACGAGTGCAATGCATTCTTCTTTTGGAATACCGAGCTTTCTGCAGACTTCAGGAGTAATAACGATACGTTCCTCTTTGCGTCTGATAGCGTTTGTATTTGCCTCAATCAAATGTCCCATTCTTTCAATCAAGTCATCCGGCGGACGCTGTGAATACTGAAGTGTGACAATAACAAGATCCTTGCTGTTTGCATAAGGTGAAAGACCTTTTACTTTGCAGGCAATAAAGAAACTGAACTGAGTTCCATCTTGTCTATAGAAGCAAAGACGAAGGTTCATTACAGGTGGCTGAGGTTTTGCCATCTGTTCGTAACCACCGCTCTTTGTTCCGATGATGATTTTCGCTGTAGAAAATGAAAGAGAATTAATTATGCAAGGCCACTGTCCCTCAGTACATTTCAAATAAATCTGACGGGGATCCAGTGCAAGGGCTTTGATTATTTCTTTAGTAAAAGCAACCTCTGTATTCTGGTAATTCTCATAGTATTGGTTTAGCTGCTGCGCAATAATAATAGCCATAATAAGATAATAATTTATAAATCGAGAATTGTAAAGGTTTATAAGTTAAGATTATTGTTTAAATTTTGAGGAATTGTTATTATGGTGCCAGATTATGTTTGATTATATACTTTTTGACTTTGACGGCACTTTATTCAACACTTCCGGCGGTGTTTTTAAGGCTTTTGACCATGTTGTAAAAACTTACAAGCTTGTGATTGAAGATAAATCTGTTTACAACACGATGATCGGACCTCCTCTCAGAGAGAGTTTTGCACGTGTCTTTCACATGAAAGACGATGAAATTGATGCAGCAACTGTCGTTTATCGTGATTACTATCAGAACATGGGAGGCATGTTCGACGTTATTCCGTATGATGGTATCGTGGATGCAATAAAAGCACTGCGTAAAGCCGGAAAAAAGATTCTTGTTGCAACAAGTAAGCCTGAACTTTATGCACGTCAGATTCTGGAAAAAGAAAACATGCTTGATCTGTTCGACTTTGTCGGAGGCAGTGATCTCGGCGAAAAACTTCGCGTAAACAAAGTTGATGTTATTCGGTATGTCCTGGAAACTCAGAATATAACTGACAAAAAAGACAAGTGCGTTATGGTTGGTGATACGCACTTTGATATAGACGGTGCAAAAGCTGCCGGATTAAAAAGTATCGGTGTTTTGTTCGGATTCGGTTCACTTGCAGATTTGCAGAAAGCTGGCGCTGACTATATCGCAGAAAAACCTTCTCATATCGTTCCACTGTGCCTGGGTAATGCTGAATAATTTCTGAAAAAACATGGAAAATGCGTTTTTTGCGTTTTTTATACAGAAAATCGTATATGATTCGTTGAAAACGCTTGCTTTTTGTGTAAAATCGTGTATTTCCATTGAATAACAGGACTTTTTGATATATCATTGCGTTATGAACGAAATCCAATTGAAGTACGGGTGCAACCCGAATCAGAAACCTGCAAGAGTATTTATGGAAAGTGGCGATCTTCCTGTAACAGTTGTAAACGGAAGACCGGGATATATAAATTTGCTTGATGCTTTGAACGGTTGGCAGCTTGTAAAAGAACTCAAGGAAGCAACTGGTCTTCCTTCTGCTACATCATTCAAGCATGTCTCTCCGGCAGGAGCTGCTTGCGGACGTCCTCTTTCTCCAGAGTTGAGAAAGATTTACTTTATCGAAGACGATTTGGAGCTTACACCTCTTGCTTCTGCTTATGCCCGTGCCAGAGGTGCAGACAGAATGTCTTCTTTTGGTGACTTCATTGCGCTCAGCGACACTTGTGACAAGGTAACTGCTCTTTTGATCAAAAAAGAAGTCAGTGATGGAATTATTGCTCCTGGTTACGATGCAGATGCACTTGAAATTTTAAAAGAAAAGAAGAAGGGAGGTTACTGCATTCTTCAGATTGATCCAAACTACAAGCCTGCTGACCTCGAAAAAAAACAAGTATTTGGTGTTACATTTGAGCAGGGACACAATTTCATCAAGCTTGATGATGAATGCCTCAAGAATATCGTTACAAAAAATAAATCACTTTCAAAGGAAGAAAGAGACAATCTTCTTATTTCCCTTATCATCCTCAAGTATACACAGTCAAACAGTGTCTGTTACGTAAAAGACGGACAGGCAATCGGTATTGGTGCAGGCCAGCAGAGCCGCATTCACTGTACTCGTCTTGCTGGTGACAAGGCTGACAAGTGGTGGCTCAGACAGAGTCCTCAGGTTCTTTCTCTCCAGTTTGCAGACGGCATCAAGAGACCAGACCGCGACAACACAATTGATGTTTATACAAGTGACGACTATGAGGACGTTCTTGCAGAAGGTGTATGGCAGAACTTCTTCAAGGTAAAGCCTCCTGTATTTACACGCGAAGAACGCAAAGCATGGATTGCAAAAAATACAGATGTATCTGTTGGAAGCGATGCTTTCTTCCCGTTCGGAGATAATATCGAACGTGCACACAGAAGTGGTGTCAAAGTTATCGCACAGCCAGGTGGTTCAATCCGTGATGACAATGTTATCGAAACATGCGATAAGTATGGCATGGTAATGGCCTTTACTGGTGTAAGACTGTTCCATCACTAAGATGAGATTGTTCTGTAAAAGAAAACTTCTGAATTAGAACGCATTCAAAGCGCGTGGAATAAAAATCGAAAACGGTTTTATTTCACGCGCTTTTTTTTAGAATGTAAGTTTTGTTCTTGAAATTTCGGAGAAAAAAAGGCACCCTCAGAAATTATCTTCCGGGTGCCTTTTTTGACGTAAAAACGTGAGTTTATGCGTTCTTTGCTTTTTTGCTTCGGAACCAGAGTACAAGCATCAGTATGATGCCGCCTGTTATCATAAGCAGACAGAAAATCTGACCTGTTGAAATGTTTAACATCGACGTGTTTTTATAAATTGATGCATCAGCGCTTCCTGTGATTCTGAATCCGAGGTCAGCATCAGGTTGTCTGAAATATTCGATAAAGAATCTGACTATACCGTATGCAATTGTGTAACTTGCACCGATGAAACCGTCAAAAGGCTTTTTCTTTCTAAGGAACCACAGTACAAGCCATACGACGAGGCCTTCGAAAAATGCTTCATACAGCTGACTTGGATGTCTTGGAAGATTTACGAGTTTTTGTCCTTCTTCGATGACAAGGGAACACTTTGCGGCAAACTCCTGTACCCAGCTGAAGCTTGCGGAGAAAGTTTCGTTTGCACTTTTTGCCCTCGGGAAAATCATTCCCCAAGGCATTGTTGTTATTCTGCCGTAAAGCTCACCGTTGAAGAAATTTCCGAGGCGGCCGAAAGAATAGCCGAGAGGAATAGCCGTACACATGGCATCAACCCATTTCCATGTAGGCTTTTTGTGGACTTTGCACCAGAGGATCATACCTGCAAGACCTCCGATGAAACCACCATGATAAGACATACCGGCAAAACCTGTGAATTTTTTTGAAACTGTGTCATACGGCCAGAAGATAAGCCACGGAGCCTTGATGTAATCTCCGCTTGTGTCATAGACGAGACAGGAGAAAATTCTTGCTCCTATAAGGAGACAGATGATTCCCCATGCAATGAAACTGAAAATGTCGTCTTCTTTTGCTTTGTAGTCTGGTGTATCTAGAGCACCTTCATTCATGACCTTTTTGAGAACGAAAAAGGCTGTAGAAAATGCAAAAATGTACATGAGCCCGTACCAGCGTATAAGGCCCAGAACAGGAACACCCGGGAAAATTTCCGGATGAATCCAGGACGGAAAATTGATATATAATTGAGTAAACATAACTTAAACCTTGAAACCCTGTTTTATTGCTGTAACAAGCTTTTTTTTCAGAAGATTGTTCTCATTTTTGAGCTGTGTTATTTCGAACTGCTGCTGTTTGATAAGTTCGCCAAGCTCACCTTGTGTGAGAGCTCCGCTGCCGGTCAGTTCTTCGATGTATGACATTTTTGCGTTGAAGTCGTCAGAAGCTTCTTCTGCTGCGATTTCAAAAGATGTATCAGAGGCCTGTGTCGGATCATAGTCCGGATCAAAAGACAGGACTTCTGACTGCATGATTTTTTCTGCTGTGCGGAATATTGCCTGGGATATAATGGACTGCGGCTTGTAGACTGTGACAGGCAGTTTTGATGCAAGAGCTTTGTCCTGAGCCGTATCTCTGTATATGACTCCGAGATGTTCTATATTCAGACCGAGAAACTGCTGGCATGAGCGTTTGATTTTGATAGCTCTGTCTGCATCTTTCGGGTCGTCAATCATATTCAGAATCAATCTCGGACGGAATTTTTTCATTCTCTGTTCGAAAAGTTCGGCATTTTTTTTGTCTATGTTTTTCAGATTTTCGATGAGCTTTGGAATATAAAGTTTCTGCATTGATTCAGGATTTTTTTTGATGGATTCAATGTAGTTGTATGCAGGAGATCCTTTCTTGAAAGTGTTGTACATCATACGGAATACGATGTTCTTCAAAAAAAGATAACCGTTTAGTATTGCAGTGACAGACGGAGCTGTGACAACTATGCCCTGCGGAGAAAGAAGGAACATATCGAGGATAGTCAGATGAGTTCCTGCTCCGAGGTCGAGTATGAGATAGTCTGCATCGAGCTTGCTGAAATGGCGGATGAGGTCATTTTTTTTGCTTTTATTCAAACTTGTAATACCGGGAATTTCAGAATCTCCGGCAACAAAATATACATTTTCGTAATCTGTAGGTTGAATTATACTGTTAAAGTCACTTTGGTCTGTGATATATGTGCCTATTCCTTTTTTTGCAGCTTGCTGACCGATTACAAGATGCAGGTTAGAGGCTCCTAAATCCAAGTCGACAAGAATAACTTTTTTTCCTGCTTTTCCAAGAGCTATGGCAAGATTTGCGCTTAAAAGGCTCTTTCCGACTCCGCCTTTACCTGAGGCAACTGGTATGATTTGCATTCGAAGAGTATAACATATTTATTATTACTTGAACAGACTTTCAAAACAACGTATTATAGCAGAATGAAGACTCTTCATTCTGCTTTAATTAAAATAAAAAGAACATGTTCGTTCTTAATGTGTTTTGTGCTTCTTTCTTGTGTTGCATCTCAATGTTTTGCGCAGTCTCAGTCGCTGACGTCTGATCAGAAAGTTCAGCGTGATAGACAGTATCTGGAAATAATTAATTCCCTTTACTATTACATACAGCAGAATTATGTTGATGATGTAGATCCGGAAAAGTTATATGAAGGTGCGCTCAAGGGTATGCTGGAAGCTCTTGATGATCCGTATTCCCAGTATCTTTCAAAAAATGACTGGAGATCACTTTCTGATACAACTACTGGAACTTTCGGTGGCGTCGGACTTCAGATTACAAAGGCTGTAGAAAACAAGCCTGGAAAACCTGCTTATGTAGAAGTTTCTCAGCCGATTGATGATACTCCTGGTGCAAAGGCTGGAATTATGCCTGGCGACAAGATTATCAAAATAGACGGCGTTGATACTTCCACTATTACAATGAATGAAGTTCTGGACAAGCTTCGCGGAACAGTCGGCGAGCCTGTTACAGTTACAATTCGTCGTGGCAAGAAGCTCGAGTTCGATGTTGTTCTTATTCGTGCCCTCATCGAAAATCCTACTGTCAAATATGGCATGATCAGAGATACTGGCTATATTCGTCTGTCTGAGTTCAGCAATAATACAGCCGAAAAAGTTCAGGAAGCTTTGGACAGCTTTGAATCAGAAGGATATAATTCTCTGATTATCGATTTGCGAAATAACGGCGGCGGACTTTTGACTTCTGCTGTAAGCATTGCAGACAAGTTTATCGACGAAGGAACGATCGTTGCGACAAAGAGCCGTCTGCCTTACGAAAACAGTGTCTATACAGCATCAGAAAACAAGACGACAGTTGACAGCAATATACCTGTTATTGTTTTGACAAACAGAGGCTCTGCCAGCGCAAGTGAAATACTTACCGGAGCATTGAAAGATGCTCACAGAGCATATATAGTCGGTGAAAATACATACGGAAAGGGAAGTGTTCAGATACCGACACCTCTTATCAACAGCGATGGTTTTAAGATTACAGTTGCAAAGTATTACTCTCCGACAGATGTCAACATTGACAAAGTAGGTATTCCTCCTGACAGAGAAGTTTTGTATCCGGAATTTTCTGATGATGAGATAAAAGCTTTTGAATCTCTTATCGAAAGCGAAGAAATTTCAAAGTATGTAGAACTTCATCCAGATATGACAGAGATTGATATTGGCAATTTTGCATCTGAACTCCAGAAAAGATACAATCTCGATTTGAGGACATTGCGCCGTTCTGTCAGAAACGAAGTTTACAGAACAAGAAAAACGCCTCTGTACGATCTGGATTATGATTTGCAGCTCAATGCAGCTCTGGCAATCTTTGCAGAAGAAGATTATTTTGCATTGATGAAAAATGTAAAGACACTCAAAGAGATAGAAGCCAAGCGCAAGGCAGATGAAAAGAAAGAATCTGCTTCTGAAAATAAAGAGTAATTTTTTTGGGAGCAGCTGCTTTATGCGACAGTTTATTTCTGACAGTATGCCGGACAAAGACGGCTGTCTACATATCGAAGGGAATAATTTTCATTATTTATCCTCTGTACTGCGGGTTGCCTGCGGAGATATGATTTATGTCCGTCTGCCTGGCGGAGCTTTGCAGCAGATGACAGTCGCATGCGTAGATACGTCTTCTGCAAAGGTCATTCTGACAGTGGCAGGAGAAAGTGCTGCTCCTGCAGAAGACAGCATCAAAGCTGCTCCGATAAAGGAAAAACCTGCAGCAAGGCTGTGGCTTTTTATGTTTGTGGCAAAACCTCCGAAGATGGAACTTGTAGTAAGACAGGCTGCTGAATGCGGCGTAGAATATATTGTTCCCGTCATCGGGAAATTTTGTCAAAAAGGAAACATAGAGAGTGCAAAAAAGAAATCATCTGCCGATGATGAACGATGGAGACGAATAATAACAGAAGCACGCGGTCAAAGCGGTTCTCCTGTAGAAACTCAGATAATGAACTGCATGAGTATACAGGAAGCATGCAGTCTGTGGAAAAATCGTACAGAATCACAAACATCTGTCGGTGTAGTTTTGTACGAACAGACACGTGGAACGAAGTCTTTGCATGAAGCCGTCGCTCTTAAAAAAGCAGGGGAATCTTTTTTTACGGATGCTGCTGTTATGGTAGGAGCGGAGGGAGGCATTGCGCCGGAAGAAGTGCAGCTTGCATTTGAGTCCGGATTTGTTCCTGTGCACTTTAATACAAATATTTTGCGTTGTGAAACTGCGGCATTGTATGGAATTGCCGCTTTACAGAGCGCTATTACGGAGTCTGTACTGTGGCAGTTAAAAGAATAGAGGTTCTTGGTGTTCCAGTGGATGTTTGTAGTCCAGTAGATTTTGAAGAAGAGATAATAGCACTTCTGGAAAAAGAAGGTTCAAAACAGATAGTTTTTCTTTCTATCTGGGGACTGTTAAAGGCAAGAGGACATAATGATTTTGCAGAATGCGTCAGAAATGCAGATCTTATACTGCCGATATCCAAAAGCATTCTCTCCGGTGCGAAATTCCTAAAGCAGGATGTACCGCACAGATGGAATCCATTTACTACACTCATTGACATAATGTCTTTTTTGGAAAGCCGTTATAAGTCTGTATATTTTCTCGGGGGCAGAAAGAAGATGCTCCTTGATGCCGAATACAATGTTCATATGACTTTCAAGACTTTACAGGTTGTCGGACGTTATGTCGGATATTACCCGAAAAACGAAGATGATGCCGTTATCTCAGCTATTCACAAAGCGTCGCCATCGCTTGTCGTACTGAGTGAAGGCCTGAAAGATAAAGACTGCTGGTATTATCACAGAAAAGAAAAGTTTGAAAACAGCATTTTCCTTTATTATAATGATGCTGTAGGTATTTTCAGTAAACGCCGATCACATGTTTCCAAAAAGACATTCGACATGGGACTTGAGATATGGGGTGAGATTTTCAAAAATCCTTTTAAGTTATTTTTGTTTTTCCCGTATCTGTTTTATAAAATAAATCTTCTGTGGTATCGCCTTTTCAGAATGTAAAACGATAAAGAGTTTTTGCCGAAGTGACAGTAAATCTTGTATGCGAGAATTTTTCTTTTGCTCATTGGTTTGAATGTCAGCTTGACGGAGAGTACACATGTACTCAGATAACGCCTGAAAAGATTTTGATGGGTGAGCATAAAGCATTCGTACATCCATTTTATGTTGTGGACTGTCAGTGTCTGTGTCTGACTCAGGAGCTTCTGAAAAGACTTCTTACAGTTTCCAAAGAGAAATGTTTCATTGTTCTGATTACCCAGGTAAAAGACCTTCGCCTTGATCCGTATTTTTCGAGTTTTCTGGGGAAAAGCATTATCATTCATTACATGTTTTCTTCATTTAAGCCGGTGCTTGATTTTTTGAGAGATAAAACATCGGCTTTTTTAAATTCTATTTCTTCTGATTTTCAGAATAAATTATTTTCACTGCCAGATAAAGAAAAACTGCCGCATCCAGAAACAGATGTTTTTTATAAGATGGAAAAGCCGGAAACAGAAGCTTGCAGCAGAGGCGGAGGCCTTGTTTTCTGTTCGGAATCAATGTCTGAAGTTCTTAACAGTGGAAGTGGCATTAACAGCAGTTTGGATTTCGTAAATGAAAAATTTGTTGTTTTGGACTTTCGTGAAAAACTTGAAAAATATGCGGCTTCTGGATTCGATATATTTTTGCTTGGTGAATGCGGCAGCGGCAAATCCTGGACTGCACGGAAGATTTATGAGATGACAGGCAGACGGGGAAAATTCGTCGGGGAAAATCTTGCGAGTGTTAACGGAAATCTTCTTGAAAGCCGGCTTTTTGGGTGTATCGACGGAGCCTACACAGGAGCAAAGTTTCAGAAAGGTTTGTTTGAAGAAGCCTGTTCGGGAACACTTTTTCTGGATGAAATAGGCGAGCTTTCTATGGAACTTCAGCCGAAACTTCTGGATGTGATAGAAAACAGGATGTTCAGACGGCAGGGCAGCATAAAGCATCAGTTTTTCCGGGGCAGGATTATCTTTGCGACAAATAAAAACTTAGAAAAATGCATAAAAAACGAAACATTCCGAAAAGACTTATATGACAGAATAAGCATGCTTGTTCTGGACGTGCCACCACTCAGACAGCACCCGTCTGATATAATACCACTTGCAAAAAGTTTCGCCGCCGATTATGGGAAAAATTTGACGGACAGTTTCTGCCAGAAACTTCTTTGCTATGATTACCCTGGAAATATCCGCGAACTGAAAAACATCGTAATCCGTTCATGTCTTCTTTGTGAGTCTTAAATTTCAGAATGAAGAACCTGTATTCAAAATGATGCAGATAAAATAAAAGGTCATTTCTAAAAACATTTTTTAGTAATGACCTTTTGCTGACAGCCAAAAAAGTATTCTGACTGAAGTCACAGATAATGTTGTACTGTTTTGACAATGCTGTCACTCACTGCATTTTTAACGACACTTATATTTACGAGTACGGGAAATTTCATTGCGAATGATATGAAGATTTTTTTATGATAGGTCAAAATTCAAGTTTCTGCTGAATTGAAAAGTTTGGCAGAAACCATTGGATTGCATCATCAACAAAGTGAAACAAAAATGCAGAAATGCTGTAAAAGAAATGCCTGAACATTCCTGTTATACTTCTGGCTTTGTGA
>JAZQQW010000012.1:0-12174 GCA_045629255.1 Treponema sp.
CGCTTGGCCTCCGACTTGTTGTCAGCAGAATAAAATCAAGTTGTCAGCAGAATAAAATCAAGTTGTCAGCAGAATAAAATCAAGTTGTCAGCAGAATAAAATCAACTTGTCAGCAAAATAAAATCAACTTGTCAGCAGAATAAAATCAAGTTGTCAGCAGAATAAAATCAACTTGTCAGCAAAATAAAATCAACTTGTCAGCAAAATAAAATCAACTTGTCAGCAAAATAAAATCAACTTGTCAGCAAAATAAAATCAACTTGCCGGCAAAACCAGACAGAACATCAAGACACTTTTTGTACAGCAGGATAGACTTTATCATTTTACGAAAACTCGAATTTTATCTCACTAGATAAAATAATCTTTTCTTTCTGTGGTACAGAAAAAAATTACCTCCAGAAAGATTGACTTTACCGGAGGTACTTTTTCTGTTGTGAATATCACCAAAAACTATAATTCCCAGAAATAGCCTGTATTATAGAAAGTTTCTGAAAAATACCGGCATCCATTTCCAGAATAACTTTTACATTCTGACAGCGACACCGCTATCGTCAAGGGCTTTTTTGATAGAGCCGACTGTATAATCGCCTGAGTGAACCATAGAAGCAATAAGGGCAGCATCGGCTTTGCCTTTTGTCAAAACGTCCACGAGGTGCTCAGGCTTTCCGCCGCCGCCTGAAGCAATTACAGGGACTTCTACGGCTTCGCTTATCTTGCGTGTAATGTTCAGCTCGTAGCCGTCGCGTGTACCGTCGGCGTCTATAGAGTTGAGGACTATCTCACCTGCTCCAAGGCTTACAGCTTTCTTTGCCCACTCGACTGCGTCCAGTTCTGTTGCAACACGTCCGCCATTTATGAATACGCGGTAGCCGCTCGGCATAGCGTCATCACGGGCGGCATCCATGCCCAGAACGATACACTGGTTGCCGAAAACTCTTGCACCCTGTCTGATCAAATCTGGATTTTTGACAGCCTGTGAGTTGAGCGAAACTTTCTCTGCTCCGGCAAGAATGATTGCGCGGATATCGTCGAGCGTCGTTATGCCGCCGCCGACACAGAACGGTATAAAGACCTGGCTTGCAACACGGGCAATCAAATCGAGGATAGGCCTCTCACCGCGGGCACTTGCCATGATGTCATAGAAAACAAGTTCGTCTACGCCCTGTCTGTAATACTCAGAAGCCATGTCGACAGGATCGCCGATATCTTTGTTTTCCTTAAACTTGACACCTTTTGTTGTGCGTCCGTCTTTTACATCGAGACAAATGATAATTCTTTTTTTCAGCATGACGAACCTCCGTTCTGTGACAAATCTGCTGCTACATAATTTCTGAATATGCGAAGCCCCGCAGGTCCAGATTTTTCCGGATGAAACTGAAACACTGTGATATTGTCTTTTTCGACGATAGAAGGAACCATAGTTCCGTAATCTGCATAACCTTTGATTACAGTCGGATTGTCAGGCTGCATGACATACGAATGTATGAAATAAAAATCGCTGTGGTCAGCCACGCCGTCGCACAACTTTGTTCCGCCGTTGCTGAAAGTGACGTCATTCCATCCCATGTGAGGAATTTTCAGGCTGTTTCTGAGCATGTCCCGTGATTCATGCTCGACGCTGTCCGGATGGCGCTCGCCCCAGACAGTAGAAAAACGTCTGATTGTGCCGGGTATGAGAGACAGACAGTCAACATTGCCTTCTTCGCTCCAGTCAAAAACAATCTGAGCTCCAATACAAATGCCGACAATGCGTTTGCCGCTGGCAGCAAAGTCTTTCAAAAAGACATCAAAACCTGTTTTCTTCAGTTCCTGCATAGCATAGACAGCATCGCCGTCCCCAGGAAAAATAATTCTGTCAACGTTTTCCAAATCTTTCGGATTTTTCGAAAGAATATAAGGTGCCCCAAGATATTGCAGGGCATGCTCAACACTCTGAATGTTACCAGCATTGTAATCAATAATTCCAGTCATGAGCTGAATTCTATCGACAGGCAGATTAAGTGTCAACAATGCCGTGCCGATATTTAAATTATGAATGCACCTTTAAGTAATTCAGAAATATTTCACCTGGCTCTGCAGGTATTACAGGACTGGCGTGTCATATTCATTGCCGTTCTGACAATTTTCTTTATGTCGCTCGGAAGCTATGTCGTAAAATACAGAAAAAAGATTAAGCCTGTAAAACAGAAGAAAACTGTCGTAGCTCCTCCTCCAAAAGAAGAAAAGAAGGAAGAAGATTCCGAAGAAGAACTGGAAGAGGAAGAATAAAATAAAAACCGGCTATCTCGCAGCCTTTGTTTGCGAGATAGCGGATTAAGTCCGCGATGTCAGTTTTTCGGATTTTTTTTCTGCCACTGTTATCTTATCTTTCCATGGAAACGGACAGGCATTTACAAGATTTTCCTCTTTAAGCTCCTGCAGAATCTTTGCGCAGTCTGAGTGTTCCCACGCATTTATTTTAAATATACCGATATCTTTTTCATTAAATTTTTCTGCAAGCCTCTGTATCAGTTCGTCTGACGTGTAGAGTTTCCTGTGCGACCGGATATAGCTGAATGCAAACTCTGCATCCTGTGCAAAAGGTGATCTTTCGCCGCGCCGGCATACATCACATCCGGAACATACAATATTTTCTGCCCCAAGCGCTTTCATCAGAATCTGCCGGCGGCACGTAACTGCCTGAGCATAGAAAGCCATGTATCTGCTTCTGTCATTCTGCCGGACATTGTTCTGCATGAAGTTTCTTGTATCTTCCGGGCTCCACAGAAGTATTGCAGAAGACTCTTTGCCGTCACGGCCGGCGCGCCCTGCTTCCTGCACATAAGATTCGACTGTCGGAGACGGTTCCAGGTGAACGACAGTGCGTATGTTCTTTTTGTCTACTCCCATGCCGTATGCGCAGGTCGCACACAGTATGCCGTCCTCGCTTTCAAAGAACCACTTTTCTGTACTTGTCTTCTGTTCCCGCGAAAGTCCGGCATGATAAAACCGCACTTTGCCTTTATCGTAACAGGCGGCTATCTCGCGTGCCATGTCTTCTGACCTGCTTCTCGTTCCGCAGAAAATAATCAGAGGTTTCTGTTCTGTAAAAGCAAGACGGAGAGCCTCCTTCTTTTTGCAGAAGCAGTTTATCACTGAGTAAAAAATATTCGGACGGTCACAGTCGCCCCGAACGATATGAGCCTGTCCCTCAAACAGAACTTCGCAGACACGTGACAGAACATTGTCGGACGCAGTTGCCGTAAAAGCAGTCACGACGACATGATGTCCTGATTTCTGGCGAAGCGTCCTGATTACACTGCCAAGTCCAAGATACGCCGGGCGGAAGCTGTCACCCCACTCGCTTACACAGTGCGCTTCGTCGACTGCGATGTGGGCAATATCACACTCAGAAAGGCGTGCAAGCAGATAAGGATTCTGCAGGACTTCCGGGTTAGCTACGATTACTTTTGTTCCGCTTTTTATCTTCTGGAAATTTTCTTCCCGTTCCTGTCTGCTCTGACCGCCTTTGAATATGACACTTTCAATGCCGGCCTCATCCATCTTGCGTTTCTGGTCTGACATAAGTGCAAGCAGCGGATAAATGACAAGTGTCGCACCTTTTAAAAGAAGTGCCGGAACCAGAAAGCAGAACGATTTGCCGGCTCCTGTCGGCAAAAGCACAATCTGGTTTGCAAACTCACTGCCATCAAAGTTTTCGAATGCGTCCATGATATTGGCAATTACAATCCGCTGCCACGGATAAAGATAAGAAATGCCGAAAGCTCTGTAAGCTGTCACGCTTACTGTGTCATCTTCAAAACATGTACTGTTCTGTTCACAAAGTTCCATACACTGTTTATCACAAACGAAAATCTGATTTTGTACAAAATGACATGATGTATTTTTTTTCGGACAGAACTTTTTCCGGCAGAAGACATGATTTTTGCATGCTGTCCATACAGAGAAAATAAATGGACTTTTTGGGTTTTATCGGTTACAATTTTTTACATGAAAATGCTTTCTTTTAAAGGAGGAATATTTCCTCCAGAAATGAAAGAGCTCAGCAAGGACATGCCGATTGCTGACCTCCTTTCATCTTTCAAAACAGTTACAATTCCTGTAACAATGGGTGGTGCTCCAAATACCCCTGTTGTCAAAGTCGGAGATATTGTAAAAAAAGGCCAGGTTATCGCAAAAAGTGATAAGTTCATGTCGGCACCAGTACATGCTTCCATCAGTGGCAAAATCAAAAAAATCCAGTCAAATCTTGTAACAGGCAACGCAGAAGTTCCCTGCATAACAATAGAAAGCGACGGTTCGGATGAAACTGACTTTATGCAGCCGCTCGATCCGTTTACATGTGAACATCAGGCAGCCCTCGACCGCATCAGAGATGCCGGTATTGTCGGAATGGGAGGAGCTTCTTTCCCGACTCACGTCAAGCTCAATCCGCCGAAAGACAAAAAGATTGATTACGTTCTGCTCAATGCAGCAGAATGTGAACCGTACCTCACGGTAGATGACAGAACGATGCAGGAAAATACTCAGAAAGTGATTGACGGTCTGAGCATTGTAATGCATATCGTCGGCGCAAAAGGTATCATCGCGCTCGAAGAAAACAAGATACATTGCAAGTCTCTTCTCGAAAAAGAAATCCAGAACCAGGGCAAAAAAGATATTGCAGTTCAGATTGTAAAAACAAAATATCCTCAGGGCTGCGAAAAGAACATCGTGGACGCAGTACTCGGCAAAGAGATTCCAGCCGGTAAACTTCCGGCAGATGCCGGCGCTGTTATCTGCAACGTAGGTACAGTCTGCGCTGTAAGCGATGCTTTCCGTCTGGGTAAGCCTCTCATAGAGCGCGCTCTTACAATAAGCGGCGGTGCTGTAGAAAAGCCGTGCAATATCAGAGTGCCTGTCGGTGTTCTTGTCTCTGATTTGATACCGGCTCATGTACAGCTCAAAGACGCTCAGGTTGCAAAAATCGTCAGCGGCGGTCCTATGATGGGCTTTGCCATGACAAACACACAGTTCCCGATTGCAAAGGGTACAAGCGGCATAACATTCCTCACAAAAGATGAAACTTACCTCGTAGACGAAAGTCAGTGCATTAACTGCGGTAAGTGCGTAGATGCATGTCCGATGAGACTTGTTCCTGTCATGATGGTCAAGTCGCTCAAAACTCAGGACATAGACGTCGCCAGAAAGTTCGGCCTGATGGACTGCATCGAGTGCGGCTGCTGTGCTTATGTCTGCCCTGCAAATGTCAGACTCGTACAGCGCATCAGAATCGGAAAGCAGATTGCACGTTCTCTAGCCGCTCCGGCACCGGCTCCTGCCGCAAACAAAGGAGGTTCAAAATGACACAAAACGAAACAGAAACTTCTATATACCTCTCATCAAGTCCACACTTCACTCAGGGCAATTCAACAGCCAGAATCATGGCAACAGTTCTGATTGCCCTGCTTCCGGAGTGCATTTTCGGCGTAATTACATTCGGCTTGAAAGCTCTTGTCCTTATACTGACTTCGGTGATAAGCTGCGTAGCTTTCGAAGCTCTGTTCCAGAAAGTCACCAAACAGAAAAGCACAATTTCAAACCTGTCAGCAGCTGTAACAGGCGTTATGCTTGCTCTGGTAGTTTCTTCTGAGGTGCCGTTCTGGATGATTATTCTGGGAGCATTCTTCAGCATAGTTATTGCAAAAGGTCTGTTCGGCGGAATCGGTTCAAACATTTTCAACCCGGCTCTCACAGGACGTGCGTTCCTGTTCATAAGTTTCGGTTCAGCAATGAGTAAATGGGCAGTACCGGCAGGTCCTTTTGCAACAGATGCAATTTCTTCTGCAACAACGCTCAGCGCAGTCAAATCTGGTGCTCTTGTATCTGAGCCAAGCCTCATACTGCAGAATTTCCTCGGCAATACGTCCGGCTGTATCGGAGAGACATCGGCACTGCTTTTGATTCTTTCCTTTATATATCTGATGGCTACAAAAATCATCGACTGGCGCGCACCTCTTGCAATGATTGTCACATCTCTTGCAGCAAGTTTCATCGCTTCCATGATAGCTTTCGGTGATGTTGCATGCGCATGTTCAGACATGATTTTTGCAATTTTCACAGGCGGCATAATGTTCGGAGCTGTCTTCATGGTAACAGACTATGCAACTACTCCGGTTACAAAACCTGGCAGACTTGTGTTTGGCTTCGGCTGCGGACTGATTACTTTCCTTATCAGGCAGTTCGGCGGATACCCTGAAGGAGTTATGTTCAGCATTCTGATCATGAACTCAATCACTCCGTTCCTGAATAATCTGACACAAAGAAAATACGGATATGCGAAATCAAAGGAGGCCGGCAAATGAGTTCTACAAAAAACGGTTCACAGAACAGCGTTTGGGAATCAGTCAAGCTCGGTTTCATTCTCGCAGCTTATGCAGTTGCAGCATGTACGGTTCTGGCATTCGTAAATAACGCCACAAAATCTGTCATCGAACAGAACAAGCTGAATAAAGCACAAAGCGGCATGAAAATCGTTTTTGCTGAAGCAGAAAGCTTTGAAGAAGCATCAGGTTTCGCTTCAAACGTAAGCGGCATAACAATCGACAAAGTTTACATGGCAAAAAAAGGCGGAGCTGTCATAGGAGGTGTCGCACAGGTTACAGGGCCCACATACGATAAAGGAACTCTCCTTGTGGGACTTGGAACTGACGGCATTGTAAAAGGCATCAGCTTTCTTGAACTGTCAGATACACCGGGTTTTGGTCAGAAAGCAAACGATCCGAATTTCACATTGCCGAGCGGCAAGACTTTCTGCGGTCAGTTTGCAGGCCTCAAAGCTTCACAGGGTTTTACACCAGGTGTAACTTTCGATGCAATAACCGGCGCAACCATAACAAGTAAAGGCACGGGAGTCCTCGTCCAGACAGCCGCAGATGTACTTGATTCTTACTTCAAGGAGCATAACTATGAGTAACAAACTTTCAACTTTTGCAAAAGGAACTATTATAGAAAATCCTCTGCTCATATTAAACATAGGTCTCTGTTCAGCCCTTGGTGTAACGACAAGCATTTTCAATGCACTTGGCATGGGTGCAAGCATGCTGTTCGTCCTTGTCATGAGCGAGCTTGTCATAAGCATTTTCAGAAAACTGATTCCTTCATCTATCAGACTTCCGATTTTTATCATAATCATTGCATCTTTCACGACAATTACACAGCTTATCCTGCAGGCATACGTTCCAGCTCTCTATGACGCTCTCGGTGTTTTCCTGCCGCTCATTGTCGTAAACTGCATCATCATGGGACGTGTAGAAGCATTCGCATCAAAGAACACAATGGTCGACTCTATCCTTGACGGACTGGGTATGGGTATCGGTTATACTATCGTTCTTGTAGCAATTTCACTTGTCCGTGAGGTTCTCGGCGGAGGTACACTACTCGCCGGCACAGCAATGAAAATCGATATTATTCAAGAAGAATACAGAATAGGCATATTGAACAGTGCTCCAGGTGGATTTATTGTATTCGGAGCAATTTCTGCCTTGAATCAGTTCAGGCTGAATAAAAACAAGGAGGCAGGAAAATGAACGATATTCTCGAAATCTTTATCAAATCAATGCTTATAGACAATGTTGTCTTTGTACAGTATCTGGCAATATGTCCGTTCATCGGTATGACAAGCGACACAAAGAAAGCATTCGGCATGGGCATGGCAACGACGTTCGTCATTATCCTTGCAACAGCAGTTACATGGCCTTTGTACAAATTCTTTATGGAAAAAACAGGTCTTGCATTTCTGCAGACACTTGTCTTCATCCTCGTAATCGCATCTCTTGTTCAGCTTGTTGAGTTCTACCTCAAAAAGACAGCACCTTCTCTTTATTCTTCAATGGGTATTTACCTTTCACTCATCACAACAAACTGTGCAGTTCTCGGTGTAACAATCAACTGTATCAGCAAGAATTATAACTACGGACAGAGCATTGTCTATGCCATAGGTTCCGCACTCGGCTTCCTCCTGAGTATGGTAATCATGTCCGGTGTCAGAACAAAGATGAAGAGTGCAGATTTGCCAAAGAGCTTTCAGGGTACACCTATCCTGTTTATTGCAGCAGGTCTTTTGAGTCTCGCCTTCCTCGGCTTCAAAGGTCTCATAAAATAAAGGCGGTACGAAATGAACATAATTCTTGGAACTATAGCAATATCATGTATTCTGGCTTTTACACTCGGCGTACTTCTTGGTGTATTCAAGAAAATCTTTGCTGTCGAAACAGATCCGAAAATCCAGGAAATAACAGACGCACTAAGCGGCATTAACTGCGGTGGCTGTGGTTATGCAGGCTGTTCTGCTTTTGCAGCAGCTGTTGCGGCAGGTCAGGCTCCGGCAAACGGTTGTGTTGCAGGCGGTGCTGCTACAGCAGAAAAAGTCGCAAAAATCCTAGGTGTATCTGTTGAGACAAGCGAAAAGAAAATTGCATTTACAGCATGTAAAGGTACAAAATCATGTGCAAAACCGCGCGGTATATATAACGGTGTCAAAACATGTAAAGCCGCACAGCTTGCAGTAAACGGCACGAAGCTCTGTGCGTTCGGCTGTATAGGATACGGTGACTGTGTATCTGTCTGTCCATTCGGCGCACTATCCATGAACAATGACGGACTGCCGGAAGTCGACAGAAATAAATGTACAGGCTGCGGCAAATGTACAAAAGCATGTCCGAAGGGGCTTTTGCATCTGATAAATGCAAGCACAAAAGGTGCTGTCGCTGTCTGTTCAAATCACAGCGACAACAAGCCGCAGATTAAAAAGAACTGTTCGGCAGGCTGTATCAAATGCGGAATTTGTGCAAAAAAATGTCCACAGCAGGCCATCGATGTTTCAAGCGGTATTCCGCAGGTCGATTACACAAAGTGTACATCCTGCGGAGAGTGCGTAACAGCATGTCCTGACAAAGTCATGGTCATTCTGTAAAAATCACTTTCAAGCAAAAAACGTCAGCTTTTTTTTCAAGCTGGCGTTTTTTTTGTCCGTACAAAAAAAAGATTGCATTCCAAAGCTGCCCCGGCCAGAACGAAGAGTTTTTACAAAAGAGATGTAAAACTCATTCTGTCATATCGGTTTTTAAGGCTGCGGATCAAGTCAGGTATGACATGCCCGCCGTTCAAGAGGGCAGATTGTTTTTATGTCCTTATTATTTTTCATCATGACATTGCGCCGGCTTGTTTATTTCTTTATCATGAGCTATTGTTAAATCAGATATGACTGTTATAGAATTTTTACTGATTTTACTGAGTGCTGCATTATTGCTTGTCGGCATGATTGGCTGTATCATTCCGGGACTTCCGGGAACACCTTTGTGCTGGGCTGCCCTTCTGGTTGGATTTTTCAATTCAAAGTGCAGTATCAGCATATATGTTCTTGTTATCACAGCCATTGTCTGCATTGCCGTAGAAATAGTAAACAACATAGTGCCATCGATTTTCACAAAAAAATCAGGCGGTTCAAAAGCCGGAAGCCGTGGCGCCACAATCGGAGTTTTTGCAGGCGTTCTGACAGGTCAGATTCTGCTCATCCTTGCAGGTCCGTTCATCGGAGCTTTTATCGGAGAACTTATTCATGACTCTGCGGACAAGAAAAAAGCTCTGAAATCTGCATGTTATTCTTTCCTGGGATTCATCACAGGTACAGGCCTTAGAATTATAACAAGTGCAGTTTTTATTGTGCTTTTTATCCGCTCGTTCATTCACTGAAGCAAGACAAATTCTGGTACTGCAAGAAATACTTACATGAGATACCAGATATGCATCAGTTCTTGAAATTGCAGGACATAAAACAAAATTATTTTTTTATCATTCATTGTGGTTTTCAAAAATTGCAGTTTTTTTACCCACTTATAATAAATCTGGAGTCTGAACATGGTTCTTTCAACATCTATACAAATTTCACCGGACAGAGAAAGCGATAAAAAATTCGTGCAGGACGAAATTCTGCGCTCACTTATTGCAAAAGGTCAGAATATCAAAGCCGGCGATGCACACATAGTCATGACTAAACGTTCTGTTGATGCCCGTCATAAAAATGTGAAAATCTTTCTCAAGTGCGACGTTTATGTCGGAGAAGAACCTCCGTCTCCCAAAGACGCTCTGCCAAAATGGCAGCATGCAGACGGCAAAAAGTCTGTAATCATCGTCGGCTCAGGTCCGGCTGGACTTTTCGGTGCTTTCACACTGCTGGAAAAAGGCATCAAACCGATTATCGTTGAACGCGGAGAAGACACACACAAAAGAAAAACTGACATCGCTCAGATAAGCCGTGCCGGTACAGTAAATACAGATTCAAACTATTGTTTCGGCGAAGGCGGGGCTGGAACTTTCAGTGACGGAAAGCTTTACACAAGAGAGTCAAAAGGCTCTACTGCTAATATCGTTTCGCAGATTCTGGCAACGTTCCACTTCTTCGGAGCAGACGAAGTTATCCTGACAGCCTCACACCCTCACATCGGAACAGACAGACTTCCGCTTATCATAAACAACATGCGCGCAAAGATTACAGAACTGGGCGGCGAGTTTCTGTTCAATACACGCTGTACAGATCTGGTAATAGAAAACAACAGTGTGAAAGGCATACTCTGCGCCGGCACAAAGACTGGAGAAACAAAGAAAATCACAGCTGATGCAGTTTTGCTTGCGACAGGACATTCTGCCACAGACATTTACGAAATGATTGCGCGAGAATGCCCTGCAGCCCTCGAAGCAAAAGGCTTTGCAGTCGGAGTTCGTGTCGAACATCCACGGCAAGTCATAAACAGCATACAGTTCCGCAAAAGCAATTCTTCAGAAGAAAAATTCGGTGCGGCAGAATACAGAATCACATCACAGCAGGACGGCCGCGGCGTGTATTCTTTCTGCATGTGTCCGGGAGGCTTTGTCGTTCCAAGTGCAACAGCTCCGGAACAAATCGTTGTAAACGGTATGTCTACCGCAAAGCGCAACAGTCCATGGAGCAACGCCGCAATTGTCGTAGAGACAAGAAGTACAGATATCCCAAAAGAATTTATTGAACAGGCAGAAAAAATGAACTGTCCGGCCATGGCAGGACTTCTGTGGAGAACGTGGCTTGAAAAACTAACATACGAAAACGGCGATGGACAGAAAGCACCAGCTCAGCGCATGGAAGATTTTCTGCACCACAGAGCAAGCGAAACTCTGCCAAAATCAAGCTATACGCCAGGACTCGTGCCAAGCAGACTGGACATATGGCTTCCGAAACAGATTTCCAAACGGCTCGAAAGTGCATTCTACGATTTCAACAAAACAAAACGCGGCTACATCTGTAAAGACGCCATTCTGATTGCATCAGAAACAAGAACAAGCACACCTGTCAGAATTCTCAGAAGCAAAGAAACAGGAGAATGTACAGCCCTTAAAAACCTCTATCCTGCAGGCGAAGGAGCCGGCTACTCAGGCGGCATAGTCAGCAGCGCAATGGACGGCATAAGACAATGTACACATATTGCAGATAAGCTGTCAGATAAATAAAAAAGCAGTCTGCAAAAAAATACATTTACGTTCAAAAAATCACTATATTCTGTAAAATCACAAAGATTTTGCAGAATATAGTAAACTTGAATTTTAAAGGCATGTTTTAGAGCAAACAAAAATCAAAGATGTAAACAATTTTGCAGACAGCATGATCTTCAATACAAAAAAAGTATCAGACAGAATATCGGGTTTTAATAAAACAGATGGTAAATTCATGCTGCCATGCTGTATTTATGTCTTACAGATAAAGTACTATTTTTAAAGCAGTACTTTAACACTCTTACCGACCATACGCACCAGCTATGGCCTATGTACCCAAAAACTTACCATATCGTATCTGATAAAGTACATGTAAAATGCGCTTTTGTTACGGCAGAAAGACGAAAGCCAGCCTTACAAGAGTTGTACAGCTAGCTTTATAAAGGTTGTACAGCCAGCTTTATAAGGGTTGTACAGCCAGCTTTATAAGGGTTGTACAGCCAGCTTTATAACAATAGTACCTAGTTACACAAACTGCTGTTTGTAGGACTAAGGGGAAGTGGGGCGAATTTTTCGCCGGAGAAAGACTGTGTCACTATCTTTCAAAATGTCCAAGTTTAATTCAGGAAAAATATCGATATAATTATTGATTTAACAAAGTATCAACCCATT
>JAZQQW010000013.1:0-19377 GCA_045629255.1 Treponema sp.
AAGATCATAAAGGTCTGTAACAGCACGAAGATCATCAAGATACATGAAGAATGAACCCTGAGCTTCCATTGGGTTACAGTCAACACGGAATCCTACGATGCGGAGACCAGGCTTGTCACCGTGGTAAACGCTCTGCTGGATGATACCATGTTCGCTGTCTGGAGATGGAGGAATTGCTGTTGTAAGCTTCTTCCAACCGCTGAATTCAAGAGAACCCATCCAGATTTCAAAGCTGTTTCCATTATAGTCCTGAACCAAAAGCCAAAGCTGATGACCCATGTTGCGTCCACATGCCCAAACAGAAACTGTCTTTGTAACACCTTCAATTGGGATTGCACGAGCAGCTCGGATTTCAAAAGCGTTTACACCACGCTTAAAGAACTCCATCTTTACACCAAGAACCTGCTTATCAGCCATTTCCTGATTACCAGCATCATTCAAAGGCTCTTTTGCATCAGGGCTTCCGTCAAAAAGACGAGATGTAATTACACCATAATCTGGTGAACATGAAACGTTCCAGAAACCTTCACGCTCAAAACGATCTACACTGACTTCACGCAAAGCCTGGCGACCACTATCATTTCCTATAGAAGAAGCATCTGGATCAGAAATACTTGTATTTCCATTATTGTTCATGGTTGCCTGAGCAAAAGCAAATCCAGCTGCAACAGTCATTGCTAAAAAAGCTATACAAATCTTTTTCATCTAATTACCGCCTTATTTATTATTGACCGTCGGCCTTATCACCGAAATCAGCTTCACGAAGGTCATATCCATCGTAGATATTTGAAAGTGTATTTGTTACATACTTCAACTGATCAAAATAAATTGTAAAGTTATCAACAGCTTCGTTTGCTGCTGAGCGAACTCTCCAACCAATAAATGTCAAGTTCTTACGACCGTCACGAAGGCGAGAATGCTGTGAAATCCAGCCAGGAACATTAACAATAATATTCTTCCAACCGTCAAACAACATGTTTCCACAATCCAAGCTGTGTACTACACCGTTTGCATCACGAAGAAGAAGCTCGAGCTGATAATTGTAATTAGCACCCCAAACCCAGAAGTCAACACGTGTTACAGTACCAACAAATGGAATCTCATGAACTGTGCCACTAGAATCCTTTGGGAATACTTCAAACCAGTTATCACCCTTGCGGTCAAAAGTTACCTTTACACCAAGAACCTGTGCCTTACCATCGCTATCTTTATGATATGGACGAAGAGAATTAGGAATTCCTTCAAATGACTTTATAACAGGATAACCCTTTGTTATAAAGCGACTTGCCTGAACATCCCATGTCCAATCCATATTATCCGGTGTATCGAAGTTGTCGATAACGATCGTCTCTACAGCCCTAGTACTTGGCTGCGCAACTGCTGGAACGCAGAAAGCAAGCGCAAGAATGAGGCTTCCCAAAATGACTACGCCCTTTTTCATTCAAATCTCCTTGAATCACTGTTCCCCCGTTTATAACTGGAAAACACCTTTCGTTTTGCTTATCGTCATGATATCTAAATTTCCACACCTTATTTTTCCCTTGTACAAAACAGGTTCTATTCAGAATATCATATATTGAATATTATATTTCCATATTCACAGTTTGTCAAATGGTTTACATAATGGAGTTTGAATTTTCTCTTTAATCAAACACACACTTTCACAACTCAGAAATGCGCATATCTACGCAATTTCAAGAGATTTATGTATTCAAACATAAATTATCAGCAGTAAAAAATCTTAATAAAGTCGTAAGCAAAAACTGCTGATTTTTTCAACGAAGTATTAAATTCTTATTAAAAAGAACATCAAAAAAACTCCATAATTACCGCTCAAAGAGACCATTTTTCAAGTCCTGTTCAGCACGTTGTCGCATCTGTACATGGAGTTTTTTGCCGGTGGCATTACGAGGAATTGAATGAACAAACGCAAAATATCTTGGTCGTTTAAATTTGGATAAAGTCGAATCCTGCTGACAGAATTCACGAAGCTCATCCACTGTCAGGCTTTCATCAGCAGGCACAACATATGCGACAACAGAATTTCCACGCATAGAATCCGGCACAGATGTAACAATACAGTCCTGAACTTTCGGACAAGTCAAAATTGCAGTTTCTATCTGCTCTGGATAAACATTTTCTCCAGAAACAACTATCATATTGTCCCTGCGTCCTTTTATCGTTACAACAAAATCCTCATTCCACGTACCAATGTCTCCGGTATACATCCAACCTTTATAAAACTTTTCTTTTTGCGCATCATCGTTTTTATAATACGAATATGTAGTTTTTCCCGGAGCACGTATTATTATTTCGCCTTCGCTCACATCATCACGCGGAACGAGTTCATCAGGTTCAACTTTGCAGCACTCGCCGCAGTCAGCATCATTCTGCATCCTGATAACACGAACATCGTCATCAAGACAGCTTTTACCGGCACTGCCAGCGTACTGTGGAAGATTATATGGACGCAGAAACGAATTCCAGAAACTCTCTGTCGTTCCATAACCGTTGAATATATTTTTTGTCAGCACATTCATATACCGGATACAGTCATCTTTTGAAAGAGGACTACCCATAGTGATAATGCCGCTCAAATTTGATATGTCAAATTTTCCAAGTTCCTGCGCCCTTGACAGAAGTTCGAGATTTGCCGGAGTGCCGGCAAGATATGTTATGTTATACTTTTTTACAAAATCAAGGACAATTTTCGGCTGAAAATTTCTCATGACGACAACACATGCACCTGTATAAAAAGCCGGACAAGGACCACCACACTGATAACCACCACGGTGAAACCACGGCGTCATATTCAGAGTAACGTCATGACAGCAGAGAGGATACTGCATTATAACATCGTGAGCAGACAGAACTTCATTTATATCATTGACAGGAACTGCTTTTGGAAGAGACATCGTACCACTTGTGCAAAGACGCACTGCTTCATCATAAATATGCGGACGGAAAGAAAGAACAGGATTTTCAGCACTTCTGTTTTTTACAAAATCTTCATAAGGAATATGTCCTGCAGGAACAGGAATATTTTTCAGATTATCAGCCATTACAAAAACCGGCATTTTATAATCACGCATCACTCCTTCACAGTCTGACGGTTTTTCTGAAGAACTGTCCGATGACGAAAGCTCATTCTGCATTTTCAATACAACATCAGAACATGCAGCAGAATATATAATGACTTTTGGATTATTGTGTTTGACAAGGCGAGAAAGTTCGCCTGATGCATTATTAAAGTTTGCCGGCAGAAAAATTGCACCGGCTTTGCGGGCTGCAATATATGCAAAACAGAACTCTGGCGTATTCTGTAAAATTGTCATGACCACATCTCCCTGACCAATACCAGAATCTATCAGCGCATGAGAAAGACTGTTTGACTGCCTGTTAAGTTCAAAGTAAGTCCAGCTTCTGCCGGTAACAGGATCTATCACAGATGTACGGGATGCAAAGTTACGGACAGTACGCAGAAAGCCGTTAAGCCATGTATATTCGTGTTCAAATGTATCAATAAACATTGCATCATCATAAGTTCGTTTCATAGACTGCAAAGTTTACTATAAATGCCTAAAAAAAGCAATTTTAGAAATAATATGAATCAGTTCTTTGAAAACTTACCCGAAGTTTCATTTTTTTTGAAAATTCAAATAATATATCTATCCGACTGACATATTTATATGATATAATTACAGGCATGAAAACAATATCTATTGTAACAGGGGCATCAAGCGGCATGGGAGTATGCTTTGCCCGCCAGCTGGCACAAGAAGGCACTTGTCAGGAACTGTGGATTATTGCACGCAGAAAAGAAAATCTCGAACAAGTCAAAAAAGACATAGAAAATGAATGCTCAGCAAGTGCACCGGCAGTCAGAGTTATTGCAGAAGATATAAGCGGCAAAAGCGGCGCACTTCGTATAAAAGCGCTTCTGGATGAAGAAAAAAAACACGGTGATTTTAAAATATCAGTTCTCGTAAATAATGCAGGGTTCGGCACATACGGCGAATTTTCAAATACCGACACAGAACGTGAAATGGACATGATAGATTTGGACTGTACATCACTTACAGGCATTACAGGCTATGCAATACCATACCTTTCAAAAGGTTCACGCATCATAAACACAGCAAGTCTCGCCTCTTTCCTGCCTTTAGGAAACTTTGCCGTTTACGGAGCATGTAAAGCTTTTGTCCTGAGTTTCACGATTGCACTCCGCGCAGAACTTTCAGACAAAGGCATCAAGGTTACAGCACTTTGCCCCGGACCTGTCAGCACAGAATTTGCAAACGTTGCATCAAAAGGCGCACGCAAAGAAGTCCGCCACGGTCTTTCACCAGAAAAAACAGTGGCACACTGTCTGAAAAAATCACGCAAAGGCAGACTTTATTCACTCATGGCATTCAAATGGAAGTTTAAGGCAGCTGCAAGCCGTTTCGTAGGACGGTATGCAGGAGCAAGATTTACATATAAATACTGCAAACGGCCGAGCAATTGACCGCAACGCAGACAAAAAAAAACAGCAGACAATACATACGTCACCTGAAAAATCAGTTCTCTCAGATGGCGTTCGAAAAAAATGAGATTTTTAAGCTGAATTAAAACAAGCTTTCAAAAACTCATCAGGCATCCTGTACACATTACAGATGTCGCAATAAATAAAACACAGGAAAGAAAAATGGCATTTTTAAGTCAGTCAAATGAATCAATGAACGATGAAAGAATAAAGTTCGTCCAGAGTTTTGAAAATAAAGTTCAGGATGAAGTAGAAAAGTTTGAACTTGCAGAATTCCGCGCAAATGCAAGCGTCTATCAGGATTTAAATCTGCATACTTACAGACCGAGCCTCTGGGGACTTGTCATTTTTTGCAAAAAAGAAATCTATTATTACGTAGCACCGCAGGATACATATTTATCATTTATGTCAAAGGGAATCGGAAGAACTGAAGAAATGATGTTCTGCATGTCAAAACTTCAGAATATCAAAGTATCTTTACCGGAAAAGAAATTCTTTGACTTTCTGAGTCCTGAAAGTAACCGCACTGTATATGCAAACTATACAAGCAAAGACGGATCAGAAAAAATGTTCACTTTTATTTTCAACAAAAAAATTCCGTGCATTTTCGAAGAACTTTCTGCAAAATTAAACGGCACAAAGTAAAAAGCACTTTCAGAAACTTCTGTTTTTACAACCAAAAAGCGATGTTAAAAACTTCCGGATTCAGAAATTTCTAACATCGTCAGTCAGTTTTTTTCTCAGCTTATCTTATTTTCCATGCGTAAACTTTTTTGTCTCCGCCAAGGACAACGCACTCTTTCACCCCATCACCGTCAATGTCTGACAGAACAGGCCTGCCGCGTCCTGTAACCGGGAATCCGGAAACAAGTTCCAGATTCTGATTGAAAGCAAAAATCATATTTGAAGAACCGCTGACGTAGACGCGGCCTTTCTCTGCAAAAATCTGCATTTCATTTGACTCTTTGAGCGCTGAAATCTGTACAGAGCTGTAAGTTTCACCTTCCTGCATTTTATACACCATGCCTTCCTGCCCCAGAGCAAAGAACATTTCTTTACCAGAATCAGACATGCGGGCAATACAGCACAAATCATCATCAGGATAAGAAATTCCTTTATTTTTTATATACGCAGACCATTCCAAAGTTCCCCATCCATCCGTTTCACCGGCAGATGATACAATTTCAGAAACAGAACCTGTATCTTTTACAATATATGACATACCGACTTTTGGTTTTATAGTAATGCTTGTTCCGCTTGATACAAGGACTCCAGAAGGAGAACCGGAAATCTTCACAGGGAATCCTGTTACTATTCCAAGCTCAGAAGTCAAAAGATATACGTTACCCTTGTCAGTTACTGCCCACAAAGCACCATCATCACGACACGGATATTTGCAAGGACAAATATAACATCTGCTGTCCATAATCAGCCGGTTTAACGAAAGCGACGATAATCCAAGACTTTTTATAATTCTGTCATCTTCAACCCAGAATACACAGTCCGACTTTCTGCCGGCAGAAGAAGTACCAGACTCATACAGAACATAATCACTTTCTCTTTCCATTGGAACAGGGAATCCCTGTACAAGATTGTCATTACAAGTTTCAATTGCGCAGGCATGAAGAAGACATGTCATTTCATCGCCGTCAAAAGCAAAATCACATCTGCCGATGTTATACAGCTTGAAAAGCTTTGTCATTGCGTTGTCTGCTTTCAGAAAAAACGGCACACTCCGAGCCAGATTGTAATACAGTCCGATACCAACTTTGTTTTCCTGTTTTTCTGAAACTCTTTTCCAAATATCAGACTTGGACAAAAGTTCATCTTTTCTATATCGGTTGTACAGGATTGCAAGATTTTCCGGAGATTCAGAAAAATAAATATAGCCTTCATAAACAAGATAATACGGCTTTGGAAGTTCTATCTTGAACAGATGCAGAAGTTTCGAAAAAAAAGCCGGCATCTGAATACAAGGTAAACGGACACCGTCCACAATCAGATTCGATTTTGTTTTAATCAGTATTGATTTTTCAAGAGTCTTAAAAGCTTTTTTTCTTTCAGCTTCGTCACCAATCTGAAGTACAAAGACAGGCACATCACTGCCTTCAATTCCAAGTACCGCAAACTCTCTGCCTGTCCACGAAAACAAAAGATCTTCTATGCTTGATTTGAAAAGCTTATGTGAATACGACTGCCCCTGCTCCCATATAGAGTTTACATCTACACTTTCCTGAACCACAGGAAAAATCGCATTCTTTATATCTTCAAGAGAACCTATGTTGAGCAATGTATAATACTGGACATCATTTGTAAACCTGGACAGCATGGAAAGCTTTGATGTCTTCCGCGAAAGCAGAGGTGCAAGAGAAGATGTCTGCAATGCACTGCTTTCCAGTGGAAAATGAGCCTGCACAAAAAAATCATCATCGCCAATGTTTACATCAAAGACAGCTTCGTCCTCTTCACTCAAAACAGACACCATGCCCGTAAGCATCGGATTAGATTCAAGCCCTGACTGCAAGGCAATTTTCTTTGCACCTGTAACAATTTTGAACGAATAATGCGTTTTTTCTTCTATTGTATTTATAATATTTTCATTGTACTCAGACAAATGATCAAAAGCCAATGCCCCCGTAAGCTGATCTGGATTCAGAGAAATCAATACAAGATTTTTGTGTATGCAAAAGTAAACATCTGTTGAAGTTCCTTTTTCTTTGTCGTGAACAGTATAAACAAAATATCTGCCGCTTTTCACATAGGACAGATCTTTGATACGTGCAAAAGAAAATCTCGAAACATTGCTGTACAAAAACGAAACAGCACGTGTCAAAGCAGAATAAATTCCGACATCAGCAACAGCCTGCATATTGTACTGGCCGTTCATATTTCTGTACAGGGCGACATCCGCACGGCAAGAAGCTGCAAGCCTTACGTATTTATTTAATCTGAGCGGAGACTGCCGCAAATCTGAGAACGTCTTTTTGTAATCCGAGAACGGCTTATCTTCCAGAAGCCTGTCAGCTGTATGCAGATCCAGAATAGAGTTCACAGATTTGTAAACATTGTTTGTGTGCACGAGAAGAGAAAAATCCCTGGAAATAACAGAAAACGGCGAAACGCGGTCAATGCGCGCATATAAAATCCAGCCGACTGTCATACAGACAATCACTACAACAAAAAAAACAATGAAAGCCAGAAATCTGGCAAAAAAACTTTTTCTGCGCTTTTTCTGAATGCGCAAAGGCTTTTGCATATCCAAATCATCAACCATAGTGCAAAAAAGTATATCAGATAGTTTCAGTTTACAAAAGATTAGAAACAGCTCTCAAAACTCAACCTGTCAGAATCAAGTAACTGCTTACATCGTTTATTCCTATTGCCGTTTTTTCAAGTGATTATTATAATAGCCGCATGTTTCAGAAGTTTATTGTAATTTTTTTCATTTCGATGGTTCCGCTCATTGAACTTCGCGGTGCTATTCCGGTTTCGCAGGCATTTGGCCTGCCGATTATTCCGTCATATATCATTTCAATTGCTGGCAATATGATTCCTGTTCCGTTCATTTATCTTTTTGCAAGAAAGTTTCTGGAATGGGGACAATATAAAAAACTCATCGGCGGTATCTGTTCTTTCTTTCTGACAAAAGGTACAAAAGCAGGTCACAAACTCGAAGAAAAAGCAGGTCACGGACTTTTCATCGCACTTCTTCTGTTTGTAGGCATTCCTCTCCCAGGAACAGGAGCATGGACTGGCACACTGGCAGCCAGCCTTCTGGACATGAATTTTAAGCAGACCGTTCTTGCAGTTACAGGCGGTGTTCTTCTTGCCGGAGTCATCATGATGCTTGCAAGCCTCGGTGTTTTTGGAGCTGCAAGCATGGCTATTTCCTGAGAATAACACAATCAGGCTGCCCTTTTTACAGACTGCAAAAACCGGCAGTTTACAGAATGTTTTTCTCATCCAGCATAAATTCCTTGCCGGAAACAGTTCATTTTCATTATATTCAAGGAGACTTTAAAAGCATAAGTTTTTTTTTACAGTCTCCTAAAGCATTAAATACAAAAACGCTTCCAGAAACGTAAGTTTCTTTAGAAGCATCCATAAAAAATCAAATGACGAGGTCAGATTATGGCAGAGAACAGTTGCAGCCACAATTGTGGCAGCTGTAGCAAAAACGGATGTGCAGACCGCGATATGCACGAGAAACTACACGAAGGTTCACACGTAAAGAAAGTTATCGGAATTGTAAGCGGCAAAGGCGGAGTCGGAAAATCTCTGGTTACAAGCCTTCTTGCAGCAAAGGTTCACAAAAACGGTTACCGTTCAGCAATACTTGATGCCGATATTACAGGTCCTTCTATTCCTACAGCATTCGGTCTTTCAGAAGAAAGAGCGACATGCGGCACAATAACAGCAAAAGATGGTACGGTACAGGAATATCTCAAACCAGTTACAAGCAATGATGGTGTACAGATAATGTCCATGAACTTTCTTTTGCCAAAAGCAACAGATCCTGTCATCTGGAGAGGACCTGTTATTTCTGGAGCTGTCAAACAGTTCTGGACAGATGTTGTCTGGGACAATGTAGACTTCATGTTCGTAGACTGCCCGCCTGGAACAGGTGACGTCCCTCTTACAGTATTCCAGTCGATTCCTGTCGATGGAATCATCGTTGTTGCAAGCCCTCAGCAGCTCGTCCGCGTCATTGTAGAAAAAGCTGTAAACATGGCAAACATGATGAACATCCCTATTCTCGGACTCATCGAAAACATGAGCTATGTCAAATGCCCTGACTGCGGAAAAGAAATCAGAATCTTCGGCGAAACAAACATCAACGGAATTGCAGAAGATTTTGGCCTCAAAGTTCTCGCAAAGATTCCGATTGAGCAGAAGATGTCTGTTGCTGTTGATAACGGAGAAGTAGAATCTCTTGACGCAGCATACCTTGACGAAGCAGCTAAAGCTGTTGAAGCTCTGATAAAAAAGGTCTGACATTCAATTACAGGCATCTCCAGCGAAAACACCGCAAAAGAGATGTCTGGCAAGTTTAAAACTTCTGCAAATGCAAAGTTTTATTTTACTTTGCCTCTGAAAAACATTTTCAGAGGCTTCTATAAATTTATTAATTATGCCGAAACTGATTTGCGCCCCGATGGCAACACTCAGCCACGAAGCTTTTCGCAGAACGATAGAAAAGTTCGGAAGCTGTGACGAATATTTCACAGAAATGATAAACGCACCTTCTCTTTTAAATATGGGACCGTTCGAAAAATATTATCTTCTGGATGAAAGTGCGCACGACAAAATCGTGTGGCAGCTTACAGGAAACTCAAGTGAACCTCTAGGAAAAGCAGCAGGCATTGTTGCACAGAGAGGCGGCATTGGAGTAGACATAAACATGGGCTGCTCTGCCCCTCAGATTTACAAAACAGGAGCAGGCATCGCATGGATGCTCAAGCCGGCATCAGAAACACGACAAGCCGTACATCTTGTCAAAGAAGCACTCAACGACTGTGAAAAACAGACCGGCAGCCACATGCGTCTGAGCGTTAAATGCAGACTCGGCGCCGAAGATTTTACGGATGCGACTTTTTTCGCATTCACAGACATGCTCGTCGAAGAAGGTGTAGAACTTATTACGCTGCACGCCCGCACTATAAAAGAAAAAAGCCGCACACATCCACGCTATGAATACGTTCAGAAGCTCATTGACCGCTATCATGAACAAATCCAGATATACCTCAACGGAGACATAAAAGATGTACCATCAGCAAAATATGCTCTTTCTTGCGCTCCAAAAGCAGATGGACTTATGATAGCACGTGCCGCTGCACAAAAACCGTGGATTTTCCGCGAAGTTTCAGACGGACTTACTTCAGAGCAGACAGACACAGACAGCACATCAAAACAAACAATAGACATGCAGAAGCTTGCACTCGATTTTGTTGACGATGTCATACAGTTTCAGCCTCCAGAATTCCACAAAACAAGGCTCCAGAGATTTTTCTCTTACTACTGTGATAATTTTTCGTTCGGACATTACTTCAAAATGCAGCTTTTGAACGCACACAATACAGAAGAAACAAAAGAACGCATAATTGACTATTTTTCAAAAGAAAAAAATGACCGATATAAAATACTGTGAACCTCTAATATTTATTTTTAGAGATTTTGTAACGGCAGTTTATTGAATCTTTTCAATAGTTCAATATTGATGGTTCTTACTTGAAACAACAAATCTTTTACTATAATATGGGCATATCATGGAAAATCAAAATCTTTCGCGCAAATATTTGGAAACGTTAACAAATCAGGAACTTATAGTTATAGCAGATGATTATGGTCTGGATATACCGGAAAATCTGAACAGACGTTTCATAATCGAAGAGATTATTGAATCCGTAGAAGAACTTGAAAATGCAGCAGAGTCAGACAAAGGCGTCAATTTTACAAACGAGGAAATTCCTGTTGAGCCGACACTGCCAGCTTCATACAATGAGACAAAAATCCGCGCAATTATACGCGATCCGGCATGGATTTATGCATTCTGGGATATCAGTAAAACAGACGAAGAACGTCTTGAGCAGCTCGGTAATTTCAAATCAATGGAACTTCATCTATCTTTCTTTGATACAGAATACGACGAAGTCCCAAGCGAAACCCTTGAAGTAAAAATTACAAAAGAAGACCGCAGCCGCTATATACTTCTTTCATCACCAAAAAAGTTTTTTGTATTGACTCTGGAAGCAGTTTCTGCAGAACATTCAAATCAGCTGCTTGCTTACACAAAACGCATTTCTGTTCCTGAAAGAAGCAGTACAATTTCTGAGATGGTTCCTGGAAAACAGATTGAAACATCTCCTCTTGTAAAGCTTTCTGGAATAGAATCGATTTTGCGTCATCAATATTTGAACCATCGGGAGTTTTTTACCGATAACTAATAAGTGGTTCCAAAACTTACAGCTTAGATTTTATCCAGCTGTAAAAGACATCTCACAAAAATATTCATGAGATGACTTACAAGTTTAGAACAGTGTAACAGCAGGATTCTGAACTTGTGTTTTAATGTTGCTTTTAAAAGCACAGTTTTTAGAAGCAACATTAAAAAAGTAGTAAAAAATAAGGAAACAATATGGCTGATAAGGATTTAATTCTCATTTTGACGGCAGAACAGGGGTATTTGCATAACACAAGCAAAGAAGAGTATTCTTTGGGAAATGAACCACTGTTCTCTGCAATATCAAACACATACATTCCTTTGCTGAATATGTTCACCAGACTAGAAAATGAGGAAATCAATTTCAAAATCGGTATGGTTTTCAGCCCAACACTCTGCACGCTTCTTACAGATAAAAAGATACAGACACTGTATGTCGAATGGCTTGACCAGATGATTGCTCTGGGTGATGAGGAACTTGAGCGCAACAAAGATAACAGCGACATTCTCCAGAATGTGCGTCTGTGCCTCAAACAGCTCCAGAAAAATAAAATCGACTTTATTGACACATACAATTCCAATCTTGTAAAAGCTTTCCGAACATTCTCGGACAAAGGCTTTATCGAACTGATTCCGACTTCAGCAACATATACTTACCTTCCGCACTACAGAGACCTTGAAGCAGTTTTAAATGCACAGATTGAAGTAGGTATTCATGCTCACCGTGTATTCTTTGGCAGCACAGGGGAAGGTTTTTATCTGCCATATCTTGGATGGGATAACAGCTTTGACAGAATTCTGCGTTCTTACGGCATAAATTACACAATCATGGACACAAAATCTGTACTTTTTGCACAGACACCGCCGGAGACAGGCATATTCTCTCCAGTCAGAACAAAACGCTCTCTCGTTGTTTTTGGCAGAGACTGGAATACACCAAACGATATCAAATCTGACGAAGACGAAACAGGTTTCTCATTCAACAAAGTTTACAGAAACCAGCAGAGAGATATCGGATACGAAATCGATGACAGTATCCTGCAGTCATTTTACAAGACAAACAAAGCAAGACTTCAGACAGGATACAAGTACTGGGCAAACGAAGATGAGACACCGTATGATGCCGAAGCTGCAAAGAAACAGGTTCTCTATGATGCACAGGCTTTCTACGATGAGAAATTTGCAAAACTTTCAGAAGCAGAAAAATACCTTGACGGCAAAGAAAACATCCTCACATGTACAATTCCGTCAGAACTGCTCGGCACAGTCTGGTACGAAGGCATTGACTGGCTTGAAAACGTCATACGCATAGCAGCAGCAAAAAAAGAAATTGTTCTTTCACACTGCCGAGACCATCTGGAAAATCAGTTCTCCCTGCCAAAAATCGTACCTTATTCATGCAGTGCAGAAGGTACAGGTTACGGAGAAAATCTTCTGGACAAGTCAAACAGCTGGATGATGAACTATGTACGCATTGCAAGCGAAAGAATGATAGACCTTACAGAGAGATTTCCTGCAGAAACAGGAATCAAGGCCCGTCTTCTGAACCTCGGAGCGAGAGAAGTTCTTCTTGCAGAATCTGACAGCTGGCAGAAAATGATATACGATGGCACACTGCCAGAACATGCATCAAATTCGTTCAAGCACAGCATACAGAACTTCAACATCGTCTTTGATTCACTTGCAAGCAATACAGTAAGTACTGAATGGCTCTGCAACACAGAAAAAGAAGACAATATCTTCCCATGGCTGAGCTACAAAGTATTTTCTCCAAAAAAATAATATTCCTTGTTATAAAAAACGGACGATTTTAATAATGCCGCAAAGACTCTGACAGCACTTGCTTTCAGAGTCTTTTTTTTTCAGTTAAGTATAAGCAGACTATATAAAAAAAACATATTGAACTCAGAAAGTACATTTCCGTCAGTTTTTCACAGATATGTCTCAGTTTTAGAGACGGGAATTGAAGAACAAAAAATATTATGATATACTCTGGTTTAAATAGTGAACTTTTCATTAGTTCATTACTCTCTATTTTCTATTTAATTTTTCGAGGTACGCTATGACTTACACAGCAGAAGTGGAACACATGTGTCCACTGGCTAAAGGCGCTTATCACGGACCTGCTCCTATTCCTGAAGAAGGAGAATGGGTTCAGGCAAAGAAGCAGGAAGACATTTCTGGTTTTACACACGGTATCGGTTGGTGTGCACCACAGCAGGGTTGCTGCAAACTTACTCTCAACGTTAAGAATGGCGTTATCGAGGAAGCTCTTGTTGAAACACTCGGCTGCTCAGGTATGACACACTCTGCAGCAATGGCTTCAGAAATTCTCATCGGAAAGACACTCATTGAAGCATTGAACACAGACCTTGTCTGTGATGCTATCAACACAGCAATGCGCGAACTCTTCCTTCAGATCGTTTACGGACGCACACAGTCTGCATACTCAAAAGATGGTCTCAAGGTTGGTGCTTCTTTGGAAGACCTCGGTAAGAACCTCCGCTCACAGGTTGGAACAATGTTTGCAACAAAGGCAAAGGGTCCTCGCTACCTTGAAATGACAGAAGGTTATGTAGAGACATGTGCAGTTGACAAAGACGGACAGATTATCGGTTACAACTGTGTTAACCTCGGTAAATTGATGGACGCACTCAAGGCAGGCTTGGATTCAAAAGAAGCTCTTGCTAAAGCACGTACACACTATGGCCGCGTAACAGCAGATCAGGGTATGGTAAAACTTATCGACCCACGTAAAGAGTAAGGAATACGGAGGATAAATACTATGGCATTGTTTGAAGATTTTGAAGGCCGTATCCCACAGGTAAATAAGGCTCTTAAAGAATACGGTTTCTCTGAAGGAGAAAAAGGATTGCAGGAAGCTCGTGACCTCTGTAAGTCAATGGGCTTCGATCCATACGAAATCTGTCAGTCAACACAGCAGATTTGTTTTGAAGATGCTAAATGGGCTTATGTTCTTGGTTCAGCTATTGCTATCAAGAAAGCACAGAAAGACGGAGACAAGACTGGTTCAACAGCAGCAGCTAACATCGGTATTGGTCTTCAGGCATTCTGTCTGCCAGGTTCTGTAGCAGATGACCGCAAAGTTGGTCTTGGACACGGAAACCTCGGTGCTCGCCTCTTGTCAGAAGAGACACAGTGCTTCGCATTCCTCGCAGGTCACGAATCATTCGCAGCTGCAGAAGGTGCTATCAAGATTGCAGCTAACGCAAACAAAGTTCGCAAAAACAAGCTCCGCGTTATCCTCAACGGTCTTGGAAAAGACGCAGCACAGATCATCAGCCGTATCAACGGATTCACATATGTTCAGACAAAGTTTGACTACTTCAACGGACAGGGCACAGACAAGGCTCTGACAGTTGTTAAGGAAATCCCTTACGGTTCAAACCCAGAGCGCCTCATCGTTAAGTGCTACGGTGCTGACGATGTTCGTGAAGGTGTAGCAATCATGTGGCACGAAGGTGTTGATGTTTCAATCACAGGAAACTCTACAAACCCAACACGTTTCCAGCACCCAGTTGCAGGTACATACAAGAAGGAAAAGCTTGAGCATGGTGAGAAGTACTTCTCAGTAGCTTCTGGCGGCGGTACAGGTCGTACATTGCACCCAGATAACATGGCAGCAGGTCCTGCTTCTTACGGTATGACAGATACACTCGGACGCATGCACTCAGATGCTCAGTTTGCAGGATCTTCATCAGTTCCAGCACACGTTGAGATGATGGGCTTCATGGGTATGGGAAATAACCCAATGGTCGGCTGTACAGTAGCTTGCGCAGTTGCTGTTGCTGAAGGCCTCAAGAAGTAAGCATAACTTTTATCAGTTAAGAAAAGCCGTGGTTTGTTTTACGACAGCCACGGCTTTTTTTTGCATTGTTGAGCAGTATCATTATTTTTGATATACTTTTTCATCCTCAAGCAGTTATTTTTTTTTGAGGTACCAATTAAAAAAAAGAGGAAAAACACATGTCCGGCACAAAAAAAGACAACATCGTACTGATAGGAATGCCAGGAGCAGGCAAAAGCACAGCCGGTGTCATTCTGGCAAAAGTCCTGAACTACAATTTCGTTGACAGTGATCTGGTTATCCAGCAGAAGAAAAAACAAAGACTCAGAGATTTAATCGCCGAGCACGGCATAGAAAAATTCAAAGAAATAGAAAATGAAATAAACGCATCCCTCAATGTTCACGACAGTGTCATCGCAACAGGAGGAAGCGTTATCTTTGGCATAGAAGCCATGGAACACCTCAAGAAAATCGGCACAGTCGTTTATCTGTCACTCAACTACCAAAACCTGCAGAAACGGCTTGGAGACCTTGATGCACGCGGAGTTGTGCACGAAAACGGACAGACACTTCTGGATATCTACAACGAACGCTCTCCGCTCTACGAAAAATACGCCGACATCGTAATCGACGAAAACGAACACGATATCGAACAAACCGTAGACCTGCTCGTCTCAGCTATCGAAAAACAGAACATATAAAAGCTGCAAAATCCTATTCCAAAAACAGATTTTTCCTTTGACGGCCATTCACAGCCGTCAAACAGCATCACTCCCCTACTACAATACGTATGATAGATGAGCCGAACTTCTCTATCTTCGCATCACCTATACCGTAAATATTCTTCAGTTCACGATGAGTACGCGGCTTTTTCGCAGCAATGTCGTTCACCGTTTTGTCACCAAATATGATATAAGGCGGAACATTATCTTCTTCTGCACGTTTTTTGCGCCATTCTTTCAGCTCCAAAGCAATACGCACCGCCACACTGTCACCAGTATCGTAGTCCAAAGCTTCCACACGGCCGGCATATTTTTTATACATAGCAACAGGTTTAGATAAAGTAGAACGCTTTTCCACATCAGAACGACGCTGCAAATTTGCCTCATTTACAGGAAGCATAATCACAAGCCTTTTCTGAAGTGCCTCGCATGCTTTTTTCGTAAGAGATGGAATCCCATAATCACCTGTCAACATAAGATACCCCGTCTGAACAAGAGTTTCGTACAGCTCGTACCAGCCTTCCTTTGTAAACTCTTTGCCGATCCCCCATGTAGAAAGCTTGTCATGACCATTATCAAGAATGCGCTGCTGCTTTGACCCCATAAGTACATCAATCACATAAGAAGCACCGAATTTTGCCTTTGTACGCACAACGCATGACATAAACTTCTGAGACACAATCGTCATATCCAGAAGCTTTGCAGAACCAGATGTACACATATCACAGCAGCACATATTCCCTGACTCCGGCTCAAAAACCTCTCCGAAATACTGAAGAATAATCTGCCGCCTGCAAACTCTTGATGTCGCATAAGAAATCATACCGTCAAGAAGTTTCTGAGCACGCTCTGCATCTGCTGACTCATCAAAAAAATATTTGATTTTGCGAATATCGTTTGCTGAATACAAAAGCAAAGCATGGCTTGGAAGACCGTCCCGCCCAGCTCTGCCGATCTCCTGATAATACTGTTCAAGAGATTTTGGTATATCGTAATGAATTACAAACCGTACATTCGGCTTATTTATCCCCATGCCGAACGCAACAGTTGCAACCATAATCTGAACCTTGTCACGGATAAACAGTTCCTGATGCTCACTTCGTTCTTTATCCGTAAGACCTGCATGATAATTAAGCACAGAGTAATTCAGGTTCAGAAGCTTTTCTGTCAAATCATCGACTTCTTTCCGCGAGAAACAATAAATAATGCCGCTTTCACCTTTGTGACTGTCAATACATTCCAGCACTTGATTAAAAGCTCCGGACTTTCGCTTAACTTCGAGGAAAATATTTTCTCTGTTAAAACTTGCAACAAGAAGAGACGGCTCTACAAGACGCAGATTGCATATAATATCCATCTGCACACGTTTAGTCGCAGTTGCAGTCAGCGCAAGACAAACAGCCTCCGGAAAACAGCTTCGAAACGATGCAATCTCAAGATAATCCGGGCGGAAATCATGCCCCCATTCACTTACACAGTGAGCTTCATCAATTGTTATACAGCTCAGTTTGACACCGTCAGAATGCAAAAGCTCCTGGATACGCGGCGTAGAAAGACCTTCCGGCGACACATACAACAGTTTGACTTTGCCGGAACGAACCATGGCAGCATACTTTATGTATTGTTCCCATTCAAGAGTGCTATTGATAAACACAGCACTTACTCCGGCAGCATTCAGAGCATTCACCTGATCTTCCATCAACGCGATGAGAGGCGACACAACGACAGTGATACCGTCAAAAATCAAAGCCGGCACCTGATAACATATAGATTTACCGCCGCCCGTCGGCATTATGGCAAGCGTATCTTTTTTATCAAGAACATTCTGAATTACCTGGCGCTGAAGAGAACGAAAGCTGTCATAACCAAAAACATTCTTCAATATCTCTTCCGGAGACTTTGAGTTTAACATTGGCTAGAATATAACATCAGAAAAACATGTTTGCAACCCACAGACAGAAAATCTGCAGAAATACACAGTTTGGAAAATAAAACGAAAGCAGATAAAACAAAAAAATACATACAAAAATAATTACGATAATTACATCACATTTTTACAGTTCTTCCAAAGAACATACAGATTCCATCGTAAAATTACAGATTTCATGCCAAAACATGTTTTCTGTGCCTGCATAGTGATACAAATTGGCGTTTGCCGGCTTAAGGTTTCAGCAATTTTTCCCTGTTTTACCTCGTTTTCTATGTATTTTGCCTTAAATAAGTCAACTTTCTGTCAAAAACAGCTTCCTTCCCTAGAAATGTAATTCCATTTTACTGCAAAATCCAATGTTTTTACACTGAAAATTGCAGAAAATGGGGAAATAAGCAGAAGCTTGGAAAGTTAAACACAAATCTGTCTTTGATACGTTTGTTTAACTTTCATCAAAAAAAAATGTCAGCAGACAAAACACACAAATAATAATAAGGATAATACTCTTAATCATCCAGTGAAGAGTATATAGACTTTTACCACTTTTGTTAATTCTTTCTATCATGTTCAAAATACCAAACAATCCACTAATGACTCCTGCAAATAGTATTACACAAAATGCAGATTTATTTAAGCTAATAAATGCAACAGCAATAACTAAGACAAGAATGCTGAAAAACATATATACAAACAGTCTAAAATTTTTTTTCATTTTCCATAACCTTATCATTAACCTCTGAAGCTATAACACCAAAAACATTGGATGCAATATTTTCAGCTTCATCAGTAAGTCCTTTTTTTCCAGCTATTTTTATAAACTTATTGATTGGTTCGAGAATATGTCCACAGAACGAAGATATTGCAAACGACTGAGTTTTCTTATTCGCTTCTAGTTTATCTTTCGGATCTTTTGTAAGCTCCGCTTTTCCTTGCAGTGCAGCAACTTCAATAAATCCAGATACATCAGAAACAGTTCCAAGAACAGCCGATCCCTCTGGGTCTATAAATGCTCCTTCCAGAGCTAAATTTCCCGTAACTTCAGAAACACCTCCTGATACTTTTCCGGTTATATCCAATGTTTCTATTGCTGCTTCTTTTGCAGCTTCAATATTTACCTGCTTAACTATATCTCCAGAATATGTATTACCATCTAACGCATCTTCTACAAGTATTCCATACTTTACAGCACCATCATTTCTAAAAGCGAATCCAAAAGGAGACAAATAATCAGAAAAATCAAAAGGATAACTAAAATCTTCCCTTCCATCCGGGTCCGTATACTTCACCGGATTATTTCCGGCGTAGTGGTACAAATTGGCGTTTGTCTGCGCAACTCAGCCGAAATCCATCCAAACCACTATACTTTTAACAGAAACTCGCGGTTCCGTCCAGTGTTTTTAGCAAATTTTCCATCAACAGCGGTCGATTTTGGCCTTATTTATGGAAGGAAAC
>JAZQQW010000014.1:0-3052 GCA_045629255.1 Treponema sp.
CATGGACTTCACATGTATACAGATTACCGCTGCCAGTTTCGCGAGGTTCGCAGTGAACTGTAATACCTGCTGCATTTTCCTTTCCTGCAAGTACGCGGCTGTATTCTTCTGTGTAATCTGCAGAACTTGTAACTGCTTCGCGGTAAGTAACCTGTGGAGCACCTACACGGCAGGCAACCTTAAAGTCATCGCGGATTCTTGTAACAAGAACGTCAAGGTGGAGTTCACCCATTCCGCTTATGACAAGCTGACCTGTTTCCTCATCATCTTTATATGTGAAAGTCGGATCCTCATGACTCAAGATATCCAGAGTATCCATAAGTTTCTGTCTGTCGCTCATTGTCTCTGGTTCTATCGCTATCGAAATAACTGGCTCAGGGAACTTAACGCTCTCAAGCAAAATCGGCTGGCCTTCACTTCCGATAGTATCACCAGTCTGTGCAAGTTTAAATCCGACGATTACGGCGATGTCACCAGCACTTACGCTGTCTACCTGATCCATGTGATTTGCATTTACGCGTAAAATACGGTTAATGCGTTCTCTCTTCTTTTTTGTGACATTGTAAATCTGTGTTCCAGTCTGGAGCTTGCCGGCATACATACGGACAAAGCACAAAATACCTGCATTCGGATCATGCTGAATCTTGAAAACAAGTCCAGCAGGAGTTTTTGCATTTGCATCACAAACAACTTCTACCTTTTCTTCCTCGCCATGTTTTTTGACATGAATACCTTCTGCAGCAGGAACTTCGTTCGGAGCTGGCAGATAATCGATAATTGCATCCATCAAAGGCTGGATACCCTGATTGTGCCGGCTCGAACCGCAAAGGAACGGCACAAGAGAACGATTGATTGTTGCAGTGCGCAAAGCCTTTATCAAGTCTTCTGTAGAAATTTCCTGACCTTCCAGATACATTTCACCGAGCTTTTCATCATTAGAAGCAACAGCATCAATAAGTTTATCACGCCATTCGGCTGCCATTTCTTTGTATGCATCACTGATTTCACTAACTGTAAACTTCTCACCTTCTGATTCCATATCCCAGTGAATTTCCTTCATACGAAGAAGATCTATTACACCGTCAAAGTCAGAACCTGCACCGCAAGGAATTTCCAGAGCTACAGTCTCGCAGCCAAACTTGTCATGAACATCTTTCATTGCACCAAAGAAATCGGCACCGATTCTGTCCATCTTATTTACAAAACAAATACGCGGAACAGCAAACTCATCAGCCTGTTTCCAGACAGTCTCCGTCTGAGGCTGAACCCAGCCGACAGCACAGATAACAGCAACAGCTCCATCAAGAACACGCAGCGATCTTTCGACTTCCGCAGTAAAATCAACGTGACCTGGTGTATCAATAATATTTATCTGATAATCTTTCCACTGTGTTGTGATTGCAGCTGAAGCGATTGTGATACCACGCTCCTGCTCCTGGCGCATAAAATCCATAGTTGCAGCACCATCGTCTATCTCACCAATTTTATGAATTTTACCCGAGTAAAAAAGGATTCTTTCTGTTGTTGTTGTCTTGCCGGCATCAATATGAGCCATAATGCCGATGTTTCGCATTTTATCTAACATGATTTCGGTATTATATTAAAAAAAAAATCATTTCACAATAGTAGAAACCTCTAAAACAGCAATAAATCAACAGTTTAATCTCTACAAATGTTCAATTTTTGTATATTGAATTGAAGTGCAAAAAGCAATCACTGAAGTTCACCTCATTTTTTAATTACTCATGTCCATTGCCGATTTATCAAAAAAAAACTATAATCACATCCGTTTGAATAGCTCCTGTAAAAACATATCATAAAGGAAGTTTATGGACATCTACATTATCCGTCACGGTGAAACAGACTGGAATAAAGACAAACGCGTACAAGGTTCGACAGACATCGAATTAAACAACAACGGTATTGACCTTGCAAAACTTACTGCACAAAACATGAAAAAAGAAGGTATCTCTTTTGACAGAATATTTTCAAGCCCTCTCAAAAGAGCATTTCAGACTGCAGAAATTTTTGCAGAAACCTTTTCGTATGGCACACAAAATAATGCAAATAAAATATTATCATCTCAAAGTATGACAAAATTAGACATTACAAAAGATAATCTCATCACAGAAATCTGTTACGGAGCTGCAGAAGGTGTCACTATGGGAGAACTTCATTCAAACCCAAAATACAAAGGTGCAAGTCTGCTCTTCCTGAAACCAGAAAGCTACATTCCAGAAGGCAAAGGTGAAACATTTGTACAGGTAATCAACAGATGTCATAATTTTTTAAACGAAAAAATAATTCCTCTTGAAGATAAATGTGAATCTGTTCTGGTTTCATGTCACGGAGGAATTGCACGTGCACTTCTTTTTGCAATAAACAACTGGCCGATAAGTCGCTTCTGGGAAATCAGCGAACCTAACTGTGCAGTTAATAAAGTCACTCTCAAACAAGGCCACTTCGAAATTGATTTTACTGGCAAAACTTATTATACAGTCACCCGAAAAGGTATCCTATAAAAAAATATTTCTAAAGAATAACATCAAATTTGATATCACCAGAAAAATCAGATTTACGTCACCAAATAAAACATGTAATAGAAACATTTTTTTTCGGCAATATCAGACTCATACAGATTCTCCAAGAAAAACAGTCTGAAAAATTGTCTATTTAGCTCAAAAAGCTATTAGCTTGCTGAAAAGAAGAGATTTGTATGATAGAAAAATATAAGCCAAATGTTTTTCTCAACAGACTGTATCTAAATACTTACATACTTATATTTTTGAAAAATGTGTGAAAATTTTAATATCAATATTAGAATGCAAACTGTCCGTGCGTCTGAAAAATTAAAAATAATGTCATGAAAACCGAGCCGTGCGCATCTGGAGTACTCACTTCCTAAAGCTTCAAAGAGCGGGCTCCCGCTGTATTCCTGATTTCAGATTTAAATAAAAAAAAGCCGGCAGCCACCTACTTTCCCGCGTTAGCAGTATCATCGGCGCAGAGGTGCTTGACTTCCGTGTTCGGAATGGGAACGGGTATTGCCACC
>JAZQQW010000015.1:0-27899 GCA_045629255.1 Treponema sp.
CTAAAACTAAATTCAATTTGCTGTCTTCTGTTGTTAACGAATTTTTACATCTATTTTATTAAACTCGACATTCAGTCAAATAGTTAAATCCGCTGCACTTCGTTTCGCTAGTTGAAAGCCCGCACTGCACAAACGTAAAAGGTGGAGATGTTCTTGTACCAGGAGGAACATCCCCCATCGTCGAACTGGAGAGTGTATGCGCCATACACGCCGGAAGCGGTCAGGGACGACGACCAGTACCAGCTTGTACCAAACTGACTTCCTCCACAAAGACCACTTGCTGCATCTACTGTTGCTTTTACCTTCCAGATATCAAACAATTCTGCTAGTGTTGGTAAATACCAGCCGTTTTCGTATGCTGCTGTAAGATTTGTTGCTGTATTTTTATAGTTTTTTGCAAAGTAGAATGCCGGGTATTTTGATGCATCTGTAGTATCGTTTGCAAGTCCTGCCGTTGTCAAAAATGATGCTATCTGTTCAAGGTTGTCGCTTCCGTCTGTGTCAACTGTAAAGGTATAGTTACCGGCACTTCCACTTGGATGACACTGGATTGTTTCAATGTTTTTATTGTATGCGTTTGCATCAGTTGTACACCATGCTAGACCACTTGTGTTGTGTTTTAAACCTACACCTAAAGTTTTTCCACCATCTACCTTAAAGATTACTGCAATAGCTTTAGATCTTAATCCATTTAAATCGCTACCTGTGAAAGTTTTTGCAGTTTCATAGTTTACTTTGCTTCCATCATTTAAGATAATGTCTCCGACTGCATACTTTGCAGAGTAACTGCTTTCTCCCCCCCCCCAGAATTTGCACAGCCGACAAAAGCCAATGCCAGCTCTGATATTGCCAGCATTGAAAACAAGTTTTTCTTCATAAAAACCTCCAAATTATTTTTTAGGTCAAAATTCAAGTTTCTGCTGAATTGAAAAGTTTGGCAGAAACTTGAATTTTGACCTAATAACATTATAAATGAATATCCGGCTGAAATCAATCTTTTTGTTATTATTTATGAAGACATCTTCCGTTCGTGTTTCATTTTTCATTCAGTGACTTACTGTTCATCCTTTATGCCGAACTGTTCTGCCATGAATATGATTTTCTGTGCCCAGTTTCCGTGTGTCTTGACTTCATTCATCCTTGTTCCGCTGCTGCCGGCCGATACTGCTTTCATGCTTCTGTCATCCCATCCCAGTATGGCTTTTGCATCTTCATAGTCTTCTTTCAGTACCCTGCATGCATCGTTTACTACCGGAATCTGTGCCGGATGAATTACTGTCTTTGCCGTAAAACCGCACAAAAGATCATCTTTTACTTCCTGCTTAAGTCCTTCTTCCCAGTTTTTTCCTGAATAGTATTCCCATACCGGGCCTGATATGACGTAATCCATTCCGTATACGGAGATTATGTCTGAAAAGATGTCTGCAATGGGCTTTATTCTGTGGATTGATTCATCTGAATGGCGGCGGAAACCAAAGTAATTGCATAAATCGTTGCCCCCGACCCTGATGTTCAGTACAAGCTCTTCTGTTTCCTTCAGTGCGTCTTTGAGGCAGAAAAGATTATCTATCCTTTTTCCCGGGTCTGTCAGAAATTTGCCTTCATAGATGGGCATCATGTAAAGCTTTCTTCTGCATGTTTCTGAAGCCCTGATTAATGCATCCCTGTACTGTCCATAGATTTCAAGTGAAAACTTAGGAATTATAAACCCTGTTATAAGTTCGGCTGCGTTTCCGAGGGCTGCTGTCAGTCCTGTAATCTGAGCGGCATTTCTTACCCTTATGAAAAGCTTTGGAAGTGAAAATGTTTTATTCTGCCTTGCTTCATATACTTCTGAAACTGATTTTACAAGCTTTTCTTCTGCTTCCTTTACAAAGCTGTCACTGACGGTATCTTCAAGACAGAAGGAAAGAGAAAAGTCAGAACCGAACTTTTCATTGATTAAGTTCCGGGCAATGGTTTCGTTATATGCCGGTGTATACATCAGAGGTCCTACGCCGTAATAGATTTTACTGTTTTTCATTATGCATCCGCCAGTTTTTTTATGATTCCACAGCACTTGTAATGTATGAGTGGATAGTATTCTACGCTTACGTTCTTTTCTTCGGCAAGCCTTAAGATGTGTTCAAGTTCGGCACTGTCCCTGTGCCTGTCGCTTATGAGGATTTTCCACGGAACCCTTCTGAGCAGTACTCTTGTCGTTTCTCCGATTCCGGGCTTTATGAAATTTATGTCAGAAACTGAAAATGCATCTGCAATCTGCTTTACTTCTTCAATGCCGTATCCGTTTTCTGCATCTTCCTGAAGGTCTTTGTCAGAGCAGTCAAAGTGCTTTTCAATCTCGTCTATGAACTCATATGATAAATCAGAATCCCGGAGTTCACTGTAATACGCGGCTCCGTGAAAATCATTTTCGCCGATTATGTCAGGGCGGAGAAATGTCCTGCTTATCAGCCCTGATACAGTTGAATTCAGGCATGAACTTGGAATGAGGATATCTTCACGGGTACCGCAGAGCTTTGCAATGTTTGCGGGGTCTGCAATGACTGCAATGTCAGATGATACTCCCCTGTAAGCAGAAATGTCTTTCTGAAGTTCTCGGAATATTGCTCCTTTACCTGTCCAGCCGTCGACAAACAGAAGCTGTTCCGGCCTGTACCGTGACAGAAGATATTTCATGGCGTTGCCGTCTATTCCCTTTCCCCTTATGACTGAAATTGAATAGTGCGGAACCTGTATCTTATATTTACTGAAGATATAATGCTTTATGAGAATCCCGGCCGGAATGCCTGCCCTTGCAAGTGATACAAGAACGACATCTTTTCCCCTGGAAGAGATTATCCTGTCAGAAAGTTTTCCTATTGCTTCAGCTGTCGGTCTTGCAAAGTTTTTGAGGCTTTCTCTGTATATCTGCATGTATTTTTCTGTAGGAACATATTCTATCGGAAGCATTTCACTGTAATGACATCCTGACTGAATGAGCTTTTCCCTTTCTTCTGTTGACTGTGGAGTTACAAGTCCCGTGATGTCTTTTAAAAGAAGCGTAACGTCTTCATCTTTATATGAACATTTCATCATTTACTCCACCTTACAAGGAAAATTGAACGGCACTTGTGTTTCAGTGCATTTACAAGGGAGTTAAGCCCTTCATCCTGTACGGAAGGTGCATCCGTAACAATAAGGACGCTATCGCATGGAGCAATGTCATAAATGAAAGTTGTCCTTTCTGAATCATACATGCTTTTTAATTCATACCGCCTGTGAAGTGGATATGAATCTTCACTGCTTACGGAAATTGGGCTTCTTGTAGTTGCATGAAACCTTACCCTGCAGCCTGACTGTTCAAGCTGTTTTCCAATGTACATTGCAGGATACATAAATTCTTCTGTTCCAAGTACCAGTATGTCAGAACCGCCTTTGAAAGGACAGAATCTGTTTACGTCTTTCCAGAGCTTCATGCATCCTTCAAGATATTCCTTTGAATCAATAAGCATTCTGGGGTTTTTCAGTCCTTCAGCCGTAAATGGTTTTGCTTCTGTTCCTGATGCACAGTCCGCCTTTATGTATGAATCATCATCATTTATGAGTGTCATGGAAGATGCGGTTTTTTCATACATGTCAGGATTTGTTTTTACAAGATAATGAAGGTTTATGTTTCTTGATTTATATGAATCAAGGTTTTCTGCGTTCATGCCATTTAAAATGGATGCAGCTGCAAAACGGAAAGTTCTTCCATATGCTTTTTCCATTGCTGATATTATGTTCAATATGGTTTTTCCCGTTGAGATTTCATCATCAGTAAATATAATCCTTCCGTATGATGCGATTTTCTCATCAAGTCCGTTCCTTACAAGCTTCTGTTCTGCTGCGTGACTGTGTTCTTCTGAAAAGAACAGGTACTGTGAACCGTCAAGAATTTCCCTTGTCGTCTGGATATAGTCACACTGAAGGTCAACTGCCAGCTGGGCTCCTATTGCTGTAGCTGTCTCTGCAAAGCCTACTATGAGAAGCTTTTCATTTCCATATTCTTTTTTTATCAGTCCTGCAATGTCTGAAAATACATTCATTGCTTTTGAAGGAGATACCGGGATATGTTTTCCCTGAAGCGGGTCTACGATTAAAAAAGAGCGCCTGGTGTTGTTTTCTCTTTTTGCTATTCTTACAAAATCTTTTTCCGTGTACATCAAACAAATCCCCTGAAAAAATGCGGCCGGCACTAATACTTTTAACAGTATTTATTATGCAGCGGTAACTTCCTTTTACAATAAATCACAGGAAATTGCAAGCATTTTTCCGAATAAGGAAATTTTCATAAAGAAATGCCTGCAATACAAAAAAAGCACGGCGCTACCGTGCTTTTTGGCATTATTTCAGTTATGCCTTTATAAATATTCAGGTTTCAAAATATTAACTCTAAGACATTCACTTAAGAATTAAAAACTCTTTACTTTCCACTGACCGTTTTTCTCTTTGATGACACACATCGGTTTTGCAGCACCAACATCAGCACCATTCATTCTAATCTGATACATAAAGTATTTTTCTGTCGCACTGTCTCTGGAAGAATCTGCACGCACAAAATAATATTCGCGGTCAGTTTTGCTGATCATACGCCACCATGATTCACCTTTTGCAGAAAGCTTTCCAGAAGCGTCAACTGCGCCTTCTTCTACAGAACAAAGTTTGTTCCATATTTTTGAATCTTTTTTATTTGAACCGTAGTACAAAAACCACTTTGCAGTTTCCTCCGCAGTGAGATTTGCAGGAACGTCCTTTGCATTATCCGGGATGCCTTTTGTCCATGTTGATGCAGCACTTTGCATTGCTTTATCAAGATATTCCTGACCTACAAGAACAGCTTTTCCGTTTTCAATTTTGATACAGGCTCTGCCTTTGATACGCATTGCCACGACTTCCATTTCAACAACATCACCCCACCAGCTGTATGCATCTGTAATTCTTCCGATTACTTCATACTCGCCACTTTTATTTCCGAGTGCGTTGTTCAATTTATAAAGCAAATCCTGAATTCCATCATTGTATTTGATTACAAAAAGATTCCAATTTGTTTTTTCGCCGCAATAATAATATTTCTGACCATTTTTATCTGTTACAAAATCGGCAAAATCAATTTTCGGAAACTGCATGATACAGCCGTAATAGTCATAAATATCATATGCAACATACGATGCAGAAACTAAGTTTCTCCAATCATCACAGGCTTTATATTGAGCAATCATCTTGTCCCATTCTTTGTCACCAGCTTTTGCAATGTCACTTGCAGCATCTGCAAAACAAACACTAACTGTCATTAAAATTGACAAACATACAGAAATAATTTTCTTCATTTTTTTCTCCCGGGTACAGAACTCACAGCTGTACGTCTAACATACAATATGGAATATTGAAACTATTTTCAAGCAATAGCATTTCATTATCCTCTATGCCTGTCATTCATTTCAAAAAAAATCAGAAACTTCAACTTTATCAAAAAAGGCTGTCATAAAAAAGACAGCCTCGGGAAGTAAATACATGATGACATTTTTTTACACTCTAGCTGTTAATCAAAAATGCATGTAAAATAAATACAGGGAAATCAGTTTCATGGATAAGTTTGTTATTCAGATTAAAAAACAGCAGGAAATAAATTTTCAGAATATAAAAGACCAGATTGAAAGTGCAGATTTGGAAACTGTTTTTGATGGAGAAAATAATTCCCGATACATTTTTCATTATCTGCATTCTATGGACAGATTTTTTATGAATCCGCTCACTTATATTTATGAAGGAGAAAAACTTTTCGGTATTCCAGAAAATATGAGTGTAATAGATTCCAAGCGTCCAGGCTATATAGAAGATACTTCCATTGTCATCTCCCGTAAACAGCTTCTGGATTATCTGGAATACATTCACAGCAAAGTAAATAATTATTTTGATACTCTTACAATGGAAAATCTTACAGAAAAGCCGGAAGGTTCTGAGTATACAAGGCTGGAACTGATTCTTGCCCAGTTCCGTCACATGATGTGGCATGTTGGAGTTTCCAGTGCCATTACGTTTAATTCGCAGAAAAAGTGGAATAGTTTTACAGGACTATCAGGTCTTAGAGCTATGATAAAAACAAAGGATGAAAATTAATCTTATGGAATGGTACACGGCAACTCTTTCTGATATTGAACTCATGCAAAAATGTGCAGTCAACAACAATGCATTTGCAAACAACTACAGTGCTGTAAATTCTTTTTTGTACAAAGACAAATTCAATTCTCAAATTGCGGTATAAGATGACTGGATTTTTGAAAAATGCAGTATGAATAATAAATACTTTTACAGCTTCCCTCACAATATAAACGGTGACAACATCGATATTTACAAAGCCATAACAAAGCTGACAGAAGATGCAAAAACATTCAACCATCCTTGTATACTCAAAAATATTACACTTCAGGAAAAACAGTTTGCAGAAAAATTTTTTCCAGATGCAAAAAGTGAAGAAACAAGACAGTCCTGTGATTATCTGTATTTTGCCGAAAAACTTTCAAAACTGGCAGGCAAAACTTACAGCAAAAAAAGAAATCACATAAATCAGTTTGCAAAAGCATACGCAGATTTCACATTCAAACTTCTGGATTCAGACAGTGCTAACTATATATATTTAATAGAAGAAAAGTGGCTATCTGAAAACACCGGCCTGGATTTTTCAAATAATAATGATGATCTGATTTATGAAAAGCAAATCATCAAATCTGCTATAGATAATTTTGAATTTTTCCAAAAACACTGCGGCATGCAAGGTGGCATCTTATTTGCAGAAAATGAACCTGTCGCCTTTTGTATTGCAAGTATATTGTGTTCAGAAGTCTGTGACATTCATTTTGAAAAATGTCTTTCGCAATATGCCCGAAACGGCGGATATGCGGTAATAAATCAGGAATTTGCCAAAACTGTTACCACAAAATTTATCAACAGAGAAGAAGATTTGGGAATAGAAGGTTTGAGAAAAGCTAAACTTTCATATTATCCGCAGATAATTTTAGAAAAATTTGATATTCAGATTGCGTAAATATACACAGGCATCAAATAAAATATCAATTTCTGAAACTCATATTAAAGAAAATCATATTCTCACATTTTCAGTTAATATAAATAAGATAATTATTTGAAATTCACCTTAATTTTACCTAATTAATATACTGCAAACTCAAATACACATTATTGTCATAAAAATACATACTTAATGATGTATAAATTTTTGATATAAAGTAATAATTTTTTATTTTTAGCACTTAATATAAAATAAAACAGGCCGAAAATATGATTATGCCGTCAAAGTCAAATAGTTATGCAAAGCCAGATTTCTGGTCTCAAAAAGCTTTCAAAGAAGGATATCCTGCTCGCAGTGTATACAAACTTGAAGAAATCGATAAAAAGTTTGGTATGCTCAAAAACAGCTGTACCGTACTCGATTTAGGATCTGCACCAGGAAGCTGGACAACTTGGCTTTTGCGCAATATCAAAGACAACGGCAAAGTCGTTTCAGTCGACTTAAATCCTCTTGCAAAATCAGTAAAAAGTGACAAACTTGTCTTTTTTCAGGGTGACCTGCTATCAGAAGAAATCCGAACCAAAATCAAAGAAAACGGACCTTATGATCTTGTAGTATGCGATGCAGCGCCTCTTACAACAGGAAACAAAACCATTGATACAGCACGTTCCAGTGCTCTTGTAGAAATGGCAATCTGGTACGCCGGTGAAATGCTTAAAACAGGCGGTAATTTCTGTGTAAAGATTTTTCAGAACGGCAACCAGCAGAAAGAACTTCAGAAAATGAAAGAAATATTTGAATCTTCGAAAGGTTTCAAACCAGAAGCATGTCGAATGACATCATTTGAAACTTATCTTATAGGTTTGAATAAGAAAAATATTAAAAGTGAGGCAGAAACGAATGAATAAAATTGATTTTTCTTCAAAAGTGTGTTATGATTATGTAAAATCTAGAAAAATGCGTGAATATTTCAAAATCGGTCTGTTTTTTTCACTTTTTGTAGTAAGTGCAGCAGGCTTTGTGTTAGCAACAACATTAGGAGTTCTCCACTACAATAACACAAGAGGACAAGGCGGTCTTGATACTCCAGGTCTTCCAGAGTTATCAGCAAAGGTATTCCAGACAGAAGTAACTGTCGAACCAAATGAAGTTACATCTGTTATGGAAAGCGAAGAGGACAGTCCTCTTTATTATTTCTCATACTGCATCCAGAAGGGTGATATGATTGGCATTCTTGCTGAGAAATTCGGCATCAATGAAGACACAATCATCAGTGTAAATAACATCAAATCTTCAAGACTTATTCAGATTGGTGACTATCTCAAGATTCCATCAATGCCTGGTATCCTTTATACAGTAAAAACTGGCGACGAAACAATATCTTCTATCGCCGAAAAATACGAAGTAAACGCAGACAAATGTGCTCTCATTAACAACCTTGACAAAGGATCTGCACTTACAGCAGGTATGCAGCTTTTTGTTCCTGATGCACTTCTCGACAATGCAACACGTCTTGAAATTAACGGCGACCTGTTTATGTCTCCAATCAAGGCTTGGTACTATGTATCATCAACATTCGGTTACCGCAAAAATCCATTCGATTCTGCAAAACGTACATATCATGGCGGCATTGACCTTGCATGTCCACAGGGCACAAAGATTTATGCAGCTCTTTCCGGAACAGTTACTTCAACAGGCTATAACAGTTCTTACGGAAATTATGTAATCGTTACACATCATTCCGGATATACTACGCTGTACGGACACATGAGCAAGATTCTTGCAAAGAAAGGTCAGTTTGTAACAAATGCAACAAATATCGGTCTTGTCGGAAGTACTGGTATGAGCACAGGACCACATCTGCACTTCTCTGTTTACAAAAACGGACGCGGAATAAATCCTGTTTCTGTTACAAAATTCAAATGATTTTTAGTCATAAAAGACAATCTTTATAAGAACTAAGCAAGGCTTTTATTGCGAAATAGATGCCTTGCTTTTTTTATGCAATTTATATTTTACCAGACACAATCAAAAAAAGCTTTTTTTATAGATGTGAGAAATCATTATTGTAACTTACTGTCAATTATGTTAAACTGTTGTCCATTATGCGCTGTCGCAATCCGGCGGCGGACAGGAGTAATATTTTATGGCAGAAAAAACAGTTGATCATTCATGCACACTCGACAAAATTATCAGTTTGTGCAAACGCCGTGGCTTTGTTTACCAGGCATCTGAAATTTACGGCGGAATGGCAGGCGCATGGGACTACGGTCCTCTCGGCGTAGAATTTAAGCGTAACATTCAGAATGAATGGTGGCACTATATGACACAACTCCATGATGATGTTGTTGGACTTGATTCCGCAATTTTCCAGCACCACACAACATGGGAAGCATCTGGTCACGTAGGTCACTTTTCAGACCCGATGGTTGACTGTACAGAGTGTAAGGCACGTTTCCGCGCTGATACAATCATCGAAGAATATTTTGAAAAATCTGGAAAGACTCCAGAAAAACCTATCGATACATGGTCTCACGAAGAAATGAAAGCATTTATCGATGCAAATATGAACTGCCCTACTTGCGGCAAGCACTCATGGACAGATGTCCGCGAGTTCAACTTGATGTTTAAGACATATCAGGGACCTGTTGCAGATGCAACACACCTCGTCTATCTGCGTCCAGAAACATGTCAGGGTATCTTTACTGATTTCAAATCAATCGTCCAGTCAAACCGCATGAAGATTCCTTTCGGTGTTGCACAGGTTGGAAAATCATTCCGCAATGAAATTATCTTCAAGAACTTCATTTTCCGCACATGCCAATTTGAACAGATGGAAATGGAGTATTTCTGCAAGCCAGGCACAGAGGATGAAACTTTTGAACGCTGGAGAAAAGACCGCTGGAACTTCTACCTCAAGTACGGTATTCCAGAAAAGCAGCTCAAGTGGCACCATCATGACAAGCTTGCACACTATGCAAAAGACGCATACGATATCACATACAACTACCCTATCGGCTTTGAAGAAATCGAAGGTATTCACTCAAGAACAGACTTCGACCTTTCACAGCACGAACAGTACTCAAAGAAGGACATGCACTACATCGACCAGGACAACGGCAACGAACGCTATGTTCCTTACGTCATCGAAACTTCTGCCGGCTTGAACCGCAACTTCCTGATGTTCCTCTGCGAAGCATACGAAGAGCAGAACGTAGGTACAGACGGCAAAGAAGACTACAGAACTGTTCTTCACCTCGACCCACGTCTTGCACCAATAACTGTTGCTGTACTTCCTTTGATGAAAAAAGACGGTCTTGCAGAAAAAGCAAAGGAAATTCAGTACTTGCTCAAAGAAGACTTTGTTACAGATTACGACCAGAGCGGAACAGTCGGCAAACGCTATCGCCGTCAGGACGAAGTTGGAACACCATTCTGTGTTACAGTTGACTATGACACACTCGATCAGTCAAGCCCTAACTTCGACACTGTTACAGTCCGCTTTAGAGACAGCATGGAACAGGAGCGCGTAAAACTTTCTGAGTTGATCAGCTTCATCCAGAATGCAATCCGCAATTACAAGCCTGTAATCAGATAATTTTCCATTGAACGCATAAACATGAATAGTAGTATGCTATTCATACTCTCACATCCTGGCAAAAAAACAGTATGTGAGAGTATTGCGTTTAAAGACATTTTTAACTATGGAATACGTAGCTCTCGGAAAATCCGGTCTTCTCGTCAGTAAAACAGCTTTCGGTGCAATGAGTCTCGACTGCAAGGAAATCAATGCATTCGGAGATAAAGCAGATGAACTTGTCTGCGCATTTGTAAGACAGGCTTATGAAGCTGGTATAAATTTTTTTGACACATCAAGACTTACACCAGTCAGCGAACAGCGTCTCGGCTCAGCTCTGAAAGGCATCAGAAGTAGCATTATACTTGCAACCAAAAGCATGGCAGCTGACGTAAAGACTCTGTACAAAGATCTGAATGACAGCCTGAAAGCTTTGGAAACAGAGCATCTGGACTTATTTCAGTTAGAAAATTCAAATTTCGTACCGAAAAAAGATAGCCCAGACGGCCTGTATAATGCACTTCTGACAATGAAACAAGACGGCAAAATAAACCACATCGGATTTGTAACAGAAGATCTGGATACTGCAAGAAAAGCTATAGAAAGTGGTCTTTATGAAACAGTGCAGTTTCCGTTCAACATGATATATACAAATGCCGCCTCTGATTTAGTTCGCCTTTGTGCCGACAAAGATATCGGTTGTATCGCAATGCAGCCTCTCAATGGTGGCTTTGTACGCGATATTCCGCTGGCAGTAGGATTTTTTACACAATACGAAAATGCAGTTCCGGTCTGGGGAGTACATACAAGTGATGAACTCCAGCAAATCATTTACTTTGCAAACAACCCGCCTGTCATTGACGAAAAGTTTCTGTCAGATATAGAAAAGACACGAAATTTCTACAACTGAGAATCAGAAAATATAATTTTACAGTAGATTCATGAATATCTGTAAATAAAAAAGCATTCACACAATGAACTGTAGAAACAGGACATTCCATGAATGCTTTTTTTTCGCTTATTATACAAAATCCGTATCAACAGACAGATACTATCTGTTGAACTCCGGATTCATTTTTTTGAGGGCGTTCAAGGTATCCTCATATTCTTTTTTGTTCAAAACTCTGATAATCTTCAGTCTAGTCAAATCGACCTGTACAATTTTCGGATTACCGTTTTCATCATTTTCGTTCAAAATCTGAACAATCGGAGCCTTTGGATTACCTTCGACAACATCAACAACCTGAGCAATCTTACCGTTAGAAAGATAGACATATACACCTATCGGATACAAAGAAACGCTATACAAAAGAGCCTTTGTAACAATATCGTCGTGCTGGCGGCTGGAGTTTCTGACAAGTTCAATCAAAGCTTCAAAAGCCGTTCTTTCTTCTTTGTAACCACGAGGAGCTGTAATAGCCTCGTAAGAACATGCCAGTGCAATAATCTTTGCATAGATAGATATTTTATCACCGGTAACATGGCGAGGATATCCTGAGCCATTTATCTTTTCATGATGTTCAAGAACTGCAATCTGAATATTCTGAGAAAACTCAGCTTTTTTCAAGATATTAAAACTTACAATCGGATGAGTGTTCATCATCAGTCTTTCCGGCTGAGAAAGAGGTTTATCGTTCATGTAAATCTGAGGAGGCAGCAAAATCATGCCGATTTCGTGCAAAATACAAGCAACAGCAAGCTCGACAAGTTTCTCCTCTGGGAACTGAAGCTGTATACCAATTGTAACAGCAACAACTGTCGAACGCATACTGTGATTTACAAGGAAATTCTTATTTTCAATGCTCGGCGTAGAAATAATACGCAGGACATAACGGCGATTATCTTTGATAAACTGGCAGAGTTTCTGAGCCTGCTGAGTTACTTCCTGGCTGTTCAAGGTTTTATTGGTAGCATAAACTGTATATACGGAATTAATGTATGACATATAATCCATGTATACCTGCTTTGCCTTTTCGTAATCAGCCTCGTTTATAGTAAATGTCGGAGCTGCAGAAACGGCCTTTTCAGGCTCAGCTTTAGGAGTCTCTTTTTCCTTTACTTCAGGCTTAGATGAAGGAGCGTTGCCACTCTCATCTTCAATAAAATCTGAGACATCAACTGATTCAGTATCAGAACTGGAAAGTTTAGCAGATCCTAAAGAAGGGGCTGATTCCTCTGCTGCAGCCTGTTTCTCCTCTACAGGATTTCCATCACAGTATACTTCTTTGAATCCCCAGATATCCAGCTCTTTTAGCTGACCAGACGTAAAAACACAATGTGCCGGAAGAAGCAGAAAATTATCATCCAGCATAACATTAGCTGAGAATTTTACAGTTGGAGAAATTGTGCTTACTGGTATAGAATTCATCGCTTACCTCTAAAACATTATCGGTATATTTCCATTATAGTATAAATCATGTTATAAATAAACAGTTATTTTCTATAAAAACTTCCAAAAACTTCATTTTTTATGCAATAATATTCAATTTTCCTGAATATCTACCTTACTATCTGCCTGCAAATGCAAAAATAAGAGCCAAGGTTTCCCTTGGCTCTTAAATAATGAGAGGCAATACATTTTCCAGCGGCCGTCTGGATGTCGAAAAATACGTCCGCCGGAAAATAGTATAAGGTATAACTAACTAACGCTCTTACCCATTAATTAGTCTGGACCTCAATCACAATCTAAATTTATTATCGGAGGTGACCTTTAAAACTTGAATTTATTTTGTCAGAAAGTGAGAATTCTATCTGATTAAAAATCTATTTTTAAAGACCTTTGTTTAAATACAAAACAGGCTTTAGAAATTGATATTTCTAAAGCCCGATTCTGAAAAATTATGTTTTATGCTTTATTAGAAAACAGCTCATCAGCACTGCTTACGGAAGGTTATCAAGATATTCCCGGGCTGCTTTTTGAAGTTCATTATAAATTATGCGGCTTGTATAAAGAGAATTAAGTATTTTGTCCTGTGGAATATTTTCAGAAAGTTCTTTGAGGCGGCGTTCTGTAGGAAATACAAGGGCTGCCGCATCCTTGGCACCGGAAGTCATAATTGTGCTGTCTATTTTTGAAAGTTCTGCAAAAACTTCCTGTACTTTAGCTCTGTTTCGTATAGCTTTTTCACACAGAGAAATTCCCTTACGAGAAGTCGATATCAAAACTTCCATGTTCTCACGGAATGTGCGGCAAACTTCATCATAGGAAGCTCTGTTTTCGTTTTCTTCTTTGCAAAGCCAGCTCTTATGCTTGGCTTTTTCGAAAAACTCAGCTTTCTTGTCCTGACAATCTGGAAAAACCTTGAGAAATTCTTCAAAATCAGATTTTTCGATGCCTTTGACAGCCATGCTTTCTGGTGTCAGAGAATATGTCGAAACGCCCTCTTCTTCTGCAACAGCGCAGCTTTTTTCAAACCACCATGAAAAAAGAGACATTTTTTTGTCAGATAAAATCGGTTTCCCATTATAATCATGAGCCATGAATGGTGCAGCGCCCATAAGGCTTGCAACACTCTGTGTCTCGCATGTTTTGAGACGGTCAGATAATCTGTGTGCACGTTCTTCAAACTGTGAACCGCGTATATGAGTCTGTCTGCCCGGAAATCCAAGATCCATACCGGCGATGTATATCTTTTGAGTTCCGCAGATTCTTGCAAAATCCCAGCACGACGTAGCGACGCTTCCTCCAGCAGCCAGCTTGCCTTTTGTTCCGAGAAGTTTTTCAAAATACTGTCCCGGAGGATACAGCGAAGAACAAAGAACTATTTCACTGCATTCAAAGCGAAATACAGACGGCCAGGCGGCACATTCTGTAATAAGGACAGACGACGGAGAACTCAGAAACTCCAGATGCAGTGCACAAGCATACTGAGGATCAAGAAGTACAATGAAATCAGGTTCTACGCCGGCATTCAGGCATGAATGTACGGCAGTATCTACACAGACAAGTATGGCTTTCTTTTTGAGCACGGCAAGATGCGGCAAAAGTCTTTCGAGACTAGGACCTGCAGCCAGAACGACAAAAGGAATCTGTAAATCTCTGTTTACCATGCGGTACTTGTCAACACCATCAAGCCTATCAAGAAACGACATATTCTTAAGACTGTTGGAAAGCCAAAGATGTCCGAATTTTTCAAGAGTATTTGTATTCGTTTCCTGTTTCTGCTTTTCCTGTACGAGAACAGCTTTTAATTCTTTGAAATAACTTTCACTGTGTGCACATTGTGATGGAACCGAGAAAATACACAAAGAATCCACATCGTACTGTCGTAAAATGGTACCGGCACTCTGAACAGGTGCGGCAACAGCAAAAACTATCTGAACATGTGAAAAAAGCGGTGTCCAGTCCAAAACAGTGAAAGCCTGGAGCAAAAACAAAGGATTTTCTTCTATTATGATGACAGGAATATCAGGATTTTTTTTATGAAATGCAAGAGGTGCATATCCAAGGCCACAAGAAAAAAACACAGCAGCTTTGTGAGGAGAACCGTTTTCGGCTCCAAATCTGGAAATCAGCTGTTCGGCTTCGCGTTCAGGATTGTATTTGGAATGAAGCATAACGCCGTTTATATCAGCTGTAGCAGAACCATTTTTAGATTCTACTACATTAAACGGCAGTTTCGAAACAGTCTTTTCATCTTCCTCAAAAGTTTTGATATCATCTTTGAGCATATCATACAGAGAAGGAAATCTGTTCTGAAACTGAGTAATATTTTTCTGATAAAGACTACCGCAATAAGAGTTCAATCGTCATCCCCTCTGTAACTGGAGAGCCTGCAGGAGGATACTGATCAACAACCCAGCCTTCTCCGCTTATGGCATAGTTTATGCTTGTATTGTCCAGCAAAGGTATAAGGTCTCTTTTTGGACGTCCTATAAAGGAAGGAACAATATCATCTACTATAATAGGAGGATTCTCCATTATGGAAATTGTTCCAGAATGCTCAAGACTTGCAGCTTTCTGTCTTGTCATACCAAGATGATCAATTATTTCATCCGCGGCTTTTGCAATGACAGGAGCAACAATGCGACCGGCATATGTTTCACCTTTTGCTTTGATGATAACAATGTAGAGAATAATTTCTGGATTTTCTACAGGAAATACAGCAAGACAGTTTGAAATGAAATCAGTATCACTGTATCCGCCGTTTACAGGATCTGCCATCTGCGCAGTTCCTGTTTTTACACCAATAGAAATGTCGCCGAGTGCAGCTTTATGTCCGGTTCCGCTCTGTGCTGTCGTTTCCATACAGCTCAATATGTAATTCGCAGTTGATCTTTTCAGAACACGCTCACCATACTTCGGCTCAAGAGTATACAAATCTTTGCCGTTTCTGTCTGTTATTTTCTCAATGACAGTAGGCTTGACAATAACACCGCCATTTGCAATCGCAGAAGCAGCCTGTACCATCTGCAAGGCATTGACACTCAATTCCTGACCAATCGACATAGTTGCCTGAGTTCTGGCAGACCAGTACTTGTCGTTTTCATTTTTTATCAGACCGTTTGCTTCTGCAGGAAGCTCTACTCCGGTTTTCTCTCCAAATCCAAAGCGATGCAGATAATCAAGAAATGTATCTGTTGAAATAAGCTCACTCATCTGCGCAAGAGCATCGTTACAAGAAAACTTAAGAGCTTCTCGTACAGAACACCATCCGTGATGATCAAGACAAGTTATGCGGATTGTCTCTCCACGGTTCGTCGTGCGTTCATAAATTCCATCACACAGAAACAAAGTATCTACATCAAATGCACCAGAGTCAAGGAACGCAGAAGTACTGAAAATCTTAAATACGCTTCCCGGTTCATAAGCAATCATCGCCGGACGGTCAATTGTAGATTCTATGTCTGAGTGAGTATAATTATTCAAATTTGCAGAAGGAAGACTTATATAGGAAAGAATTTCTCCTGTTCTGGAATCAGAAGCAATCAGCATCATGCTTTCAGCCTGAGTTTCTGCCATTGTTTCCTTTGCAAGTTTTTCAAGACGATACTGAAGGTTTGCGTCGATAGTCAAGTATACATTATTTCCGTGTATATCTTCGACAGCATCCTCAGGGATATAAGGAGAAAGAATTTTCTGCTGAGAATACTCAATTCCACTCAAACCTTTGCCGTCATCGCCCATGTATCCGATCAGCTGACTTGCAAGATCATTTTCCGGATAAATTCTTCCAGGAATCTTGTCAAAACGAGAAAATGAATTGTAGCCTTTGGACTTTACAATCTGATAGGCTTCTTCATATTCTTCCTGAGTAAGTTTTTTTCTCAGATAAATAAAACTGCTGCTTTTGTTTGATCTGATTTTTTCAGCGATGGAGTCCGGAGAAATTCCGAGAACCGGCGACATAGCCATAGCATAACTTTCTATTCTGGACTCATTTATTGCTCTAGGAGTAACTCCATAATGATAGAAGTTAGTCTGAACAGCAAGAGGTTTGCCATTTCTATCGACAATTACACCGCGTTCAACTGACGGCGGACGCGACAAGTAAGTCTTTTTTTCACTGAAAGCAAGTGTCACAAAAGAAAAATATATGTAAACCAATACAAAGCACAATAATGCGCCCAAAACGATCAGCCATTTATCTCTGAAAAACTTATTTTTTGCTAATAGCATAAGGCTTTTCCCAAAACATTATATACTGGAATGAACCCGTAATCACGGGAATCTATCGAGAAATCAGGATTGTCGCCCAATGCAAGAATTGTACCATCGGGAACTTTATCAATATCGCACATTTTATTAAATTGCTCTTCCGATAGAGGATATGAATGTCCATTCACACTTAGAGTATATCCGTTATCTCTAGAATAATCCAGTAGAGAGCCGGCTGTAGCAGCACACCGCTTGATGACAAGATTGTTTTCATGCATATAAATTACAACATCATCTGCCTTAGGAGAAGCCCAGCAGAATATCAGTCTGGGACTGAACGGCCTGACAAGTCCATAAGCAGTCTTATTTGCAAAAACAGTACATCCATCATTCAAAGTTGGCTCCATTGACTGTCCGCAAACATGAAAAATATCTATTATAAAGAATTTCAAAATCAAGCTGACACTTATTCCAACAAAAATACTCAGCAGTATCGTCTTTTTCATTCTTTCCCGCAAAATCAAAGTTTGTTTTCATTGACAATTTTAGAAACTAATTTTTTTAGAAACAATTCGTCTTCTAAACTATTCTAATATCGAAATTATATTCTGTCGATACTCAAAATATATGGAAGTTTTATATTTTACAGAAGTATCACAGCCAAAGATTATGGACTACAGTCACATGTCCAGAGCTCTTCAGGGAAACCTGTTTTTCAAGAGACCAAGAAATTCAGTTACAGTAAACAGAAAAACATCATCCCGCAAAAATATAACTATTCCAAAAATTTCTCCGAAAGCTGTAAAAATCGCATGTGCAGTCGGAGCATGTTCAGTACTCGCATTCTGTACATACAGAATCGTTGTGCTTTCAAGCAATACAGTTCATCGTGTAGATTTCAGCAAAACAGGCATTACTGATCCAGCATATCTCAGCAAGGTAATGTTTGACCGCGCTCTGACAGAAGAGCCATATTATGACAACGAAGGAAACGTCGTAACAGGAGACGGCTCTGTTTCAGATATTTCCGAATACATTTGTGAATCTCCTGTAACTTACCAGGACTACACTGTAAAAACTGGTGACAGCATAAGTTCCATCAGCCAGAAATTCGGCCTGCAGAACATATCAACTCTGATAGCTATAAACAACATACAGAACGTACGTTATCTGCGTTCCGGACAAAAACTTCAGATTCCATCTCTGGACGGACTTGTACACACAGTTTCTGAAGGTGAGTCGCTTGCAGGACTCAGTGCAAAATATCAGGTACCAGTAGAAGACATACTCGATATAAACGATCTGGACTCATATGACCTTACAGCCGGTACACGATTATTTATTCCGGGTGCAAAACTTGACACACAATCACTGCAGAGAGCTATGGGCGAAAACTTTATCTGCCCGATAACAGCATCTTACAGAGTGTCATCAAATTTCGGTGACAGAAAAGACCCTATTACCGGAGTAGATTCTTATCATACAGGTATCGACCTTGCATGTCCAAAAGGTACTCCTATCAAAGCTGCCATGAGCGGAACTGTCGTCAGGGCAAGCTGGTCAAACGTATTCGGCAACTACGTAATCATAAAGCATCTTGATGGATATCAGACACTTTATGGTCACATGAGTAAAATCGAAGTCAAGAACGGAGCTTTTGTAAATCAGGGAACACAAATAGGACTTGTAGGAAGCACAGGTTACTCTACAGGCCCTCATCTGCACTTCTCCGTCTACAAAAACGGAAAACTTGTAAATCCTTCAACGCTGCTAAAAAACATCTCTAAAAACTAAAACTTAAAAAACCATTAAAAAAAATACATTAAGAATGTAAAACGGGGATAACTAATAAGTTTAAATCATAGTATCATGCAAAATCTTGATTCTGCATGACAGATACTTATTAGATAGCCCCATCTTTCTTAGATTTTTCACTTTCAAAGACAGTCATAAAAAATCTTTTTTTATTTTCCTGCAAGTTTTTTTTATTAATCCTTTGAGTTTATTAACACCTTGAGCTTATTGGAGAAAAACTGTAAATTCATACTAAGACTTTAAATTGACAAAAGAGGTAAGATAAATGGCTGAAAAAGAAAAGAGCTCATTTAATTCAAAAATCGGATTTATCCTTGCTGCAGCAGGTTCTGCAGTTGGATTAGGAAACATATGGCGTTTCCCGTATCTTGCAGCAAGATACGGTGGCGGCATTTTTCTGATTGTTTATATTCTGCTTGCAGTCACATTCGGATTCTCACTGATGACAACAGAAATTTCAATTGGACGCAAAACACGCAAAAGTGTTATCGGTGCATACTCAGAAATCAACAAAAACTGGAGTTTTCTCGGAATAATTGCAGCAATTGTTCCAACTATCATTTTCCCATATTACTGCGTAATCGGCGGCTGGGTACTGAAGTACCTTGTAACTTTCTCAATCGGCAAAGGAACTGTCGCCGCTGACGGAGGCTCTTTCTTCTCAAGCTTCATCGGACATGCAGGACAGCCGACTATATATTTTTTGATTTTCCTCCTCGGCACAGCAGCAATCGTCATGCTCGGTGTAGAAAAAGGAATCGAAAAATTCAGTAAAATCCTGATGCCTGTACTTTTGATAATAATTGTCGGTATTGCAATTTACACACTCACGCTCAAAGGTGCTGTCGAAGGATTTTTGTATTACATCAAGCCGGACTTCTCAGCCTTCTCATTCAAGACAATCATTGCTGCAATGGGACAGCTTTTCTATTCAATGTCTCTGGCAATGGGCATCATGGTAACATACGGTTCTTACATGCGCAAAGAAGACGACATCAAAAACTCTGTCCGACAGATAAGTGTTTTTGATACAGCTGTTGCAATTATTGCCGGTATGATTATCGTCCCTGCAGTCTTTGTTTTCTCAGGCGGTGACAGAGCAGCATTGAACGCAGGACCAAGCCTCATGTTCATCACACTTCCACAGGTTTTCGAAACAATGCCTGGCGGACAGTTTGTCGGCGCTATTTTCTTTGTTCTTGTTGTTCTTGCAGCTCTGACATCAGCAATTTCACTTATGGAAGCAATTGTTTCCATTATCTGCGAAAAGTTCCACCTTGCACGCATTCCAAGCTGTCTCATTACACTTGGACTCGGCATCGTACTCGGACTTCTTTCTGTATTTGGTTACAGCATCTGGGACAAAGTACTTGTATTCGGCATGCAGTTCCTGGACTTCTTCGACTTTATCAGTAATAACGTAATCATGCCTCTCGTTGCACTTCTCACATGCGTTCTCATCAGCGTTGTTGTCGGCGTTAAATACGTAGAAGACGAAGTCATGCTCAGTGCAAAGACATTCCGTGCAAAATGGCTTTACAGAGTCATGGTATGCAATGTCTGCCCGGCATGTATGGTTTTGATTTTCATATCATCAGTATTCGGTCTGTAATTTTTTTCACTTTCAGAAAAATACAGATGAGCTGTCATGAGATGCCAGACTTAATCTGCCATCACATGACAGCTGATATCTTTGAAAAATCACTTTAAAAGCAAAAAGAGCCTTTGAAGAAATGCAAGGTTCTTTTTTTTGTTTACATAATCAAATTTTATGTAAGCTTCCAGAACATTTATTTTAAAGACTGCTTTATTTGCATTAAAATCTTTTTTTCATTATAGTATTAGCAGTTTACTATGAATATTATAGATTTCCATGCACACATTTATCCCGAAAAAATCGCAGACAAAGCAAGCAAAGCTATCGGCGCTTTCTACGATGCTCCAATGGCATACAACGGCAGCGTTCAGAACCTGATTGCAAGCGGCGAAAAAATCGGCGTCACAAAATATGTAGTTCACTCGGCAGCGACAGGAGCCGGTCAAGTCGAATCTATCAACAAATTTATCATCGGCGAAGTCAAAAAAGAAAGCCGTTTTATCGGTTACGGAACAATGCACCCGGACTATGAAAAGTTCGAGAACGAAATTCTCCGCATGAAATACGAAGGCAACCTTCGTGGAATCAAGCTGCATCCAGACTTTCAGAAATTTCAGATCGATGCAGATGCCATGGATCCGATTTACAATGTACTTGCACACGAAAAAATGCCTGTACTCGTACACGCCGGTGACTGCCGGTATGATTTTTCAGGTCCGGCAAGAATCGCTCACGTCATAGAAAAGCATCCGGACCTCACGATAATCGCAGCTCATTTCGGCGGCTACACAGAATGGGAAAATTCGTTCAAGTATCTGTGCGGAGAAAACGTATACTTTGATACATCAAGTACTTTGTGGAAACTTCCTGTCGACGAAGCAAACAAAATGATAAAAAAGCACGGCGTAGAAAAGTTCTTCTGGGGATCTGACTACCCTATGTGGGATCATAAAGGCGAACTTGAAAAGTTTTACAAACTTGATCTGAACGACGAAGAACGCGAAAAAATCCTGTGGAAAAACGCCGCAGAACTTCTCGGACTTGATTTGAACTGACAAATCAGAAATGTAGGCACACAGATAAAATAAACTGTGTGTCTGTTTTCCATAAAAAAGATGCAGAATTCAGACAGAATAATTCTGCACCAAATATAAAAAATCCGCCTCTAAAAGCAGAAGCTTTTTTGAGACGGATTTGCAAAACATTTTTTACAGTCCTGTAATCCTACTAGTTAAAATTCAATTTTTTCGACATCGAAACTGTCATTGCGTTTTGCCTGATTAAAGTAAGCCGAAATTGTTTTTGAAGAACCGAGGAAAGCAAAAAGAATTCCAAATCCAAGGTCTTTTATAATCCCGGCCAAAAACTCTGAATCAGAGAATAAATACGGAGTAAACATAACGAAGGAAATAAAATCGCCATCTTTAATTTCTTTCATAAACTGAATGAAAAGGCCAATATAATTGGCAAACAGAAACGCAACGATGATAGTTATTATGTTGATAATGACACCAGCTTTGGAAATTTTGCCTTTTGCCATATTGTAGCCTTTAAAAGCACCAAAAGAAATTGCAGCACCGGCAATACTTGCAATAAAACCAAGACATCCGATTAAAATCCAGACGATAGAGCCGACAAATGCGCCGATCAAGCTTGCAAAAAATCCTTTTACATAATTGCCGGAAGCATTTTTGTCCTCTTCAATTTTTGAACGAAGTTCGCCTGCACAATCATCACACAAAAGCATATAGCGGTTTGAATAACAGTAATAATTCAAATCCATAGAGTTTGAACAGTTATCACATTTGCATTTCAAATCAATGCCATCAAAATTCGAAACAATATTTTTCAGCAAGTCATCAAGTTTTTCCCTGCCATTCTCAATGAAAGAAAGCCTGATTACATTGTCTTCCATTCCATAGCTTGAAATAATTTCGTCTTTTTCCAAAGTATCAAAATATTCAAACAGTTTGCCTTTGTTTTCATTCGGTGCAAAATTAACAGCAATAACTAATTCGTTTTCTGAATCCTGCTTGTCTAAAATATCAAAGTAATACTTACCGATTTTGCCGATCCAATTGATATCCATCAAACGAAAATTCAAATTTGACAGGATTTCTCTGTTTTCTTCTTTCATAAAATTCTCCACACAGACATTAATAACATAAGCGATAGTTATTCAAATCAATATATTTCTCAGAAATTGAATTCTTTACCGACTTTATGAACTTTTTAGATTTTGCATTTATATCAAACTCATAGTACGAAACAATTTCACCGTCATATTCAGCAAACAAAAACATATTGTTGTCCACAAATTCAAAACGATAAATTGACTGCGAAACTTCAAACAGATTTTTGCCGTCATAATCTGAAACATACAAAGAAATGTTATCTTTGCTGTCGAGTTTATTGTCATTGTTTGTGTCAGCTTTTATTACAGCATAAACATTAAAATCCTGGAAGTTTCCGGCTTTCTGTTTTTCATCATCTGCAAAACGATATTTATAGATGAACAAGTCAGAAGGAAAAAGCTGAGTTTCTTCACCGTCTTTTACAAAAATAAAATTGATGATTTCAGAAGCTGATGCAGATTTGTTCAAACTGTTTTGTACACAACCTGCACCAACAAGATTAGAAATATCGGAAACTACAATAAGTTCATCTGATTTAATGCCATTACTTGTTACAGTGAAAACATATGCATCTTTCACTTTTTGAAAGAAATTTGTTGTTCTTACAATTTCAGTTTTTTCATCACCATTTTGAATAATTGCTACATGTGCAGGCTCTCTTGGACGGCGTGGAATCAAATCATAAATGAAATGACACAATGCCCCCAAAAAGAAAACAATTCCAATTATTCCTGCAATAAAGAAAAGAACATAATCAAATTTTTTAATCTGTTCCATCGTCAGCTTTGGTAATTTTTTCATAAACACCTCAGTTTTTTTATATGCGTATTATAAAATTTCCAGGATTTTCTCTGGTAACTGAAAAAATTATAAGTCAGCCCCGTATTTGAAAAGTAACTCCGGAATGCCAGCAGTCTCCTCCTGTTCTGAAACCTGAAACAAAAGAATTTTCTCCTGTCATGATTTTTCCAAAGTCATTTTTTTATAAAGAATTCAAAGCTTCTGTACATAGTCATACAGACTTTCAAGTTCGCCATTTATTTTCTGCTTTACAAGTTCAAATGGATAAACAGTTTCTTCATTCCGGACAAGCTTTGGAACCATCTCTTCGGAAATTTCCCATTTATAATGCTTATTCAGCCGCAGAAGTTCACCTGCAAATGAACCAAGATGCATAATCAAATCTCTATCATTCAGCAGCTCCTCGCTGGTGTAACTTGCTTTTTTCTTTTCAATGCAGCTGTCAAGTGCCAAAAACGACTCAATTTTACCTAAACCATATCCTTTATAACCGCACCGCTGAAGTTCTACCATCATTTCGCAGGAAGTATATTTAATAAGATTTTTGGGCGAAAGCGTTCCGTTTCTTTTTTTTGTCTTGATAATCCTGCCATACACAATAAAAAAAACAAAGCTGGCAATAATCGTCAGCGCACCAATCTGTAAAACATCTTTCAAAAAATTCATATTTTCCCCTTGTTATCTTTTCAAAAAAAAGTCTGTCACGGCTTCGTACTCAGCAGATGATGAATCCAGTTCAGGCCGAAACCTCCGGCTGCTGACGAGTTTATCTGCGCCCCCGCATGACGTCAGATAGTTTCATCCGTGCTGTTTTCTGCAGCAGAAGAATCGTTTGACTTCTTTGAAGCTTTTGATTTTTTCAGATCCATATACTTTACATAAGCTTTCTTTGAATACCTGATTGCGTTGTAAGTCAATACGCCTGTCACGTAATCAAAAGCATTTCCCCGTTCGACATCCCTGTCTGCAACAAGAGGAACAGCACGCAGAACTTTGTCATCGAGCTTATAATAAAGCACACCATACTGGTCGCCGCATTTTACGCTGCCGCAAATGCAGTCCGGAATTTCTGCATTTACATAGACAGAAGCAGCAGCACCTGTCGGAGAGTCGCTTGCTATGAAAGGAACTGTAAACACCTCGTTCAAGGCCGGCACAAGTCTGACAGTTTTTTCTTTGCAGCCAGCAAGACCAACTGTAAACTCATGGCTTACAGAAGCTGACTTCGGCTGATAGTCTGCAAAGTTTCCGAATGCATAATTAAACAGAGCAAGATTATCTTCTATTCTGTATTTATTGCCTTCCTGAGTATTTGAGCCGGGACCGCCCATCGTAACAGAAAGAAATCTTGTATTGTCAGACCTTGCAGTTACAGAAATGTTGTAGCCGCTTTCGTCGATGAAACCTGTTTTGAGTCCGTCACAGCCTTTTATCAGACCGAGAAGTTTATTTGTGTTCGGCTGAGTTATCGTAAAAACTCTGCCGGACATTTTCTCTGCATCACTCAAATTTCTCATCAGAGGATAGCGCAGCTGGTCTTTTGAATGAAACTGGCTCAATGCAAAAGGATATTTCTGAATATAATGACGGGCAAAAGTTGCAAATTCCCTTGCTGTCGTCACGTTCTTTTCGCTGTAACCAGAAGACTCCACAAAGTGAGTCTTTTTCAGGCCGATATCTTCGACAGCACTGTTCATGCGGTCTACAAAGTCCTGCATATTTCCGCATATATAGTATGCACAAGCAATGGAAGCATCATTGCCGCTGGCGATGGCAAGCCCCAAAAGAAGCTCACGGAGCGTAACACGCTGGTCTTTGCCAAGATACATGCGTGAAGCATCGGAAGGCAAATTCACAGACCATGACTGAGGAGGCAGAGGAACAATATCACTCAGTGAAACTTCGCCATTTTCTACAGCCTGAAAAATTACATACATTTCCACAATCTTCGTGAGGCTTGCAGGAGGAATCGGATCATCAGCGTTCTTTTCATAGACGATACTTCCTGTTACAGTATCTATCATAATGGCACTGTGAGCCTTGATATCAAGGTCAGGCATCTCAAGACCGTACTCAAGGGAAGAAAGCGACAGAGAATTTCTTTCGGGATAGCGGATATCAAGAGTCTGCTCCAGATAAACCTGCTGTGTAGCACTTCTGCTTCCATAATCTTTCGGATTCAGTACAGACTTGGCATTTCTGTACACTATGAAAATATATAAACCTGCCAGGATAAATATGATCAACAAAAGAGGCAGAGCAAAAACATGCTTCTTTTTTCCGGATGATTCTTTCTTACTTTTTTTTCTATTTTCAGCCATTTTTTCCCCTTGTCATAAGGATTTATAATCATCTTCTGAAAACCTCATTTTCCAGAAGGTTTCATAAAATATGCCATAACGTGCAGCGCATCATACACGTGCACAGCGGTTTCGCAAAAGAGCATCTGCGACAGTTATTGCAGTCATCGCCTCTATAACAGGAACAATTCTCGGACAAAGACAAATATCGTGCCTGCCTTCGATAACAATGTCAGCTTCATTTCCTGCAATATCAACAGTCTGCTGCTGAACATATATGCTTGGCACAGGCTTGACTGCAGAACGGAAAACAATCGTGTTACCGTTGGAAATACCGCCCAAAATGCCGCCGGCATTATTTGAAAGAAACTTATCACCAAACCTCATAAAGTCATTGTTTTCAAGACCTGTAGAATCTGCGGCCTCAAAGCCGGCTCCGAATTCAATGCCCTTTACAGCTCCAATCGAAAGTATGGCATGAGCAAGACCGGCATCAAGCTTATCAAACACCGGCTCCCCCAAACCTGCCGGCATGCCGTTTACAACGCATTCGACGATTCCGCCGCCAGAGTTTCCGCTTTTACGAAGTTCTTCTATGCGTTCATTCATTTTTGCAGCGGCATCCAGATCGCATGCACGCAAAGGATTCTGTTCGATAACAGACAGATCGACTTTTGAACACTCAATGCCGACAGCTTTTTTTGTGTAAGCCGTGACCGAAATGCCGTACTTTTTGAGAAACAGTTTTGCAAAAGCTCCGGCAGCAACACGGGCAGCAGTTTCCCTGCCGCTCGAACGGCCTCCGCCACGGTAATCGCGTATACCGTACTTCTGCCAGTATGTATAATCTGCATGACCAGGACGAAATTTGTCCTTGATATTATTGTAATCAGAAGAATGCTGGTTTGAATTGCGTATAAGGACAGCTATGGAAGTACCCGTCGACATGCCTTCAAAGACGCCGCTCAGAATCTCAGCACTGTCGTCTTCTTTTCTGGCTGTCACAGAGGCATTCTCTTTGGCGCCGGGCTTACGCCTGTCAAGTTCGGCCTGTACAAAAGCCTCATCTATAGAAAGACCAGCCGGACAACCGTCAATAATGCACCCAAGCCCCGCACCATGGCTTTCTCCGAATGTCGTAACACGAAAAGCCTCACCAAAAGTATTACCAGCCATAAGTCAGCTCCAAAACGCAGTCAATTTTTGCCTCATCCAAAACTCCGTAAATGAGACGTATGCATAAAGCGACAAGAAGAGTCAAGCACAAACAGAATAAAAAAAACTGCAATGATACAGCTCCCAAAAACCGCATTTCAAAACAGTCTCCTAAACATCAAATTTCATGGACTCTAACTTAATATCACCAATAATAACGAAAATCTCCGGTAAGTACAATAAAAAAGACACCGAAAAAACGCCGCCCCATCTTAAGGCGTTCGACGCAACCTTCGGTTGCGTCGGCAGGCTTTCCGCGGCTCCGGCTCTCGCCTTCGACCAAACGCTGCGCGTTTGTTTGCTTCGCACCGCTCCAATCCCTAACGCGAGGATTCCACAACTGCAATTTCTTCTTCTGTCAGGTCGTAGAGTTTGTATACCAGCTGATTAATTTCGTTGTCTGTGGAATCAAGTTGCGGTTGATTTTTGCCAGTTTAATTTTGTCTTTCCAAAACTTTTTTTCAGTTATTATTTCAAATTCCCAAGTTCAGCTTCAATTTCTTCAATTGTTGGCAGTGAACTTTTAAAATCTACAGGATAAAGTTTTGTAAGTTCATATTCAGAAACAGCAAGTGGTTCGGAAGAACTTTCCAAAGAATATTTTGCTAGAACATTATCCTTATCTTTACATATTAAGATACCTAAAGTTGGATTGTCGTGCTCAGTTTTTAAAATATGATTTACTGATGCTACATAAGTCCCAAGCTGTCCAATAAAGGAAGGTTCGAATTTTCCGGTTTTTACTTCGATTACTACATAACACCTGAGATTTGTGTTATAAAAAAGCATGTCAAGAAGTTGCTCCGTAGTACCAAC
>JAZQQW010000016.1:0-24043 GCA_045629255.1 Treponema sp.
AGTTCTCTTTGAGAGAGATTTTTTTCTTCACGATAAAACTTCAAATTTAATCTAAAAATTTCTGAAAAATTTTCCATTACTAAATTTTGATTAAGATTACTCTACTTAAATTAACGGGGTTTTAGTATTTTTGATTTTGTGATAAAATATCGTTAGTAAAATATAGATTTTGCTAATTTTACACGAAGTTTTAGAGAGTTTTCCGAAATGAGTTACGATTTAAGCCTTAGGGAAGAAGAAATTAAAAACTTTTGCGATTTGATATTAATGTAATTTCCAAAAATATTTTTTAAATGCCTGCAATAGTTGCAGCAAAAAAAAGTATAGAAATTTGCAAAAAAACAAAATTTAATGTATATTTACTATAATCTATTGGTTTGGGGGCATGTTGACAGTTTATCGCATGCCTCCTTTTTGTTTTGGACGGTTTGGAAACTGCCTCACTGCCTGCCTAAAATTTGTCGGCTCACATCCAGATGCAAGGTCAGCTTTCATTCATCAAATGCTAACTGAGGCTTGAAAGAAATCTTACAAGGCCTTCCTTTATCTCGCTTTCTGGTGTCTTCATGCCGTCTGCAATCCATTTTCGGACGACATTCCAAATGGCGCCAATGTTGAATGCAATCACATAGTCAGTTTGGCTTGAAGAAAGGGATGAAAAATATTTGCATCCGTCAAATTCATCTTCGTGAAGCTTGGGAATATAAAAAGATGCCTCATCCTGTATGACGTAAAAAAGGTCCTGCCTTAAAAGAAGTGTGAAAAAATCTTTTTCTTTTTTTGCAGTATTGAAAACAATGTCAAAAAAATCAGAAAGGCTTTCTGTCTCAAGCTTTGAAATCTGTTCTCCATAGCTTTTCAATGCCATGTTTGCAAGAGATTTCAAGACATCCATTTTCGATTCAAAATTCCTGTAAAAAGTTTTTCTCGAAACCTTTGCCTCAAAAATTATTTCCTTTATGGCAATGCTTTCAAATGTGCGTTTTTCCAAAAGCGAAAGAAGTGCTTTTTGTATTTGCTCCTGTGAGTACTTTGCCGATGCGTTGTCAGTTTCTTTCATTTGTCAAAATTCTTTTTCCAGTGACACAAAAACTTCATTTTGTATCACTTTGTGTAAAACAATTGCAATTCAGTTCATGATCAGTATAATTGCAAAAGTCAAGTGATACAAGAGTGTCATGCAATGGGGGTGTTGAATGAAAAAGGTTGTGTTGGTAACTGGAGCATCTAGCGGAATCGGACTTGAAACGGCTCTTCTTTTCATAAAGGAAGGATATGCGGTGTATGGAGCTGCAAGAAGGATTGAGTGCATGAAAAAAATATCAGAAAGCGGTGGAAATGTCCTTCCTCTTGACCTTTGTGATGAAAAATCCATGATTTCGTGCGTCAAATCCGTGATTGAAAAGGAAGGAAGGATAGACGTGCTTGTGAATAATGCAGGCTATGGACTTGGCGGTGCAATTGAAGACGTGCCGATGGAGGAAGCCAAAAAGGAGTTTGATGTAAATGTCTTTGGACTTGCAAAAATGGTTTCACTTGTCATGCCTTACATGAGAAGCCAGAAATCAGGAAGGATAATAAACATGTCTTCCATGTCAGGAATTTTTTCCTCTCCGTTTACGGGCTGGTACCATGCGTCAAAATATTCGGTGGAAGCTTTAAGCGATGCACTGAGACTTGAGGCAAAACCTTTCGGCATCAAGGTTTCCGTGATAGAGCCTGGGCAGATACTGACAGACTGGGGATCGATTCATTCAGGAAACATAAGGAAATTTTCTGGAAGTTCTTCATACAGTGAAAACGCAGAAAGAGCCGCAAAGTGGTACGATATGGTATATTCTGAAAAAGGCGGACTTTCAAATCCGATTGTCGTTGCAAAATCCATATTGAAGGCCGCAAAATCAAAATGTCCGAAGACAAGATATCCTGTCGGAAAAAATGCAAGACTCAACATTACGGTAAGGCATTTGGTTTCAGATAGAATTTTTGACATGATGACTTTGAAAAGCATGAAGCTGAAAGACCGAATGTAGTCAAAAATGCCACGCAGCTTGTTGATGGCAGACGACAGCTTTCTGATCGTGGCACAGAACGAAAACCGATGCAAGGGCTGTGTGTCGGTTTCCGCCCAACGCATGCCGATGCATATTCTTACAGTAAATTTGCGCTCGAAACCTTTCCAGTTGCAATCCTATCCACAATCCCATTTTTAACAAAAATCTTGAGTCATTTCTTGGAGACTTTATGAATAATAATCAGCGCATGGAAAAGATTCGAATCATTGTTTTTTTAGCGAAACAGAAAACTTTTTTTCTATAATTGCCGGAAAATCCTCCCTGCACAGTTCACTGAGCAAATCTGCGATATGCCCCTGAGATTTTGAAGCATCCCTCAAAAACAAATCTGCCGGATGAACTCCAAGTGCATTTGCAAGTTTTACTATCATATCAAAGGAAGGTTTTGTGCGTCCTGCTTCAATTTGGCCAATCATCCCATCAGTACAATCAGCCTGAATTGCCAGATCTCTTTGCGAAAAATTTCGTTCACCTCTATAAAATTTTATATTAAGTCTGAAAGTTTCAAAAAAATCATCCATACGCTTAGTTTAATTTTCATTTTTACATTTAAATTTAAGCGTGACTAAGTGTTATAGTTAGTTTATACTAGTATAACTAAGCAAAGTAATACTTTTGCTAATTTATACATAGTTTTAGTGAGTTACCATAAATGATTTACGATTTGGCACTTAGGGAAGAAGAAATAAAAAAAAGAATTTCTGTGGATTTCTTTGGAGAATATGAAACGGTTCACATTTTGGGGAACATAGATTTTTGTGTATCAGTTCCAGGCAATCTTGGACTTTTTGCCGATGAAAACCTTCAGAGCCTACTTTGGGCAGAATCAAAAAAAGGAAACAGAGAGGACATCAACGAAAGTTTTGTTCAGCTGATTCTTACAATTGGAAAAGAAAAAACTAACGAAAAATACATGCCTCCTACGTATCTTGGTGCATTCGACGCAGAAAAAATTGCATTTATTGAATATCACAAGGTTCTTCACATCTTTTCACAAAACGATTTCAACTGGAACGTAACACCAAGCAATCATGATTCTAAAGAATTCAAACAGCTTTATTTCCTTTGCGAAAAAATTCTTGATGAAGAAAAGACAATCTTCAAATTTGATTCCGATGAAAAGGAAATAAAAGAATTCATAAAAAATAACTTTATCTCAGGGAAAAGCGAAAAGATTCAAGTTACGAAAAATAACTTTATCGCAGTCTTTAACAAATGGCGTGAAGAAGTAATGCCTGATATTCAGATGAATTGGGAACAGGCAAAGAAAGCAAATATCTTCTGCGGAGACTTTTTTCTTGCAGATTTAATAAACGATACGACAAAAACTCTGTATGAAAAACTTGATGTTGTATTTAGCGACGGAAAATATAGATTCCAGAGAGAAATAGACAGTCTGCTTGGAACCGAAATGTCCAAAACAACTCAGCTCAAAACCAAAAAGAATTATAAAGCCTTTTGGAATAAATATGAGCGCCCGCCAAAAGAAGAACATTGGCAGTGGTTCATTGAACGGAAAGATCTGCTTGTTCCCCAGGATGTCAGAGAGAGAAAAGGAAGTTTCTTTACTCCACAGAAATGGGTTGAATTAAGCCAGAAATATATAGCAGATGTTCTTGGCGAAGACTGGCAGGACGAGTATTACATCTGGGACTGCTGTGCCGGAACTGGAAATTTGCTGAAAGGTCTTTCCAACAAACGGAAAGTATTTGCCTCAACTTTGGACAAGGGCGACGTCGGAATCATGAAGGAGCTTGCCGACCAGAATGTTCTTCCGATTTTTGAGAACAACATTTTCCAGTTTGATTTTTTGAACGATGATTTGCAGAGCGAAAAAGTTCCTGAACAACTGAGAAAAATTCTCGCCGATGAAAATGAGCGTAAGAAGCTTGTGATTTACATAAATCCTCCCTATGCGGAAGGTGATAACCGTAACGGCGAAGGGCGCTCTGGAGTTGCAATTTCTATGGTTCATCAGAAATATGATGAATTTATGGGATATGGAAAAAGAGAAATGTGTATTCAGTTTCTAACACGAATTTATAATGAAATAAAAGGTTGTCACCTAGATTTCTTTTTTAAATTGAAAAATATTCAATCTTCCAAATTTGTAGAATTTCAGAAAAATTTTAATGCAAAGTTAGAGAAAATCTTTATTGTTCCTGGATATACTTTTGATAATGTAAAAGGACAATTTCCTATTGGATTTCATATCTGGAACACTCAAGTAAAAGAAGAGTTTAAAGAAATCGAAACGGATATTTATGATAACGAATCCAATTTTATTGGTGTTAAAAAAATTTTTGCTGTTGAAAAAAATCGCGTTATCTTAAATTGGATGGCACAATTTTATGATAATGAATCCGAACGAATTGCATATATGGTACGAGGCGCATCTGATTTTCAAAATAATCAAATAGTATTTATTACTAATACACCTTCATCAGCGGTTGTTTCACATTCTCAAACTCATAACATAACGCGAAAAAATTTGATTCACAGTTGTATATTTTTTACAGTAAGACATATCATAGACAGAACTTGGATTAATAATCAGGATAATTTTCTTTATCCAAAAGATGGATGGGATACGGATTTTGAATTTCAAGCGGATAGTCTTGTCTATACATTATTAAATGGAAAAAACTGTATAAACAATACATCAAAAAACCACTGGATTCCTTTCACAGAGTCAGAAGTAAACGCAAAGCAGGCATTTGAATCAACATTCATGACAGACTTCATGAAAGGACGATTGAAAAAGCAGGACACAGGCGAATTTGAGTCCATGAAAACAGAAAGCACAGTCTACGACGGCTCTCAGAAAATTGTTTTTTCGGAAGAAGCAAAAGCTGTTCTTGAAACAGGAAAAGAACTTTACAAATATTACTATTCAAAACCGCACGTTACAAAAGAAGCAAACAACGCATCATTTTATGACATCAGAGCAGCCTTTCAGGGAATCGGCACAAGCGGAAAAATGAACAATTCTTCCACCGATGAAAAATACAATGAACTTATAAGCATTTTGAGGGCAAAACAGAAAATCTTAGCAAAAAAAATCGAACAGAAAGTTTACGAGTACGGTTTCTTAAAATGACAACACATGAATAAATATAGATTTATAGATACATAATTGAAATGCTAAAAAAAGCCCGTCCCAAAATTGAGACGGGCTTTGAAACCTTAAAAAACTATCACTTAAACTTAAAGAAGAAGAAATAAGCCGCCGCCCATCGCTGAGGAATTCCTTTTGCATAGCCTATTGTTTTGAACTTATCATTCTGAACAGTGCCATCACTCTTTACATAGCCGATTGTTTTGAACTTATCATCCTGCACTTTTCCGTCAGCACCGACAGAACCTATTGTTTTAAACTTATCATCTTGAATTTTACCATCATTTTTGATGTAACCGATTGTTTTGTATCCCTTGTCCTGGATTTTTCCGTCTTTTGTTATGTAACCGAGAGTTACATATTTGTCATTCTGAACTTTTCCGTCTGATTTGAGGTAACCGATGGTTTTAAATTTATCATCCTGTATTGTCTGAGCAAATACTGAGGTACCCAAAACCAAAAAGAGAAAAGATAAGATAAATAATTTGTTTTTCATCAATAGAATCCTCCTAACTGATATATTAACACCATACAGTTAATAATACAAGAAAAATTTCTGTTAAAAGAATTAAAGGTACTGTATATTCTGTCATTATGTTTTAGTAATTTCAGTCAACTTTCTGGAAAGCAATCTGAAAATCTTAGTCATCAGAAACTTTTGTGTAGACCATATCGTCAAAAAACGGATTTGAAAGAACAAGATTGTTATCTTCCAGCGTATATATTTTAACATCCGTAGTTTGACCGAAATGTTTTATGATTGACTTATTTTTGATTTCGCTTGTTTGGGAAAAATTCAAATTCAATATGCCGTTGTCTATGATGTTTGTAGTTTCTACACGCTGTTCTGTTTCAGAACAATTTTCTACAGACCAATAAAAAGTCATATACAGTAAATTTTTATTTGTGTGAAACGTACCGCCGCCTGTAGAATTGTTTTCTTCGGATTTACCAAATCGCGCCGTAACATGTGAACCGTGAAATTTGATGTACTCAAAGTTGTTTGAGTCTCTTTTCCACGTACCTTCAAGCTCTGTTTTTTCTGGTGAAAATTTAACAAGATAGCATTTTGAATCTGACAGCTGATAGGTAAGGACGTTTTTATGCAGACTGTATGAACCTACTTTCAGTTCTTCTGGATAATCATCGCTATTGGCAGTTTTTTCTGTGCCGTTAGCAATCGTTGTCATCTTTGTAACGGTCATGTAAATTTTTTTCTTATTTATTCTGTATGTGCCGTCAAGGATAAACGACGTAATCATGCCTTTCCTGTCTTTGCCTTTAAAATCGAGATGAAGATTCGGACCTGAGAACTGCATGAATATAGATGCAGAATCATCTGAGCCATACCAGCTGCCTTCTAGTGAATTGTCTTTGCTTGAACTGGCTGATGAAAAAATAAACATGCATAACAAAACTGCCGCCAAAGTTAAAAAACATGATTTTTTCATTTTTCCTCCATAAACGTGATGAATGTCATACCGTCTCTGAGATTTTTTTAAAGATACTTTCTATATAGTATAATAGCTTTGATTTTTTTTATAGTGTTACGGGACATATCTTCGGTTTTCAAAAAAAGAAAACAATTTAAAAACTAATTGCTTTAACTGATTGAAAAAAACTGCATTTTAGCACAAAATCATGATATAGCGTTATGACAATGCGCGGGAGACGAGATTTCTTGTGCTGCCTGTAACGTGATGTTTTGAAGGAGAATTTAATGAGCATTCAGAAAAAACCGCTGGTAAACGACCTTTACACAGCAGACCCATCTGCACATGTATTCAATGACAAAATCTACATTTATCCGTCACACGATGAAGACATCGATGTAGAAAGCAATGACAACGGTGATCAGTATGATATGAAAGACTACCATGTCTATGAAATGGCAGATGAAAACACATTGCCGAAAGATTGTGGCTGTGTTCTTAAACTTGAAGATGTAAAATGGGCATCAAAACAGCTTTGGGCTCCAGACTGTGAAGAAAAAGACGGAAAATACTATTTTGTTTTTCCTGCACGCGATAAAAACGGCATGTTCCGCGTAGGTGTTGCTATTGGTGATAATCCTGCAGGTCCTTTCAAGCCTGAGGACAACTATATCCAGGGTACATACTCAATTGATCCATGTCTGTTTAAGGATACAGACAGAAAGTACTATCTTACTTTCGGAGGTATCTGGGGTGGTCAGCTTGATCAGTACAGAAACAATAAATGGTCAAAAGACAACAAAGAACCAAAGGGGTCCGAAGAAGCCTGTACACCAAAGATTGCTTTGATGAAAGATAACATGACAGAGCTTGCAGAAGATGTCCGCGATCTTGTTATCGTTGATGAAAAAGGCAAGCCTCTTACTGGCGGAGACGAAGAGCGCCGCTATTTTGAAGATCCGTGGCTGTTCAAGAAAGGTGACACATATTACTTTACATATTCAACAGGTACAACACACTTCTTGTGCTATGCAACATCAAAGAATGTTTATGGCCCATACACATACGGCGGCAAAATCCTGACACCTGTATTGGGATGGACAACACATCACTCAATCGTTGAGTATCACGGTAAATGGTATCTTTTCTATCATGACTGTGAACGTTCAAACGGTGTAAACCAGAAGCGCAATGTAAAATTCCGCGAATTGACATTCAACGCTGACGGCTCTATCCAGACTATGAACGGCGAAGACAGATAGTTTTCATGGGCAGCTCTAAAAATTGCAGTTTTTGGAGGCTGCCCATAATTTTTAACTGAGGGTTTCTTCGCATGTATAGAGAGATGATTTGTGCAGAATGACGGCTGTTTTCAATTTGATGTTTTTTTGTTATTCAGTTGGATTGCGGGAATGTTTTCCAGGAAAAACAGTTTTCTATATATTTGTTTATGATATAATTGCACGTGTATGGATATAAAACTTTTTTTTAAAAAATATGCTATTTTACTTTTTTTAATTATTTTTGGATTATTCACTTTATTTATTACAATTCACTATAAATCTCAGGCGATAGAAAAATTTAAGGATTTTGAAAAAGAATACATAGAAATACTTTTATTTAATAATAGTTTAATATTAGATAAACGGGGGGGGTAACTGTTGAACAGATTTTCGAAGAATGTACCTCTCTGAAAGAAAATTTTTTTTCTATTCTATACTTTGACAAAGACCTTTACAATACATTTAACCAAATCTGTATCCTCCTCCTCAAAGAAGTTTCTCTGGAAGGAGAAGTTCTTACAGAAACAAATAAAGAAGTTGTAGAACTTTTTAAAGGTTTCCAGGATAAAGTTGCAGAAAAAAAAGTTTCACTGATTTTTGGATTTGACGGTCTTTTATATTGTTCTACTATACTTATCTTTATCGTAGCGGTTGTTTTATTTTACGATTTCATCAAACAGAAAAATGAAATGCAGGCTATTAAGCTCAAAACAGACGAACAGGTAAAAATGAGCCGTAATCTGCATGACGGTGTAGCTCAGGATCTGGCTGCATTAAAACTGTATCTTGAAACCGACGATAAAGAAAAAGCAAAATTCTATGCAACCCAGGCATTTAAAGAAATCCGCTACCTCATAGGTTCTCTTCATCTTGATTTGTCAAATGACCTTGAAAAAACAATACAGCAGATTCTTCGTGTATTTGAAGCAAACTACGGGATACAGACACACTTTTATTTTGCATCTGATTTGATTGTGCAGTTTTCGCAGGATATCATAATTGAGTTTATTCGCATACTGCAGGAAACTTTGAGTAATATTGCACGTCATGCAAATGCAACTGAAGTTACTGTAAAATTCATCGACGTATCAGACAAACTCAAATTTATCATCAGTGATAACGGAGTCGGTTTTAAAATCGAAGAAATGCTAAACCTAAATCCAGAAGATAAAATGAGTCATTACGGACTGTCTAACATACAGGAAAGAGTCAGGTTACTCGGAGGAACAGTAGAATTTGTAAACGAAGGAGGAATGACAATTGCAATCACGATTTGAAATTATTTATCGATTAACATGAAGTTTTAAGGGACAGCTTGATTTTTTCTCTGGAAAAAAATCGGAATTTCTTTTTTATAATGCTGGCAATGAAAATGGTGTAATGCATATAGAAAGTGCATAGAAAAAATATACAGAGCTGCATTACAAAAGTTATAGGGGGTAATTATATGATTTTTTCAAGATACAATGTTACAAAAGGACAGTCGTATTTCAGGCAGTTTAATGCAAAAAACATTATCTTTACGGTTTGCATTCTGATAATTTCTGTTTGCATAAACTGCGTAGTTTCAACGATTGCAACAAATAATTCATTCCCGCTTTATTTGGACTCTATCATGACAATCGGAGTGACTGCACTCTGCGGGCTTGTGCCGGGCATATTGTGTGCAGTTTTTTCAAACGGAATTTTGTTTTTACTGGAATACACGCTTCTTCCATATATGAGCTGTCACATACTTACGGCTGTTCTTGCATGGCTTGTTTTTGATTTCGCCGAAAGAAGAATACAGAGAAGTTCCACTTTTGAAAAGGAAAAAACATATACAATAGAATACTTTCTGTTTGCAGGATTACTCAGTGCTTTCAGCAATGCTTTTCTTGGAAGTGTAATCTTTCTGTATCTTGACAACATAAAGCAACAGTTAAATGCAACACCGACGATTCAAGATTTCTTTTTAATCACAAAAAATCTTTCGCTTTCTACGTATCTGGCAGAAACTATAGAAAATGTCACCGATAAAATGCTGAGTGCCCTTACAAGCTTCGGTATGTATGAAGTTGCACGAAGAATTTATCGTAAATTCTAGATTTTTTTACGTCAGTTCAATGAAAACTGATATGCTTCCTTAGATATCTATAAAATCTGGTTCGCACGTTGGAGACGCGTCTCTAAAAGACGCCGTCTCTGACTGCGGACAAAATGTTATTCCGGCCGAAATGCATTCTGTTAATCGTTAGCATTGGCTGGAAGCAAAAAAAACACTGCCCCTGTATCCGGTGAGTTAAATTTATTTTTGCAGGCGGAAATTTCTGCCTGCATAAACTCTGACAGGGTTTCCTCTTACAATGCCGTTACTGGAACTCCATGCCGCAGCATTCTGTCTGCGGTTTTCCATGGATTCCATTTTTTTCAGTTCAGAATCAAGTTTTTCCAAAGCGCGCTTTCTGTTTAAGCTCTGGCTTCGTTCTTCTGTACATGTGATGATTATACCAGTTGCTTTATGTATTAAACGGACTCCTGTTTCAACTTTGTTAACATTCTGTCCGCCGTTTCCTCCGCACCTGAAAAACTGCCATTCGACTTCTTTTGAATCAGATATTGCATTGTTTTCGGGGATTACACTTACATCGATAAACCAGTTTTTTCGTTTATGTCCTGGCCGGAGAAAGCTCTGGCATTTCCATTCAACACTGCCTTGCAGAAATGATAAATCCGCATCTGTTTCAAAAATTACGGAAGTATACCCGTCGCAGGATTGTGACTTACTTATTTTTTTCACCGTAAATGATTTGTCAGGGAATTCTTTTTTCAGAGATCCGAATAAATACTTTACGGCAAGTTCGCATTCTGAAGGTCCCTGGCCGCTTGAAATCTGCATAATCATTCTTCACCCCCTGCCTTGAAATTGTAAACAGGTTTGAGAATTTCTGAGATTTCTACTGTAGGTTCAACTGCTTTTTTGATTTCGTCAATTCCTCGATAAGCAAACGGCGCTTCATCTAAAGTGCCGGAACAAATGCACGAAGAATAGATGCCTTTCATACTGGATTTGAAATTGCTCACAGTAAAAGACTTTCTGACGTCTTCTCGTTTCATGACTCTTCCTGCACCATGTGGAGCAGAGTAGTTCCATTCTGCGTTGCCTTTGCCTTTTCCAAGAATTACACCGTCACGCATATTGATTGGAATGATAACCTTCTGGTCTTTTTTTGCACTGATGGCGCCTTTGCGCAAAACCGGCTTTGCAAGATCTGCGTTATCAAAATCAATGTAATTGTGAATGCTCGAATAAGGTTCTTCTGTTTTCCATTTCATGCCTTTTACAATTTCATCGATAACTGCAAGTCTGTTGAGTTCTGCAAATCTCTGGACTATCCTTATATCGTGAAGATAATCTTTCATAATTTCTCCATCTATATAAGTAAGCTCATATGGAACATCAAGTCCTCTTTCACGGAGGGCTTTTCTTCCGCAGTCCAGATAATAATCTGCAATTTCTTTTCCGAGATGACGGCTTCCGGAATGAACAAGAATGTAAACTCCGCTGTCGCCCCTGTCGATTTCAACAAAATGATTTCCGGAACCGATACTGCCCAAACTTAAGGCAGTGTTTTCTTTCCGGATATGTTTTTGGCAGATAAGGTCAGAAAAAACAAACTGCTCAATAAATCTGTGCGGTGTTTTCCTGATTTCAAAACCAGCTGGAACTTTTTCTCTGATTAAACTGTCCAGCTGTTTGAATTCCAGTCCGCGATGTTTTGTTATTTTTGCGATTGTCATTCCGCAGCCGATGTCAAGCCCGACAAGATTCGGAAGAATTTTTTCGCCAACTGTCATCGTAAGTCCGATAGGAGCAACAAAACCTGGGTGAACATCTGGCATGACACAGATTGTCTGTTTTTTTGAAACGTCATTATCGCAGATTGCGAGAATTTGTGAACCTGCATAAGATTCCATAGTGTCTGAATATACTTTTGCACAAGCATTTCTGCCTTTTATAAATTCCATAAATTTCCTTTTGTGCGGGGCCCTAAAAAATGCGGTTTTTAGAAATGCCCTTTAGTTTTACGGAAAACAGGCTGCTTTTTGAGAAAAAATAATTTCAGTGATTTAAACGGACTTTGCCCGTAGAATTACAAAGAAACAGCCATGTTTCCAGAATTAAGATTTGTTGTGTCTGTATTTACTGTTGAGATTACTTTTGTCATGGCTGTCCCTCCTTGGTTTAGACTACCTGTTGGAAAATAGATTCGCACACTGGCGATATCTTGAATATATAATGAGTATAGAAAAGTTTCAATAGAATTTCATTAAAGCTGTAGTTTAAAGATTCTTCTTAAACTAGAATATGTTGTGACGGGAGAAATATGAAAATCAAGACACGGTTTCAAAAAAGTCAGAAACAGATTGACTGATTTTATTAATTTTTTACATGTACTGATTGCTGCAAAAGATGAAAAATGAAAGATTGTAAAAAGGAAAATAAAAATGAAAAAGTTTATATTTATGCTTTTGTTAATTACATGTTTTTCCTGCTATGCATTGGATGAAGAAACCATAAGAAATAAAATATCGGGTTCTATTTTATTTAGAGATGAAAAGGATATTGAAAATAATATAAAAGATATCTGCAAATTGAATGATGATTTTTATCTTGCATATATTTCTTTAAATGACAGTCAGCTTATTTATTTTCTGGATGGTGAAAATGAAAGCTGGGAATATCCTGAAAAATCAATATCATTCAACAGCATAAAATATCTGAAGAAAATAGGTGAACTGGATGCCTATGTCGGAGATTTTACATATACAGAAACGAATCAGGTTTTATATATAGATTTGCATCCGGCAATGAACTGGAACAGATTTGCAATAAAAGGGCCGGATTTTGAAAATATTCCTTTTCTTATTTATTTTCCGAGTTATCAGTATCCCGGCAGTACATTGTATAATGATATAAAAAAATATAATGGAAAAAATAAAAGAGTAAATGCATTAAGATATATTTCATTTGATGATATAAAATTCTGCATCGTTAATGGTAAACGAGGTTTTTTAATAAATGCAATTGGAGATGTCTATTCAGATGGTTTTTCATATCAAATGTATACAGAAAAAAACGACAGGTCAAATTTAGTTTTTTTTATTGGAATAAAGAAAAACAGGAATATGTCTTGGATGGCTTCGTTACCATGGAACAGATAAAAAATGCCTACTGTCCTGAAGATTATTTTGCATATAACGGCTTGAAGTTTTCAAAACTCGATTCAAGATTAACAGAAGAAGATTTAAAAGACATGGACAAAGCCCAGCTCCGGCTTATGAGAAATGCAGTTTATGCCCGGCATGGAAGAACATTTAAAAGTGCAGATTTACAGAGCCTTTGGGAATGTTACACGTGGTACAGCAAAAATCCAGAATACAGCGATGCTTTACTTACGGATGCAGATAAATATAACATTGAATTGATTCAGAAATTCGAGGCTGAATGAGTTTTTATAAGTTTACCGGTAATTTTATTGATTTCGTTCAGATACCTTGAAAAAAAAAATAATATTATGAAAGATAAAACTTATCAGCGGATTGAATACAATACACATTAGAAAAATAGATGTGTCAGACAGCGGAAATTAAATGGGATAATTATGAATAACTACAAATTAATTTGTGAAATTAGAAGTATTGATGAAGAAAATTGCGTCTACATTGAATCTGACAAAAAAAATATCGGTTTTAACGCAGAAAAAATATCATCAGATAACATAAAAACTGTTTATAAAATTACGCTCGAAAATAAAAATACAACGGATTTTACAGGCGTTATTCATTTTAAGTTGATTACATCCCTTGAAAATACCAAATTCTTTATGCCAGGATACATGTATAATCGCAATACCGCAGATATGCCTTCTTCCGGCCGTAAAGCATTTCCAAGAATTAAAACAGATGGAAACGTACTTCCAGAATCACCATTTTTTATGACAAGAAGTGATCGCCTTGCAGAACCTGTAAGTTTAATTTACGCCGATAAAACAGTTTTAGGACTTTCTGCATCTCCTTGTTTAACTGATAAAGAAAACGGTAATTTTATAAATCACAATGGTTTTTCCTGCAATATAAATGACAACGGTTTTGTAAGCGCAGGATATACTCTCGGTTATGAAAATGCGCCATGGTTATTTGTTCAAACGGCAACTGTTTTAGAACGTGAGCCAATTACCAACAAAAATGCATTCACCCTAAAAGTCCAAAACATTTTTTCTTTTGAACTTACCGTTTACGATTATAAAGCAGAAGAGGAACGCGATATTTACCGTGCAGTAGAAGATGTTTACTGGCAGTATCATGAATCTCCAAGAAAAATTAATGGAATGAATTGTAAAAAGACCGTTTCTTTATTAAGTTCTGCAATCCGCGATTATGCCTGGTTACCAGATGAACATATTTATTCAGGTTTTGTTTATGACCGCCCGGAAGGTTTGGCATATAATAAAATTCCTTCTGTTACCTGGCCAAACGGACTTTCGGTTGCCGTACCAATGCTCATGGCCGCAAATAAATTAAAGATGAATTTTGCACAGAAGAAATCAATAAAAAATAATCACAGCGATGTTTATGTTTTTTATTATGATGACGACGGTTATTATGAAGACGGTCATTATTTTAAAAGAGGACATCTGATTGAAGAGCCTCTGACTGCAGATGTTCATCCGGTTCGTATTGACGGTGTGTGGTCTGATTCGATTGACGGTTCTCCCGCCATCTATGATTATACATATGAACATGTAATTGTATTTCCAACTGAATATGCTTTTGAAAAGATTTTTGTAAAACAGTTCTGGAGTTCCGTGAAAGGAAAAGATTCTGAATACGGTCTATCCAAAAATGAATATACCCGGAAAAAAATTGCAGCCCTTCTTAAGCGGATTGATAAAAGTGAACTGCGTTTAATGCGGAACACAATTTATGCGTTTTATAATTTCTCATTCAAGTCAGAAGATTTACAGGAAATTTTTTCATGCATCTTTAATTATTGTCCGGATGAAAGTGTAACTGTTGAATCAATCGAAAGCAAAATGACGGCTGACAATAAAAAAATGCTGGACATGATTATTGAGGAGGAAAGCAGAAAATGAAAAAAAATGTTCTTGATGATTGTTCTTGCTTTTTGCATGTTTCATCTGACTTCGGAAGAAAAACTTTCTGTTGAACGGTATGCTGTTCCAACAAATAATAATCCTCCTTATACTTATGTGTTTTACAAGGTAAGAAAAGGAAATGTCATTTTTTATTTTGATAAAGATTCTGGAGGAATTCATGTAAACCCGCGTGTTGTTGATTCTGATGGAAATGAATGCTGGTTTGATTTGTGGAAAGCTGATTTCAGTTACGGCCGTTACGGTTTTGAACAGCCGGATTATATGTATGGTTATTATCATGAGCCTGAATATGACGGAGAGGAAATGATGACATTCAGACAGAATGATATTTTCCTTTATAAAATGGTTGAGTATTTTACGAATCAGCTTGTTCGTTTTGAAAGTGATGTTTCACCTGATTATTTTAAAACAAATGTCCTTCCGAAAGTTGAAACGTGTTACCTGAAATATTTACGCAACAGTGTTTTTGCACTTTACGGATATAAATTTTCAAGCAGTGAACTGATGCAGTTTTTTTCGCAGTATACATGGTATGCCTATGATTCGTCTCTGACTGTTGATAAAATAAGCATCTTTATTCCATCGAAATATGTTGAACTTATTAACATTATAAGAGAAGAAGAAAAAAGAAGGGCAGAGTAAAAGAAAATATGGGATTTTTTACAGCAGGATTTATTTATTCAAGCTGTCTGACAATTTTATGAAGTTGCTTTACTGTTTAATAAATGAGAATCGTACTGTTGATTTTTGATGTAAAGGCATAATGCAAAATCATTATAAAAGTAAAAAATGTCAAATAGCAAGATTTATTTTGTGAGTTATGAGAACTATTATATAACTGGATAATTTTGGCAAATTCAAATTTTCTGAAAAATTAAAAATCTACATTGATGTAAAATCAAAAGACTTGAAATGTCGTTTTTTAAAGCTGCTTCTAAAAATTGTAATTTTTTGAAGTTGTCTCAAGTATGAAATTTAAAAAACTTTATCTTCAGTAATTTAAAAGGTTAGAAAATTTATCCCAAAATTTACAAATTTTTCGGAACTTTTATTTTTTGCTATGAAATTATTTGACAACAGTTATTTTTGAATTATAATTAGAAACAGTAAAAAGTAAAATCTTTGCGGATGCAAGGTTTGGAGGAACAATGAAAAAACTTACTAGTATCTTATTGTCCACAGTAATGATTTGTGGTCTTTTCTTTACTTCATGCTCTAAAAAAGAAGCAGGTAAGAAAACTGTTGGTGTAGCAATGCCTACACAGTCATCAGAAAGATGGATTAACGATGGTGCTAACATTAAGAAGCAGCTCGAGGAAAAAGGTTACGCTGTTGAATTGCAGTATGCAGAAGACGATGTTCAGCTTCAGGTTTCACAGATGGAAAACTTGATTGCAAAGGGCGTTGACTGTCTCGTTGTTGCAGCTATCGACTCTACAGCTTTGGTAAATGTTCTTGCATCAGCAAAGCAGAGTGGAATTCCTGTTATTGCTTATGACCGTCTGTTGATGGATACAGATGCAGTTTCTTACTATGCAACATTTGATAACAAGGGTGTTGGAACAGTAATCGCAAAGGATATTGAAGCAAAGAAACAGCTTAAGACTGCAGCTGCAGAGGGCAGATCTTATACAATCGAATTCTTCATGGGTTCACCAGATGATAATAACGCATTGTTCCTTTACAATGGTGTAATGGAAGTTCTCCAGCCATATTTGGACAGCGGTGTTTTGAGATGTAAGACAGGTCGTACATCATTCGACAAGACTTGTATTCTCCGCTGGTCACAGGAAACAGCACAGCAGTGGTGTGAAAACTACCTCGCAGGTTTCTATGCTGATGAGAAGCTTGACATTGCTTGTTCAGCATTCGATGGTTTCGCATATGGTATCAAGGCTGCTTGTGAAGGTGCCGGATACAAAGTTGGTGTAGACTGGCCATTGATTACAGGACAGGATGCAGAACTTATGGCAACAAAGAATATCATTGCCGGTTCACAGGCTTCTTCAATCTACAAGGATACACGTCTTTTGGCTTCAAAATGTGTAACAATGGTTGAAGCTGTTCTTAAGGGAACAGAACCAGAGATCAACGATACAACACAGTACAACAACGGAAAGAAGGTTGTTCCTTCATACCTCTGTACTCCAGTTGCAGTTGATCAGTCAAACTACAAATCAGTCATTATTGATGGTGGATATTACACACCAGAACAGTTAGGTCTTTAATCTACTGTCTAGTTTATTAGAAGTGCATTTTTTGAAATTGTGATTTCAGGAAATGTGCATAAGCAGTGATTGTTAAGATTTTTACAATCACTGCTTTTTTTTGTAAAAAAAATAAAAAGGGGAAATTAATATATGGCTGATGATGTAATTTTAAGAATGAAAAACATCACAAAAGAATTTCCTGGCGTAAGAGCATTGGATAATGTAAATCTCGTTGTCAACAGAGGCGAGATACATGCCCTTGTTGGTGAAAATGGTGCCGGTAAATCAACTTTGATGAATCTTCTTTCCGGTGTTTATCCTTATGGAACTTATTCCGGTGAAATTATATACAACGGTGAAGAATGTAAATTTCATAATAACAAAGTAAGTGAAGGAAAAGGTATTGTCATTATACACCAGGAACTTGCTTTAAGTCCTTATCTTTCTGTAGCTGAAAATATCTTTATGGGAAATGAACAGAAGGTATGTAAAGGCGTAATCGATTGGGATAAAACTCGTGTAAAGGCTATGGAAATGCTTAAAAAAGTCGGCCTTGAACATGAAAATATAAATGCACCTGTAATGAGTCTTGGTGTCGGAAAACAGCAGTTGATTGAAATCGCAAAAGCTCTTGCAAAAAAAGTAGAACTTTTGATTCTTGATGAACCGACTGCATCTTTGAATGATGAAGAATCTGCTCATCTTCTTGATATTTTGAGAGATTTGAGAAAACAGGGAATTACCTGCATTATGATTTCTCATAAACTTAACGAAATCAATGCAATTGCTGATTCCATTACTGTTATTCGTGACGGAAAGTCAATTGAAACACTCAAAAAAGGTATCGATGATATCAGTGAAGAGAGAATCATTAAAGGAATGGTTGGCCGTGAATTGACAAACCGTTATCCTGTCAGACAAAATGTAAAAATCGGAGATGTAATTCTCGAAGTTAAGAACTGGAATGTATATCATCCTGAAGATCCTGACAGACATTTTATTAAAAATGTTAATTTCAATGTTCGTGCAGGTGAAGTTGTAGGACTTGCTGGTTTGATGGGTGCCGGTCGTACAGAACTTGCGATGAGCATTTTCGGAAAATCATGGGGACAAAAAATTTCTGGTGAAATTTATATGCATGGTAAGCAGGTAAAAATTAATTCTGTTCGCGATGCAACTAATAATAAAATTGCCTATACTTCTGAAGACAGAAAGAATTATGGTCTTGTTTTGATAGAGGATATTAAACAGAACATGACAATGGCTGCCTTGAGAAATTACTTCAGCAAAAATGGTGTTGTCGACAGTAACAAAGAGATTATTGATTCAGAAGATTATCGTAAACGAATTAACATCAAAACTCCGTCAATTAATCAGACTGTAGGAAACCTTTCCGGCGGAAATCAGCAGAAAGTTGTTCTTGCAAAATGGATGATGACACAACCGGATGTATTGATTCTTGATGAACCGACTCGTGGTATTGATGTCGGTGCAAAATACGAAATATATTGTGTCATTAATGAGCTTGCCAAGGCCGGCAAAGCTGTCATTGTAATTTCATCAGAAATGCCGGAAGTAATCGGAACTTGTGACAGAGTTTACGTTATTAACGAAGGTGAAATTGCAGGCGAGCTTAATAAAGATGAAATGAATCAGGTCAACATTATGAAATGTATTGTTGATCATAATGCAAAAAAAGGAGCATAAAGATGGAATATAATTCTTTACAAAAGAAAAGAACAGTCAATATTGATATAAAACAGTTCGGTATGGTTATTGCTTTGGTAGCAATTTTTTTGATTTTCTATATCTTTACTGGTGGAAAGAATGCATCACCTGTAAATATCAACAACATCATCATGCAGAATGGTTATGTTGTTATACTTGCCGTTGGTATGCTTCTCTGTGTTCTTACTGGTAACGTAGATTTGGGTGTCGGTTCAATTGTTGCCTTAACTGGTGCCTGTTCTGCCATTCTTGTTGTTGATTTAGGCTGGCCTGTTCCTATGGCTTTCCTTGTTGCTCTGTTGATTGGTACTGCATCTGGTGCATTTGTAGGATTCTTCATATCTGAACTGCATATTCCGCCGTTTGTTGTAACACTTGCGACAATGCTTATGGGCCGCGGTTTGACATATACAATGCTTAAAGCTCAGACAAAAGGTCCGACACCTGCATTGTATAACTTTATTGGCACTGGATTTTTCAAGACAATAAAGATTCCATTCTTTGCAACAGCTGATCAGGTTGAAAGATTGAACGCAGCTAGAGGAACTGATCTTTTTGAGCAGGTTATGGCAAAGACACCTCATATTGACTTGGTAACAATTTTCGTAGCAATAATTGCAACTATTTTGATTATTCTTGCAGAAATTAAGAGTCATCAGACAAAACAGAAATACGATTTCCCTACAAATCCATTGTGGCAGAGAGTTGTAAAACTTATTGTAATTTTGTCAATCATGTGGTTTATTCTGTTTAAGCTTGCAAGAAATAACGGACTTCCAATGGTTTTGCTTTTGGTTGCTGTTATTGTTGGAATTTATCACTTTATGACAAGCAAGACTGTTGCTGGCCGTCAGGTTTATGCACTTGGTGGAAATGAAAAAGCTGCTCGTCTTTCTGGTATTAACACAAAGCGTGTATTCTTCTGGGTTTATACAAACATGGGCTTCTTGTCTGCAGTTGCCGGTATCGTACTTTCTGCACGTAACGGTTCGGCTACTCCAAAAGCAGGTGACGGTTTCGAACTTGATGCAATTGCTTCATGTTACATTGGTGGTGCAGCCGCTGCCGGTGGTATCGGTACAATTATGGGTGCCGTAGTCGGTGCTTTTGTAATGGGTGTTTTGAACAATGGTATGTCTTTGATTGGATGGTCAACAGATATTCAGAAGGTTGCAAAAGGTGCAGTTCTTCTTGGAGCCGTTATCTTTGATATGGTTTCTAAACGCAAAAAGTCATAATCCGGAAACTAATCTATAGCAAAAAAAGCCTGGCTGGTAAGAGTTTCTTTATTAGTCAGGCTTTTTTTTTATTTGCATATGAATGGTAATTTTTGATAGAATATTATTATAAGTTAAGGATGAGGGGAATTAGAAAATGTCTGAAGAAAAAATTGTAAGCGAAACAAAATTTCCCAATACAATATCAAGTCTTATAAAAGATTTTAAATCCCTCGGAATAAAAAGCGGAATGAATCTTATTGTTCATTCATCACTCAGTTCAATCGGCTGGGTGTGCGGTGGAGCACAGAGCGTCATCATGGCGCTTGAAGAAGTTTTGACAGAAGATGGAACTTTAATAATGCCTTCTCACTCATGCAATTTATCAGATCCGTCGTACTGGGGAAATCCTTCTGTTCCGGAAAACTGGTGGCAGACAATAAAAGATGAAATGCCGGCCTTTGATAAAGATTTGACTCCTACTTGCGGCATGGGAATTATTGCAGAAACATTTCGAAAACAAAATGGCGTTGTTAGAAGCAGTCATCCTTCATGTTCATTTACAGCATGGGGAAAAAATAAAGAATACATCATTCAAGATAATCACTATGATTTTGCGCAGAATGATTTAAGTCCGATTGGCCGTCTGAATGAGTTTGATGGCTTTGTCCTTTTGCTCGGCGTTGATTATGATTCAAATACTTCGCTTCATCTTGCAGAATACAGAGCTGATTACAAAGACAAGATAATTGTTCCAGACGGTTTTCCTGTTATTGAAAATGGAAAGAAAATCTGGCTTGAGATAAAAGATATTCTTTATAATGATGAAGATTTCTGTGAAATTGGAAATGAGTTTGAAAAAACTGGAAAAGTTTTTACCGGCAAAGTTGGAAATGCAGTTTGTAAATTAATGAAACAGAGAGAGCTTGTTGATTTTGCAAAAGGCTGGATGGAAAAGAACAGATAAAAAATAGTTTTAGGAAAAGTAAAAAATGTTAAATTTAGAAAAGTATGCTGATGTATTAAAAAAAGTAAATGATGTCCTTCTTAAAATCGGGATTATTCCTCTCTGGTTGATTGTATTAGTTCTTGATTTTCTTATCATCAAATTTGTGTTTTTGAAATTGATGAATAAACAGGATAAAACAATCGATATGGATGTCAAAGGTATCTGGTGCTTTTTATGCATTGTCGCTGCAGATTTTGCAACATTCATATTCTTTTTTATGGCTTATTATAGTTTAAAAAAACGAATTGAAATTGGAATTGAAGGCGGATTCTGCTGGTGCGTTGTCGTAACTTTTATTCTGGGTTTCTTTCTTTATATACAGTTTGTTCCAGGTTTTAATGATGATCAGAAAAATCCAAATGAAAAATCTGATTCAAAAGACATTGCAAGACCAGAAGACCTAAAACAGGTGCAGACTGATGCCCCTCGAATTGAACAAAAACTTAAATGGTATGACAAGTTTGAATTATGGGAAAATTTAATAGCAGATAAATTTCTTGAGTTCTTTGGACTCGAAGATGAAAAGTACAGAACGCTTCGTGAAAAAAAGTTTATAGTAGCATCTTCAATAAGTATTCTCCTGGTAACTCTTCCATTTTTACCGTTTATGTTGATTGGTAAATATCTTTTTGATTCTGATGTTCCTTATATACAGTGGTTTGTCTCGGGTGTAATTTGCAAACTTTTTAAAATTGATCCTGAAAGAGAAGCTGCAAAAAATCCCGAAAAATTTGAAAAACGAAGAAAACGAAAAGCTGCCGTCAGAAATGTTATACGAAGAATAGTTTATGGACTTCTTGGTTTGTTATGCGTCGGAATAATGTCTCTTGCTTTATTTGTATCCTTTAAAGGCGTTAAAATGATTGTAGTTAATATTTGTGCATGCTGTTCAAAACAACAGTATCATGGAAAAGTTCTTGAAAATAAATATAGTAGATACGGCAGGGGAACTCACAGCTATTGTGCCACAGTTGAATTTGAAGCTGACGGAAAGACATATACATATGAAATTGTTTACGATTCGGCAAATCCGATTAACGATATTACCGGTATTGATAAGAAAAATAAAAAGGGTGATGATGTAATAGTCTGTGTTACAAAACATTATGTTATATTAAAAAATACTGTTTTGAATTCAATATTAAATAATTTATTTCTTTGTATCTGCTTTTTAGTACTGGCTGTTCCGTTTGGAATAGGAGTTTATTTCTGCGGAGCAAAAGTAATTAAGGGACCTGATAAGGAAGTTCCGCTTGATTAAGGAATGTGTATAAAAAGGACCCGCATCACAAAAGTGACACGGGTCGGGGTAAGGAGTAGGAGAAGTCCGCGGCAAGAGAGAACCGCGGATTTTATTTTCTATGCTTTAAGCAGTGATTGCAATTTTTTTAATTCCGGCTGGCTGTTTTGGGAACAAAAAATGCAATAAGAATTACAGAAAATATAATTGCGTTAAATACAAAAAATCAATATGCAGCCGTAATAACAGAAATTGAACACAGCTGGACTCCAAAAATCCGCTGTGATTTTATAACCGTTGAATTTACCGAAATAGCTCAGACTGTTAAAAAGAGATTATACTGTTCTTCATCAACTCTTTTTGATTCCGTAAAAGACCTTTATGATAATGAAGAAATCAGTGAAGAAAAAACGGTTACAGTCTGCCGTGTAAATTCAAGGTACATAATTAAATGCACGATTGCAAACAATAATGCAGAAACATTGTTCTGGCTTTTTGTATGTGCGGTTTTTGCAATAGGTATTGGAACAGCTGTTTTTTATTTCATGAAAGATTTTTTTGACCCGAAGTGGAAAGACATAAAAAAAATACGAAGAAAGCAGAAAGAAGGAAGAAATAAATGAGTAAGTTTTTAGAACTGACAGGAAAAATATGTGTAGTTTTGTTTCAGATATTTTTACTTATTTTCGTTTTGCCGAAAGTTTTGAAATGGAAAAACCGTAAAATAGCAAAAGAGTATAAAGAAAATTCAGAAAAAAATGGAGAACCGAAACAGAAGAACTCTGCTTTTAAAAATGTCATGAGCCGGGTATCCTGCGTTTTTTTTTGCTTTGTTTTTGCCGGTATATGTGCAGCTTCATCATTTGTATGCTGTAAAACTTTTGAAATTATGGCAGTAAATGTCTGTGCCGGATTTTCAAAAAATCAGCAGCATGGAACCGTTTTAAGAAATATGAGTGGAGGAGGCAGCAGACCAGGAATCTGGAATTATGATGTTTATGTTGAAGTTAAAACTGACAGCAAAACTGAAATACATAATTTCGTATATGAAGGAATGAATCCTATCTGTTTTATTACTGGTATTAAAAATAAAAATAATGAGGGAGATGATGTTATTGTCTGCTTTACAAAAAATCATAAGGTTCTTAAAAATACAATTCTTAATTCCATTCTGGATGCACTTTTTTTCTTTCTCTGTTTTGCCTTTGTGGCCTGTTTCTTTGGATACTTTGCATATAAATTTGGCAGGAAAGTAATCAAAGATTCTGCTGACGATGGCAGTGGGAACAGGAAAAAAGACGTATGATTGATATATTTGAATTAGAATCTAAAATAGCATTTGGCTGTATTAAAGCCGTTCCGTTTTGTTTAATTCTGCTTTTGATTTTGAGGAATAACAGGAAAAACAGATGAATAGTTTTCATAAAAAAAATCACTAGTGTCCAAGATATTTTCTTCTATCAAAATTAAATTCCTGTTGTTGAGAGTCATGTTTTTGCGACGGATATTCCATTTCATTTTTGAACCAGCTGATTAAGTCAGTCCGCAGGAAAATAATTACTTTCAATTC
>JAZQQW010000017.1:0-12811 GCA_045629255.1 Treponema sp.
TGAACCTCAAAAATTCAGAACTCCAGAATATCATATTTCAAAACTTGCAGACGAAGCATTAGCCGCAAATATGTAAATTAGAGGACTGGAGGGTCCATAAAAATCGTCAACTTAGTTGACAAAAAACATAGGAGAAAATGAGTAAAATATCTCTCGAAAATAAAACAGTATTTGTTACTGGAGCCGCCGGTTTTATCGGAAGCTGGCTGTCAAAAGCTCTTGCAGAAAACATCACAGGAATCAAAATCATCGGTATCGACAGCATTACAGATTACTATGATGTTTCCCTCAAAGAAGAACGTCTTTCCATGCTCGAAAAATACGGCAGCTCTTTTACATTTGTAAAATGCGATATCGCCGACAAAAATGCCCTGAATAAGCTTTTTGAGCAATACAGACCGGACGTCGTCGTCAATCTTGCCGCACAGGCAGGCGTACGTTATTCCATCGACAATCCTGAATCATACATACATTCAAACCTCATCGGTTTTTTTAACATTCTGGAAGCCTGCCGTCATTATCCTGTAGAACATCTTGTCTTTGCATCAAGTTCAAGTGTCTACGGCACAAACAAAAAAATTCCTTATTCAACAGAAGATAAAGTCGACAATCCAGTTTCTCTTTATGCCGCCACAAAAAAATCAAACGAGCTTATGGCACACGCATACTGCAAGCTGTACAGGATTCCTGCAACAGGCCTGCGGTTTTTCACCGTTTACGGACCTATGGGACGCCCGGACATGGCATACTTCAAATTCACAAACAAGCTTGTCAAAGGTGAACCAATTCAGATTTACAACAACGGAAACATGTACAGAGATTTCACTTTCGTCGACGACATCGTCAAAGGCATTATGAATGTAATGCAGAAATCTCCGGAAGAAACTGAGGACGGAGCCCCGTACAAAATTTACAATATCGGAAACAGTCATCCGGAAAGCCTTCTCAAATTTGTAGAAATTCTTGAAGACTGTCTTATCAGAGAAGGAGTTATTTCACAGAAAGGCAGAAAAGAGTTTCTGCCTATGCAGCCGGGTGATGTCTATCAGACGTATGCTGATGTTTCTGACCTTGAAAAAAACTTCAGCTTTAAGCCATCGACAAGTCTGGAAGAAGGGCTTTCAGTTTTTGCAAAATGGTATAAGACTTATTATAAGAGATAATTTCTAAAAATAATGGTTTATAAAGTCCTGAAGTTTCAAGCATTGAAAATATAACGCTTAAAACTTCAAATTTTAAATAAAAAAGGTTAAGACATGCTTCACGCACTATATACGATTATTATCTATCCGCTGTATTTTATTGTAGAATTTGCATACAGAGTTTTCAGCGAAGTTTTTCATAACGTCGGCATTTCCATTGTCGGCGTAAGCATTACGATTTCCCTTTTGTGTCTGCCGATTTATGCAGTTGCAGAAAGCTGGCAGGAAAAAGAAAGAGAGAAACAGAAAAATCTTTCTCACTGGGTAAAGCACATCAAAAAAGCTTTTAAAGGCGATGAACAGTACATGATTCTCTCTGAATATTACAGACAGAACAACTACAATCCGCTTTTTGCACTCAGATCAAGCCTGTCGATCTTGATTCAGATTCCGTTTTTCACGGCGGCATACAATTTTCTTTCACACAATCCAGACCTTCAGGGACTGCCATTCCTTTTCATAAAAAATATGGGACAGCCGGATCAGATGTTCAAAATCGGTATGTTCGGCATAAATATCCTGCCGATTGCAATGACAGCCATAAACTGCACATCCGGAGCAATTTATTCAAAAGGCCTGGGGCTTCGCGACAAACTCCAGATTTACATCATGGCAGCAGTTTTCCTAGTAATACTGTACGACTCACCTTCTGGACTTGTCTTTTACTGGACTATGAACAACGTGTTCAGTCTTGTAAAAAACATTTTCTACAAGCTGAGAAATCCACTCAAAAAATTTCACATCTGCTGCTGTGCTGCTGTTACTGGTGCTGTCATTTTTCTTGCAGTCAAAAAATTTGACCATCTGACAATCGTCATCATACTTGATGCGATAATCATAGCTCTCCCGTGGATTTTAAAAATCTCAAGAAAAATTTTCCGCCAGGCTCTGAATGTCGTCTATACAAATTCAAAACACGCTGCATCTGTTTTTTTTCTTTCATGCATACCGCTTGCTCTTTTGTGCGGACTTCTGATTCCTTCGTTCCTTGTCGTAGATTCAACGGCAGAGTACTGTTACCTTGACGGACAGGACAATCCTCTTATGTTCCTTTATAACAGTGTCCTGCAGGGTTTCGGTCTTTTTGTTTTCTGGCCGGCATGTCTCTACTTTCTTTTCGGAAAAAAAATAAAATCAATATTTGCATTCTGTTTTTTTTCAGTGCTGATTCTTGGACTTATAAACAATTTTGTTTTCCAGGGAAACTATGGCACTATTCTGCCTGAAGTTGTATTTACGGAACACAAGACATTCTTTCCGACAAAAAAAGAATTTTTTGCAAATGTCGGAGTTCTGCTTCTTGCGTTTGCTTTGATTTATGCAGCATTCAGATTTTCGCTTTACAAAGTAATTTCTTCCGTTTCTCTCATTGCACTTGTAAGCGTATTTTCCATAAGCATTTTCAATTTAACCAAGATTGCAGATTTTTACAGACATTACGAAAAGCCTTCTCTTGAAATTGATGATGCCAGCAAATTTATCAATCTCACAAAAACCGGCAAAAATGTCATTGTCATTATGATGGACCGTTCTACAGGTTATATAATCGATCCTGTTTTCCAGAACAGACCGGAGCTATACGACAGTTTCGACGGCTTTGTAAAATACCCGAACTGCATTTCTCTCGGCACGTGGACCATACAGGGTGCTGTCTGTCTTTACGGCGGATACGAATACACTCCGTGGTCAATGAATCACAGACGCGATGTGCCTATGCAGACTAAGCACAATGAAGGTCTTTCTCTCCAGCCGAAAATTTTTGCAGAAAATGGATACAAGGTCACTGTCATGGATCCTCCGTATCCGAACTACGACACACCGCCTGTAGACCTTGCTTTCCGCGATCTGCCGAACACAACTTTCCATCAGACACTCGGAAAATTCAACAATATCTGGTGCAAAGAAAACAACATCACTTTGAAACCTGTCCGCAAAAACATGATAAACAGAAATTTCCTGTGGTTTGGAATTTTCAAAATCTCACCTCTTATCATGCGTCCTGTCATTCATTACGCAGATTTCTGGAACTTCAGGAAAAGCAGCGACCAGGATATAATGCACCTTGTAGACAATTATGCAGTCCTCGACTATCTGCCAAAACTTACGAACACAGAAAACGAGGAAAACTGTTTTGTCATCATGGACAACGAACTCTGCCATGACCAGGTTTATACACAGGTTCCTGACTACAGACCGGCTCAGGAAATAACAGACCACGGATCTGGAAAATGGAATGAAAACTGTGAATTCCATGTAAACATGGCCGGTTACATCGCACTTGCACGCTATTTTGACTTTCTCAAAGCAAATGATATGTATGACAATTCAAGGATCATCATCGTTGCAGACCACGGCGCAAATACAAGAATGCCGGACGTTTTCGGACAGTCAATTGCAACAGAAAACATAGAAAAATTTAATCCTGTCCTCATGATAAAAGATTTCGACAGTCACGGCAAAATGACAGATGATTATACATTCATGACACATTCAGACGTGCCGTCAATGGCGTTTGACGGCCTCATCGAAAATCCTGTAAATCCTTTTACCGGTAAGCAGATCAGAAAGCTCTCTACCGCAGAAAAAAATGAACAGGCTGTTGTTTCTGCAAGCCGTGCAAACTCTGTCAAAAACACACTGAACAACGGTTATCGCATTCAGGATACAGACTGGTACACTGTACACGACAGCATTTTTGAAACAGAAAACTGGAAACATGAAATGCCTGAATACAAAGAGGTAAAATAAAATGACAATGTATTTTCTTTACATAGATCCGGGCACGGGAAGCATGCTTTTTTCACTTTTTATAGGAATTGCAACAACTCTTGTGTTTGTTCTCCGTGCGCTCACCGTCAAGCTGCGCTTTATCATAAGCGGCGGTAAAACAGACAAAGTAAATGCAAGCAAAATTCCTTATGTCATTTATTCAGACCACAAACGATACTGGAATGTTTTCAAACCAGTATGTGACGAATTTGAAAAACGCAAGATTAATCTCGTATATTACACACAGTCACCAGATGACCCTGCACTTTCTGAAAAATACGATTTTGTCAAAGCAGAATTCATTGGAGAAGGAAACAAAGGCCTTGTAAAAATGAACATGCTCAATGCAGGTACGGTTTTGTCGACAACACCTCAGCTCGGCGTTCTCCAGTGGAAGAGAAGCAGAAACGTAGACAGATATGTCCATGTACCGCATTCCTTTGATATCGAAAGCTACAGAATGTTTGCACTTGATCATTATGATTCAGTTCTCACATATGGTAATAATCAAATAGATTTCATAAAAAAAATAGAAGAACTCCGTCCTGGTATAAATAAAAAAGAAATTCTAAACGCAGGTGCAACATACTTTGATGAAGCTGTAAAATACATAAAGAAACTAGAAGTTCATAATATCAATAAAGAAAAACCGACTGTACTAGTAGCACCTTCATGGGGACCAAGTTCTATTCTTTCAAGATTTGGTGAACAGATGATTACATCTCTCATAGATACAGGATTTACAATTATCATTCGCCCACATCCTCAGTCGTTTACAGCTGAAAAGGAAATACTGGACCCCCTTATGAAGAAATTTACTTCAGTTGAATGGAACCGCGATAATGATAATCTTTCTGTATTGAACCGTGCAGATATGCTTATCACTGATTTTTCATCCATAATGTTTGACTGGGCTTTCATGTTTGAAAGACCTTTCATGTATGCAGAAACAGATTTCGATTCTTCAATATACGATGCTGCCTGGATAAAAGAGATTCCCTGGGTGTTAAATACAGCAGAAAAAATCGGCATCAAATTAAAACAGCAGGATTTTCCCAAATTAAAAGAAATTATTCTTGACGCTGTAAGTAATACATCTCTGGCAGAATCCCGCAAAGCCGAAAAAGCTAAATGCTGGTGCAATCAGGGAAAAGCAGCCCAGACAATTGTAGATTATATGACAGGTCAGGCTCTGTAATCTCAGTTTTTGAAGCCGTCTTTGAAAACGCAAAGTTTTGCTAAAAAAACAGGGACTGTCTGATAAGTATCCGTCATGCTGAACTTGTTTCAGCAATGGCACTATGATTTAAACTTATCAGTCATCCCTCTTAATTGATTTATATAAGATATCTAAGATATATAAGATATCCCTGAAAATTGCAATTTTTAGGGGTTTTCTATAGAATAGGAACACTATGACATTTGCAAATGTATTGTATACTCTGATTCTATATCCGATTATACAAATTATAGAAATATCGTTTTTAGTTTTTGACAAGCTGTTTGACAACACTGGAATATCAGTTCTTGGAGTAAGCTTTGCGGTCACATTGCTTTGTCTGCCGCTATACATTGTCGCAGAAAGCTGGCAGGAAACAGAGAGAAACATACAGGCCCGACTTTCCGGCGGAATCAGCCGCATCAAAACAGCGTTTAAAGGCGACGAACAATACATGATTCTCTCAACATTTTACAGAGAAAACCATTATCATCCGATTATGGCCCTGCGCTCAAGTTTCGGACTTTTCATTCAGGTGCCGTTTTTCATGGCAGCATATTCTTGTCTTTCACATATGCCGGCACTGCACGGCAAATCATTTCTTTTTATCAAAGACATGGGCATGCCGGACAGCATTTTTTCAATAGGTTCGTTCAGCGTAAATATTCTGCCGATTGCAATGACTCTCATCAACTGCATTTCCGGCACAATTTATTCAAAAGGCCACAGTATCCGGGAAAAAGCCCAGATTTACATCATGGCTGCCATTTTCCTCGTTATCCTGTACGACAGCCCCGCAGGTCTTGTTCTGTACTGGACTATGAACAACATATTCAGTCTTGTAAAAAACGTCTTCTACAAGCTCAAACATCCCGTCAAATCTTTTTATCTGTGCATGTGTACGGGCATAGTCATGCTCGTAATTTATCTTCTTTTTATTAAACACGGAAATGCACCTGTCAAAAAACTGATTTTCAGTCTCTGCCTGCTTTCTGTAATTCCTGTGCCGTTTTATCTGAAAGGCATCGAATACCTTTTAAAAGGTCCGCTTGCACCTCTCATGCAGAATAAAAAACTCCGTTTTTCACTTTTTGCAACAGCGTCTTTGACACTCTGCATTTTGACAGGCGTCATTATCCCGGCAGGCCTTATTTCTTCTTCTGTACAGGAGTTCTCAAACCTCGGCTCTTTTAAATGCCCGTCAGAGTTTCTGCCGTGGAGCCTGTGTCAGGCAGCAGGATTCTTTATTTTCTGGTCATTCTGTATTTTCTTTTTGTTCAAAGAAAAAATCCAGACACTGCTTGCTGTTTTTTTTTCCGGCGCCCTTGTCTGTGCAATTCTGAACACTTATGCGTTTCACGGAAACTACGGTTCCATGGACGTCACCCTCAAAATCATTGACGGCATTACATCTCAGAGCATCTGGTTCAAACTGTTAAATTGTGCTGTCATCATTTTTGTTTTTACAGCATCAATAATCGCCGTCAAATACGGCAAAAGCAGACTTCTTTCAAATATCATGCTCATCTGTGTTCTCGTGTTTGTCATGCTTTCGTTCATAAGCATTTCAAAAATCAAAAAAGAATACACAGAATTCAGCAGAATCGAAAACACACCCCAGGAAAACTCATCAAGCACGAAATTCTGTCTGTCAAAAAATAAACAGAATGTCATTGTCATAATGATGGATAAACTGCCGGGCTGCGACTTTGAAGAAATCGTCAGCCGCGAACAAAACATCAGAGACGGTCTCAGAGGATTCAAGTTCTACAAAAATACAGCTTCTTTTAACGGTCACACGCTTATGGCTTCCCCTGCCCTGTACGGCGGCTATGAGTATACGCCGGCTGCCATGAACGAAAGAAGCAGCGAATCTCTCAAAGACAAACACAATGAGGCACTTCTGCTCATGCCTAGAATATTTACAGAACAGGCAGATTTCAACGCATATATTTCAGACACTTCATGGGGTAATTACAGCTATATTGCCGACATGAGTTTTGCAGACGGCTACGACAAAATAAAAGCATACACATTGTTCGGCAGATACACGGCAGACTGGAAAAAAGAATTTTTTACAGAAGACGGACAGACTCTGGAAGACGGACTCAAACGAAATCTTTTGTACTTCGGATTTTTCAGAAGTGCACCGGCTGCCATCAGAGAAGTCATTTACTATCACGGCACATATCTGAGCAGACAGTCTCTGACAGGCATCGACAATTTCATCGACTGCTATTCAGCTCTTTACTATATGCCAGAAATAACAAGCCTTGATTCAGAAAGAAGTTCGTTCTGCATGATAACAAACGAAGCAACTCATTTTTCAGACGATATGGAATTTCTGAATCTTGTAGACACTTCAAAAATTGCTCATCCTGACGACAAGACTTATATCAAGCAAGTTGCATCACTGAACGTTCTGACAGATTTTTTTAACTGGATGAAGTCAAACGGAGTTTTTGACAATACAAAAATTATCATAGTCTCAGACCACGGTTCAATGTCAGTATTTGACAAAAACTTTGAAGATCCGAAAGATGTCAGAGGATATCCAAAATCCAGCCTGAACCCAGTTCTTCTGGTAAAGGATTTCAACTCAAACAATCAATTTGAGACTGACAGCGATACTTTTATGACAAACGCTGATGTTCCGGCTATAGCTTTTGAAAACATTGTTGATAATCCTGTAAATCCTTTTACAGGTAAAACTGTCACTTCAAGCGAAAAGCAAAACGGTATTATCGTAACAAGTGCAGGCATATTCATGCCGTTCCACAGTAAAAGCAAAAACACTTTTACAGCCCCGGACGACACGTGGTTCAAGGTTAAAGATAATATATTTAATGCTGATAACTGGACTGAAAAATAGCTTTATCGTATTATAGAGAACATCTAAAAACGCAACATATTGTTCTTTTGAACAATCTTCAGAGGACCTCTGAAAAGTATTTTCTAGAGATGCCCTTTATCTTTGAAAGGAGGTTTTGCAATGACAGAAAAGGAATTTGACCTGCTTTATGCAGTTCACAAAAATCACGACACAAGCAGTTTTGACAAGGAGACACTTTCCTTATGTGAAAAGTCTGGATGGCTTAAAAATAATGAAATAACAGAAAATGGTTACGAAGCTCTCAAGCCTTACAAAGTCGACAATGCAGTCATCATGGCCGCAGGTCGTTCCCGTCGCTGCATGCCGCTTTCAAATTATCTGCCGAAAGGTCTTTTTGAAATCAAAGGCGACACAATGGTCGAACGCCAGATTAAACAGCTCAAAGATGCCGGTATCAGCGAAATCATAATCGTCGTCGGCTACAAAAAAGACAAATACTTTGAGATGGCAAAAAAATATCCGGGACTCATCGTTATCGAAAATACAGAATGGGAAGAAAAGAATAATACATCTTCACTCTATGCTGCAAAAGATTACCTCAAAAACTCTTACATCTGCTGTTCAGACAACTGGTTTGCACACAATGTTTACTGCGATTACGTATATGATTCTTACTATGCTGCAAAATTTTCTGACGAATTTATCAACGAAGATTTCGTAAAGAAATTTGATGAAAACGATTACATGAGGGAACTTAAACGCGGCGGAGAAAAAGGCTGGTACGTAATCGGAGAAGCTTTCTGGAACAGAGATTTCTCTGCAAAATTCAAAGAGCTCATGATTAATGAATACTATGACCCGGAAATGAAATACATGCTCTGGGATCATTTCTATGCAAAGCATATAGACGAACTCAACATGAAAATCCGCAAGACTACAGATGACGAGTGCAAAGAGTTTGATACAACAGAAGAAATCATGGAATTTTACCCTGGTTTCAAAGACTTTGTCGAACAGTTTTTTGCAGAAGAAGAACTGGAAAACGAAACTACACGTCTGAAATATCTTTCTAACTATGCAGATACAAAGTCATATTCTGTTGTTGCAACAGAGCAGTTTACAGGCCGTCTGCATGTAAACGAAAACCTTTTCAAGCCAAGCCCAAAGTGTCTTGAAGTGATGCACAACGCAACATTCGAAGACATAATGCTTTACGATCTTACAAGAGAAGACGAACTTGCAGTAGAAATCTCCAGACACGAAGGCATTTCAACAGATCATATTTTAATTCACTCAGGTTCTTCTGATGTCATAAAAACAATCATGACACTTGTCTTGAACAAAGGTGACACAGTTTTGATTTCTGCACCAAGCTGGAACTACTATAAATCTGTTGTCGAGCTCCGTATGGCAAAAGCTGCATACTACAGCGTAGCCCCTGGTGACAAATCATACGAGTTCGATGTGTCCGGCATTCTCGAACAGGGCAAAAAGCTTCAGCCTCGTATCATAATCCTCACAACACCGCATAACCCGACAGGAGCTTACCTCAATGCACGTGATCTGGAAAAAATCATCAAGGAGAATCCGTCTTCACTCATCATTGTTGATGAAGCATACCTTGGTTTCAGTTCCAAAAAGTATGACATTGTCCATTTGATGAACACATACTCAAACGTAGTTTTCTGCCGTACATTCTCAAAACTTTACGGGCTTGCAGGTGCAAGAGTCGGTTATGTAATCTGCAATCCGATGGCAAAACAGGTTTTCCGTCTGGATGTCAATCCGTTCCGCGTAAACAACATAAGCCGCAAGATGGCAGTTGAAGCACTCAGAGACAAAACGTACTATGACAAACTTCTTAAAGACATCACGGAAAGCCGCAGTTACTTCATCAATGAGATGAACGGAATTGACGGCATAAAAGCATTTGAAAGCGATGCAAATTTCGTCTTCATTCACTTTACGGGGATAGATACACAGGCTCTCAAAGACTTTTTGCAGGCAAACGGATATCTTGTCCGTCTCTGGACAGAAGGCACAAATCTTGCAATGCGTGTAACACTTGACCGCAAAGAAATAATGGAAAAAGTTGCTGCACTCATCAAAGATTTTCTGAAAAAATAAGGAATACTTTATGCTACTTTACATAGACCCGGGAACAGGCAGCATGCTCTTCTCTATCCTGATTGGAGCAACTGCGACACTGTTTTTCCTTGCCAAAGCCTTTTTTCTCAAACTCAAAGTCATCCTTTCCGGCGGCAAAGCCTCAGCAGAAGACAAGATGTACAAAAAATATGTCATCTACTGCGAAGACAAACGTTACTGGAACGTTTTCAAGCCGATTCTTGACGAAGCAGAAAAACGGCAGATAGAAATCTGGTACTTTGTTGCAACAGACAAAGACCCGGTTTTCAGCGAAAACTATCAGTACATCAAGACTGAAGTAATCGGAGAAGGTAACCGTGCCTATGCAAAGCTCAACATGCTCTCTGCGGGATTTGTCCTGATGACGACGCCGGGCCTCGACGTATATCAGCTCAAACGCAGCAAAAACGTAAAACATTATTCTCACATAGAACACTCAACAGGCGATGCAACCATGTACCGTCTGTTCGGCCTCGACTTCTTTGATTCCATACTCGTAACAGGTATGTACAAAGCAGACGATGTCCGCTATCTGGAAGAAAAACGCGGAATCCGTCAAAAAGAAATTGTTAGTGTCGGCTGTACTTACCTTGATATCTATAAAGACGAAATGGAAAAAATCCCAGCCGAAGAAAACCATACATTCACAGTACTTGTTTCTCCATCATGGGGTAAAAGTGCAATTCTTTCAAAATATGGTTCGAAACTTTTGGATCCGCTTATTGCAACAGGCTGGAATATCATCGTAAGACCGCATCCTCAGTCAAAAATTTCTGAAAAAGAAATGCTCGATTCTCTTACACAGAAATATGAAAACTGCAAAAATCTCATCTGGGACTACGAACCGAAAAATATCTATTCCATGAAAAAAGCAGACATCATGATAAGCGATTTCAGCGGCATTATCTACGATTACACATTCCTCTGTGACAAACCAGTCATGTATGTTAATGCCGAAATGGATTTGATGCCATACGATGCATACGATGTGCCTGGCCAAAAACCATGGCAAGTCAATGCAGTCAAAGAATTTGGCATTGAATTAAAAGAAGAACAGTTTCCAGATATCAAGAATGTCATTCAAAATGCATCAGATTCGAAGGAACTTGCAGCCCGCCGCGCCAGAGAAAAAGAACGCGCATGGGAGCACATCGGAGAAGCAGGCAGACTTACACTGGATTACATGCTCTCCAAAGTACAATAAGTCCAACATCATCCGAAAAATACAATTTCTAAAGGAACATTATACATTATCATGATTTCAAGTTTTATATCATCAATTGCAGCATTTCTTGCACAAAAAGCTTCGTTAAAACAGACACAGAAAGAAGAAATCCAGGAATCTCTGGAAGAAGAAAATATTTACCGAAGTGAATCTGTTTTTTATGTTCATGCACCAAAATACATGGTTCCCCTAATCGTTTTTGCAGGCTTTGCAGTTTTTTCATTTTGTTTCATTACTGTTTTCCAAAATTTTCTGTCTGATGTTTTTATTTTTGAAAAATAAACATATGGAATTTTACCATTTCTTTGTGCAAATGCAATATAATTCTATAAAGCCTTGGTAGTATCCGTATAAAAATAAGACGATAATTTTACTAAAGTTGAAAAACAGTTGTAATGATGATATTTTTTTTCTGAATTGGAGATTTAATTAATGAAGATAATCATTTATGGATCTTTGCACGGAACAACAAAGCAATATGCAGAAGAATTATCAAGAAGAACAAAAATTGAAGCAATTTCATACGAGGATGTTTCAAATATCAATGACTATGAAACGATTATTTACTTTGGCGCTCTTTATGCCGGAGGTGTTCTTGGCATGAAAAAAGTATTTAACAGACTTAATTCATGTGATAATAAAAAGCTTATCATTGCTACTGTTGGATTGGCAGACCCTGATTCAGATGAAAATATCCAGAATATTAGAAATAGCATCAGGCCGCAATTGGGTAATGAAATATTTGAAAAATCTCAGATATTCAATCTTAGAGGTGGAATTGATTATAAAAAGCTTAGTGTTAAACATAAAGTTATGATGAGTCTTTTGGTAAAGAAAGTAAAAAGCATACCGGAAGAAAAGAAAAATTCCGAGCAAAAGGAAATGATAGCAACATACAATAAAATAGTTGATTTTGTTGATTTTAAATCTTTGGATAAAATTGAAGCTGCTCTATAACTTTGCGTATTTTTCATTGAAAACCAAGCTCATCGAGAATCTCTTCAATATTGTTTTGAAATTTAATTTTCTCAGCATATATTTCATCGCTTTCCGATTGATTCATGTGGCTGGTACAGGATGTAAATCCTAAAACAATAAGCAAGACTACAACTATTACATTCAATTTATTTTTCATACAAACCTCCAACACAAAAGCCTTTTCAGATTTTTTATCTTCTACCACATTCATGCAGCCATTTTTCTGTTTCATCGTATTTATTGAATCTTGGATTCCATTTTGTTCCCCAGATTGTCTGCATATCATAAACATCAGGATTGCTAGTCCATGGCTCTACATATACAAGAGAGTTATTTTCATATACGCCGACATATAAGTGATTAAGGGTTAGTGAATGATTGCGTATGATAATGCAGTCATCAGCCTGTTCGGGGTATATAGCATCCCAAATCAATTT
>JAZQQW010000018.1:0-3609 GCA_045629255.1 Treponema sp.
CCAGCAGAGTGTCTGTTTATGCAGGAAATGACAAATTATTGAATCTGCCGCAAAAATTTTAATCAATTTTTAAAGTTTTTTATAAATCAATTCTCTATTATGTTTTCAAGGTTATGAAAAAGCCCTTTATCTGATGAAGTAAATGCTGAAAGGCAATTTTTTACCGGTATGCCGTTTCAGCAGTGCCTCACTTTTTGGATAAAAAGTTTACAGAAGTTTTTTTCGGGAGTAATAAAGATATGACTAAAAACGGAAACTACCTGTGCATAGCTATGTTTTTTGTTTCTGCAATGTGTTTTTATATGACATCTTGCAATGCTGATACAGATTCAGGAAGCAGTGGTGCTTCTGGATTCTATTTCGATGACAAAAATACTGTCAGATTTGTCTACTATGGTGATTTTGAGGAATCAGATATTCAAAACGTAGATGTTTATGACAACAACAACATTGTGCAGGGCCATGCCAGCAATGTCACGACAAATTCAAAGTCTAAAACTGGAAAAATCAAACTTGACTGTGATATGCATTCAGGCTGGCATGTCAGTTTTTCCATCAAGGGCGATAAGACGAAAACTCTTTATTACTGATGATATTTAAGAGTCTGTATAAAGAAGTTTCCTTTATTTGAAAGCTGTGTGCTTCAAATGAAACAAATATATAAAGTTTTTTAGAAGAAATCAGTATGAAAAAATGCAAATTGTTTTCCTGCTGAATCTATGAGGTTTTGTTAAAATGTTAAAAAAGATTACTTTGGTTTGTGTGTGCGCATTTGTCTGTATGCAGGTTTTTGCTTCCAGTGGTGTCATTTCTGAGTTCAATATCACCGGATTGAAAAGAACAAAAGAATTTATCATTCAGAATGATTTGAAGTCTTTCAAAGGTCAGCCTGCTTCTGATGAAAATCTCAAGAAAATTGATGATGTTCTTCATCTGGAAAATCTGTTTTCGGAGGTTGCTGTATCTTATGCAGAAAGAGAAGACGGCAACAGCGATGTAAATATTACTGTAAAGGAAAAGATGTATTTACTGGGTGCTCCTGTCGGTGGATACAACGGCGATGACGGCTGGATGGGTGGTGTCTATGTTATGGATACAAATGCTTTCGGTATAAAAGATATCATTATTGCAGGTGCGATGTTTTCAAAAGTAAATCAGACTGTCAGTGCTGGATACAGACACAATCCAAATGGTTTTATCCCGGGTTTTGGCATTACAGGAGAATTTGATCACAACACAAAAAAGCAGTACAGAAACAAGGACGGCGACATTATTTCAAAGTCGTCTCATAAAATCGGTGGCGTTTCTTTGTCTGTGACTGAGCAGATTACAGATTTCTTTTCTGTAGAAGGTACTCTCGGTGTAAAGTTTATGGACATCGACATGGACTGGGGTATGTATATCGATGATGAGACGCGTTACAGTCTGGGCACATCGGCAACTCTGCAGAAAAATTCATGGAACGGTTGTTTTACAATCAACAGAAGTTTGACTGTCGAACAGGAAAGTTATTTTCTTCCAAACGATAAGCATGAATCGCAGTCTTTTTCTGCAAATCTCGTCTTTGAATATCCTTTGTGCGAGCGTGTCAAATTAAGTTACAGGGCATCTGGATTCTATGGTCATGATATGTATCTGTCTGAAATGGTCGGAAACAGTGCAGGAAGCGTAAAGTTGTACGAAACTGAGTTCGTCACTTCCCGTATTCTGGGAAATACTTTGGAAATTGAAGCCGCTATTCTACGCATGAAACTCGGCATGATTTCTGTATACGGCGATTATCAGTGTGCTGTTGCTCAGGATTTCGATGAGGATTATGAGTTTGTACAGGGTGTCGGAGGCGGTGTAAAGTTTTACATTGCTCAGCTCGCAGTGCCGGCAATTGGTGTCGGAGGTCTGTGGAATATTACGGACAAAAGATTCATTTTCAATCTTTCGCTCGGCTTTAATTTCTGATGACTTCACTTATGAATCTATAAGTGCAAAGTTTAATACAACTATTTAAAAAAGTGTCAGCTATTTAAAAACATTAAAAGCCAGTTTTCAAGGACAGCGGAAACTGGCTTTTTTTGTATAAAGAAAACCTCCAGCTCGGCTGGAGGTTCAAATGGATGAACAAAGTTTAGCTCATACTAAAAGGAATTGCAAATATCATATAGTGTTTGCACCAAAGTATAGGCGGCAAATAATTTATGAAAAGATAAAAAGGCGGAATCAGAGATTTAGCTCAGTTAGACAGAGCCTCAGCTATGCAAGCCAAAAGTCATTGGTTCAAGTCCCCTGGTTTCCATAAAAATATGAATTGTGAATCATGAAAAACATTAGAAATATAAAAAAAACAGAAACATAGAAAACAGAGTGTTTTTCTGCGAATTGTGAACTTGAAATATAACTGCGATGGCAGCTGCGATGTCTGCAATGTATGACAGACTTTTAGAAAATCGCAAAACTGAGAATTGAAACCAGATAGAATATCAGAACATTTTCGTATTGCAAAATATAAAATAGAACATTGCAAACTGAGTCTTTTTCCATAAAAATCCAGACTTGATCTGTCTGACTTTCAATAAAAAACAGAATCTTATAAGTAATTATCCTTTATTTCAAGTTGTAAAAACAATCAGTCACTCCGAACTAGCCCCAGGATTTATTCCATGCACCACAGAAGCAGATACACTGCTGAATCAAATTCAGGTCGCAACCTCTGATGCTAACGGAGGAAATTGTCATCCCGAGTTTATTAACCTTCAGCGACTTTCAGCACGGAATCTTACTGCCTTCAGTTGCGTCAGACTGTATGAATTTTACATCGCTTTTATTAACCCCCGGCATTCAGGCGAGTTATTTCGTAAAAAGAAAAAACTAAATTGCAAAAATAAGCTCAACTCATACCGTCATTTTTTTTATCCGGATAAAATTGAAGAACTTTCAATGCGTCGTGCAGCTTTGAAAAAGAATTTTGTTTTTTTTGATAAAAAATCATGGCTGAATGTGAAGGTCAGATAAAAATTGACAATTTACAGGTATAATGAATATCTGATTTCACAGATAACTACATGCACCTGTTCAGAACGTTCTGACTGCAAAATGTGTTACATCTACATAGCAGACACACACATTCAACTCAACAAGCTTACATGCTTTCCAGGTTCGGCTCCGGGAAACTGGTCATATCGGATTTAAATTATGAATGTGCATGTGAGGCAGACATACCTTGACCGGTAATCTGTATGCACATTTTTTAGAAACGGCAGTCTACAGATGAAAGAAAACTTTTCCGTCCTCAGCTGGCTGTATCAAAATATACCTAACTGTATTTGTGTGAAAATTTTAATATCAATATTAGAATGCAAACTGTCCGTGCGTCTGAAAAATTAAAAATAATGTCATGAAAACCGAGCCGTGCGCATCTGGAGTACTCACTTCCTAAAGCTTCAAAGAGCGGGCTCCCGCTGCCTTCCTGATTTCAGATTTAAATAAAAAAAAGCCGGCAGCCACCTACTTTCCCGCGTTAGCAGTATCATCGGCGCAGAGGTGCTTGACTTCCGTGTTCGGAATGGGAACGGGTATTGCCACCTCGCCATGGCCACCGGCATTATTATGCTCGTA
>JAZQQW010000019.1:0-48715 GCA_045629255.1 Treponema sp.
ATTTTCATCATCGCTTCGATGTGCATAATCCAGTGACGGCTGAAAGGCATCTTGATTAAACCGGCAAAATCTTTTGAACACCAGTAATCAACAAGCCAGACAGCATCTTCATGTTCACTTACACATCCTGATTTTATAAGGCGGTTCTTTGCTTCATCAGAAACTTTGATTTTAGCATCAGAAAAATCTATCTTCTTCAACACAAAATCAGAAGCTTTCTTTACTTCGCACGCATAGTCATACAGTGCATTCACATCAAGTATTTTCGAAAATTCCACAAACTCATTTCCATTCAGCTCATTTGCAGTCGTCACAAGCGGTGAACCGATTTTCTTTTTCCATTTACCCGTAACGAAAACCTGCTCATCGCCTGCAATAAGTTCGTGGCAGACGACATCTTCAATTCGGAAAAGATGCCAGATTGACCACGCAAGAGTAAAAGCCTGATTGCCTTTCGACTTTGCAAACGGCATTTCAGAAAAAGACTCAGCCGGAACTTTTTTTACAATCGAAGTTACTTCGTTAAAAAGCTCTTTCCGAAGTTCAAGAAGCATGTTTATGCCTTCTTTAAAAGTTTCTTCTTTTGAGATGAGTTTAGAAAATGTCTTCTGCTTTTCCGACCAGTCTTTGTTCATAAGTTTTTCCTTATCGGCAATACCAGATTTCACAGTTTCCGTCATCTGTGAAAGTTTCTATTTCATATTTTAAATTTCCATCAAGATAAATCTTTCCGTAAATTTGTCCAAGTTCTTCTGTTCTGCCATGAACTTTTGTCCATTCATCAGGCAATTCAACAAAGCAGTCTGCACCATCGATGTCACCAGTTTTCAAACCGATGACATACTCAATGGTATCAGAAGTCCAGTTATATCCAAGCCCGCGAAGATTTTCTCTTCCATATTTTTTTGAAAGTTCATCCCAGAAAGCACCGATAGTTTCATACTGAGCATTGTCCTTTGTTGAAAAAGTCCTGCTGATACCATTGAATTTCATTTTTGCTCCTTTATTCTATCTCGCCTTTACCGGAAACCAGAGTTCTGAATAATATTCTTCATCCTGATTTCCTTTTTCATACTTTGAACTGTCTGTGTAATATTCAATGTTGTACATTCCTGCAAGTTCGTAGTCTGTGTTTTCAGGAAGCCACTCTTTGAAAATCTGCTGGTACACGCTCTGCATTGAAGACGGCATTGGTCCTTTGCATGGGAAAACTGCCCATGTGTTTGCAGGCACTTCGTATGTGATAAATTTTTCAGGATATGTTTTTGATGGAACGTAGTCGTCCGCGATCATGTACATAAACTTCGGAAGTTTTTCTTTTGACTGTTTGTCATGTGTAAGTTCCATTAAAGTTTTATCACCCATATCGTCTAAGCAGAATCCATACATTCCACAGACATATTTACCGTCACCACTAGCAAAATGTTCATCCCACATTTTAGGACATTCTGTATAACCTTCATTTTCACCAAACATTTTTGCAGAACCGACGATTGTAAACGCCGGACGTTTAATAATTTTGCATTCCATTTCAAAACCACCTTTCATTGAGATTTGTATTTTGAGAGGGAGGAAATTTTTAAGTTTCCCTTCTCCATTCTTCGCCTGAAGAGGCGAAATACCATGAAAACGGGTGAATGCTTTTGCAAAGCTGTCTGGAGAATCGTATCCATACTTCATCGCAATGTCGATTACTTTGCTGCCGTCAATTCTCAGATCTCTGCCGGCAAGGGAAAGTCTTCTGTTTCTGATGTACTCACTCACAGTGATTTCACACAGAATAGCAAACCCCTTCTGAAAATAAAACGGAGAAATATAAACTTCATTTGCGATTTGTTCGATCGTAAGTTCATCTGTAAGATGTTCTTCGATGTACGAAATAGATTTTTTAACAGCCTCAAGCCAAGTCATGTTCACCTCGATGGTTTCAATATATTATAACATGCTTTCTGCTACCCGACATTTTGTGCTTAGTTTTGTCGGGAATTTTTTATAAGTTATACTTTATATTTATCAGCAAGTTTTTTAAACTCTTCGGCTGCAATATCCCGAAATAAAATTCGGGATGACAATCGCCGTTATTAGCAGCCAGATGTGCAAACTGAACATGATTCTGCATCTAAGTTTGAAGTGGCTGATTATTTTTATGCCTTATTAGTTCAGAATGGATATGTATTTAAAACTGGACATTAAGGCTAATTATAATAAAAGGAATCTGACAGCAATCAGATTCCTTTTATAATCATGTTATTTGATTTTTGAATTTACATAGGTGAAAAGCAAATCTACTGTGGCTTCCGTTCCTAATCTGCTGCTGTTTATGCAAAGATCATAATCATTGGATGCTCCCCACATGTTGTCACATCTGCTGTTGTGATATGCTTTTCGTTTTTTATCGTGCCGTATCATCTTGTCATATGCTTCTTCTGTATCAAGATTATACTTCTCTTTTATTCGGGCAATTTTTTCATCTTTGTCACCAAGAATAAAAAAAGAAATAAACCCTGCACGGTCTTTTAGTATCATGTCGCCGCACCGGCCGACAACGACAAAAGATTCTCCTTTATCAGCTTTTTCAATAAGATATTTGCTTTGAAAATCAAAGACCATATCTTCCAAAGAATTTGAATACCCCCTTATAGTCCTTGAAATAAAAGGAGTTTTTCTTTTTTCATCGTATTTTTCAACAATTTTTCTTTCAAGATGATAATTATTTACTATCTCGTCAAGCATAGCCCGATCGTAAAAATTAATGCCAAGTTTCTGTGCAAGTTTTTCTCCGATTTCGTGTCCAGCACTTCCAAATTCTCTGCTGATTGAAATTAGTATCTGTTTTTCCATATTCTGTTTCTCTTTTTGTTAACAATATTTTATAAAAATTATAATCATTGACAATGAGATTACTAATACTACGGCAGGTATTGCATCTTTGCAATATCTGCCCCAGCTGATTGGATAACCGCTTTTTGCAGAAATAGCTGTACCTACGACATTTGCAGAGGCTCCGATAGGAGTTGCCGCTCCTCCGATATCTGTTCCGACAGACAAAGTCCATGCAAGTGTTGCCTGTACAGCAGGATTTCCCGCAGACAATATTTGTATTATTGGAACCATAGTTGCCGCAAATGGAATATTATCAACAAATGCAGATGCTACAGCTGAAATCCAGATTACAATAGCAATCATCATCTTTATATTTCCGCCGCTCAGTTTACAGATGAGTCCGGCGATTAAATCAATTGCTCCTGTTTTTTCGAGTCCTGCTACAACAACAAACAAACCGATGAAGAACAGCAAAAGTTTATAGTCTACTTTTGATATTATCTTCCTGAAATTTTTCAGATTTGCCAGACATGTAACGGACGCAACTAATACACCGATAAATGCAACTGACATTTTCGTTTTTGAGTGCGTAATGAGAAGCATAACTGCAAATGCGAAAATTGCTGTATTTACGCAAAAACATTTTATGTTTTTAATTGCGGAAGATGGATCTGGAATTTTTGAAGAATCTATATTTTTTTCTTCTTTGGATAATTCCTTATGATAGATCAAGTAAAAATATGCTATTACAAAAACAAGACAAATTCCTGCAATAAATCCTGTATTAAATAGAAAATCTGCAAACGTATAATGAAGTTTTGAGCCAATAATAATGTTGGGCGGATCTCCACACATTGTTGCAGCTCCTCCTAAGTTTGCACAAAAAATTTCTGACAGAATGATTGGAACCGGATTAAACTCAAGGAGTTTTGCAAGTTCAATAGTTACAGCAACCAGAAAAAGAATTACAGTTATGCTGTCAATAAACATTGACAGCACTGCAGACAAAATCATGAAAGTAATAAACAGAGGAATTGTTTTATAATGTACTGTTTTTGCAAGTTTCAGACATAACCATCTGAAAAATCCAGCCAAAGACAATCCCTCAACCATAATCATCATTCCGCCAAGAAAGATTATTGTAGACCAGTCAATTCCTGTTGAATCAGGTGCTTCGCCTATCCAGAATCCTTTTTGAAACAGAGATTTATAATTAAGTACATCGACAATTGCATTTGTGTCTTTCATAATTAAACCCAGTACAATTGCAATCATAAGTGCACCACATGTAAGAGTAATATAGTGTTTTTCGAATTTTCCCAAAACTACAAGCACGAACATGATTATAAAAATCAAAGCCGCTGCTATTAAAGAGATATTCATTTATCCTCCGGATTAAGATCCATATTTATTAGAGAATCCTAAATTTTTAAAATAATAAGACATGCATTTCCAAAAATATTTTTTAGAGACGTGCATGATTACATGTAAAATAGAGTTGTGATATTACACATGTTTTACATGTAAAATTATTATTTTTTTCCGTCGGATTTTTGTATGTATGAAATGGTAATAGCAAGAATTCCTTTTGATTCAAAAATTTTGCAGCAAATGATAAACATACTCATTGTTGCAGACAGAATTAAAGGAAGTGGTAAGGAAAGAAATCCTCCGGTCAGTTTCTGAATAATTTTTGTACGGTTGCTTCTGGCAATTTCTTTATAAAAAACGTCAGATTTTACATTTTCTGCTATTATATCATGAGAACTTTTGTAATTTGAGACTGTTATTTTTTGAAAAGAATCGCTTCTGTGTAAATTCAATGCCGAAATTGAATTTATTGCAGGTTCAAATGAGAATGTAAAAAAAGAAGCAATAAGTAATATACATATAGTATTTATGACATTACGCCTTTGCATTTTTTTATACTCGCTCCGTTCAAAAAATTGAAAATACAATGAGGTATGATATCATATTGTATTAAACCTTCACAAGCTGTTGGGGAAAATTAAAAAAAATATCTTATAAGAGAATGTTTATTCTTTGTTAAACTCTACGCATCTATCTTTCATGTAAATCTTTTTGACAGCCCAGCCGTATTCTAAAAGTTCGTTTTTATATGTCAAAAATGAATGGTCAACCGGAACACCGGCAATTTTTTCTATTTCAGCAAATGTGAGTTTAAAGCTTGTTTTGCCGCCAGAGTTTTCTTTTATCCAGTTCCAGAGATTTAAATATTTACTCATTTTTTATCCCTCAAGTTTGCGGTAAAGTTCTGCGAGTTTAATATATTCAAAAATGTCATCCGGTTTGTAGCCCATCACTGAAATGTAATTTTCGGCAAACTCTTTTGATAAAGTGCCAATCAAATAGTAAGTCCGGGCAATGTCGTATTCAGCAGGTGCGCGCATAATATTCATAAAATCGATTACTTTGAGATTTCCGTCTGCATCGACAAGGACGTTCAGCGGGTGGTAGTCACCGTGGACAACTGTATCTGATTCCGGAAATTGATTTATAAAATTGATATATTCAGAAGCTGTTTTTTCATCCGGGTTTCGCCAGTTTACAAGTTCTAGGCCGTACTGTTTATAGCTGATTAAGTTTGGCTCTTCGTGTGCAAAAAAGCTTTTCTGAAGATTGCAGAAGGCCACAAGGTTATGTTCAAGATTGATTTGCGCGATAAAAAGTTTGTCGATAGACTCCCCTTTTACGTATGTGTAAACAATGCCTGTACGGTTTTCGACTTCTTTTATTTCGTATGCGACCGGAGCATCAATTTTATATGAGTTGATGAGCTTTGCATTATTAAATTCCCTTTGAATTGCATCCAGCGGATAGTCTTTTTTGAAAAGTTTAATAACTTTGCCTTCGTTTTCGTTCAGCTGATAAACTTCTGCAGTAAGTCCTTTTCCGATTAAGTTCATTTTTGCTCCTTGCACAAATGTTTATTTCCAGGTTTCCCAGATTTTCTGCTTTTGCCTTTGCTTTACTGCGTTCATAGATAACAGATAAAATCATTGCCGCTGTGATAATAACCGCGGTTACATAAGCTATCCATGGATTGCTGGAAATAATATCATCTGCAGAATAAGTATGAACGAATGTTGTAAGCCATTTGTCATTCAGTCTTGTAAGTTCACCGCTTTTCCTGAGTGAATCGATTGCTTCGTTGATTCTCTCTGCCAGATCTTCTCTGCCGCAGCGTATGCCGAAGCACATAAAGCTTTGACTGATAGCTATCGTAGCATTTATGTCCCTGTATTTCAGCTCCTTTAGGATTGCTCCGCCTATTGTGTAGCGCATTACTGCACAGTCAGCCTTTCCGGTTTCAACGGCATTCATGGCTTCTCTGTTGCTTTTGCAGATGATGCAGTTATGAGCCTGGTTCATCATCTCAATTTCTGCCAGGACATTGCCGTTTTCCATGACTGCTATTTTTCTGTCATAAAGTTCATCAACACATTTAACCTTTTTCTTCGAAAAAACAACAAAATCATCTGCTGCTATCGGTTCGCTTTTGATAATGCTCTCTGATCCGTCAAAAGAATCAGGATAATCGCATGTCATCAGAACATCAGCGTCTTCAGAAGTGATTTTCTGGATAGCCTGATGCCATGGCATTATAATATCCAGATTCATCTCAAGTTTATTGGCAATAAGTGCAATAAGCTCAATGTCATGGCCGGAAATGTTTCCGGACTCATCATAAAATGAATACGGCAGGTAATCGTTATCGGTGACAACTTTCAGTGTCTGGGAATAACAGTTTCTGGCTTTGATTTCAACTTTCGGATTTGAAAAAAATACTTTGTTCAGAGAAATCAAAAGAACAGCAGTACCGCAGCTGCGCACAATAAAAGTAACAGGGAGTCTCTGATTTTCGGGTCAATCTTCTTTATCATTCGTGAAATATCCTTTCTGTTTGCATGATAGCCTTATTGCAGCCAGTATCTGCACAAAGAGAAGCTTGCAGTTTTCCCCGATATTTCCCCACACTTACTGTAATGTCTCTTTTTATACGGTTAAATACTTTCTGTAATGCTTATAAAAAGTGTCCTGCAGAATCTGTACTTCCGCAGTTTTCACTAGTTAAAACTGATATATCTCCAATTTTCTCTGTCATTATTTAGCATGGGAAATTCAGAAAAAGTAAAAAAAATACACATTTTGAAGCTGTTTTCCGGCGTTAGCTGTAAAAGAACGGTGGGGGAATAAACAAAAAACTCGTTATGCGACAATCTCATTTGTATGCAATTCGGCAGTTTTCGCAGATAAAACAGTGTAATTAGAACATAAATTCATAAGGAACATCAATTTATAATAATTTACATACTTCTTTTATATCTTTTTCAATACGGGATATTAATTCGACTTCTATTGATTTGCTGTATTTTTCTGTAAATTTATTTTTTAAATTTTCAGGGCTGCCATTTTCTTCAAAAAGTGCAGACGATGGAATTTCTAAAGTCTCTGCAATTTTATCTACCATCTCTGGCTGCGGCCATGTATCTTTATTTTCTATTTGATTTATGTAAGCAATGCTTTTTCCTACTGCATAGGATAGTTTTTCCTGAGAAATGCCTTTCTGCTTTCTGTAAAATTTAAGGTTGTTTACGAATGTTTCTCTTATTGAATTCATAAAAACAGAATGCTGTTTTTCTAAAAATATAATTACAGAATAAAATTAAAAAATATTAAAAAATATTTGAAATACTTAGTAGAATAATGTATAATCACATTATCTTACTAAAAATATTTAATGTACTATGTGTATAATAATGTAATTAGTTAGAATATGAAGAAAATGTGTTTGGTTGATGTCGTACTGCGCCTCTTTCTTTTAGTAAGGTAAATCTTCCGGCAGATTTTCTCCAAAATAAATAAAATCATTGGAGGTTTTCTGTGCAAAGAAAACATTTATTTAGTTTAATTTTAGGAATTCTTTTTATCGTAATTGGAATTTCTATTATTTCGATTGGTCTATATTGCTCTGATTATTTAAGTAGCAATTTTCCAGAAATAAATAATAATGAAATTCAATATACTCCAGATATATTAGAACCTGTAGAAGAACGAAGCTTTTTTGAATCAATTGCTTCAAAGTTTGGTTTAGATAAATTAGTTACTAAAATAGACAGTATTATTCAAGAACAAAAGAAAATGCATGATGGTTATAATAAAAGTTTCTTTAACATTCAATCTGAAATCAAATATATAATGAAGATGCAGATTATTTATCTTATTGTTACAAGTGTAATTATTGGTGTCGTTTTTATAGTTTTTGGTTCAATTTGTTTAGGATTTCATTCTTTATTAGTTTATCAAAATAAAATATATTTATCTGAAGAAAGTATTAGAAATGAAATAACAATTTATAGGGGAGGAAAATAAATGTATTTTGTTATTTTAATTATTTCATATTTAATTTTATGTTGGCTCGGTTCAAATATAATACGTATATTTGGTAATGAAACTTTCGACGAAAACAAAGTAATGGGAAGAACGATAAGAAAAACACCAGAACAAAAGGCTTTGAGATTCAAGTTTTATGTAACAATTGTATTTATTTTACTTTTTGTAATCGGGATTGTGATAAAATTAAGGTGAATTTCGAGCTATAAATAAAATTTGCAAAAAAAACAACTTTTCGGGTCGTTAGCAAATGCTAATTGCAGAAAACAGAAATTCCGGCGTTAGCAAATGCTAATTGCAGAAATGAAAAATCTGTCTGTCATTTAATGCAGCGAGCCAGCACTGTCCACAGTTCTTTCATATCAATGGGTTTTGATACGTGGTCATTCATTCCTGCTGAGATGGATGCGGCTTTGTCTTCTGCAAAAGCATTTGCAGACAATGCAATGATTGGAATCTGTGATTCAGGATACAGTTCCCGGATTTTCTTTGTGGCTTCATAACCGTTCATAGTCGTCATATTTTTCCGTAATGCCTTTGCTGTATGAAGAAAAACCGATTGCACCCAGTACAATACACAGGACAATTGAAAACAGAATGATTGAAACGGCAAGGCTTCTCTTTATTTCTGTAATCACATTACTTTTTTTCATAACTGGTCTCCATTCAATCAACAGAATCTCAGGCTGTGCAAACTATGAATATTGTAACACGGAATTCTTTTGTATAGGGTTATTTTTCCGGATACTGCTCAATTTCCTGTAAGATTTCGAATCGAGTTATGGATGGCTGTCTGTTTTTGTGGTCTTGCCGGTGTCAGAACGGATATGAACCTTAAAATCCGGCATTCATGTTCAATGAAATTGTTTTCGAGAAAGAAATTTAATTTTATTTGATAGATCTGCAAAATGATATTATAATATATAGTAACATGCTAGAGTTAAATGTAAATTCAAAATCACCAGCAGCAATCTCAGCGGCTTTTAAAAAAATCCGTGAGATGGTTATGACCGGTGCAGTAGACAGCGAGACTACAATCCATATTGTGCTTGAGCCTGGCGTTTACAGGGAAAGTATCCGGTATAATATTGCGAATCCTCTTATTATGGAAAGTGTTCCGGGCACCAGTGCCGAGAACTGCGTTGTCCAGGCAGACAACTGTGAGGCTTTTAATGCAGGACGTGAAAACAGGGCAATTTGTGTAATAGGACCAAATGCAAAAAAGGTCACACTTAAGAATTTTTCACTTGTAAACACTCATATTAAATCTGTGCAGGACAAGAATACTAAGCCGGACAGTGCAGAAGCTTTTGTCTGGAGTAATACGGACGGCATTCTGAAAGCTTCCGGTATGCGTTTTGAGGGACGGCAGAATACTTTGTTTGTCAAAGGTTTGACTTGGTTCAGTAACTGTTACATTAACGGAGATATCGATGTCGTTTACGGCGAGCCGGAAATATCTCTGTTTGAAAACTGTACAATCAACCTGCGTGAAGACAACAGAGGCGATTATGATGGCTTTGCTGTCAAAGCCCGTACAAAAATCGGCAAAAAAGGCTTTGTCTTTGACAAATGCATTTTTACCGGTGACAAGCGCAAGAAAGCATCACTGTATGTTTACAGGACTGCCGGACTTGGAACTGCCATAAGCGGCAAGAATTTCGATAACGTCGTATTCCTTAACTGCCAGGTATCGCAGGTTTACAGTCCTGACTTCGAGTGGGACGATGACATGCAGCTGAATATATGTCCGCGCGGTAATGCTACTGCCGGCATCAGAGAGTATGGTACGCTCGATCTGCAGAACAACGGCACTCTTACTCCTTCTGATACGTCCCGGCACAATGTCAAATCATATACTCTGACAAATGATGATTTTTACAGGATGTATTCAAGCCGCTATCTGATTTTTGGGGAAAGCCCTCTGGCTGCTTTCGTTGAAGAATCATAACGTCTGATGTTCTGTCAGAAAACGGGCTGCCTTTAAAATCAAGCGTTTTTGCAGCTCAATTACAAAAGAGCTGTCTGATAAGCATTCACTGTGGTCGTTTATGAGTTTCTGCGACAGAGTGAGATGAACTTACTGGACAGCTTTTTTTTGTTTTTCAAAGGTATGGCTGACTGATTAAAAAAAATTACGGGGCTGTCCCTGCATCCTGATCAACGCCGAGCCCGAACAGTGCAAAATCGGCGCGGGCGGGGTCTGTCGGGAATACTTTGTGCATTTCGCGTGTAAGTTCTACGGCTGTTTTGAGCGATGCTGATTTTGGTTTGCCGGATTTTGATGGTGAGAGTATGCAGAGCTTTGTTGCTTCCTGCATGACGTGTGTATCAAGTGGAATCAAAAGTTTGTCTTTTGGATACCAGTTCCAGAGTCCAAGGTCTACAGGGGAGTTGTCTCTGACCATCCATCTCAGAAACATGTTTATTTTTTTTGCGGCGGTGTCTTTTGTGTGCGGAATAAGTGAGCATTCTGCAGGAAACGCATTCTGGATAATGTATGAAAGAGGTGAAGGGAGCTGTCTGCTTTCTGAGTTTTCATCTGCAGGTTTCAGTTTATTGTATTCGTTTTGGCAAAATGAACCGAGTGTTTCTGACTGTTCGAAGATGTTTTTCAATGTGTCAAAAAAGACTGTCATGTCATGATGCGTATACATGCGGTAAAAAGATGATCTGCTTTCGGCATTGAAAAAAGATGTGTATTTTTTCTGTATTATCCATTCATATGGACTGTTTTCCGCTGCATTCAGGATCATCTTTACATGTGAAAGAATCTGATCTCTGCGCCCGAAAGCAAGATTTGCAGCAATAAATGCTGCCGTTTCCATGTTTTTATTATCTGAATATAAATGCATGAATTGTGCAGGATCTTTTTCTAGAAACTGAGGGGACTCGTATTTGTCTGCAAGAAATACGAGTCTTTGAGAAAGTTCATCTGTCATCGATGTTATTCTGCTTCGAGATATTCCAGAGCTTTTGCGATGCGCTGCTGTACGTCGGAGAAATGTCCGCCTTCTGTGTATTCGAAAAACAGATTTGAGTCTGTTATTCTTGCACCCTGAGCGGATGAAAGCTGGTTCTGCAGAATACGGTATGTCTTTTGCGTGCATGTATCGACAGTTGCCATCTGTTCATTCGATGTCTGACTTTCTGCCTTGCCGAGCGAAAGATATATCCTGTATGCATCGTCAGTAGATGTAATTTCTGGAATTGACTGATTTTCGCACCATGAGAGCCAGTCATTGTACCACAGGCTTCCGGAAATCGATGCGATTTTGTGAGCTTTTTTTGTTGAGTACATAGCATAAACTGAAGTAAGTCCTGCCAGAGAATAGCCTGCAAATGCTGTGTCTTTTGGATCAGAAGATGCTCTGTATGTGCTGGTGATAAGAGGCATGAGCTTATCTGTTACCATGGCAAGATACTTATCTGCATTGCCCGTGAACGGAGTCTGCTTCAGTGAATCTTCTGCTCTCCATGGAGAAAAATCTCTTTCCCAGTTTGTCGATTCAATTCCGACAAGAATAAACGGCTTGCAGCCCCGGTGTTTGCCTTTGGCGTCAGGCATTTTTTCCTCGACAATGGAAATTATAGGCTCTATGTTTGCTTCTCCCAGAAGATAAACAACAGGAAAAGCTGTGAGTTTATCTATATCTGACGGATGTTTTTGAACTAATATATCTTGCTGTAAATAAGCCTGGGGCAGATAAATTGAGCATTTGTTGCCGGCCAGTACATGTGATGAAATTCTTCCTTGCATGGAAATATTATAACACAGTTTGTCAGTTTTGTAAAAAATATATGGAAGCTCAGAAATGATGTCTGCACAGATAGTATTCTGATTTTTTTTGAAACTATCGCTTTTTGCAGCTGGTGCAGAGATTTGACGAATAAGATAAAGACTGGTATTATATGATAATAACAAATGCTGTTCCTGGAATAATGAACAGGCTGTTTTTTGATATTTATAAATCTGTTTGAATGATTGAATGGCAATTTTTTTATCGGGTAAAAAGAATATTTGAATAATATTTTGAGGCTTTTATGAAATTAAAAATTAGTTTTTCTGATGTACGCAGTTTGATAAGCATGTTTATGCTTGTACTGTTTACTGTTCTTGTTTCCAGCTGTGGAAAAAGCGCATCTTCAAAAGGTTCCGGCAAAATCGAGCTTACTGTATGGGAGTCTTTGGGAGGACCTGATGAGTTTATACGTCGTGCCGGCAAAAGCTATACAAGACTTCATCCGAATGTAGAGATTAACTTCGTGAATGTTGAAATTTCTGAGACGATGGATCGCCTGCAGAGTGAAGCTTTAAAGGGAATGGGACCGGATCTGTTTGCTTCTCCGCATGACAGGCTCGGTCAGCTTCTGGATATGTACCTTATCATGCCGACTGCGGATCCTGTAGGTTCGGCACGTGGTTTGGTTTCCCTGTGTTCTTCTGCAATGGATTACAATGGCAGAGTGTACGGTTATCCTGTCAGCACAGAAACGTATGCACTTTTTTACAATAAAAAGCTTATTTCTGAATCTGAACTTCCTGCGACATGGGAAAAACTCGGCGAATGGGTCAAAGAGTTCAATGCTCTTAATCCCGAAAAACAGGGCTTTGTCATGAATGTAGGTGAAGGATATTATACAATCATTTTTACGACATACAGAGGAAACTATCTGTTTGGTCTGGATGGTGTTGATGTTAAGCATTCTTATATGAATACAGCAAATGCCGTGAAGGGTATGAATGTGTTTCAGTCACTCAGAGATTGTGTAGGCCTTCCGGCTGACGAACTTACCACAGACAAAAACGACGAACGCTTCAAAAACGGTACTGCTGCAATGTATATTACAGGACTGTGGAACGTCAGGGCTTTTGAAGAGGCCGGCATAGATTTCGGAGTGGCTCCTCTTCCGGCTCTTCTGGATGAGAATCATCCTGCATGTTCATTCGGTGCTACCCGGGCTATGTATGTCAGTGCAAATGCAAAACATCCGGAAGAGGCTTCGGAGTTCGCCCGTTATCTTCTGACACCGGAAATGCAGCAGCTTCGTTACAATCTGACAGGTGCCATGCCTTCAATAGAAACTGATATTGCTGATAAATATATGCCGGGATTTTTGAAGCAGCTGGAGAACAGTTTTCTGACACCGGCTGTTCCTGAAATGCAGAAATTCTGGACTGCGATGGCAGAAGCTTCTGTAAAAATCTGGGATGGTGCCGACGTTGAGCAGGAGATGAATGCCTGCGATGCAGCAATAACAAAATAATATCAGAGTATTCTGAAACTGATTTTTTAGAGATTTCTGCAATAGATTTCGTATAGAGGTGTGATATGTCAATGATAGTATTTTACAAGAGTCTTCTTCTTATCTGTGGGGTGATTCACCTGTTGAATATTGTTATTGTAACAAACCGGGAACCGAATACTATGCAGAAGTATACTCTGTGTGTTGATTTTTTGAGTGCATTCTATATTTTTGGTAATTATCTGGCTTTATCAGCTTCTGTTTCAGACATGCTTTTTGTCGGAATAAAGATGATGTATCTTTCGATTATCCTGCTTGCTGTATTTTTCCTGCGGCTTATGGAAAACGAACTTCGTCTGCACTTTCCGCGTATTCTCTGGAGCTTAAGCGATATGATGTCGTTTGTGTTCATTGTTTTTGTGCTTGCATTAAACAATTCATCTTTGCGTATTTTTGAAACAATGTCTCATATGTGGTACAAAAGCTTTGAAATAACAAAGGGTACCGATGGCAGCCTTGATATTGTCAATGCCAGATATGGAATAATGATGTATATTTTTATCTGCTATGTTGCACTATACAGCATTTATTCATTTGTTTTGTTTATATATCGTATTGTGACGAGCCGCAATCAGGAGAGAAGAAACTATATCACGCTTTTGTTTTATCTGTTTGCTCCGGTAATTGTTTACGGACTCAGTAATATAAATATTCATACTGACGGCACGCCAATATATCGTGTTCCCGTATTTCCGGTGATTATGTCCATAAGTATCTCTGTAAATACGATTTTTCTTATCGTCAAAAGGTACAACACATTTCTTGACAGGGCTTTGTATGAACTTGAAAATTCTGCCGCAACACCAATATTTATCTTGAATGACAGTCTTGAAGTCAGAAGAGTGAGCCGCAGTGCGTGTGTGCTTTTTCCTGAGTACAAGGCACTCTATCGTCACAAACAGGATCGTGTCAAAGCAAATACAGTTTTGCAGAATATCATTTTTCCAAGTGATGAGGACAAAAAGAAAGACAGTATTCTGATAAAGCACAAAAAATATAATCCGACATTGCGTGTCATCAGGGCAAGCGGCAAAAATATCGGATACATTATAATGCTTCGCGATATTACAAAAACGCAGAATGCTTTTATGGAAGCTGTACAAAAAAATGAAGAACTTGCCAAATTGACATCTGATTATGAAGAAAAATGTCTGACTATGAAGCGTAAGTTCGTTTCCGGTGTAATCCAGGTAGGTTTGAGTATAAACAGAAAAACCGGAGAGCATCTTAGAAGAATAAGCAATTATACTCTTGCAATTGCAAGAGAAATGCAGAATAACCAGAACTATAAAGATGTTCTTACCGATGAATATGTAGAGATGCTTTCTATGGTGTCTCCATTGCATGATGTCGGCATGCTCTTCCTTGAGAAAGATCTGATGGCTCGTGAAGGCGGTTATACAAGGTCAGAACTCGAACAGCTTCACACGCATATAAAGCGGGGACTTTCCATACTTGAATCGTTTCTTGTTGCAAATAAAGATGATCTTTTTTATAATCTTACTGTTGAAGTTGTGGAAAACCATCATGAATGGTGGGATGGTACGGGGTATCCGTCTAAACTCAAAGGAATCGAGATACCGATAAGTGCCCGTATTGTTGCCGTGGCAGACAGTTTTGATTCTCTGGCATCAAGACTGACTTATGCCAGAAAATACGATTTCAATTCTGTATTTGACAGTATTGTATCAGCTTCTGGAATTCAGTTTGATCCGGAAGTTATAGAAGCATTTATTGCTGCAAAGGTTGAAATAAAGAACCTGTATGATCAGATGGGCATGGATACTGATTTTTAAACTGAATTCTAGAAGATATTCTTTAATAGTTACGTATACTGCTAATGATTTTTAGGACTGTACCCGATACCTTAGGTTAGTATAGGTTTCTTCCTGAAAACTGATTTTTTGATGAAACTTTAAAATGTAATGTTTCAAACTGCGAAAATATGCAGTTTTTAACTAAAAAAAGCACTTCGTTGCTATTTTTAGAAGTGTTTTATATAATTAAGAGGGAATAATATGGCAAAAACTGAAAAAGCTGTAGCAAAAACAACAAAAAAGAAGACTGTAAAAGAAACTTCTGCAAAAATGCAGGAAAAAGACAAGAAATCATATAAGTGTTGTGAAAAGCGCGTAACAAAAAGAACTGAAGAAGAAAAGAAAGCTCTTATTTCCCGCATAAACAGAGCAGCCGGCCAGGTAAACGGAATCAAGGGAATGGTAGAAAATAATGCTTACTGTATGGATATTCTTGTTCAGGTAGCTGCAGCTCAGGCTGCAATGAGCGCTTTTAGCAGAGAGCTGATTACCAATCATATCGAAACTTGTGTTGCATCTGACTTGAAGAAGGGAAATAAAGAATCTCTGGACGAATTTGCCAAGATGCTCCAGAAGTTTATTTATTAATGGCATTCCTGAGTTTTGGGCATTGTGATTCCAATGTTCGAAACTCTGCTTTTTCAGACGGCATTATAAAATACAGTTTGAAAAATCTTCCTTTAAATAAACTTTTTCCTCAGAATGAGCTTTGCAGAGGAAATTGCTTTTTCTTCTGCATTGAGGTTTATATTTGAGTTATTTGCCGGTCTCAAAGGCTTATGTTTTTGGATATCTCCATAAATGGCAGGGCTTTAAAGCTTTGACCGCTTGTAACAAAGTTATATTTTCAATTGTTAAGATAACATGAAAAATTATACAAATCGTACTAAATTTCCAACACATTTAATAAAGGCTGCAATTTTTGTAATATCATTTTTTGCAGTAGTCTGTATAACGGGCTGTAAAGCTGCAAAAAAATCAGCAGACATACAGAATATCAATCAGTTTAGGCTTGATAATGGTCTTGAGGTCTTCACTTCGGAAAACCACAGTGTGCCGCTTGTTTATATAGAGATTGCAGTGCGTGCCGGTGGTGTCATGCAGACTCCGGAAACAGCGGGCCTTTTCCATTTGTATGAGCACATGATGTTCAAGGGTAACGAACTGTACAGAGATGCTGCTTCTGTTCAGAAGGCCATGACAGACATGGGTGTCAGTAACTGGAACGGAACAACGAGTCCAGACTGCGTTAATTATTTTTTTACGATTCCGAAAGATCAGTTTGAAAATGGACTTGCTTTCTGGAATGCAGCAATCAGAAGTCCTTTGATGGACAAAACTGAATTTGAGAGCGAAAAAAAAGTCGTATTATCAGAAATAGAAGCTGACCAGGCAAAGCCTTCTGCACTTTATTATAAATACTATATTTCGCACATGTTTGCAGATGCTCCTTACTACGCAGATGCAGCCGGTTCTTTTGATGTAGTCAGAAATGCGACGATAGAGCAGCTTATCGATATCAAGAACCGCTTTTATATTCCGAACAATGCGGCTTTGTTTATCGGTGGTGACATTGATTTAGATGAAGCTTATGAACTGACAAACAAAATATGGGGTTCCTGGTCAAACAACGGATATGCTGAGCCGGCCAAGGAAAAGCAGGTTTCTCAGTCACCTTTTGCAGAAACACAGTATGCAGTCATACCGTTTGAAGAGATTTCCGAGCAGATTGCAGAGGTTCAGATCTGCTTCCGTGGTCCTGATACAGATTTTAATCTGGAAGATGTTTATGCCGCTGATTATCTTGAAAATCTGCTTGATAATCCTGACGGACTTTACAAGAGGGCTCTTGTAAAAGATGAAGATCTTAAGATTCCTGATTCATCATATGTATGGGGAGGCGGAAATTTCTCCAGAGCTATCGGTTCCTTTGATTTTGGTGCGGATATGCTTGAACCTTCTGCGGGTTTTACAGAACGTGTAGACAGATTTTTGGATAAGATACAGAAAGAGATACTGCCTGAAATTGCTGATAGAAAATCTCTTTATTCAAAGAAAGTCATCAATGATATTGTACGCAAGCTTAGGGATAATGATATCATGTCGTCTCAGACAGCAGAAGGTCTTTTGTCCGGCATGAGAAGCTCATGGCTCCGTGCTACACCTGACTATTACTATACATACAATGACCGCATGGGAACTGTAAAGCAGAGTGAAGTTCAGAATTTTATAAAGACATATTTAACACAGAGAAGTCCTCTTGTTGTAGTTTTTGTAAATCCTTCTGTTTATGAACAGATAAAAGACGAATTTGCATCAAAAAATTACGACGTTATTACTGCAGACAACTCTTTCTGGTGGAAAAATCCGCGTTATGCACCGGATGCTTCTAAAATTGCAAAGACAGTTCCTGTATTTGAAGATGATATTTATGTTCCTCAGGAAAAAAATGCATCTTCTTCTGATTATGAACTTAGTGCAGAGCGGGATGTCGACACATATTATCTCAAGAACGACATTCCTGTGTATGTACTTGCAAGCAAAGATACACATATTGATACAGTGACAATCGGCGTAAGGGGCGGAGTCGACCGTCTTACGCCAGAGTCTTCTGGACTGGAAAGTGCTTTGTTTGACGTTATGTCTTCAAACTCCAGAAAATACAGTTTCGAAATGCGCAAGGCTATAAGTTTTGCCAACCAGTCAAGCATAAGTTCTGGTTCAAAAGTTGCCGGAAGCAGTCTGTCTCTTGGAACAATCGATGACTATCTTTATGACATGCTGCCGGTTCTGACAGACGGTTTCATCAATCCTTCTTTTACAGATGAGTTCTATAATCTTCAGATGACAGACTATGCTCAGAATGTGCATTACATGCTCAACAATCCGGAATCCATACTCGATTATGAGATGGGAAAATCGATTTACAAAAATCATCTGTTTGAAACAAAAGTCAGTATTACTCCGGATTCTCTGGAAAACATTACAATCGAAAACATGAAGGAACTGCACAAGAAAGTTCTGAATGCAAAAAATATATTCGTTGTAGCTTCCGGCTGTTTTGATGTAAAAAAGCTTATCAGTGAACTTGATAAGACTTTGGGTAAAATGGAGTCAGACTCTTCGGAAGTATACATGCCTCATGAAGTTTCTCAGGTAAAAATTACGGGTGAAAATAAAGTTCTGACACATCAGTCTTTAAAAGGCACAGGTTATGCCATCCGTGTATTTAAAAGTCCTTTGGCAACTGGAAAAGACTACATACCGGCCCTCATAGCATCTGATATTTACAATACAATACTGTTTAATGTTGTACGTGAACATTACGGGGCATGTTATACGCCTTCAACAGGAATTTCACTTTCCAGAGCTCCGATTGGTCAGGTTTACATTTACAAGGCATCGGATGTAGAGCATCTTGTTTCTTATGTAAACGAAGCAAGTAATTATATGTCAAACGGTAACATTATTACATCTGTAGCTGATGACGGCACTTACAAAGTTTCAACTATAGAAGACGAACTTGAAAGCTACAAGAACTCGTATATTGTGGCAACTTACAGTTCTAAAAAGACTCCTGCAGCAATTGCAGGAAGCCTGACTTACAATATATTGAGCTATGACGATATGTTCTTTACTGATAAACTGAATGCACAGGTTATGGATGTAACTGCACAGCAAGTTCAGGATGTGTTTACCAAATACTGGGTTGATGAACCGAGCCAGTGGTGGTTTATGGTAGATCCTGAACTCAAGGACAAGGTAAAGTTCTGATTTAGAAGTGTTTTATATTGACCTTTTTCGGCGATAGATGTAGTATTTTCTATCGCAGAGCGATGCGACAATAATTTCTGTGATGTCATAAATTATTGTCTGCATCGCTTTTTTTTTCACGGTGATTCCTACGGAGGAAATATGCAGAACGTACCAGAACTTTTTGGAAGCATGGTGTTTAACCAGCAGACAATGAAAGAGAGACTGCCTAAAGAGACTTTCAAGGCTTTGAAAAGAACTTTGGACAATGGCGAACCTTTGAACCTTGATGTTGCAAATGTTGTAGCTCATGCAATGAAAGAGTGGGCCATAGAAAAAGGCGCAACTCATTTTGCACACTGGTTTCAGCCGTTGACGGGCGTTACTGCAGAAAAACATGACAGTTTTATTACTCCTCAGGATGACGGTTCTGTAATCATGACATTCAGCGGAAAAGAACTTGTCAAAGGTGAACCTGATGCTTCTTCTTTTCCTAGCGGCGGACGTCGTGCAACTTTCGAAGCCCGCGGATATACTGTCTGGGATCCGACATCTTATCCTTTTGTAAAAGAACACACACTCTGTATACCGACAGCATTCTGTTCATATACAGGAGAAGCTCTGGACAAAAAGACACCACTTCTGCGTTCAATGGAAGCCATCAGCGAACAGGCCCTCAGAATTCTCAAGCTTTTCGGCAATACAGATGTAACTCATGTTGATACAACAGTCGGCCCTGAGCAGGAATATTTCCTCGTTGATGAGAAAATGTTCTTTGCCAGAAGAGACCTTCAGATGACAGGCCGTACATTGTTTGGTGCAAAGCCTCCGAAAGGACAGGAAATGGATGACCAGTATTTTGCAGCCCTCAAACCGCGTATTGTAAGATATATGGAAGAGCTCAATGATGTTTTGTGGTCATACGGAATTTATTCAAAAACAGAACACAACGAAGCTGCTCCTGCACAGCATGAGATGGCTCCGATTTTTACTACAACAAACCTGAGTGCAGATCAGAATCAGCTTACCATGGAACTCATGAAGAAGGTTGCACGCAGACATGGTCTTGTATGCCTTCTGCACGAAAAGCCATTCGAAGGTGTTAATGGAAGCGGAAAGCACAATAACTGGAGTCTGTCTACAAACTTGGGCGAAAATCTCCTTGAACCAGGTGATACACCTGCAAAGAATGCACAGTTTCTTCTGTTCCTCACTGCAATTATAAAAGCTGTCGACGAGAATCAGGATCTTCTCAGAATCTCTGTAGCTACAGCCGGAAATGATCACAGACTCGGAGCATGTGAAGCACCTCCTGCAATTATCTCCATGTATCTCGGAGATGAACTTTATGAAATTCTCAAGTCTATCAAAGACGGCAAGTCTTTTGCAGGTTCGTCAAAGCAGAAAATGTCCATCGGAGCTGATGTTTTGCCGTCTATCCCGAAAGACTCAACAGACAGAAACAGAACAAGTCCTTTTGCTTTCACAGGAAACAAGTTTGAGTTTCGTTCTCTCGGCTCATCACTGTCGATTTCTGGACCAAATACGACACTTAATTCTATCGTTGCACATACTCTCAAAGAATTTGCAGACAGTCTTTCTAAAGCTTCTGATTTTGATAAAGCCCTCAATGAACTTATCAAGAATGAGATTACAGCACATTGGAAGATTTTGTTTAACGGAGACGGCTACGCAACTTCATGGGTGGAAGAGGCCGAAAAACGCGGTCTGATGAATCTTCGCACGACACCAGATGCCGTTGCTCATTACATGGACGAAAAGAACGTAAAGCTTTTCACGGAACTTGGAGTTTACACAAAAATCGAAATGGAAAGCCATTACGAAATCAAGCTTGAAAAATACTCTAAGATGCTCAACATCGAAGTAAATACAATGCTTGAGATGATCAGAAAGCAGATTTTGCCGGCTGCATTCAAATATATGTCAGCACTCGGCGAAAGTTCCGCAGCTCTCAGAGCTAACGTGCCGAACGCAAGGTGCGGTGCCCAGACTCAGATACTGGCACTGCTTGATGAGTATGCATCTGCGCTTTCTGACATTGCCCTGAAACTTGATATCGAACATGCAAAAGCTTATCTGGATAAAGACTGCATGAAAATAGCCCGCGCATACGCAGACATTGTTATTCCTCTGATGAATGACGCACGTGCAATCGCAGATAAAATCGAACCTCTGCTCGGAGAAGAATACAAGCCGTTCCCAAGTTATGAGGATTTGATGTTCAAGATATAAAAAAAAATAAAATAAAAAAGGCCTGCTGTTTTTAAAAGTTTTGAAGTGTGCTTCATTTTTTCGAAAACGGCAGGCTTTTTTTGAAAGACAAGTATATTTACAAACACGCGAAGTTTCTTCTCGAATATACTCAGAGTTTTTTTGTGATACGCACAAATCATCTGCGATCTCAGCAGAAAGATGTTGAGGCTATTTAAATCGAAGCACTTTTACGGCACATCAAATTATATTATTCGGGGTGCCGTTTCATATTTTAGTTTTTGAAAAATGAAATACGATTTTTCATAAGACGGCCGATTGTCGTTATTGCAGGTCCCAAAGTTAAACCTACGATAATCGTACCTGGCAGAGAACCTTGAATGCCGTCCGGTGAAAGAAGTCCTGCGGCAAGTCCTAAAACGACGCCGGACATATCGTATGCAATGCGAAGGACAGAAAAAGGCGGACCTTTTATTCTGTCTATGATAATCTTGGCGGCTCCGTCGTACGGAGAAAGACCCATGTCACAGTTCATGTAAGTTGCAGCTGTTACAACAAAGAAAAATATACTTACTGCAAAAACAATCAGTCTGATATGAAAAAACTCAGGATTGATGATGATGTCATGCAGCCCGCATGTTTTCCATACCCAACAGAAAAAATCCGCAGTGTAGCCGATGAGTATCATATTGAACAGAGTTCCGATTCCGATAACAGACGGCTCGACAAAAAAGATAATCACAAGAAGTACAACGTTGAGCAGAAGCTGCCAGTTGCCCAAAGTCCAGCCGATAAGGTTTGCGATATTTATATTCATGAAAGAATACGGATCCGTTCCCCAGCCGGCTTCGATCAAAAGAGAAAGATTAAATCCCATCAGAATAATTGCTGCAGTGACAAGAAAAAACTTTGGCCAGAAATGCGGGATAATAAACTGTTTGAAAGAAAATTTCATGACTTTGCCTCCAGAAAATCAACAGCCGGTATTATTCTGATAATACAGTTCTGCTTCAAAAGAAATCTCCTGTGGAGTGCGTCCGACAAAAGTTAGTTTTTTTGCTTCTTCGTCTGCAACGCCGTAGATTGACAGTTTTTGACCAAGCTTTGCTTCTTTTGCATAGTTGAGACGCAGATCCGTGAAGTTCAGTGAACGGTATTTTTCGGGAATGGCATCATCAAAAAAAGCTCCGTAGCGGGCATTGTTTGTGTGGTCATTTCCGTCCAAGTCAGAATACTTTATAATGCGCTCGTCCCACAGCTCCATGTCTTTCGGAACAAGAATTTTGCCCGGCTTCATGCAGTTGTGTTCTGTTTCGAAATCCGGAGCTTCTCTCATCGTAAAGTTTTTTGCAGGCATAATGCGGTGAGCTTCCGGGTCGACGATCAGCCATGTTGTAAGTCCGCTTACAAGATTTTCGCCGTTTTCTGATGTGATTTCATAAGCACGGCGAAGCTGAAGAGCTTCAGGCTTTTCTTCCCATGTCGTTACTGTTATTTTCTGATTTTCTTTGGGCATGAAATGTATTCTCAGAGCCAGCCGGGAAACAAGAATTGCATAGTTATGTTCTTTGAGGATTGAGCTGGACATGCCTCTTTCGTAGTAATCATCTACTGCCGTATCTGATGTTATCTTGAGAAGTTCGCACCAGCTCATGACTTTATTGCGGTTACACTGGGAGAAAAATACTTTTGTCTCTCTGTGAAATATATTTTTTTCATTTTCGTGATACAGTCTGAATGAATGCATAAAAGAATTATAAATTAAAAAAAATCATTTGCCAACAGCGGACGTTTTTTCATGAAAATACTTGCAAAAAAATGATACTTTTTTTGCAATAAAAATTTGCCATTTTGATTTCTTTTTATTATATTATGTGTACTCTCAAAAAGGAAAATTACAAGAGGTTTTTATAAAATGGCAACACATCAGTTTCAGACAGAAGTCAACCAGCTTCTCAAGTTGATTATTCATTCAATGTATTCAAACAAGGATATTTTCCTGCGCGAAATAGTATCCAACGCTTCAGATGCTTTGGATAAGCTCAAATATCTTACTGTTTCTGATGATAAATTCAAGGGTATTGTTTATAATCCAAAGATTGACATCACTTTTGATGACAGCAAGAACATTCTTACTGTTCAGGATGTCGGTATCGGTATGGACGAAAAAGACCTGAATGATAACCTGGGAACAATTGCCCGTTCAGGTACAAAGAACTTCATAGAGCAGCTTTCAAAGTCCGGCTCAAATAACTCAGACCTCATCGGTCAGTTTGGTGTCGGTTTTTACAGTGCTTTCATGGCTGCAAGCAAAATCAATGTTTACACAAGAAAAGCCGGCGGCGACGGTAAAGTATGGTGCTGGTCTTCTGACGGCACAAACTCATACGATGTAGAAGAAGTTTCTTCGTCAAACGAAGCTTACACAAAGTATGGATTTGACAAACCTGAAACAACAGGTTCTGCAATCGAAATGCATCTTAACGACGAAAGCAAGGACTATGCAAGCCGCTGGAAGATAGAAGATCTTATCAAAAAGTATTCAAATCACATTGCTTTCCCGATTTATCTGCATTACACACAGACAAAGTACGACAAGGACGGCAAGGCTGAAGGCTCAGAATCAAAAGTTGACCAGATAAACAGTGCAAGCGCATTGTGGAGAAAAAGCAAGACTGAGCTGAAAAAAGAGGACTATAACGAGTTCTACAAGACATTCTCCCACGACGGCACAGACCCTCTCATGCATCTTCATACACACGCAGAGGGTACTATCGAGTACACGACCTTGTTCTATCTGCCGTCGGTTGCACCGTTTGATATGTATCAGGCAGACTACAAGAGTGGCGTCAAACTTTATGTAAAGCGCGTATTTATCACAGATGATGACAGAGAACTTTTGCCGTCATACCTTCGCTTTGTCCGCGGTGTCATCGACAGCGAAGATCTGCCGCTTAACGTAAGCCGTGAGATTTTGCAGCAGAACCGCATTCTTGATACAATCAAGACACAGTCTGTCAAAAAGCTTCTGGCTGAGTTCAAGAAGCTTGGTGAAGAAGCAGACAAAATCCGCAAGAACGAAAAACCTTCTGATGAAGAAAAAGAAAAGCTTGAGAAATGGAACAAGTTTGTTAAGTCATACAACCGTCCAATGAAAGAAGGTCTGTATCAGGACTTTGCAAACAGAGACGAGATTGCAGAAATCATCCGTTTCAAGAGTACTGACGAAAGCGGCAACGGCGAAGACAAGTGGACAAGCTTTGCTGATTATGTTCAGAGAATGAAGGAAGGCCAGAAGGCAATTTATTATATTACAGGAACAGACGAGAAGAACTTGAGAACTTCTCCTTTGCTCGAAGCTTATAAGAAAAAGGGTTTTGAAGTCCTTATTATGAGCGATGAGATTGATGAGATTGTTTTCCCTTCTTACAATAAGTACAAGGATTGGGAACTCAAGGCTGTAAACAGAGCTGGAAGTGATGACGAGCTTGGTATCGATAAGGAAGAAGCAAAGAAAAAGGAAGAAGCTTTCAAGCCTGTTCAGGAAAAAATCAAGAAGGCATTGGGAGATCGTGTAAAGGATGTTGTCCTCAGTAAACGTCTTTCAGACAGCCCGAGCTGTATTGTCTTTGACGAAAATGATCCGTCTATCCAGATGGAACGCATGATGAAGGCAATGGGACAGGGAAATGCATCTCTTGTTAAGCCGATTCTTGAAATCAATGCTGATCACGAGATTGTAAAGAAGCTCGAAGGCTCTGTAGCAGAAGACTTTATCTCTTACGTAAGTGAAGTTCTTCTTGATCAGGCTCTTCTCATCGGCGGTGCAGAACTCAAAGACCCGGCTGAGTTTGTCAAAGCAATGAATGCCCTGATAGCAAAATAATAACCGTCTCTAAAAACGTTTTTTAGAGATAGATAAAAATCCTGCGGTATGAGTTTTTCACTGCCGCAGGATTTTTTTTTGTTGCAAATGTATATTTATCCGCAATTAAAAAAATCTGCCATTTCCGAACGAAGCCGTATCTCGAGTTCACATCGACATTTCAAGAGGCGTAAATGTCATCCCTTGCCATCACTTGTCAACTCTTGCGGCGGGACTGACTTTGTCTGCTACAAAAGATGAGCTGTTTTTACTTTCTTTACACAGACGATGAATGCCGGTATGAGAAACATGTCCGCTAAGATCCACGCAAAAGGTGATGCAAGACCTGCTCCAAAAAGCCCTGTCCGCGGAACAAAGAAAATACCGATAAGAGCACGAGCAATCATTTCACTGATACCGGATATGATGGCAAGTTTTGAAAATCCCATGCCCTGAATCATGAATCTGTATATATTTACGGCTGCAAGAAGTATGTAACAAGAAGCTATTTCAAGAAGAATCATATAAGCTCCTTTGACGACAAGTTCCGCATTACTGTCTCTGGTGTTTACGAACAGTGAGATGAAACTTCTGCCGGCAAAGATGTACAGTACAAACACGCATACAGAATAAACCGATGAAATTATCATACTGTCTCTGACGCCTCTTTTGAGTCTGTCATACTTTGCGGCACCTGTGTTCTGTCCTCCGTATGTTGCCATTGTAGTTCCCAGAGAATCAAAGACACAGCAGAAGAACATGCTTACTTTGTTTGACGCTGTGAGAGAAGCGACAGCCTGGGAGCCGAGCCTGTTTACCGAAGACTGAAGGATAAGAGAGCCTATGGACGTAATGGAATACTGTAGTCCCATAGGGATACCTGCAGAACACAATGTTACACATGCTTTTGCTTCGGGGCGCAGCTCGGATCTGGACAGTCTGATAATGTCAAAGTGCTTTCTCATATAAAGAAAGCAGGCAAAACCAGAAACGCCCTGGGCTATGACAGTTGCCAGTGCAGCACCTTCTATGTTTGTCTTGAGTGGAATAATGAACACAAGGTCTAGTCCGATGTTTAGTATAGCCGACATCACCAGAAAATAAAGCGGCGTTTTGCTGTCGCCGAGAGCCCGGATAATTGCAGAAACCATATTGTACAGAAAAATCAAAGGGATACCGGCAAAGATTATTCTGATATAGAGAACAGCCTGGTCTACAATATCCGGCGGAGTTTGCATTAAAAGCATGAGAGGTTTACAGAAAAGCACTGACGATACAGAAAGCAGCAGTGCAAATATGACGCAGAGAAAGACAGTATTTGCAACAAAAACTCTCATGCGGGCAAAGTCTTTTGCACCGAATCTCTGTGCTATAGGAATCGCAAAACCTGAACACAATCCGTTTACAAATCCGATGACGAGAAAGTTTGCAGCACCAGTTGAGCCGACTGCCGCGAGGGAATTTACGCCAAGACATTTACCGACGATGATAGTATCTGTGATATTGTAAAACTGCTGGAACAGATACCCGAGAAAAACAGGTATAGAGAAACTGAGTATCAGGGAAAGAGGGTTGCCCTCTGTCATATTTCTGGTCATATCGGTTTGATGTTAATTCTTTTGAATATGATTGTCTATGGAAAAACGGACAGAAAAAATGATAAAAAAAAATAATTTTTTTTCGAAAATTTTTGAAATAGTGATTGACAAAAACTCTGCGATTTTATATTATCTAATCACATTCAACGAAATGAATGCTCCCTTAGCTCAGTTGGTAGAGCAACGGACTGTTAATCCGTCTGTCGCAAGTTCAATCCTTGCAGGGGGCGCTAAAAGGACTCTCAAACGAGAGTCCTTTTTTTATGTCCAGATTTGCATTTAATGAATGCAATTAAAAATCAGATTTTATCCTTTGAAAAGTTTCTTTAAAAAAAGAAAGCACTGATTCAAGTGTCTGATCTTGAATCAGTGCCAAAGCTCTGCTTCTTCATCTCTGTGCCGGCACACAGATTTTTGGAAGCGACTTTGATATGGTTTGGGAGGAAATAGGACTTGTGTTAAGGGCCCTCCTGTAAGATGAACATCTTGTTAACATTTTTTTTCAATGCCTTCGATGTTTTCCAAAAAACTGTATTTTTTAGAACTTGCCGTATACGAATGAATTTGCATCGATTTCAACAGTTTTACAGCCTTCTATAGAAATACATTTTTTTGAGTCCGAATTGTTTATGATAAATGTCATGCATTCTCTGTCATCAAATCTCTGGTAAACAAGAACATCTTTATCTTTGCTGTCCAGAAATCTAATTTTGCCTTTTCTTATTACATCAGTATCTTTTCGCAGCTGCAAAAGTTTTTTGTACCATGCAAAGACTTCGTTATCATCGTTTGCGCGGCTCCAGTCAAGAGGCACTCTGTATTCCCAGTCGTGCACGCCGTTCATGCCAAGCTCATCGCCGGCAAAAACAGAAGGAATTCCCGGGATTGTCATCTGAAGCCCTACGGCGAGCATATACCGTTTGACATCGTCTTTGCACTGACTGAGGAATCTTGAAACGTCGTGACTGTCCAGAAGATTCATCTGTGCGTATGAAATACATTCTGGGTAGCGCATAAGATAGTCAGAAAAATGTCCGGCAAAGTCAAAAGAAGAGATTGTGCGTTCTGCAAAGAATTTCTGGCACAGATATGTGAATCTGTAGTTCATTGCGGAATCGAACTGATCGTATGTGAGCCAGTTGCGTGCATCTTCCCATATTTCTCCGAGAACAAAAGCGTCACTTTTTTCTTCGCGCACTGCTTTTTTGAATATGCGCCAGAAGTTTTTGTCTATCTCATTTGCAACATCGAGTCTCCAGCCGTCAACATCGTATTCGCGTATCCAGTATCTTCCGACTTCTGCAAAATACTCAGCTACTTCCGGATTGCCCGTGTTGAGTTTTGGCATCTGCTTTACGTATGCAAAACATGCATAGTCTGTAGAACCGTCATCTTTGACAGGAAACTCCAGACGGTAATACCAGTCCTTGTATTTTGATTTTTCCTGATTTTTCAGAACATCCTGAAATGCAAAGAAACCTCTGCCGCTGTGATTGAAAACGCCGTCCAGGATGATTTTAATGCCGTTTGCATGGAAAGTTTCGACGAGCTTTTTGAAATCTTCGTTTGTACCGAATGCAGGATCGATTTTCTTGTAATCGATAGTGTCATATTTATGATATGCGTATGCTGCGAAAATCGGATTCATGTAGACGAGATTGACACCGAGGCTTTTGATGTACGGCACATTTTCGATGACGCCTTTGAGAGTTCCGCCGTATACAGAAGTATATGTCAAGCCGCCTTCCTCAATGCACTTCTGCTTCGGGAAGTGTTCTTTTGTATCAATGGCGGCAACGGCAGCTTCTCTTCCCGAGTGAGACATTCTGCCTGTTGCAAAACTGTCCGGGAAAATCTGATACATTATGCTGTTCTGAGCCCACTGCGGAACTCTGTAAATTTCTTCGCGTCTGATATAGGGAACCTGATAAAAATAAGTTCTGTTTGTTTCTGGTTTAGAATAAAACTCGTCCTGATAATAATACAAAGTTTCGCTTTGGTCAGAGATTTTGAAATAGTAAAAAACCCTGTGATACGGTACCTTAAAAGATGCTTCCCAATAGTCGAAAAGCGTACCTGTACAGACTTTGTACATCTTGTGCTCTGTAACAGGTACTTCCTCTTCCGGATAAACTCTGTTTCCTGTGAAGACACTTGCAGATGTCAGGGTGTTTTTTTCGCACCTCAGGCGCAGTGTAAGTGAATCTTCTGAAGTACTGTAGCAGAACTCACTGTCGACACGATGATAAATCGAAGCCTTATTCATAATAACTCTCCCTTAAATAAGTTTATTTGAAATCCTGTATTTGATACTTGATGCCTTTTGTAAACTGAGAGAAAACACTGATAAAGTGTTTTGCACATTTAATCAGTGCTTCTCTCAGTTTTTCAAAGACTTTTTTTATTTTGTTCATAAACGACAGCTTTGGAAAAATCCAGCGATATCGCCGATATCGCCGATATCGTTGCGGTTTTTTCTGTTTCTGTAATTACAGACATAAAAACCGGCTTTAATCTGACTGTAAAAATTGCAGTTTTATAGTCAGAGTTAACTTTTTTACATTTCTCCGATTGTCATGCAGAATAGATAATGCTTTTTGGCTTTACCCTCTGTAAGTATATAGTTACGAGCCTGAGTCCTGTCGCGAACGAGAAAGCAAGCCATCCGTAAGAGATGACAAGATCTGCCCTGAAAAGTCCAGCAAAGCAGATGACGAAGGCAGGCAGAACAGAACAGCCTGTAACGATTTTAAGCGAGCCGGCGAAAGCTTTCAGTTTTCCGGACTGCTGCTTTGAAACAGACCTGATTGCCGAAAGACTCAGAAGAAAACCTGCGACAAGAGCAAACAGAACATACTGGACAGCCATCAGCAGAATCATAGTGATGATGGCTGTTCCTGTTCCCTGTGTAGCAAAAGCAAACAGAAACCCCTGTATGTAAAGGATTAGGGAATCCGTTGAACTGCATGCCTGCCGGATTTTATCTCTTGCGAACAGACCGAGATTCCCGTAAGGAGATTTGATGTCTATATTTGCCGGCGGTACATTTATCAGCATCTCATCCTGCTTGATAACCATAGCCGGCTTTGACAGCTCCAGAACAGCAGCTTCGTCTACAATGTTGTCTCTGTCGAAGAATACAAACCAGCCGGAGCATTCCAGAAACTCTGGCAGATTTTCATCCATGATGAGTTTTGTTCCCTCAACATGAAAATCTGCTTCCTGTCTGGAAAGAGTCTGGAACACTCCTCCGAGACCCGCGTAATTCTCTGCGCGGGAAAAGTAAAGACCTTGCAGGAGCCTCTGTCTTACGAAAGGAAAAGACAGAAGTGATACAGAGAAAACAAGCAGAACAGCAAAAACAGTCATGTTGTGTGAACTCAATTTTTCTGCATTTTTGTTTGAAATCTGAGCTGCAAGTATATCTTTTACGATATTGTCTTTCATTTTGCCTCCGGTCAAAGAATCAGCCTTTTTCTGCACCGCTTGCCATACCGTATATTATGTATTTCTGCATTGAGATCTGCACAATCATGATAGGAACAGCGATGAGCAGGGCACCTGCCATGAAGTGCAGAGGATTGTAATACGTTGGCTGCAGCGGATCTGTGATGCGCAGCAGGAACAAAGCTATTGTTTCATGCTGACGGTCAAGCAGGTTGAACGGAAGCATGTAATCCATCCATGGAGTCATGAAAGCAGATACTGCAAGGAAACCGAGCATTGGCTTCATCAGAGGTATATGTATGCTGAAGAAGATTCTTGTAGGACTTGCTCCGTCGATAGTTGCAGCTTCGTCGATTGATATTGGAATGCCTTTGAGATATCCGCGCAAAAGGAATGTATTTGTCGGGATAGCCTGAGCCATGTAGATAAACGAAAGATAAACAGGCTTGTTTATCCATCCGAAGCTTCTGAACAAAAGGAAGAGGGCGATGATACCCATGAATGACGGGAACATCTGCAAAAGCATCATACCGAGAAGCATAGTTTTCTTGCCCTTGAACTTGAAGCGGGAGAACAGATAACCTGTGATAGAAGTCAAAAAGACGACAGTCACAGTTGTAACGCAGGCGACCATGAAAGTCCTGAAAAAACTCATGGTAAAGTCAGACAGAACAGCCTCATTGTCACTTTTGTACGTAAAAAGCCATTTATAATGCTCAAGCGAAAAGTTCTTGAATTTCGGGATAAGAGGAACAGAAGACAGCAGCTTGCCTTTTGAAAGCGATGCCGTAATCATCCACAAAATCGGAACGAGAACTATAATGCTTGTTATTGCAAGATAAAAATGAGAGAAGAAACTTGCCAAAGCTCTTCTTGCTGAAGTTGATGATTTTCTTCTTGTCATGATCAGTCTTCCTCCGAAAATGATTTAGATCTCTGTAAGTTGAATACTGAGAATCCTCCTACTATGAGGAATATGAAGATTGTGTAAACAGATGCGATATTGAAAAGCTCTGTTGACTTTGTGAAAGACAACTTGTAAATCCATGAAATAAGGATATCTGTCTGACCCGGCATACTTGAACCGATGACGCGCATTGATTCTGGGATTTTGGTTGTATCCCACAGAGGACGTCCCTGAGTCAAGAAGTAAATGGCACCGAAGTTGTTGAAGTTGAAACTGAACGTCATAATCAGAGACGGTATCGTTGCAGACAGGACAGAAGGAAGTGTAATTGTCTTGAATCTCTGGAATGCGTTTGCTCCATCGATATCACATGCTTCGTACAGGTCTCTGGAAATTGTAGACAGAACTCCGATGATGAGCATCATGTGATACGGTGCTCCGAGCCAGAGGTTTACGAGAATAACGATAGCTTTTGCGAGATTGCCATTGTAAGTCGGATCGAGCCAGAAGATCGGTTCGTCAGGACGGCCTTCAAGGCCAATGTGATACAAGAAGTTCGTTACCATTTTCATAGAATCTGTAGCAAACAGAATCTGGTTGATAAGACCGTCTTTGTTGAATGCATTTTTGAAAAGAGTAAGCGAGATGAGTGCTGGAATTGCCCACGGCAAAACCATGATCATACGCCAGACTTTGCGGCCTTTGACGACCGGAGACTCTACGATGAGCGCATTGATGAATCCGATGGCATAAACTGTGAACGATGACATTACAGCCCAGAGAATTGTCCAGCCGAAAATCTTTGCGAAAACTGAGAGCCATGAAGGATCGATGACAGCGTTTTTGAAAGCGTTGAAGCCGTCCCATGAAATAAGCATGGCACCGAGCTTGATTTTGTAAGTATAGTTCGTAAATGCAATGAGGAACGTGTACAGGAACGGTATGAGGGTAAAGAACAGAATCAGGATGATTGCCGGGATAAGCATGATGTACACGTATGCATTCTGCCACAGACGCTTTATGAATACAGCAAAAGACTCTATCTGACCTTCGTTGATCTTCTTTCGTGCAGAATAAGCGTCGCAGATATTCAATACCCATAGAGCAATGACGATGAGGCTTACTATAAACGAAAGGATTCCGTTTCCAAGAAGTAAAGATGAGTTATCGGCAACGAGCCATCTTGTAGTCTTGTCGTACAGAGGCATTTCCTGACCGGCGTATTTATCACCGATAACGACACGACCGAGTGTAACAAGACTCCACATGCCGCGTGTGAAAAATCCACCGAAGTCTCTCAGGACATACTTTTTGCCTTCTGGAGAAAGAGAATAGTTCGGGTAGACATAAGTAGGCTTTGTGTAAGCCTCTCCCATTGAACTGTCACCCCAGAGGTCTTCTTCTGAACCAAACTCATCTTCTTCGTCTGAGCCGATTCCCAGAATACTTGCAAGATTTGAAGCCTGCTCCTGAGATACAGACTGTACATTCAGATTTTCTGATGCATCATTTTGCAAATCTTCCAGAGAGTAGTCATATTTCTGCTCGCTGAGCAGACTGTCACCTCTTGAGCAGAGCTTCATATATCTGCCCCAGTCAGAAGTGATCAGTTCCAGACATACGCACAGCACAGGAACAAGGAAGAACAGCACTGCTTTCTGTATGTTTTTGTTTAGTACCTGACCGAGCCCCATGATCACGGCAGAAGCGGCGGCAGCGGCGGCAGGCGAAATGTTCTGATTTTTCTGTTTAGATTCCATATTTCTTCCCACAAAGAAAACAACAGCCCGGAACAATTTCACGCGAGAATTGTCATACAAAGTAAGACTCCTGCATGTACGAGAGATGGCTGATAAGTTTACTGCTTAAACTTGCAAGACGTATACCTGTCAGACAGCCTCGTAATTTTACCCCGGGCTGGATTATGAAAGCTGCTGCAGTGTGGACAATACACGGCAGCAGAATAATTTACAACAATAAAAAACGCCGGTTTTATTTGTTGTTTGCTTCTAACCAGGCAGCAGCGTTTGTTACGATTTCGCTCTGTGCCTGTTTTGCAGATTTTTTGCCGTCCCAGACATCATAGTAGCTCTGCTCAATCTGAATGTCGTAGTAAACGTTCATACATGGCATAGCCTTGTTGTTCGGAAGATTCATAGAAGGTTCCGGATAACAGTGTGCGAATGCGCTGGACATTTCCTTCATGTTTTCGTTGTTTGAGTAATCAGGTGTAATAGGTGCCTTTGCTTTGAGAACCGGGATGTATGAAGAATTGTCAATCATAGTCTGCATACCGGCCTTTGAAAGCATGAGCTTGAGAAGCTCAGCACAGGCGAGCGGATACTTTGTAAATCCGTTGATTACAAAACCCTTTGTCTTTACGAAAGGAGTAAGCTGCTGACCTTTCCATGTAGGCATTCTGGAGAACTTGAAATCATCTCCTGTGTCTTTCTCTGCTGTATTGACGTCGTGCCAAGTTCCGATAAGACCGAATGGTGAAAGATCTGCATTGAGGAAGTCATCCCATCTCCATGACATAGAAGCACCTGGAGTAAGGATACCGTTTACTTCTACAGAAATACGTGCATCAGCTGCAGCCTTGATGAAGTCGAAAGCATCGAGGAAAGACTGCTTTTCAAATCCTGGTTTTGTAGGATCGCCTTCTGAGTAGATTTCCCATCCGGCTGCTGTAAATGAAGAATACATAGACCACTGATTACCCAAAGACATCGGGAATACAACGTTGATTTCCTTGTCCTTGTATACAGGACGCTTCTTGAGTGATGCTGACCATGCAAAGATTTTTTCCCATGTATCATATGCATCCGGAAGACCGTCATTATTTGCATCTGTTGTGTCCATTCCAAGAGCTTCCATCATTGTTTTATTCCATGAGAAAGCCATGCCATCGTATGCAATAGGAACATAGCAAGTCTTGTTTTTGTTTGCATTGGAATAGAAAGGCTCCTGAGAAACCTTTGCAGCTACGTTTGCGATAGCTTCCGGCAGATCAGAAAGTGACTGAAGCTGGCGAGAAAGTTCTCCGTCTACAACGAAACAGACATCAGGAGCATCGCCCTGCTGAAGGCCGATAACATCTGTAGCACCGGCAGCGCCCATGTTTGAGAACTCGATGACGCCGGCATATTCTGGATATGTTGCATTCCAGAGCTCTACAACAGCTCTTCCCCAGTTATCATTATCAAGACCAAGACGGATTTTTGCATCCGGTTCAATATTGAGTTTACCTTTGCCAGAAGCTTCGCCGGAAGTATTCTGACCTTCTTTTTTGCCACAAGAAGTCATGGCAAGAGCACCGACTGAAAAAAGTGCCGCAGCAACAATTTTTCCTAACCTTTTCATATATCTCCTCCTAAAGTTTACAATGAAAGAAATCTGACAGACCCGATAGATTTCTTTCTAAAAGCACGAAAAGTTTCGCACCAGATAGTTCTGGGCTAGTTTTGAATTCATGTTACGGCCTGATAAATGCTGTTGTCAAATCAGGAAAACGCTTTCCTAACAGTTCTATAATAAAATTCTTTTGGCGTTGTAAAAATTTCATATTTCTGCAAATGGAACAGGGGAAATTTGAGGAAGCTTTGGGTGCCTGCCAGAGGTATAGAGCATGCTGGCAGATAACTTTTTTTCTTCCATTAAAGGAAAAATAATGATATAATTAAAAAATGGTAGCAACTATCAAAGATGTAGCCCGTCTTGCAAACACATCAATTTCGACAGTATCGAAAGTGATGAACCAGACAGGCTCCATGTCTGAGGAAACAATTCTCAAAGTAAAAAATGCTGCAGATAAATTAAATTACAAACCAAACGTAAGAGCCAGAAGCCTTGCACTTCAAACGTCATCTACAATTGTCTTTGTGACACAGCTCGAAAAAAATCTTGCCTTCAATAATCCCTACATTTTTGAACTGATATGCGGGCTTGAAAAAATCCTCTCGAACGAAAATTACACACTTGCCCTCAAGAGCCTTACAGAAAAAGAAGCATGCAAATATATACAGAACAGCATTGAAACAAAGATGGCCGGCGGATTCATCATAAACGGGACACTCTTGTCCAAAGAAATGGATAAACTTCTGTCACGACAGCTTATTTCGCATATTGTAATCGGCAATCCGGGATTCAAGAACAGCATGAGCTGGATAGACATAAACAACAGACTCGCCGGCAAAGTCGCAGCCGAACATCTGCTTGCCTGCGGTTATAAGAAAATTGCCTTTATCGGCAAAAGAGTTGACGACGGGATTTCTATGGAGCGCCTGTGCGGGGTTGCGGAAGTGATTCCGGACAATAGAATCATACTTCCGAAGAAAGTATACAGGAGCTGGTCTACAGAAAAAGAAGAAGAATGCGGCTACATGATGACGCAGGAAGTTCTTGAGTCTGATAATATTCCGGATGCCTTTGTCTGCTCGAACAATTACAATACATTCGGCTGCATTAATGCGCTCAGAGAAACAAAGCTCCGTATCGGCGTAGATGTAGGAATCATTGCTTTTGATGATTTTCCGTTTACATCAGTGCTGGATCCGCCGATTACGTCTGTTGCAATTGATATGTATGATCTTGGCATGCAGGCCGGAAAACTTATTCTTCAGAAAATACTCCAGCCTCGTCTGAATATCCAGTCATGCATTACCCAGCCGAAGATTATCCAGCGTATGTCAACACGGCAGGTGCGGAAATCTTCTGTAAAAGAAAGTTTCTAAAAACTTTAGTTTTCAGGATGCGTAACAGGTGGACTTTGTATCTGACGTTACTTAAAAATGTTGTCATTATTTGTTGTGATTTTTTCTTCTGGCATTGCATTGTTTATGTGTGAAAGCAGAATTTTTACTGAAGAAAAAAACAGATACAAACCGCCGAATGCCAGAGCAGGTGAAATAAGATAAAAGCATTTGCTTTCAAAGAGTATGTCCGGCAATTTATCGCCGTTTTTCATGTCGGATGCAAAACATGCAAAGCCGGCTATGTCAGTGCACAGCCAGATAAAATACATGATGATATTTCCGATTGTGCGGTATGTCATAATTTTGCCGAGACTCTTTTCTGCGTTTTTTTCTTCTTTCTGCAAAACAGCTCTGTCTTCTGGTATTTTTGACAGAGCTGTTTTTTTCTGCATGTCTTGTTCTCTGTGTCTTTTTACAGTTGTTTTGATGACTGCATGAACTGTGAGTGCGAGTGTAAGGGGCGTGCCAAATACAATGATGCAGGCAATGATTCTGTTCATTACTTCGAGATGACGAATGTGTCTTCCAGTACCTGCAGTCCGCCGTATTTGAGGATTGAGAGGAATCTGTGGGCGATGTTCTGCGGTATGTTTCTGCCGGATTCCCATGCTTCTACAGTCTTTGAAGAAACACCCATGACTCTTGCAAAAGTTTTCTGCGTGATGTTCATGCTTTCGCGGATCTGCTTGATTTCTTCTGCTGTGTAGAACGGTACGTTTTCGATTGTGATGTGTTCGCGTTTAGGGAATTTACGGATGTAAACGTTTCTTTTTCGCTTTTTTTCTGCAAGATCATCTGCTGTTTTGTCATTCTCCATTTTTTTAATCTCCATGTGACATAACTTTTATTTTTGCAAACCTCAGAATACTTGATGTATTAGAGGTGCTTTTACTTAAATTACTACTACTATAAATCCTACATAATAGGGAGTCAAGAAGAATATATAAAAAAAGTACTGTTTTTGCAAAAATAACGTATATTTATTCAGTTTGTCTGGTGGTCTGAGGCTGCGATATTACACTATAAATTCCGATAAAAATCGGATATACTGGATATAAAACTTGATTTACCGATGGAGCTGCAGATTGAATATTCAATTTTTTGAAGATATAAAGACTTTTAAACTTGATTCCGGGAACAGCAGTTATATCATCAAGGCTGCCGATGATGAGGGATTTCTGGGGCATGTGTATTACGGTGCAAAGATAGAGGACTGCGATTTGGGATATCTTTTGCGTATGAAAGAGTATCCGTTTACTCCGGCTTCGAATGCACGTGAGCGGTGCAGTTTTATGGATTTGTTTCCGCATGAATATTCCGGATGGTGTTCCGGGGATTTCCGTGAGAGCGCGATTGAAGTAAAAGATGGTGATTGCGGAGAAGCTGTGCAGTTTTTTTATAAGTCACACAAAATTTATGCGGGTAAGCCTAAACTTGAAGGGCTTCCTGCGACATTTGCCGGCAGCGAAGACTGCATGACGCTTGAGATTACTGTAGAAGATCCTGTTCTGAATCTGGAAGCTGTGCTCATGTACAGTGTGTTTGCAGACAGCAATGCTATCACACGCAGTGTGAGGGTAGCAAACTGCGGCAGCAAAACTCTGTACTTGAACAAAATCATGTCATCATGCATAGACATGGACGCAGAGGATTTTGAGCTTATGACTCTGCACGGTTCGTGGGCAAGGGAACGCCATATAGAGAGAAGGAAAATCTGTTACGGCATACAGCGCATGAGTTCAACAAGAGGTGCAACTTCTCATCAGGAGCAGCCGTTTATCGGTCTTGTTTCCAGAGATGCGTCTCAGGAAAACGGCAGGGTTTATGGGTTCCATTTTGTTTACTCCGGAAACTTCATGGCTCAGGTCGGCAAAAATCAGTTTGATTCCCTGCGTGTTCTGCTCGGCATTCATCCTGAGCATTTCTGTTTCAAGCTTGAGAAAGGCTGCTGTTTCCAGGCTCCTGAGGTCGTCATGGTTTTCTCTGACTGCGGTATCGGCGGTATGTCCAGAACTTATCACGACTTGTACAGAAATCATCTGATAAGGAGTGCATACAAGGACAGGCAGCGTCCGATTCTGATAAACAACTGGGAAGCCACTTACTTTGATTTTAATACTGACAAGCTTCTGTCGATTGCGCGGGAAGCAAAGAAGTGCGGCATAGAAATGCTCGTCATGGACGACGGATGGTTCGGCAAAAGAAACGATGACAATTCAAGTCTCGGTGACTGGACTGTGAATGAGTCGAAGCTTCCGGGCGGTCTCAGCCGTCTTGTGGACGAAGTAAATAAAATCGGCCTCAAGTTCGGTATCTGGTTTGAGCCGGAGATGATTTCGCCGGATTCTGATTTGTACAGACAGCATCCGGACTGGGCAATCAGCATAGACGGCAGGACTCCGTGCCGTTCGCGCAATCAGCTTGTGCTTGATTTGTCACGGCGCGATGTTGTAGACCACGTATACGAAAGTGTGGCAAGTGTGCTGAGAAGTGCAAATATCGAGTACGTCAAATGGGACATGAACCGGCAGCTTACAGATATCCCGAACGGCGAAATCATGCACCGCTATGTTCTGGCTGTCTATGAACTTCAGGAAAGGCTTCTCAAAGAATTCCCGAATCTTCTGCTTGAAAACTGTACAGGCGGCGGCGGCCGTTTCGATCCGGGTATGCTGTACTTCAGTCCTCAGATATGGTGCTCTGACGATACAGACGCTATCGAACGACTTTCCATACAGGAAGGAACTGAGCTTTTGTATCCTCTTTCTACGATGGGTGCACATATTTCTGACTGCCCGAATCATGTAGTCGGCAGAGTCACCCCGTTTGAAACAAGAGGTCATGTAGCTCTTGCAGGAACATTCGGCTACGAACTCGATATCACAAAGATTCCGGAATCCGACAGAAATCAGATACCGGCACAGGTCGAGATGTATCATAAATACAACGACCTTGTCAGAAACGGAGATTATTACCGCATAGCTTCTTACAGCGAAAATCATGTTTACGACTGCTGGGAAGTTGTCTCAAAGGACAAAAAAGAAGCTCTTGTAACTTACGTGCAGGTTGTATGCATTCCGAACTGTCACAGTAAACTTGTGCGCATTCCAGGTCTTGCTTCTGATAAATGCTACAGGGTTACAGGCTATGACAATGTGTTCCGTGGAGATACGCTGTCAAAAGCCGGTATACTTGTCGAATGGATGAAAGGCGATTTCTGTTCAAGGCTCATTCATATCGAGCAGGTTTCTGAGGCAAAATAAAAACTGCCGGACAGTTTCTGGAAAAATCTTGAAAAAACTAAAGCCTTTCGGATTGAAGTTGTGTCATTTCAATCTGAAAGGCTTTCTGATATTGGTTTTCTCCTCATGCAGTATGCCATGCGGATGGCGGGGAAAAACTTTGACTTTATTTTACTTCAGCAGTTTTACAAGTTCGTCCGGGAGCTTTATCATGCCTTTTGACGGATCATGAATAACTTTGTAAAACTTTGTACCGTCAAACCAGAAAACAGTATTTGTTATGCTGCCGGGGCCCTGCTGATACATGTAATTTATGAGATTTGCCATCTGTACGATATCTGTATTTACTGTTTCCCTGTCGATGTCTTTAAGCAGTATGCCATATCTGTTTGGCAGTCCTACAAAAGCACCATATTTTGAAATGCTGTGTTTCTGTGCCAGATTATATACAGAAGAAGTTACATAAATGTTTTCATCGGACAGCATAACCGAAATCGAAAAACTGTCAGATATCTTGTACTCTTCAAACAGTTCAGTGTTGTCTTTTATCGTGTTTTTAATTGCAGCTTGCAATATTTCTTTTTCATCGGTTGACCATTTTGAAATATACTCTTTCGTTAAGTTTTTTACGCCGCTCGGAAAATCGATTACTACGATACCGATGTAATCTTCATTTGAACTGTCAATAATAGAAGTCTGACTGAATTTTTCTTTATATTCATTTGGATAAAGCCTGATTTTTATGCAGTCTTTTCCTGTATTAAAAGTTTCCAGCTTCGGAAGAAATTCTTTTTCTTCCTGTCGTGTCTGCTTCAGCTGTTCAAAATGACCTTTTACAATATTTTTCCAGTTTGATTTGTCTGACTGACTGCAGATGTTGTATAGATTTGTTAATCCTATTTCTGATCCAATATCAAAGTAATCATTTTTTTCTTTTACCGTAAAATACTGATCATTAAAATGATCCTCATATTTGCCGATTTTGAGTTCCTTTAATTCACTTTTTACAATGCTTACAAAATATTTATAATCTTTGTCTGACTGTCCGAATACTGGCAGTAAAGAAAATAAACATATCAGAAATAAAATAATTTTTTTCTTCATTTTTTTGCTTCCTTTGTTTTTTACAATCTTTTCTGCATTTCTTTTATCTGTTTCTGCTGTTTGTAGTATTCTGAAAACATTTTGCATTTTGCGATGCTTTTTTTTCTGAATAAAAAAACACAGCAGCAGATATTTATTATCAAAACGATATCTATCCATGTAAAAAATTTTTTGTATAAAAAGAATGCTATATAAATATTCAACAGTGAATTCAAAATAAAAAAAACGCCGCCGATATAAAAAAATATTTTTTTGTATCGGATAATCTGAATTATCAATATCAGCATAAGTAATATTATCAATGCTGTAATCTGATTGTTCAGATAATTGACATTGCCTGTATCCGAAATGTATTCTTTGCTTTTTTTTATAAATGGTGCAGTGAATGCATTCATAAAAATAAATAAATAAATTCCAATCAGATAGACAAAAATGCTCTTCTTTGGCTTATCCATTTTTTTACTCCGTTTGTGCCTGCGTTCATAAAAGAGGCTGCCTGTTAACTGTTTATAAAAGCTGCCTCTTTTGCAAAAACGTATGAGATTATAAAAATGTGCAGGCTATTCTGCTTCAAAATACAGTTCTGCTATCAGTGATTTTTTGGGATTTCCGTCTTTTATGAGCAATTCTACTTCGGAGTCCATGTGTATGTATTTTGTCTGTGAATTGTTCATCAATGTAAAATGTTTTTTGCAGGCTATGCCTTCATGCATGAACTCAACATCAACTCCGCATCTGTCTTTTATATAGTGTATGTCTATGACTTTTGCATTTACTTTTCTGCATTCATCTGTAAACGATTTCAAATAAGAAAGTCTTGTCAGAAAGCAGATGATTGAGCCGATTATAATAGTTCCAAAAATAATGATTAATACAGGGTCTGGCAAAGTAAAACCTTCTGAGCCCCTTTCAATAATTTCGCTGACATCGATTCTCCTTCGTGAGATGTGAGCGTATGGAAAAAACGATGAAAAGACAAAAAGCCCTGTCATTATAAAGATACTGATAAATGACACACATAGGATATAATCGTTTTTCAGACTTTTTCCAAATTTAAATTTCATATTTTCCTTCCCGACAGCTTTCGGTATCTGTTTACGCACACATGCACATCCTGGTCTGTATAATTTCATAAACGGATTTCGGCTGGTTATTTTTTTGTTTATAAATGCTGATTTTTTCTCGTCCGTCAAATGTAGCATGAAATTATTTTTGCCGCAATATGCAAGGCTCTGGCTTTTTCTCTATGCAGCCTGAATGCCGGGTTTTAATGAAAGAGATGCAAAAATCATATTGTCATGCGGGGCTGAACTCTGATAAGTTTTGAAAGGCTCATTTTTTTCCTCAGTTAATCACTTGTTAATATGCATAATCATAAACCGTCCTCAGCTTGATCCTTGTATCTGTTTTGTTTTGCAGTGTACGAGGCGTACACGTTTAGTAATTTTCCATACAGAAAAAGAACGAAGTTCATAAAACAAGTGCTATGTGTTTTTTACTAAAACTCCATAAGGCTTCCTTTGTCAAAAGTCCATTCTGGAGTTTCCAATATTTTATCTTCAACAAAATACCATGTTTTATATTTAGTAATACATTTTTTTTTGTTTTTTTGAATCATTTTTGTAAATCATTATTCACTCCATCCGTTGCCCACCGAGCAATCCAGATAACAACTGCTTAAACGGTGGCGCGGCTTGACCGCGTGTCGGCTACGAACCTTTGTTATGCTATTTGCTTGCAACTTGGAATTTTTTCTAAGTCATTTCCAAGTTTTTCCTGTATTTCTCTCAAGTCAAGTTCATTCTGCATGTTAAGCCAGAATTTAGAAGTTGTTCCAAAATATTTAGAAAGTCTGAGAGACATTTCTACAGAAATTTTTCTCTTATTGTGAACTAAGTCCAAGATAGAACTTGTTGATACCCCCAAATCTTTGGCAAGACGATAAGGTGTTATTTCAAGAGGTTCTAAAAATTCTTCCATAAGAATATTGCCAATTTTTGGCAGTTCAAATTTTTCATCCATAAGTAGTCTCCTTAGTGGTAGTCCACTATCTGAACTTCATAAGCTTCATTATTTTGAAACTTAAACTGTATTCGCCACTGATTATTGATTCTTATCGAACAATAATCTTTTAAATTTTCCAAAAGATGTTCAAATTTATTTCCTGGCGGAATCTTTAAATCATCTTCTGATTCCGCTGAATGAATAATAAGCAGTTTTGCAAATGCCCGTTTGTGGATATCCGGCGGATTTTTTTTTTGATTTTTGCCCATTCCAAACTTTTTCAGTTTCGGAATCTTCAAATGACTTTATCATGTTTATAGTATATGTTGTACAGATATATCTGTCGAGGAGATATATCTAAACAGTAAGCAAAATCAAACTGACAATTAATCCCAATACTAACAATATAGGTTTATAAGCATTTAGTTTTAAATAAGATTTATAATCTTTATATTCATTTTTCTTTGTTTGTTTATACTTAAGTTCTAATTTTTCAAATGCAGTTGATAATGAAAAAGATTTTCGTAATCCATATTCTTCTCCATAGAATTCTTTATATCCTATTGCACTTAGCGTTTCAGTATCATTTTCAAGACGAAGGAAATCAACCATTTTTTTATATTTTGCATTATATTCTTTCAATTTTTTTACTAATAAAAACAGCAAAGTAAAAAAAATACATATATCAATTATTTTTATGATAACCATAGAGCCTTCCAACCACCAGCCCAGTGGGCTGTGAGCCTAACAGGGTTTTAAACCGCAACTTTTCGCTCCAGCGACAAAGTTGTCGGATTTGAAAACTGTGTTAGGTTTTATTTCTTCCAGTTTTCAAGTTTAAGATTAGGAATATTTTGGAAGTGTTTTGTGTTGTTTGTTACTAAAGTTAAATCATTATAAATAGCAGTTGCTGCTATAAGTAAATCCATGTCTTCGATTCTTATTCCATCTGCAAGCATTTGTGCTTTTATGTCAGCAAATACTTCCATAACACCTTCATTCAATTCTTCGATAGGATAAATTTCACGAATATGATTTACTTTTATCATATTTTTTTGTTCATTTCGGGAACGCTTTGCACCAAAGACAAGTTCCGCATAGGTAATCATGGAAATTGAAATTGGTATATTTTTATTTTCTTCAAATTTTTCTATTACAGATTTTTCATTACGAAGAGCAAAAACAATTGTGTCTGTATCAATCAAATATGCCATCTAATCCCTCAAATCGTTTTGAATCTTTTCTTGAATCATAAATATCTTCAAGAATTTCTTCTGCCGTTCTAGTATCTTCCCATGAACCTGCCAGTTTTAAGAATTCTTCTGTAGCATTTTTTCTTTTTGAAGGAACAGATGTAAAGTAGTTTTGTAAGATTGTAACCACTTGCTGACTTATTGAACGGTTATCATGCTTTGCTGCAAATTTCAGTCTGTCATATAACCTGTCATCCATATCTCGGACTTGTAACATTGCCATATTGAGCCTCCAATTTATAATATATCATAAATTGCATGAAAAATAAAGCAAATTTCATTTATTTAAAATTTGATAAAATCCTTCTCCAGTTTATGGAATCATCCTGTTTACAAATCTGTAGATATAATATAAAAAATTTATTATTAGAATTATTATACTTAAAGTAACGAATGAGTTTATCCTTTTTTTTGTACCAACAGCCATTAATATAGTCGCCATGCACAAAGGTAACGCCATAATGTTGTAATAACAATAATTTGCAAAATCAAGATTCAGCAAAGACAGCAATGCTCGTGTTACTCCACATGTTGGGCAAGGATATTTAAAAAGTTCTCTGATGATACATGTCATAATTCTTTTTCAATAGATGAAAGGACGCCATTCTTTTCTCTGTTCATTTGCACATAAAAAAAGCCCTTAGCTTACATAAGCCAAGGGCGAAATTTTGGAATTTTTTTTCGGGTTTTCATCCTTACATAGTAAGGTTGAAAACAAAATGGATAAATAGTTAAATCCGCTGCACTTCGTTTCGCTAGTTGAAAGCCCGCACTGCACAAACGTAACTGCCGCTGGCGTTCTTGTCGTTGAAGGTCCAGCCCCCATTGAAGAAACCGAGCCCGTATGCGTTAGAACCGAAGGAAGCGTACTGGGACGACGACCAGTAGATGCTACTACCAAACTGACTTCCTCCACAAAGACTACTTGCCCCATCTACTGTTGCTTTTACCTTCCAGATATCAAACAGTTCTGCTACTGTCGGTAAATACCAGCCGTTTTCATATGCTGATGTAAGATTTGTTGCTGTGTTCTTATAGTTTTTTGCAAAGTAGAATGCTGGATAGTTTGATGCATCTGTAGTATCGTTTGCAGATCCTGCCTCTGTCAAAAATGATGCTATCTGTTCAAGGTTATCACTTCCGTCTGTGTCAACTGTAAAGGTAAGGTTACCGGCACTTCCACTTGCAGGACACTGGATTGTTCCAATGTTTGTACTATATGCGTTTGCACTAGTTGTACACCAGGCAAGACCGTTTCTGTCGTGCTTTAAGCCTACTCCTAAAGCTTTTCCACCATCTACCTTAAAGATAACTGCAATAGCTTTAAATCTTAATCCATTTAAATCGCTACCTGTGAAAGTTTTTGCAGTTTCATAGTTTACTTTGCTTCCATCATTTAAAATGATGTCTCCAACTGCATACTTTGCAGAGTAACTGCTTTCTCCCCCCCCCCAGAATTTGCACAGCCGACAAAAGCCAATGCCAGCACTGATATCACCAGCATTGAAAACAAGTTTTTCTTCATAAAAACCTCCAATTTATTTTTTATTGATTCTTTGCACTAAGATTATACCATAATTCTGAATTGATAAGCGATATAGATTCATTCTTTTTCATATCTTTCACTCATCAGTAAATTCCACAATGTCGCCAATCTTGCAGTCAAGCGCAGAACAAATCTTCCTTAAACTTTCCATTGAAACATCTTCGCCTTTGCCCATTTTGGCTACGATGTTGCTGGTGATTTTTGCCTGTTTGATGAGGTCGCTTTTGTTCATATCACGGTCTATAAGGAGTTTCCAGAGTTTTTTGTAACTTGCGCTCATTGTAGTTTTCCTGTCTTGATTTCATTTTTTAGATAGTCGTACACATAAAGAGGACTTTGAAAGTAAAGGCCGGTCTTTGGGTCGCAGAGTTTTTGATAAGTCTGGGAATTGTACACGGCTCTTAAAGCCTGTTCTACATCAAAAGAAAAATCTCTTACAAGATATGTAGCAAGATCTCTCGTTGTACATTCTATCTGATATTCAATGTCATTCATTGCAAAGTCCTTTGTTTACAAGCGTTTGAATAGCTTTTTCTGTTCCGAAGAAATACTGAAAAGTAATGCCTTTCATATACTTGAGTCTTTCTAAGAAAGTGTCAAAAGAGATGTCGCCTTCAACAAAACGGCGGATTTGCGCACCAACTCTGTCATTTGCTATCGGACCTGTTACAATGTCGTAGTCGTGCGAAAAATCTTTATTTTCCTGATTGCGGTTTTTGAAAACAAAGTCAGCCCATTCTTTTGAATACTCAGAAAAAAACAAGACTTTCAAACTTCCATTTTTCAAGAGATTTTCGTCAAACTCAAATTTTGTTACACAAGGCTTTGAACCAAAAAGTCCTGCTTTGTAACTTGCCATTTCATAGGCCTGCTTATAATTGTCAGAAAGGTAAAATCCTTTTCCAAAATCCTTGTTCGGCTTAGAAAGGCTCAAATCTATTTCTTTGATTTCTACAGTTGAACCATGATACAGAAACATTACAAGTTGCCCCCATGATTTTTACAATACAATGAAAGATCATCCAGAATCTCTGTAAAAGGAAGCGTGTGCGTAATGTTATAATGCTGGTTTACAAAATCTATGGCATTAAAGCGGTCAAGATAATTAAATGCCTGTGTCGTGGAAAGCGAATGTTTTTTTGCAAAGTCGCTTACAAGAGAAACAGTGTATTCTATTTTGTCTTTTACAGGTACTGTCGTCATACTAAATCTCCAACAAGGAAATTATCCCATAAATTTCTGAAATTTTCAATAAAAACTCACGATATCGGGAGAAAATAATTTTTTTTATTTTCTTATTTTAACATGGTAAATTCTCACTGAGATTTTTTTAAAAGTCAGTGAGAATTTTTTAAAACTCACTGACTTTTTGACCAAAACTCACTGAGAATTTTACGGCAAATTCCTTAAAATCGTCAGAAAAAACTTGCCGACTGACACCTAAATTTATTATCTTTATTGTGTATCTTTCGAATGTAGTGGTCAAATTCCGTAAGGTAGAAATTTGCAAACACCTGACTTGTAAGGTTTCCGATTGGAAGCCCGTATCCTGCTTTTGTGGTAAAAAGCGACTTGTCCTTTGGTAAACCTTCCCATGCACGCTTTGGACTTTTGTAATTCACACTACATGTAGGATTGTTAAAAACAATTTCTCTGGTAAGATATTTTACAAAGCTGAGCTTTTCTTCTATCTCTTTCAAGTCAAAAATCCACTGGCCTTTGAACTTCTTGTTTTTATCTGTTTCCTGTTTTTCCAGCAATGATTGCCTGTATTTTGTTTCTATAAATAACTCAAGTTTTTCATAAAGTTTTTTACGTTCAATGTTCATGAAAAAGCCTTTTATGTCCATCTTTAGAATCCAGGCTTCCTGCGAATTGTTGCAAGTCTGGCTGTTTATAAAATGAAAGAGCCGCTTTATTGCCATGTGCGTTCCTTTACCTTTGCGACAGGCATATGAATCGTGAATGAAGTATTTTTCAAAGCATGGCTCAAGCTCAGAAATCAAAATATGGTGGACAATTCTGTCCTTGAATGGGGCTGCAAAAATTTCCCGTTTTACAGGTTTGTCCACGATAAAGCAGTTGCAGCTTCCGGGGTGCCATGTTTTTGTCTGCAATTCCCTATAAAGCTGCATAAGATTGTTTTCAAAATCAACTTCAAATGTAAGTGCACCAAAAGAATAGCGTTTATTTTTGCGACATTGAAAATAGAGTTCAAAAAGATTTTCAAGGAATTGTTCGGTATCAAAATACATTACGGTAAAAAAGGAAAAAATATATTTTTTATATTTATCTTTTTAATATGATACCACAAATCATTTTCAAATAACTATTTTTCGAGCGACGAATGTCGCCTACCTTTATTTACATACCCACGCCAGTGGCGTGTAAGCATAACAACTGGTTGTACCGCAGCGGGCTTGACCCGACATCCGCTTTGAAACTATTGTTATGCTTTATTTTATACTTTTACAGCCTTTACTCGATTTATATTTTCGTTCTAACGCAGATGCTTACTTCAAAGCCCTCTTGCGAGCTTTCATTTTACTACCGCTTCTTCGTCCAAGCCCTAAAGTTCAATTTATTTTTTTGCAAGCTCGACTTGCAAAAAAAATTATTCCTTATGTTTTATTAATTGCTATGTAAAATCTTCTATTGTTGATAATGCGTACCACTTTGAACTATGAAAAGTTTTTCGTCCTCAACTTTATATACAAGTCTGTTTTTCTGATCAATTCTTCGACTATAATACCCTGACAGTTCATGTTTTAATTGTTCCGGTTGACCTTTTCCCTTTTCAACACCATTTCGTTCAATATCTTTTATTAATTCATGCGTACTTTTTATTAAATCTTTTTGATGTTTATCAAAGAATTCCAAATAGTCTTTCCAGGCTAAATCAGACCAAACTTTAATCATGAATTAATCTCCGTTAATTCATGAACCTGACCTTTTCCTGATTCAATCTGATTAATACTTTCTCTTAAAAACTTCATATTATCTTCAGAATAAACATAAGGGTCTTCAGAAGCCTTTAATGCAAATGGCATTCCATTTTCTCTGATTGTTGCTTTTACAAAGGCATTTATTGCAGAAGAAATATTAATCCCCATAGAATCACAAATTCTTTCAAAAGAAGATTTGTCATTATTTTCTATTTTTGCAGATATTGTAGTCATTTGTATTACCTCTTACTACAATATATTATATTAGGACTATTTCGTCAATTTTTTTTTATTTACTAAGACACAGATGTGTAAGCATAACATTAGTTTAAACGGTGGCGGGCTCGACCCGACATCCGATTTGAAGTGCATGTTATGTGTTTTGTATAAGTTCTACATAGTTAAACTTAATTTCTTCATTATTATCATTATAACCACATATAAAGTCATCTTGTATATAAAACTTATTAATAAATGTAGCTAAAACATATATTTTTTTATTCTTAAAATTATATATTACTAATTTTCTTTCAATGTATTGTTCCATCCATTGGAAAAATACATTTTCATTATTTTCATCACAGACAAACATCCAGCCCCATGCAAAACCTGCAATTTTAATTCCATCAATAGTCATTTCATGATAAGAATCTCCATGCGGAGGCTCCCCAATATATTTTAAGAAAATTTCATGTTTTCCGTT
>JAZQQW010000020.1:0-72544 GCA_045629255.1 Treponema sp.
TGTCTTTTTTGCCAATTCGCATTTGCTAACGACCCAAAAAGATGTCTTTTTTGCCAATTCGCATTTGCTAACGACCCGAAAAGATGTCTTTTTTGCCAATTCGCATTTGCTAATGACCCAAAAAGATGTCTTTTTTGCCAATTCGCATTTGCTAATAACCCGAAAAGATGTCTTTTTGCCCAATTCGCATTTGCTAACGGCGGCTGTAAGATTACGTGAAAATGTGACTGAGAACAAAGCTTGATGTGACTGTTTTCTGTTCGGAATGACGTTTTTTTTGTTTCTGCTTTAATTCAGGGGTATTTGATTTTTTTGTCTATACTGCTTAAAAAAAAGTAAGGCCTCCAGAAGCGGAATGCTTTTGGAGGCTTTGTTATCGGATGTTTTACTGCCCTGGGAAAATCTCAGACGGCATTACAAAAACAGTGTTTTTACGGCGTCCTTGAATTTTTCGCCGCGGTCAAATTCGTTGCTGAACATGCCGAACGATGTGCATCCTGGTGAGAAAACAATCGGCAGATATGTTCTGGAACCTATGGATCCGTAAACTGTTTTTGAATCTGGTGCCGTCAGGTTATCGCGGAGTTCCACGAGCAGGTCCCGCAGATTATCGTAAGGTCCGTAATATGGCAGATGGCGTGCATTCAAAAGGAATGTAAGTTTGTCAGTTCCTGTGCCGGCAAGCAGATAAATCTGTTTTGCACGGTAACGGGAATTGTCTTCTCCGCAAAGTCCTCTTGCCAGTGGCAAAAAGTCCAGGTTTTTATCTGTTCCGCCTGTTATGAGCACTGTTTCCTGCTTAAAGGCCTGTGTTGCTGCAAGTGCTGCTTCTGGTACTGTTGCACAGCTGTCGTTGTAGAACATAACCTGTCTGCCGTCTTTTGGATTTTTCCATTTAAGGAATGCTTCCATGCGGTGTGGTACGCCCGGCCATTCTGCCATGACGTCTTCTATCTGTTCAGGATTTACTCCGAGTACTCTGAGTGCAAGTGCTGCCTTGAGTACGTTTATGCGCATGACAGATCCTGGAACAACGAGTTCCTTGATGATGCGTTCTTCGCCGTTTCCTTTGCTTGAATGCTTGCTTCGCATATGTTTAGGAAGCCATGCATATCCGCACAGTCCGTCTTTTTCTTTTTTGAGAAATGCCCCGAAAGGTCCGTCTTCTGTGTGAACCATATTGTATACGCTGTAACGCAGGACTGTTGCCTTGCATTCCTGTGCGAAGTCATCTCCCCAGCAGTTGCAGCCGCGTTTTGGATGAGAACATTCTTTCAGATAATTGTCTTCGTCCAGATCGATGATTGCATAGTCAGATTCTGTCTGGTCTGCATATATCAGGCGCTTGTCATCGACATATCTGTCCATGTCGTTGTACCAGTTCTGATGATCCGGCATGATCTTTGTGATGATGGAAATCTTTGGCTTGAGAAGCTTTCTGCCGCGCAGATCGCGCAGCTGCCAGCTTGAGAGCTCAAGTATGACAGGTGTCGTTCCGTCTGTCTGATCGAGGAATGTGAGCGGGCTGACTGTAATGTTGCCGCCGAGAAATGCAGAAAAGCCGGACTTCTGCAGTCCGTAGTAAATCGCACTTGCTGTGCTTGACTTGCCCTTGCTTCCTGTTACTGCAATAATCGAAGACTTTGTGAACTTCAAAAAGACGCTTAAATCTGTTTCGACTGCTTTTGCGGCGGCAAGGTATTTGTTTCCTTCGTATCTGATTCCAGGACCTTTTATGACACAATCTGCGTTTGCAAAATCTTCAACTCTGTGTTCGCCCAGAACGTATGTAAGTCGTGAGCGGTCCAGAGTCTGATCACATGACAGAGAAAGAATTGTCGGCTCAAGTTCCTGTCTGGACTTCATGTCTGTGACGGTAACGTAAGCTCCGTGCTTCAGAAAGAATTTTACACAGGCTTCGCCGCCGCCATTGAGACCGAGTCCCATGATAGTGATGTGCTTGTCTTTGATATCTTCAAGGCTTTTGAAATAACAGCCTTCAGGATAAACATGCGGCTCAATGCCAGCATTAACAGATTCTGTCATAATATATCTCCTCCCATCCAAAACAATTTTAAATTTATCCCTAAAAAAGGGTTGATTTCTAACGGCTTGTTCTCAATGCTTCTTTTTCTTTGAACTCTGCCAGTGCTTCGGACAAAATCAGGTCAATGAGATTTGTGAAATCAAGACCTTCTGAATCACAGAGTTTTGGGAACATGCTGATGCTTGTGAATCCCGGCAGTGTGTTGATTTCATTGAGGTAGAGTTCGTCTGTCTTTCTGTCTATGAAGAAATCTACACGTGAAAGTCCGCTTGCGTTTACGGCAGTGTATGCTTTTTTTGCAAGGTCGCGGATAAGTTCGAGACGTTCTTTGTCCAATGCGGCAGGAATTTTGAGCTCGGCGCCGTCCGGATCGTTGTATTTGGCATCGTAATCGTAGAACACGTGCTTTGGAACAATTTCTCCAGGGCCGTAAGCTTTGAGGACTGTTTCGCTCTTGTCAGCTGAGTATGTTATGCTGTTGCCTGTCACAGAACACTCGACTTCGCGTGCTTCGATTGCTTTTTCAATCAAAATCTTGTTGTCCCACTGGAATGCTTCCATTATTGCAAAAGAAAGCTCTTTTGCACTGTCAGCACGCAGTGCTCCGTCGCTTGAGCCTGCTGAACAAGGCTTTACGAAAAGAGGGAAGCCGAACTCTTTGATTACCTGTGCGACTTTCTGGTCGTAGCGGGCGCTGTCATTTACGTCGGCACGAGTCAGGCAGAAGTACGGCACGATAGGAATGCCGGCGTTTTTGAACAAAATTTTTGCAGTTTCTTTGTCCATTGATACAGCAGATGACATGACGCCACAGCCGGCATAAGGAACTCCTGCCATTTCAAGAAGTCCTTGAATCGTGCCGTCTTCGCTGTATGTGCCGTGCATGACTGGAAATACGACGTCGCATGGAATGTAACTGTTACCGGCAGAAAAAGCTTTTTCTCTTCCGCCTCCTGGTATGACGGCGACTCTGTTTTTTTCTACTGCGTGAACTTCAAGCACAGCTTTCGGATCTTTGCGAAGATTTTCCAGAACGCTGTCATCTTCAAGATACCAGTGTCCTTCTTTGCTTACAGAAATAAGCTTTACGTTATGTTTTTTGTTCAAATTGCGTGCAACTGCTGCACAGCTGATAAGAGAAATCTCGTGTTCTCCGCTTCTTCCACCATATATTAAAATGACGTTCATTTGTATCCCAATTCCTCCAGAGCTTTACAGGCTTCTTTAATTTCATCATATTTCATGACGTGGTCTTTATAGATTATCGAATTTTCGTGTGCTTTCCCTAAGAGTAATACGATATCTCCTGCATTTGCATAAGAAAATGCTTTTCTTATTGCTTTTGGTCTGTCAGGAATAAGGAAAAGATTTTCATTGTCTTTTTTGCCTTCTTTTCTTGATCCGGCTGCAATCTGTTCGAGAAGTGACATGCTGTCTTCTCCGCGTGGATCTTCGTCTGCAAGAATTACTGTGTCGCAGAAACGTGCTGCAACTTGTCCCTGCAAAGGGCGTTTTTTGACGTCGCGCTCTCCACCTGAACCGAATACACAGATCATTTTGCCCTGGCAGCGTTTTCGAAGCGGAGGGAAGATTGTTTCAAACGAAGACGGTGTGTGTGCATAGTCTACGATGACTTCAAAAGGCTGTTTTTTGTCTATGACTGTCATTCTGCCTTTTACAGATGTAAGTTTCTGTGTAAGTACGGCAAGGTCTTCGAGAGGTATCTCTGTAAGTCCGTGAACGGCGATAAGAGCTGCCGTTATGTTGTATGCGTTAAAGGCGCCAGGGACAGAAGTTTTGACGTGGATTACTCGGTCTCCGTTTGCAAGTGACTCAAAACTCTCATACCGGTAAATACTGAATGTCAATCCGAATCTGGCTGCGGCTATGTTTCTGGCAGCAAGGTAAGGCATGTCCTGTGGAATTACAGGAAGTGGTTTTGCGTCCATGTTTTCGGCAGCCTGTTTGCCGGCTTTGCCTTCTGTAGTAAAGCCGATGACTTTTTTCTTTGTGGCAGATGCAAAGTACATTGCGGACGGATCTTCAAGATTTACTACGCCGAACGAAGGAACTTTGCATTCTTTGCCGCATATCTGTTTGATATGGTCGTTTTTGTCAAGTGCGCGGAACAGGTTTGCCTTGTCGTCTCGGTACTGCTCAAATGTACCGTGGAACTCCAGGTGTTCGAGCGTAACGTTCGTAAAGACACCGCAGTCAAAGAGAACATCTCCAAGACGGTTTGTTTTTTCGCTCAGGCCGTGCGAAGATGATTCTACAACTGCATACTGGCAGCCGTTTGAAACCATCTCATGCAGCTGACGCTGGACAATAGTTGCTTCCGGAGTTGTCTGGTGCTGTGGATTATCGATTGCTTCACCGCCCAATGAATACTGGACTGTAGAAATAAAGCCGCTTTTTTTGCCGGAAAGCTGCAAAAGCTTCCATATAAAAGCAACTGTAGAGGATTTGCCTTCTGTTCCTGTAACGCCTATGACTGCAAGCTTTTCGGACGGAAAATCATAGAATGCAGCAGAAATCGGCGACATGGCAAAGCGTGCAGATTTTACATTTACAAATACTACATTTTTCTGAGAAATTGATGACAAAGCTTCTTTTATCGAAGATTTTTCTTTGTCAGTGAATGAATCCTGAAATACTACAGCTGATGCACCATTTTTTACAGCTGATGCAACATATTCGTTTCCTGTAGTATGTGTTCCCGGCAGGGCAAAAAAAAGTGAGTTTGCTTTTACATCACGGCTGTCAAAAACAAGATTTTCAATAAAAACATTTTCCAGGGCACAGTTTTTATTTTCTGTGCCGTCTAAATCAACTACATTATACTTAAAATTATTTGATTTTACGCAGTCAAATAATTCAGCCAGACTCTTTTTCATACGTACATTCTACTTATTGTAATGTATTTTTTCAACACTGCAAAAGTGTTCTTTAGTATTGTATAAAGGACATTTTTTATAATCTTCTTTGTAAGGTTTTGGAGTGACTGCCGTATGATAATATAGTCATTCTGCTGAAAAAAAAGCGGCTGTTCGTACGTCTCCTTTTTTATACGAACAGCCAAAATAACGAGCAATCCTTTTTTTGGCGGTCTGCCAATTTTCATTTTAATGAAACCTCTGAAAATTTCAAGTTTCAGTGGCATATTTTGAAACTTATCAGGCACATTTGAAAGACTTTTTCAAGGTACCGGTAAGTTTTTTTGTCTGTGTCCTTTGTGACAGAAAAAACAAGTTCCAGATCCGACAAGGGCGAACCTGGAACTTATCAGATTCCGGCTGACAGCCGGTTTCTTATTTTCAAGGTCATCATTGGGTTTCGATCAGCAAGGGGATAAAACGCATTTTGATGTATCAAGGTCACGCGCCAAGATGTTGGCAAAATCTCGTCGCGTGTTAAGCTTGCGCATTTATCAGCTTACAGTACACACTATAGCGGATATGATTTTCTTGTTCATTAAATCAAAGTAAGAAAAAAATAAGAAAATCCTTATTTTTTAAAAAGAGAGTTTTCTGACATTCTCTTTGAAGGCTCTAAAATCATACATTCTATTTGTCAAACTTGTTGAAATGCAGGCTCAAATTATGTAAAATAAGCCACTATGGATTTAATCAAGAAACTAGACGAGCTTTCAAAGCGTTTTGAAGAAGTAAGCGCAATGGTCGCAGATCCAGATATCGTAAAAGACCAGAAAAAATACAAAGATGTCATGCGCGAGAATCAGTATCTTTCCTCTCTTATGGAAATTTATGACGAGTACAAGAAGGTTCTTGCCGGCATCGAGCAGGACACTCTTCTTATCACAGAAGAAGAAGATCACGACATGAAAGAGCTTGCCAGAGAGGAACTCAAGGAGCTTGAGGAAAAGAAGCCTCAGATTGAAGAGCAGTTGAAGCTCAAGCTTATTCCGCCTGATCCTCTTGACGAGAAAAACATCATTCTTGAAATCCGCAGTGCAGCAGGTGGAGACGAAGCCAGTCTTTTTGTCCGCGATTTGTGGGAAATGTACTGTCATCTCGCTGAACGCAAGGGTTGGAAAACTGAGACTATGGAAGTTCAGGAAACTGAAGTCGGTGGTTTCAATAAAATTGTTACATCCATCAGCGGTAAGTTTGTTTATGGAACTCTCAGATGGGAAAGTGGTGTTCATCGTGTACAGCGTGTTCCTCAGACAGAGAGTCAGGGCAGACTTCAGACATCGACTGCTACTGTTGCTGTTCTGCCGGAAGCAGAAGAAACTGATATTCAGATAAATCCTGGTGATGTTCGTGTCGACGTTATGCGTGCCGGCGGTCCTGGCGGTCAGTGTGTTAATACTACAGATTCTGCTGTCCGTTTGACACATATTCCGTCTGGTATTGTCGTTATTCAGCAGGATCAGAAAAGTCAGATCAAGAACAAAGAGAAGGCATGGCAGGTTCTGCGTGCCCGTCTGTTTGATCTCGAACAGGGCAAAAAGGACGCCGAGCGTTCTGCTGCAAGAAAGAGCATGGTCGGTAATGGAGACCGTTCTGAGAAAATCAGGACTTATAACTATCCTCAGGACCGTGTTACAGATCACCGCATAAACCTGTCACTTCATAATCTGCCGGGCTTCATGATGGGAAACATGGACGACATGCTGGATGCTCTGAATGTTTACGCGAAAGAAGAACAGCTCAAGGACGCTTCTGAACTTGACCATTCTTGAATCCCGTAAATGGGGCAGAGACTATCTGACTCAAAGTCCGTCACCGGAGCTTGACTCGGATGTTCTGCTTTCGTTTGTAACAGGCAAAGATAAGACACATCTCCTTTTTGACAGGGATGTGCCGCTTTCAAAAGAGCAGGAAGATTCTTTTGCAGCGTGTATCAGGGCACGTTCGACAGGTCTTCCTGTAGCTTACATTACCGGCATAAAAGAGTTTTACGGCTACGAATTTCATGTTACGCCTGATGTCCTTATACCTAAGCCGGATACAGAACTTCTTGTTGACAACGCACTTAAAGCAATAGAAGAAAAACTTTCTGCAAAAAATAGAATTCTTACAATCTGTGACATGTGTACCGGAAGTGGGTGCGTTGCATTGAGCATTCTCAAGGCAGCTTTGGAAACAGGCATTGTTACCAAAGATAAACTGCCTCTTGTCACAATGGCTGACATCAGTCTCAAAGCGCTTGATATTGCCCGTCAGAATGCGCAGTCACTTTTTGACAAAGGCATGCAGAGGCAGTTTCGCTTTATTCAGAGTAATCTCTTTGAAATGGTGCCGGGGTCATTTGATATCATTGTTTCAAATCCGCCGTACATACCGTCAAAAGAGGCAAAAGAGCTTTTGCTGGACGGAAGAAGTGAACCGCTGCTAGCTCTGGACGGCGATGTAAGTCTTTCTGGTGATCCTACTGGTGATAACGACGGTCTCGGTGTTATCAGAAACCTCATTCCTCAGGCCGTTAATCATCTTGCACCGTATGGTGTTCTTATCATCGAAGCCGGTGAGTACAACGCAGAGATGTGCGAATATCTTTTTCGCAATGCAGGACTTGTTCGTACTCACATTTCAAAGGATCTCGAAGGTCAGCTCAGAGATATTACAGGCTATAAAGAACATATCTGAAAACAAAGTTCCGAGACATAAAAGATGACATCCTGTGAATGCTATCTCTGCTGTTTGAACTTTGTCTTTTCTATAGACTTTTCCTTGGATTTTTCCCGTCTCTGCATTTCTTTTTGCTGTGCTTTTTTGTCCGGGGCTGTTTCTTTTGTATCCCATTCAACTTCTACTCGCCGATGTTCTATGTCCGGTATGCGTAAAAATGTCAGACAGCTTGCCTTATGCACTGTAATGCCTCTGTTTCTGCTTACATATCCGACAATCGGATCTCCTGGTTCTGGGCTGCAGCACTTGGCAATAGTGATAAAAAAGTTCGTTGTGTCGTCGATTTTTATACGTCCTGTATAATCAACTTCTGTGTTTTTGGTTTTCTTCTTTTTATCTTTCTGGTGCTGCTGAGCCATAAGCTGCGAGTGTCTCGTATTTGCTGCATTTTCTGCTTCTGCTCTTGCAAGCGCGTCTTTGTCGATGAAAGTCGGGTCATTTGACGCAAGCCATGAGTGTATTTTCTGGTGAGCTTTGCTTGTTTTGACAGTCTTGAGCTGTGCCTGCGTCGGGTGTGCCTGCGGGTTTGTGAGAATTTCAACGATCTGTGTATTTTTGAGGGGAACTGTGAGCGGAATGATTTTGCCGTCAGCTTTTGCTCCGATGATTTTTTCACCGATACCTGAGTGAATGGCATAAGCAAAATCTATGGCATTGCTTCCTGCCGGCAGCTCCTTTACATCGCCCATCGGGGTAAATACATAAATTGAATCTCCTAAGAGTTCGTCTTTGAGCTGATTAAAGAAATTCTCGTCGGTCAGATGTTCGTCGCGCAGTTCGCGGAGCTGGTTTATGATACTCAGGTCTTCGGCTTTGACCATGTCATGACTTGTTCCTTTTTTGTAAAGCCAGTGAGACGCAATGCCGTGCTCTGCAATGTTGTGCATATCTTGAGTACGTATTTGTATTTCAAGAGGTTTACCTTCGCAGATAACAGTTGTGTGAAGTGATTGATAGCCGTTTGCTTTTGGCATGGCGATATAATCTTTGAAACGTCCGTCCATAGGTTTCCATAATCCGTGGACTATTCCGACGAGCGTATAGCATTCCTGATCTGTCTGACAGATGACACGGAGCGCAAGAAGGTCATACAGTTCTCCTGCGTCTTTGTTACGCTTTCTCATTTTCTGATATATAGAATAGAAATGTTTTGCCCGGCTTGAGATAGAAACTGTAATGCCGGATTTTTCTGCGGAAGTATAAATTTTTTTGACAGCATTCTGCAGGTAGGCATCGCGCTCCTTTTTTTTCTGTGAGACAATAGCCTTTATCTGCTGAAAAACTTCCGGATTTGAATATTTGAGGCTCAGATCTTCAAGTTCATTTTTGACGTCTTTCATACCAAGACGGCCGGCAAGCGGTGCCCAGATGTCTATGACTTCTTTTGCAACAGCTCTCTGTGATTCCGGTACGACAGAACGCAGGTTCCTCATGCGGTCCAGACGGTCTGCCAGCTTGACGAGGATAATGCGGATATCATCAACCATTGCAAAAAGCATTTTGCGGATACTGTCCGCCTGCTGCATGGTTTTGCTGTTTATTTTGAGACTTGTTATCTTTGCAGTGCCATAGCAGATGTTTGCAATATCTTTACCGTATTGTTTTTCTATTTCTGCAAGACATTCCTGATTAACTTCGAGGATGTTATGAAAGAAACCTGCAATTATTGTATCTGCTCCGAGATGGCTTTGTGCAAGTACACATGCAACTCTCATAGGATGAAGATAATACGGTTTGCCCAATGTACGCACTTTGTCGGCTGTTTTGGTTACCAGGTAGTTCCAGGCACTGCGGATTTCTGTTTCTTCATCCCCACTGAACATATCGGGGAATGTTTTAAAAAAAGTATCTATCAGAATCTGCGGATCTGTTTCGGTCGTATTTGTTTCAAAAGTTTCCGTCATACTTTCCCCCGCTTTTGATTAAAACATATTTACAGATTAGGTACAAGACAAGTTTTTTGATTCGGGAGAAGTAAACTTTGACAGCGTCTGGACTACCACCTTGAGACGAGTGCAAAATATCTATATAATAGTTGGCTATGGAAAACGAAGCCAATGAACTTACCGGCACTGTTATTGAAGAATGTGCCAATTATATTTCATTTTGCCGTCAGGAAGCCAGCAAGCGTATTGTTGGTCAGAAAGAAGTTATTGACGGTATTTTGACAGCTATTATTTCCGGTGGACACATTCTGCTTGAAGGTGTACCGGGTCTTGCAAAGACTCTTGCAGTCCGTACTTTTGCAGAGTTGTCAGGACTTGAATTCAGACGTATACAGTTTACTCCAGATCTTCTTCCTGCAGATGTTACAGGTACACTTATTTATGAACAGTCTACGGGGCGCTTTTTGGTTCACAAAGGTCCTGTTTTTGCAAATATTGTTCTTGCTGATGAAATAAACCGTGCACCTGCAAAGGTTCAGTCTGCTCTGCTTGAAGCTATGGCAGAACAGCAGGTCACAATCGGCGAAAACAGCTATAAGCTTGCAGATCCTTTTCTTGTTCTTGCAACACAGAATCCGATTGAGCAGGAAGGTACTTACAATCTGCCGGAAGCAGAACTTGACCGTTTCCTCCTCAAGATTGTCATGACTTATCCAAAACCGGAAGAAGAGTGCCAGATTGTCAAAACAAACGGTAAGGCAACTTCTGTTCCAATAAATAAGGTTTTTTCTGCTGCTGCTATCCAAAAGTGCCGTGCTACAGTTGATGCAATTGCCGCTGATGAGAATATCATAAATTACATAGTTTCTATTGTATCTGCAACTCGTCCGAACCTTGAATCTCATAAAGATAGAGTCAGAAACGATATCGAACATTATATTTCGTTCGGAGCTTCACCTCGTGCCGGTATTGCATTGCTTCGCTGTGCAAAAGCCACAGCTTTGCTTAACAGCAGAAGTTTTGTTCTTCCGGAAGATGTTCAGTCTGTGTGTAAGAGTGTTCTGCGACACCGTATTGTTCTGAATTACGAGGCAAGTGCTGACGGCGTTTCTTCTGATGATTTGATTTCAAAAATCGTTGAGCTTATGCCTGTTCCGTAAGGAATATCTTTTGGATAAAGGTGTTCGTTTATGGAAAGAAAATCTGCACTTTCAAGAAAAGCCAGTCTCCTCAGATTGTCTGCTATTTCACTTGCAAATGGTATGCGAAGCGGTTCGTTCCGTTCTTTATACAGAGGACAGGGAATCGATTTCAGCGGAGTCCGCGAATATCTGACAGGTGATGATGTCCGCAGCATCGACTGGAATGTTACGGCTCGAATGTGTCGTCCATTTGTTAAAGTTTTTGAGGAAGAAAAAGAACTGGACGTATTTTTGATTGTCGACACGTCTCTTTCTATGCGGTTTGGCTGCGGTAAATCGTCAAGACTTTCAAAAGCTCTGGAATGTGCATCTCTTCTTACTTTAGCTTCTGTGTATAATTCCAGTCCTGTCGGTGCTGTTCTTTTTGATAAATCGATAAGCTTTTCATGTGAACCTAAACATGGTCGCGAACAGGCTTTGTTTTTGCTTTCAAAATTCGAAAAGGTTGAAACGGCTTCTGTCAGTAAAGGTTCTGCTCTGGAAAATGCGTTGACGGGTGCGGCACGTCTTTTGAAAAAACGGACTTTGGTAATGGTTTTCTCGGATTTCCGCACGTCTGGCTGGATTACGCCTTTTGCACGTTTGTGCCGTAAGCACGATGTAGTTGCTGTCCGTATTACAGATTCTGTTGACCATAAGCTTCCTTCTGTTGGAGCCGTTCCTTTTGAAGATATAGAAAGTTCATATTGCTGCGTTCTGCCTACTTCGTCCAGAGTTTTTCAGAGCGAATGGCTTAACGCAGACAGCAATAAAGTTGCCGGCTGGAAAAAAGAATGTTTACGTCATGGAGGTATTCCGTTTATTTTGAGTACTGACAAAGATTCTTTTGAACAGCTGCAGACATTTTTCAGCAAGAGGGAAGTGCAATGAAAAAACTGACAGTACTTCTTTTTTGTATTCTGACATGTTTTTGTATACAGGTAAATGCACAGCAGACTGTTATCCCGAAAGATGTTTATGTCGGAGATCATGCCGAGGCAAGATATACATTTCAGACAGCTGTAGATATTTTTGATCTGGCGGCTCCAGATAAAGTCAGGGTCGACGGTGACTTTCTTGTTCTGAATGAAAAAGCAGAAAAATTTTCAGCGTTGTCGTCTGTATGCACTGTTTCCAGTGTACGTCTGCAGAGAATTGGTATCACATATACTCTCATAATTCAGTTTACCCCATGGAAAACAGGTTGGCTCGATTTCGGAAAAATTGACTTCGGTGAATTGTGCGGAGTTCCTAATTTGTCTCTGCTGAATGTCGAGTTTAAGAAATTTGAAATATCATCTTTGTCTGATAAGCTTGGTGTAACGTCTTTACGATCTCCTGTTGCACCGCTTCTTTTGCCGGGAACAAATTACCTGGTGTGGGCATTGGTTATCTGTGTAATTATTTTTCTTGTATTGCTTGCAATATTTATTCTGCGTTTTTCTTACTTCGTCAGAAAGTATGTCATATTTCGTGAAATTCTCGGATACAAAAAAAATGCAAGGCTTGCAAAGAAAAAGCTTCTGCTTTTGCAGAAGCAAAGTCTTAGTGATGCGGAGTTTGCATATCAGTGGCAGATGATTATTCGAAATTATCTGACATTCCGCTTTGGAACTTCTTTTGCATCTGTTACAGCAAAGAATCTTGTGTCTGTCGTTTCAAGAATTACAGGTGATATGCTGAGCATTGAGCAGGATAATTCCATTGAGTCACTGCAGGCACTTTTTACACGCACTGACTATATACGGTATGCACACGATTCTATAGATTCTAGAAGAGAACCGGCCTGTGAATACAGTGCTTCTTTTGGTGAAAATGAAACTGCAAATATTATCGAGCTTTCGATAACCAATATAAACGACCTTGAGATAAATGAGGAGGATATAAAAAGCTATGGTTGAGTTTGAAAATCCGGCAGCTTTTTTCCTTCTGCTGTTTATCCCTGTTTTGTATTTTCTTCGGTATGTTAAACTTTTGAAAAAAGTTTCTATCCCGGTAGTTCTTGGCGACTGGGAAGGTGAATACTTCGAATGGGAAAACGCAACATGGAGTTTTCTGTCTGTTTTGTCGCGTTTGCTTGAATCCTGTGCGTTTATCATGGTTGTCCTGGCTTATGCTAATCCTGTCATACGCCATCAGGAAAAGGTCTATGCTTCTCGAGGTGCAGACATCATGTTTGTTGTCGACACAAGCCCATCTATGGCGGCAAGGGATATAGCCGGCATTTCCCGTATAGAAGCGGCAAAGCTTGCCATACATACACTTGCAGACAACGAAGGCGGAGTGAGCCTTGGACTTGTAGAGATGGCAAAAGAAGCTGCTCTGGTCGTACCTACAACGATGGATAGAAATACATTTTTTTCACGTATGGATGCTCTTTTGATCGGTGAGCTCGGCGATGGAACTGCTATCGGCACAGGTTTGAGTACAGCTGTTTTTCATCTGGAAAACTCAAAGGCTCCGAAGAAAATAATCGTTCTGATTACAGATGGTGAAAACAATGCAGGATCGATAAATCCATATACAGCTGCACGTCTTGTAGAGTCAAAAGGAATTTCATTTTATGTTCTTGGTGTCGGATCAAATGGATCTGTGCCACTTGAATATACAGATCCAAAGACTGGCAAAGTGTACTCCGGATATTTTCAATCTGATTATGACGGACAGAATTTGTCTAAGCTGGCAGCTGCCGGTAATGGAAACTTTTTCAATATTGATACTTTGAATGCGTTTTCACTTGCATTTGGTTCATTGAGCAAGAACGAAAGTGTTGTACAAAGTTATAGAATAAAAAATACAGATACTGAGTATTATTATGTATGTCTGATAGCGGCAGGTATTCTGTTCTCTTTGGGCTGGTTTATCAAGAGAGTTATGCTCGGGGAGGTATTGTAGTGGCATTTTTACAGACTGTTTCTATAGCTCGGCCAAAGGCTTTTCTTTTATTTTTTGTTCTTTTATTAGTACTGATTCCTTTTGTTTTAAGATACAGATACCTCATTAAAGTATTGCTTAAAAACGAAAACGATATTAAAACTGTTAAAAGTGTAAAAAGTAAGTTTTTTTACAGAACTCTTTTTCTGATGCTTTCTGTTTCGTGTTTTATTCTTGCTTATGCAGGTATTTCATGGGGTACAAGATCTGTGCTTGTTCAGAAAAACGGAAATGCAGTTGTTTTTGTTTTTGATATATCATTCAGTATGATGGCGAAAGACGGATTTGACGGGCAGACAAGACTGTCTGAGTCTGCTTCGTATGCAAAAGAATTGATAGACAATATGGACGGAGTTTCTGTTTCTGTCGTTCTGGCAAAGGGTGACGGAACTTATGCTGTTCCTCTGACAGATGACAGGGAGTCTGTTTATTCATTGATAAATAATCTGTCGCCATATCTGATGACATCTTCTGGAACAAGTTTAGGAAAAGGTATACAGTCTGCTATTTCATCATTTCCACCGCAGTCGTCGCAGATTCCGCATATATGGCTTTTCACTGACGGTGAAGAAACTGACAGCGGCTTATCATCGGCTCTGGCAGAAGCTGTTGGATACGGTATATCTGTATGTATCATAGGCTTCGGTTCTGAAACAGGTGCTGATATTATGGCTGGAGACGGTATTACAAAAGTTCATTCTCAGCTTAAATCTGCTGAACTTGAAAAGCTTGTTTCTCAGCCTTCACTCAAAGGAATGGTTTCTTACGTACGTGCAGGTGATGCTGGTTCTGCATATAGCCTTCTGCGTACTTTGGGTAAAGTATCATTTGGAACGTCTTTTTCGTCGCAGGAAAATCTCGGTAACGCAGAGAGAGTATCTTACGAGATAACGACAGTTGAGCATTATAATTTATTTCTTTTCCTTGGAATTCTGTTTGTAGTTCTGGGAATTATTACTTCTGAACTTGATATTGCAAATAAAAAAAAGAGTTTTTTTGCTTTGCTCGGTATGTCTATCGTCATGTTTTCAATGACTGGTTGTTCTGTTGATATGAAAAACAGACTCAAGATACTTGATGGAAGTCTTGAATGGAATCGAAAAAACTATCAGGAAGCAATTGTTGATTTTCTTTCAGTTCTGGAAGATGCCCGTGCATCCGGTGATAAATACATGGAACAGTATGCATTGTATAATCTTGCGACAACATATTTGATGCAGGATGAAAGTGAGGCAACTCTCGAGAGGTTTAACGAGATATCAGGTGATGCTTCTGATGATATACGATTTGCGGTTTTTTACAATACAGGCTTAATTGCTCACCGAAAAGGCGATTACGAAAGAGCTGCAGAGTGCTTTAAGCAGGCATTGATAATTGATAGTTCGAATGAAAATGCCAAAATAAATCTGGAACTGTCAATTTTACAGGATTCGGCATCTGATAATGAATCAAGTCTTGCACCGGTTTCGGAAGCTCCTTCTGATCAAATGCTGGAACAGGCTATTTATTCAATTATTCGCGAACAGGAACAGGAAAAATGGAAAAACGAACAGCAGCAGGATACATATGTAGGTTCTATGGATTATTAAAATCCGCATTGCTAGGGAGAAAATTTTTTGCAGCTGCAATTGCCGCAGTTGGAGTAATCTGTCTTTCCCGTGCAAGTGCTGTTTCTCAGGCTGCATATATAAACTCATTGTCTCTCAAAACGTCTGATGAGTATGTCTTTACATCTTCTAACACAACATTCTCTGTTGATATCGCCCGTGAACTTCCATCCAGTGTTGATATTTATGTGAATGCAATTCCTGATGGAGTTGATCTTGTATCTATAAATAAAGAAACTTATATACCTCCGGTAGGAAGCTCTGATACAAGCTATGGAACTCATATTGATATAGTTGTGCGTTTTTCAAAAGAGGGCGATATAAAGCTTTTTGCAGCTGATCTTATAACAGCATACGGTTATTTTAAGCTGCCATTTGAAAGAGTACATGTTTATGCAAATATTACTGTTCTCAAACCTGAACTTCTTGTAACTTGCCGTACTCACAAAATTGCAGACAATACGATCAACGTAAACGCCGGAGAAGAAATCGTTTTCAATGTATGTGTAAAATATGCGTCTGCCGTTAAGTCAATAAAATGGGATATACCTGAAAGTTCTATCTTTGTGGAGGAAAAGCGTTATGATATTGCAAATTCTGACCACCCAAAAGAAGGTTTCTCTGCAGATGCAAAACCTGTATCAACTTTTAGATGGACACCTCTTGTTTCCGGTGTTATAAGGCTTCCACCGATATCGGTTGAAGCTGTTTCCTATAGCGGTGTAAGTTCGTATTTGTCTATTCCGGAGATTAAGGCTTTTGCAAAAAAAAGAGACAGCTCTATTGTCAGTGAGAAAATGTTGAATAATGAAAATCAGACTGATGAAATTGTGTCCAGCTATCTTGAAAATGCTTTTGCTATTCCTGTCGTTGAGGAAGCTGTAAATCCAGAAAGTTTTCTTGCACAGGATAAACTGGAAGAACTTGCACGTCTTTATAAAGCTGAACGTTACTCATTACCTGTAATAAGTAAAGCAAGCAGGGATAGAAAATCTTATGAGGAAAGCCATGGGTTGTCTGTTGTCAAGTCTATACCGAAAGTTCCTGTATTTATTTTACTTTTAGTCGTAACAGTTTCGTTTCTAGTCGTAACTGTCGTTCTTATTTTTGTACATCAGTTTCCGTATGCAAGTGTATTTCTTTTGTTTGGTCTTTTTCTCATGGTCAGTACAATTATTTATGGTATAAAAGTGAAGTCAAATATCGGAGTTTTTACTGGTGATGTAGTTTATCCTATACCAGAAGTTACAACTGTAGCAGGTTTTCCGTTGCAGGCAGGCAGTCTTGTGAAAGTGCTGAAAAAAGCAGGTGTCTGGTACTATATTTCGATAAATGATACAAACGGCTGGATTTTGCATGACAATGTAATCCTTGTAAATTGAATGCTGATTAATGTATGAAAATTATTTGTGCATTTTGTCGGGAGGTATAAAAATGGATATGGATGCTTTGATGCAGCAGTATGCACAGATGGAATCAGGTGCAAAGAAAAAAAAGCCTGATCAGAAATCTCACAAAAAAGCAAATGCTCCTACGAAAGAAGAAAAAGAAGCAGCCCGTCAGGGGTATAAGTTTTATGATTACCAGATGGAAGAGGACAGAAAAAAACGTGCAAATCCGATGGATATCTGGCTCAATCGATATGGAACAATTGATAAAGATAAAATACAAGATGAAGCTGAAGAAAACATAAAACTGCATGATTTGTCATATCTAAACGAATTGAAACCGGAAGCACGTATTGACTTGCATCAGATGACTAGAGATGAAGCATGGTCTGCTTTGGAATCTTTTGTAAATGATTGTGAGCGGCGTGGACTTAAAAAGATTCTCATTATTCATGGAAAAGGACAGCACAGTCATGGTTCTGATCCTGTTCTCGGGCCTATGGTTAAGACTTTTATTGAACAGGACAAAAGGCTTGGGCGTTCTGGTCATCCCGATCGAAATCATGGCGGGAACGGTGCTACTTGGGTAATTTTGAAGTGAGTTTTTGAAAGCTGCAGTTTTTGTGTTCCGCTTTTAATATGCGGTATTTTAAATTTTCTATAGGCGGAACTTAAAAATTTGCAGAACACTTCAAATAAATCGCTTTCTGATATGTCACAGATATAATATAAATGTGTCACAAAAGCGGAAATGAGTGTGTAAAGGTTCTGCGAATAAGAATTAAAAAAAATATTTTCTGATTTAAAATAACTTTTTTTATTTGAACTGTAAATCATATTGATTATATTCTTTCATATTTTGTGCTGTTAAATTTACTTGTAATTTTTTTGTTTTTTATTTATTTTTTAATAGATGAAATATCGCACGCTGATATTGATGATTTTCTAAAGGTTAGAAAGATTATCTTTGATTTGATGTGTGCAAGCCAAAAATTGGCGTAATGACATTTTTGGATATGTCATGTACTATTTGTGATTTTTATTTGGGGTAGATTTTTGGAAGATTTATACAAAAGCCTTGGTGTTGACAGATCCGCTACATCAGAAGAGATAAAAAAAGCATACCGCGCACTTGCATTCAAGTATCATCCGGACAGAAATGCCGGCGACAAAGAAGCTGAGGAAAAGTTTAAGCAGGTAAATGCTGCTTATTCTGTGCTCGGCGATGATATAAAAAGGCGTCAGTACGATTTGTACGGCTTTGATGGTGCTGATGGCAATCAGGGCAGTTCTCAGCAGGGATATTACGGCTATTATGGGGATGCCGATTATACGAACTCTCAGCGCAGATATTATAGTTACGATGATATATTTAAAGAATTCTTTGGTGACAAAGATAATGGCTCGTCGTACGACGATAGACACAGATATACATGGTCATATCGAAGTAACAATTCTGACAATTATACTCGTTCGTACGGATTGAAACTGCTGGTGAGAGGTGCTTTGCAGGCACTAGTAGGACTTGGTGTCTGCCGTTATCTGTTCTGGTTTTTCCCGATTAATATACTGGGATTTGTTGCATGCGTGCAAGGATTTGCATCCGCTTTCAATTCTCTGAAATATATTTTCTCTGAGGGAAAAGGTAAATAATTAGCGCTCGCGGAAAATAATGCGACCGCGGTTTAAATCATATGGAGAAAGTTCAATTTTTACTTTATCACCAGGAACGATGCGGATATAGTGCTTTCTCATTTTTCCGCTCAAGTGAGCAAGAATAATGTGCTGGTTTTCCAGTTCAACACGGAACATAGTGTTTGGAAGTGCTTCTTTTACAACACCTACGACTTCAATAGCTTCATCTTTGTTAGCCACAAATTCCTCCAGAATTTATTTGCCTTTTTAGATTTTTTTGCGTATACTAGTATGTACAAAATTAAAATTATTGTCAACAAGGGGAAAATATGGATAGAGAATTTATTGAAAAATGCAGACAGATTCTTGAAGATGAAAAAAAAGAAATTATTGCTTCTTTGGCTGATCAGAATGAACAGATGAAGGGATTGATTGGAACTTCTGAAACTGGTGATGAGGCCGACATTGCTTCTGATAAAATAGACAGCACTCTTCTCGATTCTCTCGGTGCTGCAGCTTACAAGCGTTTGACTCAGATTAACAGTGCATTGGATAGAATTAAGCAGAATAAGTTCGGTAAGTGCCTCGTCTGTGGAAAAGAGATTCCTGAAGGAAGACTTGAAGCTTTGCCATACGCTGCTTTGTGCATTGATTGTCAGACAAAGGCTGACCGTCAGAACAGATAGTCGTGGATACTTCTGAAAAATCGTTTTTTAGAGATACCTTTTTGTAAAAATAAAAAGTCGGGCTTTATGAGAATTTCTCTCTTGGCCTGACTTTTTTTATATAGTTCAGATATTTTGAAATGAAAGACCGTCGTCTGTTATAAAGGCAATCTGGTTATAGCCGGCCATTTTTGCGTACTGTTTGCCTTCTTCAAACCAGAAATCCAGATGACATGATTTGTGTGCGTCAGCGGAAAGCGTAACAGGTACATTTCTGTCATGCAGAAGTGAGAGGAAGTAAGGCGATGGATATGGCTGTGTCATGTATCCTCTTGCCATACCGCCTGTATTTATTTCTACGCATACTCCGGCTTTTGCAATCTGTTCTGCTGTTGCTTTGAGTTCGTCTTTGTACCACTGCTCGTTTTCATCAAAGAGTTTTGTGTTCGGGTCTCTGTTCTGTATGCGTATAAGATCCGGGTGCGCGAGAATGGTAAATGAATTTTGTTTAAGCATTTCTCTTTCTGCTGCAAAGTAAGAACTGACTGCTTTTTTGATGTCATTGTTGAAGAATTTTTTTATTTGATTTCTGTTTTCTTCTATTCCGCAATCTGCACCATAATATCCGATTTTGTCAGATGGTACATAATGGATAGCTCCGATTAAATAATCCGGTGAAAAATCTTTGTACGCATCAAAATCTGGATATGCCCAGCCGTCAATAAAATCTGCTTCAAATCCGAGCATTACTTTGATTTTATTTTTATATTTGTCTGCCATTTCTCTGACATGTTTTGCATATTCTGCATGGTCTCTGACGTTCATATGCCAGTCTGAAGAAAACGGGTAGAGTGAATGTGAACTGAATCCGAGTATGTCGAAGTCTTTTGAAATGGCACATTCAATCATGTCCTGTACGCTATCCTTGCCGTCACAGAATGTTGTGTGTGTATGATAGTTTGTTTTTATAAAAGATAATTCTTTCATTGTGATTTCTCCCAGATGCGGACTATATTCTTGAGTTTTATAAAGTCCATTGCAAAGTTAAGTCTTTCTGAATTAAAGTTATGCTCGTCTTTTTGAATGGCATGCTCTTCCATAGATTTTGCGATATTCTTGAGTTCAATTGCACTGACAGAGGCACTGCTTCCTTTGAGTGTGTGTGCATCATTTCTCAGCTGTTCATAATCTTTTTCATCTTTACTGAACTCTGTTTTTATGCGGTCAAGTATATCCTGTGTCTGTGTGATATAATCTTTCATGAGAGAGCAGGCAAGTTGTTTGTCGCCGGATGTTGTATCCATAAAGTCCGGTAAATCCCATAGAGGTGCTTCTGTATTGTTTAAGTCTGCTATAGATACAATCTGTTTTGCTTCCGGCAGAGAAAGAACAGTATTCCATTTTTCGAGCATGCTTTTGATAGCGTCGCGTTTATATGGTTTTATAAGAATATCATTTATGCCTATTTTCTTGTACTGTTCAATGTCCTGCGGATCATTGTTTGCCGTACACGCGATTATTATGCCGTTGTATCCGGTTCCGCGGATTTCCATGGTTGCATCAATACCGCTTTTTACCGGCATGAAGATATCCATAAAAATGATATCTATTTCTGGATGAGCTGCTATCTGATCAACTGCCTGCTGTCCGTTTTCTGCAATAAATACTTCAGCACCATATTTTGTCAAAAATGTGGTGAGCAGTTTGCAGTTAACCGGGTGGTCTTCAGCAATTAAAATGCGGTACCCCTTTACAAGTGTTGATTCTTGCTCTTTTGTTTCTACTTTTCTTGCGTTTCTTTCCATTTCGTTTGCTCTGTATTCGTTTTTGTTAAAAATGGATAAAAGTTGGTTCTGTTTAATTGGTTTGTAAATGTAACCGTTAAACAGGTTTTCCATCTTTGATTTTGCATCTTTTTCCATAAGTCCTTCTGGCACTGTAAGATAGAGCTTAAGTTTACTAATGCTGTTATCTTTTCTTATCATCGAAGCAATTTTCCAGCCGTCCATGTGAGGCATCTGTTTGTTGATGAATGCTATGGTAAAAGGACTGTCGTTTTTTGTCTGTGTGCGAAGTTTTTCTATGACTTCTTTACCGTTTTTTGCAGTGTCGATATTTTGGATTCCCAGAGATCTGAGTTTTTTTACAAATGTGGAAATCGCAAGACTGTTGCCATCTGCAATGAGAACTTTTGTTGTTTTCGGCACTGATAGTTTGATAGGTTTGTCTGTGCCGAGGTTTGCTTTGACTAGCGGGATATAAAACCAGAAGTTAGAACCGCCTTTCGGACTGCTTTTGACGCCGATTTTACCGCCTATGGCTTCTACCAGATTTTTTGATATTGTAAGACCTAGTCCTGTACCACCGTAGCGCCTTGTTATACTTGCATCAACTTGATAAAAATCTTTGAAAATAAGTTCCTGCTTTTCCTGTGCAATTCCTATACCGCTGTCAACGACCTGAAAGAAAATTCGCTTGTCGTCATGTGTGAGTTTGACATAAATAAAGCCTTTTTCGGTGAATTTAACAGCATTTTTGACGAGATTCAGGAGAATCTGCTGGACTCTTGTAGGGTCTCCCATTGTGTTTCGCTGCATTGAGTAATCGATGTCAGTGATGACTTCGAGACCTTTTGCAAAAGCATTGATACTGACAAGGTCAACAATCTGTTCCGTAAGTTCTACAATGTCAAATGGAATGCTTTCCAGTTTAAACTCTTTTGAACTGATTTTTGTGAAATCCAGAACATCGTTTGCAAGTTGAAGCAGAACATTGGCACTGAATTCAATCTGCCGTACATACTCAGCCTGTTCTTTTGTCAGTGCTGTGTCATCCAGAAGCTCTGTCGTACTTATAATCGTTTGAATAGGTGTTCTGACTTCGTGTAGTGTACTGGCAAGAAATCTGCTGCCAGCTTCTATTGAGTTATCCTTCATGTGCAGAAACCTTTATCTGATTAAAAAGAAGACTCTGAAGTAGGCTGCAAAACTGTAATAGCTGTGTTGATGATAGCTTCCGGCTTTTGCGGTTTGATGAGATATTTTTTTGCACCTAGTGAAAGAGCTTCTACAATGTAATTCCTTTCTGTTGCCTGTGAGTGTATTATGACAGGAGACTGATAATTGCGTCTCTGCAGATTACGAAGGATATCAAGGCCATTCATATCTGGAATAAAGACGTCAAGAATTATAAGGTCGAACTGTTCGTTTGCAAGGTCATTCAAAAATGATATGCCGCTTTCGTACAATACTGATTCGGCATGTATTCTTTTGAAAGTTGCTTCCAGAATTTTACGGGAAATCTGATCATCGTCAACAATGGCAATTCTGAGAATTTCACCGGCGTCATAAGGCTTGATTTCTGCGCTGTCATAATCAGTGGAAAAACGCAGGTCGATGTCATCTTCCGGAACTTCCTGAACCGGCTGAAGAATTCTATGAACGAGACTGTCGTTGTTTTCCGGTTGAGAGAATATTTCCAGAAGCGGATTGATAGCTTCGTTTATGTTTTCGAGAACTTCAACGTCCTGATATTCGGAATGTCCTTTGATAAACTCTTTGACAAAACTGTCTGTCGAGATTATTTTGATATTTGATCGGCGAATTATGCGGTCACTCAAAACTGTGTCCATCAGAAATGTGATATTTGATGTGTCCAGAAAATTCAGTTCCATGTTCGACAGGAGAATGACAAGCTTAGGTTTTGCGATTTTATATTTGTTTGAGATTTCTTTTATCTTGAATTTAAGAAGCGAAATTTTATCTCTATTAAGACCGTTTGCAATTTCAACAAAAATGATATTTTCATTGATATGCATTTCCATGATGCAGTTTGTCTGGTCTGCAACAAAATTCATGTCCAGTATTTCTCCGATAGCTTTGAAAAGCAAATCGTATTTGAAAGGCTTGAGAAAATAACGGTGAACATTGTAATTTAAAAGCTGTGGGATTTTCGCTCTGTCACTTTCTGTTCCGACGACAATAACAGGTATATTCTTTGCATTTGGATCTTCTGTTTTTTTCTTCAAAAAATCCAGAGCTTCATCATCTATGGAATTCAAGTCTACGATAACCAGATCCGGAAGCATAGATATAAGTGTTGTGTATGCCGTGCGACCACTTAGGGTTAAATCGACATTTACTAATTTCTGGCTCAAATTGCTTTTGAGATACTGAAAAAGTGTAAGTGTGGCGTCGACCAAAAGGACCTGTTTCATTACTCCATTTTACAGCAGTAACTCTAGAATTTCAATAATTATTTTATTACAATAAAATAACCGAAATTGATATACGTATTTTTTTGAGTCAATCTTAAAAAATGTGCTATTTTAAGTCTTGTAATATCATGATTTAAAAGCAAAGGTACTTTCTGCAAGTTTTGCTTAGATGTACCTTATAAAAATGCCTGTGAAATATCCGTTTGCTTTGCAGACTGTTATAGGAGTGTGTATGAAGAGTGCTGTTGTTTTTATTGCTGATGGTTCTGAAGAAATCGAGGCTTTGTCTCCTGTGGATTATCTTCGAAGAGCTGGAGTCGAGGTCTGTGTTGTTGCTGTAGGAACTGCATCTCGTACCGTAATGATGTCTCACAATATCAGTGTGAATGCTGATTATACTTTGGATTCTTATCTTTCTGCATCTTTTCCTCTGCCAGATGCTGTTGTTATTCCGGGAGGTCTTCCTGGTTCTGTAAATATAGCTCAGTCTGACAGTGTGATTTCGTTTATTGATGCAGCTAATGACGCAGGTAAGCTGATTTGTTCTATCTGTGCAGCTCCTGCCAGAGTTTTGCCGCGCACACGTGTTTTGAATGGCAAAAAATGGACATGTTATCCTGGCGAACAGACAAATGCCTCTGTTTATGAATCAAAATATATAGAAGGAAAAGCTTTTGTTCACGATGGAAATTTAATTACAGGACGCGGTCCTGGTGCTGCAGAAGAGTTTTCTATGGAAATTGTAAAAACTTTGTGCGGTGAAGACATTTACAGTAAGATAAAATCTGGTTCCATGCAAAGATAGACTTTGCAAATAAATACTTTATAAAATTGAAAAACAGAGTTTATGGCCTTTTGATGGAAAGACAATAAACTCTTGACGTCATCTTAAGAAAAACAATTTTTTTGTTCAAAGCAGCTAATACCTTTGAAGAACAATATCGCCCGAATACTCTGCGTATGGGTGAATTGATTGGATTTTTTAAGATGACTTTTTTTGCAGGAACTATCTTTTATCTTCCATAACTTTTATGATTTCGCCAATATACATTGTGTGAAAGTCGTCTTTTTTGTAGTTCTGGTTTAGAATTTTTTCATCAGTAAAACTGTACGGATCGAAAGGCTGTGCGTAAAGCTTACGGCAGAAGATGACAAGTCTTGCCTGCTTAATCCATGGAGTTCCGTTTATGTAATCTACATCAAGCTTTGCAGGGCGGAATTTATCGCCGTCGCGTCCTGAATGTGTACCACAGTAATCGAGAGCTGATTTGTATTTGTTTTCTGGCAGAACGCTAAGAGAAAAAGTATCTGTGCTGTCTATAATTTCTTTTGTGTAGCGTGAAGGTCTGAGGTAGATAGTTGCAACGCTTTTGTTCCACAGAAATCCGACGCCGCCCCAGCTTGCTGTCATTGTATTTACGCGGCCTGTAGTGATTTTTCCTTCTTCATCAATGCTTTTTTCACAGGCAGAGATGAGAAGCCAGTCTTTTCCAATCATTTTAAAAGGATTGTCTGTTATTGCTTCCGGTCTGATTGTCTTGAACATGTAATTTTCCTGAAATCTAAAATAAAGGGGCAATCACAAAACTTCGTGCTGCCCCTTATCTGATAAAATTAATAATAAAGTGGAGATGACGGGACTTGAACCCGTTACCTCTAGCATGCCATGCTAGCGCTCTAGCCAGGTGAGCTACACCCCCATGAACTGTGAAATCATAGCAGAAAACTTGAACTTGAGTCAATATATTGAAGAAAACAGTTTATAGAAAGACAACGCCAAAAATTGCACCGAGTATGATGATTACGACAGGATGCAGTTTTGTTTTGTACAAAATTGCCAGACATATCTGGAACAGGACGAATGCCGGCCAGTTAAAAAGCTGTCGGAGCTCTTTTGTGGTGCAGAAAACTGGAATGTTCAGGAGAGATATGACAAAAACTTGCACTAATGCTATAAGAACCATGCCGGTTGTGGCAGGTTTCAGACCGCTTAAAGCCGCCTTTACGGCAGGCTGTTTCTGAAAGTGTGCAAAAAACTTTGCGATGATAATAATTACTATGATAGACGGCAGTACTTCGCCTGCTGTTGTGACTATACCGCCGACAGGTCCGTATAGCTCTGTTCCGATGTATGTCGCGAGGTTTATTCCGATAGGGCCGGGCGTACTTTCGCTTATGGCCAGCATGCTGAAAAATTTTTCGGCAGTGATAAGATGATACTGGTCAACGAGAATCTGCTGAATGAAAGTTGCAGCGACAAGACCTCCTCCTATTGCAAAAAGGCCTATGTAAAAGAATATGCAGAATAGATGAAAAAGTGTCATTTGTTTTTTCCTTTTGAAAAATCATTTGTCAGGTATGTCAATACAACTCCGCCTGCAGCGGCACCGATTACGATAAAAACTGAGTGAACTTTAAAAAAGTAAATCAGGATAAATGCAGCACAGAAAAAAAGGACGCTCCACCATTTTGTCAGAGTTTTTTTTGCAAGTTTTATGATTGAGTATGTAAGCAATGCCGTAACAGCGACATTGATACCGCGCAGTGCTTTCTGTACCCAGATGATGTCCTCGAAATTTGATATGAAACATGCTATAATCGTAATGATTATTATTGACGGAGTAACAATACCAGCTGTTGCAGAAACGGCACCTGGAATACCGTGCTTTTTGTGGCCGATGAATGTGGCTACATTGACAGCTATGATGCCTGGGGTTGATTGAGAGATGGCATAGTAGTCAATCATTTCGTCATTTGTTGTCCATTTTCTTTTCTGGACAAGTTCTCTTTCCAATATAGGAAGCATTGCAAGCCCGCCACCAAATGTAATGGAACCAATCTTAAAAAACGTGACAAACAAGTCGAACAGGTCTTTTATCATAGCGCTATTATAGCACTGCATGTCGAAAATGACTATAAGACGCAATTTCAAGTTATAGACTCCATAATAGAAAATTTTAATTGTTTTTTAGCTTGCAGAGAATATATTCAGTTTTTATTAATCTTAAATTTGAAGAAAATGGGTAACACTATTTTTAATTATGTGCTATAATTATATTATGAGTACACATATCAATGCACCAGATGGTGCGATCGCAGAAGCTGTGCTGCTTCCTGGTGACCCGCTCCGTGCAAAATTTATTGCAGAAAATTTTTTGGAAAATCCTGAATGCTATAATGAAGTTCGTGGTATGTATGGATTTACAGGCACATATAAAGGTAAACGAGTTTCTGTCCAGGGAACAGGAATGGGACAGCCGTCTCTTTCTATCTATGTAAATGAACTTTTCCGTTTTTATAATGTGCAGAAAGCAATTCGCGTTGGAACTTGCGGAGCTATACAGAAAGACATTGCACTTCGCGATGTTCTTTTGGCAGAAGCAGCCTGCTCTGACAGTGGTTTGAATACAATGCGTTTTAATGGACTGCATTTTGCACCGGCTGCTGACTTTTCGCTTCTGAAAACTGCTGATAACGAAGCTGAAAAAATGGGGCTTAACAGAAAAGTTGGTCTTTGTGTTTCCAGTGACATGTTCTATGATGATAAGGCTAACTGGAAGCTTTGGGCTGAGTATGGCGCGCTTGGTGTAGAAATGGAAGCTGCTGAACTTTATACACTTGCTGCAAAATATCATAGACAGGCTCTTGCAATTCTGACTGTAAGTGATCATATTGTTCTTGGCGGAGAAACTACAGCTCAGGAAAGACAGACATCGTTTACAAAAATGATTGAGCTTGCCCTTAGAACAATTTCTGAATAAGAAAAACTGTAAGACTTGTTTTTATAGTTTTTTTAATTCATCAGACACCTTACTGCTAGTTTTTAGAGGTGTAAAATAACAAAAACAGAAGAGGATTATTATGAAACCTGTATTGCTAGTTCTTGCGGCTGGAATGGGAAGCCGTTATGGCGGAGTTAAACAGATAGATGCTGTTGGTCTGAACAATGAATGTCTTTTGGATTATGCAACTTATGATGCTTTGAACTGTGGATTTGAAAAAGTTGTGTATGTTATCCGTAAAGATATCGAAGCTGATTTCCGCGAAAGATTGTTCGACAGAGTTGCAAAAAACTGCAACGCAGAGTATGTATTCCAGAATATGGACTCGTTTCTGTCACAGGAAGAAAAATCGCGTGCTGCTCAGAGAAGTAAGCCTTGGGGTACGATACACGCAGTCCTTTGTGCAGAAGAAAAGATAAACGCACCTTTTGCTGTAATCAATAGTGATGACTATTATGGAAGAAATGCTTTCAAAACACTTGGAAATTATCTTTCATCTATGGACGATAAGTGCACTGAGCATGCGATGGTCGGTTATGTTCTTGGTAATACGATGAGCAAAAGCGGCTCTGTAAGCCGTGGTGTCTGCGAAGTCGACAATGGCTATCTTAAATCTATAACTGAGAACACAAAAATCAGCTACAAAGGTGATGGCATTGTAAGTGAGCTTGACGGAAAAGAAATTTCTCTTACTGGCAAAGAATGGGTAAGTATGAATCTTTTCGGTTTTGGAAAGACTGCTTTTGAAGAGTTCCATGTTTATTGGGACAACTTTAAGAAGAACAATCTTGATCAGCCAAAAGCAGAAGCTCTTCTTCCTGTTGCTGCAAGTGATATTATTCGTCATGGTAAGGGAAGCATAAAGTTCTTTACATCTGATGAGAAATGGTTCGGTATGACATATCCTGCAGACCGTGATATTGTTAAAGCTGAGATTGCAAAAAAAATTAAGGATAATTATTATCCTGAGCACTTGTGGAAGAATAGCTGACATAACCTTTTGAAAAGTTGAATCTTTTGGCAAGCTCTGAAATTCTGATTTTCAGCCTTGCCCTTTATAAAATGAGATTATTTTCAGGAAAGAACCTTGGCGTTTTTAGTCAAGGTTCTTTTTTTATAATTCAGTTTAAATCTGGAATTTTTATTTTATGTCAATACTTGCAGAAACTGGACTGTGTTTTACTATGCCTTGTCAGGGCTGAAAATAAAATGTTTATTTGACGATAAGTTTGCCTTTTTTGAATTATTGAAGTATATTCTACATATGAGTAAAGAAAAGAAATCAAATGATAAGGATGATGAAGTTGTCGGTCTTCCGGCAAAAGAGGTTCTTCCTAATAAGCTTTATATAATTCCAATTGGCGGTCGTCCGATTTTCCCTGGAGTTTTTACTCCTTTGATGATAAATAATGCAGAAGACACAAAGGTAATAGAAGAAGCATACAAAAATGATGGATACATCGGAATTGTTATGCTTAAAAATGACACGGATAAGCCTGTCATGGCAGATTTGCACAATATTGGAACTGTTGCAAGAATTATCAAAAAAATAAATTTGCCGGATGGTGGTGTTAATGCTTTTGTTTCTACAATTCAGCGTTTCAAAATCCGCAAATCTCTGAATTCTTCTGATCCGATGGTTGCAGCTGTTGAATATCTTGATGATGTTGAAGACAACCAGTTTGAAATCAAGGCTTTGACGCGTGCTATAGTAAGCGAAATGAAGGAAATCAGCGAAAATAATCCTATGTTCACAGAAGAAATGCGTCTGAACATGGTGAATATTGATCATGCTGGTAAAATTGCAGATTTTGTAGCATCGATTTTGAACATCGATAAAGACGAACAGCAGAAAGTTCTTGAAACTCTGAATGTGCGTGAAAGAATGAACCAGGTATTGGTTTACATCAAGAAAGAAGAAGAAATTCTCCGCGTACAGAAAAAGATACAAAGTGAGATAAACAGCAAGGTTGAGAAAAATCAGCGTGATTATTTTTTGCGTGAAGAATTGAAAAGCATTCAGGAAGAGCTTGGTATTGCCAGTGATTCTAAGACAAATGATTATCAGAAGTTCAAAGCAAAGATAAATTCGTTTAACTTCAAAGGTGAGATAAAAGAAACTTTGGACAGCGAACTGGAAAAGTTCCAGCTGACAGATCCTCACGATCCTGAATACATGTCATCTCGCAATTATCTTGAAGTTGTGTGTGCTTTGCCTTGGAATGACATACCATCTGAAAACTACAGCCTTGATGAAGCGAAGAAAATTCTGGAAAATGATCATTATGGTCTTGAGGACGTTAAGAAACGTATTCTGGAGTATCTTTCTGTCAGAAAGCTTAAGCATGACGGAAAAGGTTCTGTTCTTATCCTTGTTGGTCCGCCGGGTGTCGGCAAGACTAGTATAGGCCGTTCTATCGCAAGTGCAATGCATAAGCCGTTTTTCCGTTTTAGCGTAGGCGGTGAACACGATGAATCAAAAATCAAAGGTTTCCGTAGAACTTACATAGGCTCTATGCCAGGACAGATTATAAGCGGTCTCAGGATAACAAAATCCAGGTCTCCTGTTTTTATGATAGATGAGGTGGACAAGATGAATGCAAGTGCACAGGGTGATCCGAGTGCAGCCTTGCTTGAAGTGCTTGATCCTGAGCAGAATTTTAATTTCCGTGATTCTTATCTTGATCTACCGTTTGATTTAAGTAATGTTTTCTTTATTCTGACTGCAAATACTTTGGATACGATTCCGCAGCCATTGCTTGATAGAGCTGAGATTATCGAATTGTCCGGCTATATCGATCAGGAAAAACTCGAAATCGCCAAAAAGTATCTGGTTCCGAAAAATCTTTCTAAGAACGGCCTCAAGAAAACATCTGTCAAGTATACCAAAAATGCACTTGCTTTGATTGCGACTGAGTACGCACGGGAAGCTGGTGTACGTAATTACGAAAAGTGCATAGACAAGATAAACCGTAAGCTCATTCATAAGATTGTGACAGATTACGAAACTCAGAATCCGCCTGAAAAACTTATGACTTTGCAGGAATTTCTCGATGCAGAGAAGAAAAAGCTTTCTTCTGCAAAGAAATCGACAGCCAAGCTTAGTGAAGAAGAAAAACGTTCTCTTAAAGAAGCAGAAGAAAATGCATTGAAAGAAAAGGAACTTGAGTTTGCAGAGCATAGAGAAAAGCTCGCAAAAGAAGAATCTGACAAGATAAAAGCAGCATTCAATCAGAAAAGCTTTACTGTTGATGTAGCAGAAGTCAGACAGTATCTTGGCAAAGCTGTGTTTGACGAAAGTCAGATAAAAACGGCATCTGTGCCTGGAACTGCAATTGGACTTGCCTGGACAAGCATGGGCGGCGATACGCTTTTGATAGAAAGCATTGCTTTTGAGTCAAGTAAGGGAGGGCTTCAGCTTACTGGCAAAATGGGCGATGTTATGAAAGAAAGTGCACAGATTGCCATGAATTGGTCAAAACAGTATGCCATAAAGAATGGCTTCAAAAAAGCAAAGTGGTTTGAAGAGAATACAATTCATTTGCATATTCCGGAAGGTGCCACTCCAAAAGACGGACCTTCTGCTGGAATAACAATGGCAACAACGTTTGTATCACTTTTGCGCGGCAAGAAAATCAAGTCAAATCTTGCCATGACTGGCGAGCTGAGTCTTACAGGTCAAGTATTGCCGATTGGTGGACTTCGTGAAAAAACTGTTGCCGCTAAACGTAATAAAATAAAGACGATTATTATTCCGAAAGCAAATGAAAGAGACTTGGAAGATATCCCGGAGCATGTAAAAGAGGGAATAAAATTTATTCCTGTTACAAGAGTAGAGGAAGTTATCGACCTGGTATTCTAGACTATATCGTACAAATGCACGGCATATATTTTTTGTAAAAAAAGGCCGGCATTGCATTCTGTTTTTTGAAGTACATTTCATTTCAGATATGCATGCCGGCTTTTCGTATTTAATCTGCTAGAATTGGAAAGTTACGTTTAGATTAATGAAACGGTTATTTTTCCATTCATAGAATTCACTGTATTTGTCACGGCAGTATATGTACATGCCGCTTAAAGCAAATGAAAGTTCTGGTGTTGGAGCGTATGTGACTTTCGGCATAACGACAACGTCACATCTTTCAATTCCCCACAGCAATGCAATTTCTGGTTTGAGTTTGTCATGCATCAGAGAATCTGAGATAAGAACGACAAGTTTGTCATTTGTGTAACGGTCTTTTTTATCTCTGTCGACATCAAAATCAGCAAATTTGCCTTCTTTGATTTTTTTATCTTGTAAAATAAATGTGCCGGTTTCCTGAACATTTATGTTGATATTGCTGATTGGAATATCAAAATCAAATCCAAAAAGCCACTGGAATGAGTTGTTGTGAACCCATGGATCGTCTCCATCCCAGTCACCAGACCAGTTATATGCAGCTTCGCCGCGCAAATTGAATCTGCCTACAATTGTAGCAAACTCTGCTCCGATTGTATGCTTTCTGTTGTAGTCGAGTTTTGGTGTTCTGATATTTTTCTTAGCATTTGCAGCTTGTGCTGCATATGTTGCTGCGAGTGTTGTGTTTCCTGCTGCAGCAGTCTGCTGTGCCATATATGCAAGAGTTTGTGCTGTCAAAACGTCTGTAAACATGTTTTCCAGGTTTGCTGACGGACTTTTGTAGCTTCCGAAATAATACATTGCACCCCAGTCAAAAGATCCGACAGTACCTGTTACATGAACTCCGGCCTGAGCATATTTGATATTATTTGTGTCTGGATACATGTCATCCTCATCAAATTTGGCAGCTTTTGCCAGATCATCCCAGGCTTCTACGACTCCTGTTGTTACGCCGCTGAGTTTTGCATAGGAAGCTGGCGTCCACATACCTTTTTTTGCAAAACGATCAACAGCCATAAATGGTGTAAAAACACCTTCGATGGAAAGAGGTGACGGTGTATCGAACGAATAGACGGCTCGAATCATAGGTGTACTTATACGTCTGTCTATGTAATCTGGGATAATAAAGTCTGTGTAATCATCTGCGTTGAAATTATCAAGAACATGGAGCTTGTCTCCTTTACCCCAGACAATTTTCATCTTGCCGGCTTCTACTGTGAGATGACTGTTCATGAAATAGCCGCGGATGATAAGTTCATCTACGATATCTTCGTGGTAGTCTTTGAGTGTGTCTTTTGTGAAGTTCAGTGTCAGGCTGGCATCTGCCATATTTCCACTGTATTCAATGCCAAGTTTTGCTTTCGGCATGGCTTTAAGAGTTGCATCGGTAAAGTATACTTTTTCACCATTGTGGTCTCTTGCCCATAAACGTGTAGCTGTAGTCAGTTTGTCATTTGCTGAGAATGTACTTGTATCGACAAAGTTTCTGATGAAATATTTTGAATCATCTTTTGCGAAGTAATAACGTGTGTCGAGGGAAAGTTTTCCATTGAATGTAATCGGAAGACTTGAAGAGGAGCTGCCGCTGAATGAACCGAAATCATCGCCTCCATCCCATGAGCCGAAATCGTCATCTCCGAACGATGAAAAATCATCTTCTGAGCCTTCTGTTGAAGAAAAATCGTCATCAGAATCAAAGGAATTCCAGGATGAGTAATCTTCTTCATCAAAAGAATTCCATGAAGAAAAGTCTTCGTCCTGTGCAAATAATCCTGTAGTGAAGATTGACATTGCAGCGATGATGGCTGTGATTTTATTCAGTTTCATAGTGCCTCTTTAGGAAACCTCTAAAAGCTTCAGGTTTTATGTTTGCTTATAAAACTGCGATATCAAAATCCGTGCAAACCAAAACGGAATTTGGCTCGTTTACCTCATCTGAGGTACATCAAATACTTTTTAGAAGTTTGTCGTTTTTATAAAATATGTATATCTGCTAAGCTGTTAATTATTCAGCCGAACCGCACAGATATTTGTGTGGCACGGCTGATTTTTTTGGAAATGCTATTTATTTTCCAGTGTTCAGGAATGTTGATGTAAATACACGGTCCGGAATCGGCTTATCAAGAGCAAGCTGCTTGATTGCGATTGTTGTAGAATGACCTGTCTGAACATTTGTAAGCTTTGTTTCAAATGTAATTGTGTAGCCATTAACTTCCTTGATAGTTGGAACAATGAGAACCTTTATGAGCTTGTCATTTTTGTCATACATTTCTGTGTAAACAGGAACATATGTATTTTTGTCGACCCATGTCAAACGGTAGCTGTATGCACTGCCTTTTTTGTCATAAGGTACTTCTTTGATGTTGTAGCAGTCATAAGTCTTTGAACCAACTGTCTTTTTTTCTTCGCCGAGATACTGATGATCATCTTCGTCAATTTCACGAGTTGACATATCGTCGTATGTAGCATCCGTTCCCATAAAGGATTTTGAACCTTCACTTGAGTTTACGCGGCGTGTGTTCTTGAGGGCTGGGAGATAAATCCATTTGTCATCATCTTTTCCAAAATTTTCTTTCTGCAAAAAGCGTGTGTCCTTTACGTTTGCCGGTGACTGGAAAAGCATAACAACATCGCTTACCATGTGTCCGTTTCCATCGTCTTTGCAGCGTCCGTATTCTTCTATCTGACGGACTTCCTGGTTGCCGTTTTTTTCTGTCAGAACCATCTGAACGATAGAATGTGAGTAGTTAGGCTTTTTGAGATCTTTTGCTTTCTGCATGATTTCTGTTCCTTTCTCGTCTGCAAATGCACCTGCTGCAAATGAAAGTACCATAGCCATAACTGTAAATGTCTTTGTAAGTTTCTTCATGTTCATATCTCCTTGAAAAGTTTATCTGTTGCAGAAAGCTGCATAAGTTTCATTTTTTGCTTTCTGCTTATTTAAGTGTTCAAAAGATTAAACGAATTAACTTATGCAAGGTTACACAATTCGTTTAATTTTTTTTACTAATCTGATGCTTTTCTATTTGCTTTCTTTCTTCTTTGGCTGCATAAACTTTGGATCTGTAAGATTCAGAATTCCTGGGATGATTGTCATTGCAAGGAAGCTAGAAGTCAGCATAACGATGGCAACAAGGATTCCGATGTAGCGGAGTACGACAAATTTCGAGAAAACAAGGACGATAAATCCGAATGCGACAGCAAGTGCATTTGTGATGATACCGTGTCCGCTTTTCTTGAAAGTCATTTTTGTTACTTCTGTCAAATCAGAAGTCCTTGATCTTTCTTCTCTGTAAGTTGTCAGGAAGTGGATTGTGTAATCAATACCGACACCGACAGCAACAGATGCGATGATACTTGTGATGAAGTCCAGATTAATCTTTGCAAATCCCATCGTCATGTAGTTAAGCAGGATTGTGAAAGCAAGAGGAATTGCACCGAGCAGACCTGCCCAGCCGGATCTGAACGAAATTGTGATAATCAGGAATACAGAAATAAGCGAAAGAATAAGACTTGAGAACTGGCTTGAAACAACCATACTTGTCATAGTATCTTCCATTTCTGATGTTCCTGTAGCTTCCAATGTATATCCTGCCGGGAAGTGTACTGCAGCAAATCTCTTTGCATCTTCAATAACTTGTCCGGAGAATTCCGATGAGTGATTTCTGAGCTGACACTGCATGCGCATCTGTTTTGGACTCATGTCGTCGTCAATAAATCGTTCGAGTGAGCCGCTCAGAAGTGTAAGATAGTTGTTTACTACCATATTGAGTTCTTCTCGAGTTGCAACCGGATATTTTTCCGGATCGTACGGAATTTCGTAGTAAGCCATACCATTGTAATTCATTTCTGTCATCAGCTGGCGAACTATTTTTGTAACAGATGCAGTTTCTCCTCCAGCTGCAACATATGCTGCACGAAGCATATCCAGAACTTCTTTTGCAGTAATCTGCTGTGTCAGAACCTTTGCGTATGCAAGGTTTGGATCAACCCAGTCAGCTTGTCCTATTTCTCCAGATGTGCTGTCAAGTGAATCGAAGGCTACTGACGATTCTCCAAAACTGTCATCGTCAAAGCTTGTATCAAAATCATTCCAGTCTGCAAAATCATCGGCTGAGGCTTCTGCAAAATCGCTTGAACTGTCCCAGCTTTCAAATTCATCATCGAAACTGTCAAAACTATCAAAGCTGTTGTCAAATCCGTCATTCCATGATTCAACTTCGTTTGCGGAGATTCCATTTTGTTCGTCATTTATGGCTGGAACATGCCATACCTGATTTATTTTCTTGATGAAAGAGTTCAAAGATATGATTTTTCCGATATCATCGTATTTGTCGAGAAGATATTTTTCCATATCGTCGACAGCTTTGAGAAGTTCAGGATTTGTAATGTCACCTTTCTCCTGTCCTGTTATATTGAAATAGAGAATGTTTGTACCTGCAAACTCCTGATCTGCGTGGTCAATATCTTTTCTGAACTGTGATGTCTTAGAGAAGTAGCTTATTAGGGCTGTATCAATCTTGAGCATTTTGAGTCCTGTGATAGACAGGATAATGATAGCGATTGATGTGATGATAAGACGAACTTGAGTTCCACAGAAGAATCTGTAAACCAGATAAAGTGTATCTCCACTTGCTTCAGAAACAGTTCTGCCGCCGCGGCGCTGATATTCGCGTTCGATTTTCTGGCGGACTTTGTCAGTCAGTTTGTCAATCTGGTGCTTTTTTCCGAGTGAATCGTATGGTCTGAGAAGCAGGATTGCCGGAATGAATGTCACTGAGAGAATGAGCGAAATGCCGATTCCTATTGCCGTGAAAATTGCGAAACTGTGCAATGGCTCAAGAGGGCTTGTTACAAGAGAAATAAAACCTACGATTGTTGTAATTCCTGCAAGAAAAACAGCAAGCTTGACTTCGTTCAGTCCCTTGAAGATGGCTTCCTGATAAATTTCTTTTGTTAGTGGTCTGTCAGCCTCTTTGAGTGCAACATAATAATGTGTCATGACGTGGATACCGTATGCAGAACCTACTGCAATGAGTGCGACCGGAATAACACTTGAGACAAGAGTAAATGTTATATGGAAAAGACCCATCAGTCCACAGCTCTGCATTGCGGCCATCAAAACTGTGATGAGTGGCAGCAGCGTGCCGGAGTATGTGTGGAAGCTCATATAGAGTGTTATGACAACGACTGTAACTACAAGAGGAATGAGACGTACAAGGTCTGCAATCATAAACTCTTTTGAGTTATCTGACAAAACAGGGTCTCCGTAAAGTCTGTATTCAAGAGCATGTCCTTCGCATTCTTCTTCGATAATGCTTCGGATATCATAATAAACCTGCTTCTGTCTTTCAGAATCTGGTTTTGCAATGCGTTTCGCATGTTTTGCGTCCTTGAATGCTTTCAGAGCTTCGTCAGCTTTTGCTTTCGCTTCTGCAATGGCTGCATCGTCCTGTGAAGCTTTTGCTGTTTCCAGTTCTTTATTTGCGAGGTCTAATTCTTCTTTTACATTGTCATAAGCTATTTCAATGTCATTTTTTGGAACAATAGAGAACAGCATCTGTACACCAGTACCGTCATTTTTGATAAGGGCACCGTTGTACATGTCAGACCAGTCATTCAGACGGTTAAGCAGCTGAATGATATCCTGTGCTGAACCTGTGTATGTATCCGGAATGAGCGGTGTTGCGCAGATTGAGCCGTTTTCGTCACAGACAAAGTCAATGTCTGTAAGTGAATCAACGTCTTCGACATCTTTAAGTTCCAGAGCTCTGTCAGATATTCTGCGAATTACTTCTATATATTCCGGTGTAATTATAGAGCCTGTTTTTGTTTCAAGACTTACTCCGATAGAGAGCATACTTCCAAAAGTCTCTTCTGTCTGTGTGAGACGTTCGTAGGAAGCGTTTTTTTTCGGGAAGAAATCTCGGGTTGAGTTATTAAGAGTAAGATCTTTGATAAAAAAACCCAAAAAGCCTGTGATAAGTGTACATACTACAATAATAATCCAAGGGTGCTTGAAAAACTTCTTCAGGAAATTCATCTGGTAACCTCTTTAGTGTTTATTTGTTCAAACGATTAAACTATAAATCCTTTTTTATATTATGTCAATCGGTTTAATCTTTTTTAAGTTTAAAAGTTTAATAGATTAACCTCTTGATTTTTTATATAATTGAGTTTATAGTTTTGTAAGAATCATGGTTTGTTAGACCGAAATTGAAAACAAAATAAGAGCTTTAAGGAGGTATAGATTATGTTGTTAGATTCAAAGGATATTCAACACATAAAGCAGCTTTTCAATGACTGTTCCCCCCTGTTTATCGCTCTTGGTGATGAAGTCCGTCAAAAGCTTTTGCTTGATATTGCAGAAGGCGAAACTACTTCTGAGAATGGGATAAACGTAACTGATTTGAGCCTAAAATCAAAGCTTTCAAGACCTGCAATTTCGCATCACCTGAAAGTTCTCAAAGATTATGGAGTAATTGTGCCTCACAAAGTCGGTACACAGATTTTTTATAAGATTTCTGTGTATGACCATCTGCAGGATGTTACCGATCTCGTAGAGTCTATCAGATCTCTTGTAGAAAAGATATACCCCGAAAAAAAATACGCAAAATAAAATATGACAAAAGCATTGGCTGTCTAAAAAAAATATAGTTTCTGATGCTTTTTGATGCTTGTGTCTGCAGATTTAGTTTTTTAATCCAGATTATTGTATAGAGAACGCATAACTTGGCATAAGTTATGCGTTTTTTGTCAGTAATGGTCTATGCAGCTGTCTATCCATTTGCTGCTCAGGGTAGGGTATTCGTCTTTTACCATAGAAAAATTTTTGAGCGCGTTTCTGAAATCTCCTGTCATGTAGTAACTTTCTCCGAGATAGAATATTGCCCTTGAAGTGACTTTTTCGTCGTGTCTCTGTGACAGAAAGATTTTCAGTTCGCTTATTGCAGTTTTATAATCATTGCTGTTAAAAGTTTTAGAAAGTATACTATATAGAAGATAATCATCACCTCCGTTCGGGGCGTTTATATCCTGTGAAAATATATATTTTTTGAGAAGTTCTTTATCCTGTGGCTTTTTTTTACCTTTTATGAGAGATGAGACGTTTCCCTGGCTTTCCTTTGAAATCGTGCTTTTTTTATTACCGGCTGTCTGAGTCTGATCTTTGTTTTGTGTTTTTTCCTTCTGTGTACGTGCTGCTGTTTTGTCGTCAGATTTGACGGATTTTCTTTCTGATTCGTATTTCGTGTCAGGTGACGTTTTGCTTACAGAGGCTGTAACTGGCAGAGAATCCTGTGATGCAGCTGCAATGCCGGTTATGGTTGAGTTGACGCCGGGCAGAACAACTGCGTAGAGTGTGCTTTCATCATCATTTGAAAATTCCTCATCCAGTTCTTCGTCGTAGTAAAGCTGCTCATAATCTGCAACAAGCTGCTTGTTTTTAATGAATGCTATGACGGCATAGTAATAATTCTGGTTGTCTGTGACAGTATCTGTATATGAAATGTCGTTTTTCTGGGCTGCGGCAACAGGTTCGAGCTGTTTGAGTTTTGTTGTGCTGTAGATTGGCTTTGTATCCCTGTAAATTGCATAAAAAAGAATATTTGCCCTTGCATCTTTTTCCGGCAGAGACCATGTCAGTGTGATAGTGTATGCTTTTGCTGATTTTTCGGCTGTTATATTTGATACGCACGGCAGGTTTTCTTCCTGCTGTGCAAAAACCTGAGAAAGAGTTACCGCAGTAAGCAGAACAGAAATAAATATTCTTAAATTTTTCAAGCCTTTCATATTTTTATAATCGGAAATTCCTGTAATCTCTATTAGGATTATCAGAAAACAGAAAATAGCTTTTTGTATATGAGAATGTGAAGTTTTCAGTGTTTCTGCATGTATCTTTTGAAAAAATACATTTTTTGCGGGTGTTCTGTAGTATTTTTTTTAAGTAAATATGGAGTTTTTGACATTTGCGTTTGACAAGATAATATCTTTTAATTATGCTATTAATTATGTTTGTTTCGGTTGTTATGGATCCTGGTAGTATTGATACAGCCCGCGCAATGGGCAATATACTCACACAGATGGGGTTTACTAAAGTTCAGCGTTCATGCTGGGAAAGTATGAAAGTCAGTGTTGATGATCTTGCAAGATTGAAGCGTGAAATTGATAAAGTCACTGATTTTTATGACAGCGTTCGTTTTTATCAGTTTCCGGTAAACGATATGTTTGTTATCACGGAACTTAAAGAAAAGAAATGGAAAAAGTGTCAGTTTAAAGGAAGTTCGAAAAAATAAAAGGCACCTCTAAAAGTTATTAGGATGTGTCTTGCTGTTTAAGAACTGCTGTAAGGGGCAGTTCTGGACTTTGCTTTTTAAAGTTGTCTCCGATAAATTGAAGTTTTTATAAACTCACAAAAAAAATAGGAAAGTAAAATGCTTGAAGATTTTAAAGAACCAATTACAGAATTGAAAGAAAATATCATGGACGTCTGGGGGCGTCTTTGACCCGGACGATATATACAAAAAAATAGCAGAAAAAGAAAACCTTACTCAGCAGCCTGGATTCTGGGATGACAATGAAAAAGCCACAAAGGTGATGAATGACATCCGCATGCTGAAAGACAGAATCGAACCATGGGTCGCCCTCAAAAAAGATATTGATGATCTTGAGACTCTTTATGAGCTTGGAATTGAAGAAGGTGAGCAGGGACTTGAGAAGGAAGTCAAAGCTCAGCTTGATAAACTCACTGCTGAATATGATCATCAGAGTATACTTAATCTTCTTTCCGATGAAGTTGACAAACACGACTGCTTCCTCTCTGTTCATGCAGGTGCAGGCGGAACTGAAGCTTGTGACTGGACATTCATGCTCAGCCGTATGTATCAGAGATGGGCTGAACGTCATGGATACAAAGTTGAAGTTTTGTCTCAGGAAGAAGTTGAAGGCGGGCTCAAGTCTATAAATATGCGCATTTCTGGAGCTTATGTTTACGGATATACAAAAGGGGAAGCCGGTGTCCACCGTCTTGTCCGAATAAGTCCGTTTGATGCAAATGCACGCCGTCATACATCATTTTCTTCTGTTTATGTATTTCCTGTATTGGATGATAGTATCGAAGTCAATATTGATCCGAAAGATCTTCGTGTAGATACATATCGTTCCGGCGGAAAAGGCGGTCAGCATGTCAATAAAACAGAATCTGCTGTTCGTTTCACTCACTTACCGACTGGAATCGTCGTCGCTTGTGACAGCGAACGTTCTCAGCTTATGAACCGTGCAACAGCTATGAGTGTTTTGCGTTCAAGGCTGTACGAATATTATAAAGAACAGAAAGAAAAAGAAAATTCTAAGTTCGCAGGCGAGAAAAAAGATATTTCTTTTGGAAGTCAGATACGAAGTTATGTTTTCCAGCCGTATACAATGGTAAAAGACCATCGTACAAAATTCTCAGTCGGTAACATTGATGCTGTTATGGACGGAGATATTGATGGATTTTTGGATTCTTACCTTTCTGCAAAATGGAAAGGTCTTCCTGTCGATTCATCTGATGATGGAGACGATATGTAATGAGAAAATGCGTTTTGCTCCTTCTTTTTTTGTTCGCACCATCTGTCTTTTTCTGTGAATCTCATTATGAGGAAGGAAATGACTGGATTATTGGTGCTGCAAAATTTGAAATACCGCAAAACGCAAATACTGCATTACTTCGTGCGGCTTCTGATATTCCGTCTCTTATGCTTGAAAAAATCAGCACTGATGCAAAGCACGTTCTGTCTGAGAAAGAAAGAAATGACAGACAGCTTTACAATCTTCAGACTGAACGTCTGTCGCTTTTTCTGCAGCTGTCCAGTAAAATCAAGATAAGGGATTCTCTTATACTTACAAGATCTTCTGAGCGCAAACTCAAAAAACAGATTGAGCAGGAAGAAAAGAATATCTTTGAAATAGAAGATAATATCCGCAGAAATTTGAGCGAAACTGCGCTTGTAAAAAGCAGAATTTTGAAAGACACGGACGATTCTTCTGTCCTTGAATCAATTGCATTGTACAATTCTGATACGCTTTCCCTCGTTTCTATACCATCAGATGTGAGTGCAAAATCATCTGAGCTGGACAAATCTTCTGCACAATCAGATTTTCTTGATAAGTATGCAACGGCTATTGGCCTTTGTGGACTGATAACTGGTGAAATTTCTTCTTACGGAGATTTCATTTCTGTGTCTGCAAAGCTTCATGTGTATCCTGGTGGAAATGTCGTAGGCGAAGTTACGGAAATAGGCGAACTCAGCGAACTTCAGGAACTTGCAGACAATCTTGTTTATGCAATGGTTCCGAAAATTGCAAACACAATTCCGGTAAATCTGCATTTTAAACTGTTGCCTGAGGAGATAGCAGATAAAGCTCTTGTGTTTGTGGATAGTATCTTGCTTAATCCGATGTCTGAAGACGGAATTGCACCTGCTCCCGAAATTGCGCAGGTCTCGTATGGAGAGCATAAAATTGAAGTTTCATGCGACGGGTATTTTACAAAATCCGTTTCATATAAGTTTACAGAATCTACTGAGTATTCTGTTTCTGTGCCTCTTGCAAAGATGAGCGATGGAACATTCAGGTTGAAACTGAATACGCCGCTTGCACAGACCGGCACTGCACGGAAAAAATCTGGCATTAGTGATGAGCTTACTGATGAAGAAATAGAAGCGGAACTTGCAGATACAAGTTTTTTGAATGGAAATGACAATGGCAGCAAGGCGTTTGCAAACGGCGAATTGCTTGGATACATTGACAACGGAGAATCTGATTTTCCAGTTAGGATAAACGGCAAGCCGATTATCGGCCATATTTCTACTTCTGATCGAAATGGAAGCGGAGAAATTAATGCTTTCAATTCGTATTATTATGTTGCTGAAAAACTTGCAGGCAAAGAAGATTCAAATCTTGCTGCAAATGTAAGAAAAAGGGCAACCGAAGAAGAAATCAACAATCGCCGTAAATGGTCTTACAGGGCTTATTCTGCTTTCATGCTTGCAGTTCCGGTTGCGGTTCTCGCATACGGCAAGTATGTCGCCTCCAAAGACGGATTCAGTATGCATGCAGAAAGCGCTGATACTGTCGGAAACTGGGAAAGTATGTCAAATGCTGCAATGGGACTTGCAATTATATCCGGTGGTTTTTTTGTGTTTGAGCTGATGCGATATATAGAGTCTGCTTCAACAATGCTGCCTCAGGAAGCTTACGAAATTGAATGACGGATGGTGTTGATGATACACTTCGGGTAAGAACTTGTTTAGTTCAAAGTTGTTATGAAAAAAAATGAAAGGAGTAAAAATGGCAAATATTGTACAGAAATTAAAAAATCTTTTTGGTGCCCATAATAAAGATCAGGAAAATTTTTTTGATGATTTAACAGATATTCTTATCGAAGGCGATATCGGCGCAAAAACGGCAGTTGAGATTGTGGATAACTTGCAGTCATTGTGCAAAGAAAATAAAATCACAGATAGTCAGGCAATTATTGCTGAGTTGAAAAAAATATTTTTGTCATACATCAAAACGATTGATCTTGAACCTGAAAACAACAAGGTTAATGTCTACATGGTGCTTGGTGTAAACGGTGTCGGAAAAACAACAAGTGTTGCAAAAATGGCAAAGCTTTATGCTGATAAAGGCTTTAGTGTTATTATGTCTGCTTCTGATACATTCCGTGCGGCTGCGGTAGATCAGCTTGCTATGCATGGCGAAAGACTTGGAATTCGTGTTGTAAAACATCAAATGGGAAGTGATCCGAGTGCTGTTGTATTTGATGCAGCTGCGGCCTGTAAAGCAAATGGCGGCGGTCTTGTTCTTGCAGATACAGCAGGAAGACTTCACAATAAGGAAAATCTTGTCAACGAACTGAAAAAAATTGACCGCATTGCACAGAGTAAATCTGATGAAGGCTGTTATAAGAAAATTCTGGTAATCGATGCTACAACTGGACAGAATGCCGTGCGTCAGGCAGAGGTATTTAATGATGCTGTCGGGCTTGATGCAATTGTTCTGACGAAATATGATTCTACTGCAAAGGGTGGAGAAGTTATCACAATTGGAAAAGAACTTGGAGTTCCAGTCGTGTATGTCTGTACAGGGGAGAAGTATCCGGATATTCAGAAAATGGATATAGAATCCTTTGTCAATGATTTTCTTGGAATATAATGACTCTTGAATCTGCAATTTTATCATTTTATCTGCTCTTTCCTGTATGGAATGAATCGCAGGAGTATCTGATAAAAAGTGCACAGAAACTTTCTGCGTCAAATAATCAGGGACTCGTGCGTAATATGAATTATTTTCTTGAGCATCCACGTCTTGCGATTAATGATGCCGACCTTGTTATTTCCGGCATGCCGAATCTTATGGAAGAGCTCGGCATGTCTGCACAGGAAATTTTGTTCAGTGATGAGGACGGCAAACTTCGTACATTTGAGTACGGTATAGAAAAATTGTCTTCTGGTTCTGTGCCTGCTTCTTCTTCAAAGAATTCTGATTTTTATTCTGCCGTCGTGTCTTCCAATGATAAATTGTTTACTCAGACATTGCGTGATAAAAACAGTCGTGTAGTAGAAAAAACTACATGGCAGAATGCATCAAATAGCAACGGCATAAGTATTGTAAGAAAAACTACATATAAATATGATTACGGATCCGACAGTGCATCTCTATGTGAGAAAGAAGATTATCTTTCGCATATGGTGACTCGTATAAGTTACAATCAGTCCGGAAAAGAAACGTCAGAACAGTCTTATGTCCGTAAAGACGGAACTCTTTATACTGTTTCAAAAGTTTATTACAGTTATGATAAGCTGGGACGTATTTCTTCTGTGTCTAATAATTCCTTTGAAAAAGGTATACCTAATACAAAAACGGTGTATAAGTATACGAATGTTTCCACTAAACCAGATTCTTCATATTATGAGGATGGGGTTCTTCGCATACAGACAGTTTATTCTGCGGAAAATTTATGGGAAGTAACGACATTTTTTGACAGACGTTATAAGATTATTGCCTCTTATGATAACGGCAGAAAGATTTGCGAAACTGTTTATCTGAATGGCAATGTTCAGCGAACCAGGATTTTCAATGATTAAGTTTCGTTCTTCTATAAAATGGATTTACTTTGTATCCCGGCGTTTCAGCCGCGTAGATTCAAAAGGTCATGCCGGTATCACATCATCTCTTGCGTCACTTGGAATAGCTTTGGGGGTTATGGCTCTCATAGCTATTATGAGCGTAATGAATGGATTTCAGATGGAATTCATAGATGCAATCATGGAAATCAGTTCTTTTCATGTGCAGACGAGAAATGTAGAAAATGAATCTGATTTTTTGCAATTCTGTACAGGACATGATGGCCAGAAATTTATCAAAACAGTTACGCCGTTTTATGAAGCAAAAGGTCTTCTTGTTGAAACTGTGCGGGGTAAAGAAAGTGCAAGTCTTATACGTGCTTTGCCGTCTGACATAATGGACTATGATTTTGGGTTCAAAAAAGAAGTGGAGCTTGTTGAAGGTGTGTTTGATATTAGTGATGATAACTCAATAGTTTTGGGATACAACCTTGCAGTAAAGCTTGGCGCATTTGTCGGAGACAACGTAAATATAATGGCTGTAAGTGGTTCTGCGGATGTTCCGCTTTTTTCGAATGACAGAAACTTTGTTGTTAAAGGAATTTTTTACTCAAATTATCAGGATATAAATTCTTCATATTCTTTTGTAAATAGAAGTGCTGCAGAAAAATATTTCGGACTTGACAGTTCTCAGTTGATATATGGTCTAAAAGTTCAAAACAGCGGAAAAGATTTTTTTGCAATTTCCAGAATTCAAAGAGAATTTCCCGATGCTGTATGTCAAAGCTGGCGTGAGTATAATAGAACTTTTTTTGGAGCGCTGAAAATTGAAAAGAATGTTCTGACGCTGCTTGTAGTTTTGATTTTTATTGTTGTTGCAGTAAATATATATAACGCTATGCGAAGAATGATTTATGAAAGGCGTCAGGATATTGCAGTCCTTGTTGCGTTTGGCGGAACTGTGAAAGATTTGGAATCTGTGTTTGCTGTCAAAGGTTTCATCACAGGAATTAAAGGTGCTGTGCCCGGCTTGATTCTTGGAATACTTACATCTGTTAATATGGATAAAATATTTGTTGCTTTGGCGAAACTTCAGTATTTTGCACAGTACATAAGTACAATGATTTTTTTACCTGAAGATTTGCAGTTTGTACAGGAGAATTCGATGTTTCTGGTTTTTGCTTCTGTTCCTGCAAGAATGAAAGCTGTTGAAATTATGATGATATTTTTGTTTGGAATTTTTTCATCTTTGTTTTCTTCCGTTCTGGCAGGCAGAAGAATTGCAAAATTGAATGTATCGGAGGTTCTTCATGATGAGTGACAATGAGATTGTGAGAATTGAAAAACTTGAAAAAACTTTTACGACACAAAGTGAAAGTCTGACGATTTTGAAGAATCTTGATATGTCTGTAAATCGTGGAGAAAAATGTGTTATCATCGGAAAAAGTGGCAGCGGTAAATCTACTCTTTTGAATATCATCGGAGGTCTTGCACCTTTGTCTTCTGGAAAAGTTTTTGTTGATGGAAATGAAATCAGTGCTATGAATGAAAAAGAGTTGACTGTTTACCGCCAGAAAATTCTCGGACTCGTATTTCAGTTTCACTATCTGCTAAAAGATTTTACAGCTCTTGAAAATGTTTTTTTGCCTTGCTATATGGCAGGCGTTTCAAAAAAAGAAGCCATGGATAAAGCTGGCGCACTTTTGGCTGATGTAGGACTTTCTGACCGCTCAAAACATTATCCTTCGGAGTTGTCCGGCGGTGAACGGCAGAGGGTCGCTGTTGCACGTTCTCTTGTAAATAATCCGGAATTGATTCTTGCAGATGAGCCGACAGGGAATCTTGACCCTGCAAATGCAGCTCTTATCGGAGAGCTGCTTTTTTCTATGGCAGACAAATACAAAAAAACACTGATTCTTGTTACTCACGATATGAATTTGGCGAGCAGAGGAGACAGACGCTATATAATATCAGGCGGATTGCTTGAGGAGCAGTTTTCATGACAATCCGTGCAAGCTTGATGTATTCTCTGCGTCTTGTTTTTTCAAAAAATAGGACATCTGCAAGAAAAAGTATGTTCGGAGCAATGATTTGTATAGGTGTAAGTCTTGTTCCCCTTATAACAGTTTTGTCTGTGAGCGGAGGAATGATTGAAGAAATAACAGGAAGAATAATCGGACTTTCTACACAGGATGTGACTATGTTCCTTGAAAAAGACAGCAGTGAAGCGGATTCTGAAAAAACAATAAGTCTTACATCTGATTTACTTTGTAATGTTGAACATGTTACCGGGGGGTATCCTGAAGTTCAGGGAAGCGTTCTTGCGTCATCTCTTTCTGGTGATAAAATTGTGCGCTCAGGAGCGACTCTTCGGGCTGTACGGGATGATATGTTCAGCACAAACGAATCATTTGCTAAGCTTTTTAAAATTGTAGAAGGAAACGCATCTTTTGATGGAAAGCAAAGTGCAGTCCTATGTCAGAAGATTGCATCTGACATAGGAGTTCACACAGGAGATAAAATTTCTGTGATAACAGCTGATGTCCGAAATGGCAAAAGAATTGTTCCGAAAAATATGGTTCTGACTGTATCAGGTATCATTTCATGTGGTTATCAGGAACTTGATGCGTTGTGGATTTTTATTCCTCTTGAAACAGGCTTTGATTTTATACCGGCAAAAAATGCACAGTATAGTATAGGTCTCACTACGGATGAAACGTTTACCTCTGTATTGTATAAAGTGAAAAGTGATGTTATGGAGCTGTGTGAAGACAGTTATGTTTTAACATGGAGTGAACAGAATAAAAGTCAGTTTGAAAATTTTTCATCTACCAGAGTCCTTCTTCTTCTGATAATGATTTTGATTCTGCTTGTTGCCAGTGTAAATATCAGTTCGGCACTGGTTATGCTTGTCATGGAACACAGAAAGGAAATTGCAATTTTAAAAAGTATCGGCGGTTCTGGCAGAGGTATTACGTTGTCATTTTTGATTGCAGGTATACTATGTGGTGCTGGCGGTCTTGTAATTGGATTTCCAATGGGGATTACAGCTTCTCTTAATATAAATGTACTTATTGCAGCTTTAGAAAAATTTATTAATTTTACTGCTGGTGGTTTTTATCATGTTTTTAACCAAAAATCAGATATACCATATGTAAGTATAAAAATTCTTGATCCGGCATTTTATCTTCAGGAAATAAAGCCGTCATTGACTGTTTTGGGGCTTTTTGGAGTTGCTGTGCTGACTCTTGTTCTTTCTGCTCTTGCATCACTTTTGCCGTCTGTCAGGGCTGGTGGTGAAAAGCCTCTTGATCTTCTGCAAAAGAATTAAAGATTTTTACCGCAAAGTATGTTTTTTATGCAGGTTTCGATTTCTGTCATTTGTTGTGTCGGATTTAGAAACTGTGAAGATGTTTTTGCTTTTGATTCATGTTCAATTGCCGTATCAAGTGCAATTTCTGCAGGTCTTCCTTTCAGACAGATAATTCTGTCACTGATACAGAGTGCTTCCTGTATGACGTGTGTAACAAATATAACAGTGCGCGGACATTGCCTGATTAAGTTTGATAGAATATCTATAAGTTCAGCTTTGACACCAATGTCTTGAGAACGAAAAGCTTCGTCCATCAAAAGAATCTGTGACGGGTATGCAAAAGCCATAGCTATTCCGATTCTCTGTTTTTCTCCGCCTGAAAGGTGAGACGGCATGAAATCTGCTTTTTGTTCTAAGTGAACAGCTTTTAGGAAAGATAAAGCTGTTTCTTTTGCTTGGTGCTTTGACATGCAGCTCATGAGTGGCAGCATGATATTTTCTACAGCTGTCAGATTAGGAATGGAATATGTTTCCTGTGTAATATAAGACACTGTCTGAAAGTTTTCAGACTTGCTGCAGGAATTTTTTCCGGCATGATGATTTTTTTTGCAAAAATTATCTGCAATCCAGTCTAAGAGAGTTGTTTTTCCTTCTCCGCTCGGCGCAACGATGGCTGTTACTTTGTTTTTTTCAAAGATAATGTTGAAATCAGAAAAGATTTTTCTGTCCCGCGTGATATTGAGATTTGAAATGACGATGTCATTGTTATTTTCAGATTGCGTGTTTTGAAAATTGACAGGCGGTGTTTTTTGTGATGGACTTTTGCATGCAAAGTAAAACCTGCAGAATAAGCGCTGCAGGGGATTGGACAAGCCGAGCAAAACTTTGAGAGCCGAACATGTCAGAAAACTTGCGAACACGATGGCAATAGTGATGGCAAATACATCCTGAATTTCAAGAACAATCTGTGACCGGCTCAATATGGAACCAAGTGCATTTTTGGGCAATGTCAGCACTTCGCCTGCTGTGACGATTTTCCAGATCATGCCGGCACATGATGACATTCCGGATTTGATGTGATTTTGTGCGAACTGTATCTGAATAAAAAAGAAAATCTTTGCTGGACTTAATCCCATGAGAGAGTAATATTTCTGGCATTTTGAATCTGATGTATGAAACCCTGCACGGGTACTGTCAATCATTACTGGCAGAGCCATTAGAAATGCTACTGCTATTGGAATTGAATTTGTTTTGAGATAAAACAATGCCACGAGAATAAATGAAACGACTGGTACGGAGCGGATAAAGGTTAGTATTGGTTCTAAGAAATCTGCACAAAACTGATTTTTTGCACATAATATGCCGATGGCAATTCCTGCACAAATTGAATATGCAAAAGCGAGCAAACATCTGAAGGCTGTTGATATCATGGCTTTCTGGAACTCTGATTTTTGAAAAAGTTCTGCCAGCCTTTCTGCGACTTTGAAGGGGCTTGGCATGAGAAGCGGCATGTTGAGAATTTTTGCAGCGATATGCCATATTCCAAAAAGCAGAATAAATGAAATGAGATATCTTATTATTTTTTTTGCAGCTCGATTATTTAATATAGAAATAATCATCTGGAAGCTTTCCGCCGATTGATGTTTCATCAAATTTCTGGAAAACACACAAGAGTGCTTCTATCTGTTTTCGTGCTTCTGTACTGCTTGCCGGAAGATACGAAAAATTTGCGTTTGGAATAGCTTTTTCAACGACAGAAGCTGTAAGTCCAAGTTCGTGTTTTTCACATAAGCTGCCGGCTTCTTTTGGATTTTTTAATGTCCAGTCAAAAGCTTTCTTGTATTCGCTTAAGTAAGCTTTGATGAGCTTCGGATTGTTTTTTGCAAAGTTTGCATTTACAACGATGAGGCTCATCGGATAGTTTTTATTTCCGCCTTCTGCTGCGGCAAAAAGTTCCTGTAGATTTATGACTGTGACTTTGTTTCCAAGTTTTGTTTTTGCAACTGTTGTAAACGGCTCTGGTACAACGGCGCAGCTGATTTTTTCGCCAATGAGTGATGGAACGATGTTTGCATTAGGAATGGAAAAATCAAGTGAGACAGAATCTGGTTCCTGTTCCGTACTTACAGAAATTTTATTTGCATCAAGTATGAAGCGGAACATGTATTCTGGAGTTGCACCTTGGCCGGCAACTGTTATAGTTTTGCCTTTAATGTCGTTTATTGATTTGATGGAATTATCTGTTGTAATTAGGGAAAGCATTCCGTTTCCGCAGATGGCAACTGCCTGAACGGCACCTTTGTTTGCATTGTAAACTTTAGCGGCGACGTTTGGTGGTAGAACGCCGATTTGAATTTCGCCTTTGACGAGTTTTGGAAGAAGCTGCTGTGCACTGGCGTAACATTCATAAGAAACAGGCACTTCTGAAACAGAATCTGTGTCTTCCATCATTTTTGCCATAGGAATGCCTGACGGTCCGCTTAGAACACCAGCTGTGATGGATTTTACAGATGAGTTTTCGGAAATATCTTTTGTTCCGCTGGCAAAAATCTGAACAGAAAAAGCTATGATAAGAATTGATTCGAGTAAAAAAAATCTTTTGTTTTTTTCCATTGTAGATGCCTCGTTTGTTATACCATATTTAAAGCAGCTCTGAAAACTGCATTTTTTCAGAGCCTTTTATTTATAAAAAATGTCACATGTTTGCTAGAATGCCTGACGGCTCCAGTCTGCAATATATTCATCAAGTGTTTTACGCGGTTTATCAGATTGCTGACTGTCCTGTTCGTCAGCCTGAACTACAGTATTCTCTTCTAGAAATGGTATGATAATTCTGGATTTGAATATTTCCCATCTGTCCGGCAGATTTTCTGGAAGCCTCAGCATGTTTTCTGTCGGCAGGTTTCCGAGCAGATCATTGTAGAAAGTTGGGAATACTTTGTTATTTACACTTTTGAGCGATGAGAGGCCTCCGCATATGCCGAACTTGATTGTGTCCAGATTCATGCTTTCTGTACGTTTTAAGAGTTCTCTCTGTGTATCTTCCTTAAAGAACCAGCTGATAAAAGCTTCTGCTCTGTTTATGTTTGGTGCTTTTTTGTAGACACCCATACAGATTATATCGTCTTCTACAAGAAGATTTTCTCCGTCAGAAATCCATCGGAATGTGAGTTTTTTTGACTGGTCTTTATTGAGTACCGGGAATACATCGTCACTGTTCATGTATACAAAAAGACTTTTACCGGAATCCAGCTGCTTGTTCTTCGGCATGTACAGATAGTTGAACAAAAAGCTCAGTTCTTCATTTGTGTTTGTGTTGCATGAACTTGTCCAGTCTTTTATATATGTAACAGTTGAAGCGATTCCTTCTGCATTGTACGTGAATGTGAGATCGTTTTCTTTGAAATCTGCATTTTTGTACTTAGCGACAAGATATAAAAAGTTTTTGTCCCATGCCGGTGCGTAGCCCATTGTTTCAAAGATTCCTTTGTTATTTTTTGACGAGAACGCAGCACCTGCTTTTTTGATGTCACTCAATGTTATGATATGTGTGTCAGGGATGTAAACTGTGTCGGATGTTCTGACAAGCATTGCCGGCAGATTAAAACTGACAGGAATGAGGTACTGTCTTCTGTTTATGGAACCGTATTCCAGAAGTTTTGAATAGAATGCATCTTTTGAAAGTCTTCTCTGTTCAAAAAATCTGTTTACAGATATGAAATTCTTTTTTGTGTTTGATGTCTTCAGATAAGAAGAAATGATTAAATCCGGAGTCTGTTCGTCTTTTGCCGGAGGCAGTGAACGGGCTGTGTCTTTTTTGTAAATGACTACAACTTTTGTATCGTGCGTTGCATTGAAAAGTTCTGCGTATGAAGCAAGTTCAGCTCTGTCTGTCCATATGATGACTGGATTATCACGGCTGTTTGAACATGACGCAAGTGGAATTAAAAAACATGCTGATACAGTAATGAGTGCCATTGTTGTAATGTTATGCATGTTTTGTTTTATGAACTGGTGCATTTTGAAAAATGCACATTTAGTACTGGAAACTTTATCTGATTCCGGCACTAAATGTGATGAGCTTTTTTTATTTAGCAAGAGATGCTGCTGTATCGTAAATAGCCTGGTAAACAATATTGATCTTTTCCTCTTCAAGACTGCTGAATGCGACGCGCAGAGTATGTGCGTCGATAGCTATTGTACCAATTCCTTGCTCTTTGAGCAACTTCTGGCGCAGAACTTCTGCATCAACAGTTTTTGTGTGGAATGACATAAAGTAACCTGAGTTGAACGGAAGCGGTTCAAGCTCTGTGCTTGTATGACTGTCTACGAAAGTACGTACTGCATGATATCTCTTTTCAAGAACTTTGCGGAATGCAAGCTTCTGCTTCTCAGTCTCAGGATTCTGGAATGCCCTGAGAAGCAGAGACTGAGGAATTGTTGATGAACATGAAACTGATGAGCGGATTGTGCCCATGAGCTTTTTGACGAGTGCGTCATACTGTTCGTCAGTCATGCCTTTGCAGCTGAATGTGAGGAATCCGCAGCGGAATCCCCATGCAAAGTCTTCTTTTGTAGGACCGTCAATTTTTGCAACGAGAATGTTTTCGTGGAGGTCTGCAAGATGTGCAAAAAGAGACTGCTTTTCGATTTCATCTTCATAAGCGAGTCCGAAGTATGCATCATCACACCATACCATGACTTTTGTTCCGTTTTCTGCAAGCTCTGTCATGATGCTGACAAGCTGCTTGACTTCGTCTTTTGTAGGGCTGTAGCCTGATGGATTCTGAGGAAAGTTCAGAATAACACGGACTGAACCGACTTTTGCAGCCTGATCCTGAAGTGTCTTCTTGAGTCCTGGAATATTGAACTTGCCGTTCTCAAACATTTTGAGCTGAACAAACTCTGCATTGCGGCGTGCATTTGCAATAAGAACATAATTATCCCATGAAGGATCGCATGCAATGAGAGGTTTTGTTTCATCGAGGAAGAGATCTGAGAGGTAAGAAATACCGGCTGTCAGACCTGGTACGAGAACAGGAAGTGAGAATCTTTTGTCTTTAAGAAGTGGATTCTTCTTTATAATGCTTTCGCGCCACTGTTCACGCAAGTCAGGATTTCCTGCAGTTGGTGCATAGGCAACCAGTTCTCTTGCGCTCAGTGACGGAACGATTTCTTGTACAGATGGAAGTACAGCAGGTGTTCCGTTGATAACGGTCATGCCTATTGTGCCGTTTGCTGTTTTTCCAAGCTTTTTAGCTTCTCCGCTTTGTGCAATAATTCCCTTTGGGAAATACAATCTCTGTCCTAAATCAGAAAGGAGAGCACCAGCTGTGGTGCCTTCAAGAACTTTGTTTAACTCTTGTGCTAATGGCATAATCATAATGTTTACAGTATCTTGAAATCTTGGCATGTTGTCAATAAATTTGAGCAAGTTTTTGCATATTTATGCATTTTTTTACCATGATTATGCATGCTGCAAGTCAAAAGGCACTTCTGGAAAGAATCGGTAATACAAAAATCGTGCTTAAAGCTCTCATTTGATGTTGTTTTAAACACGATTTTTATTTTTTTTTGCTATTGCTGCTTGAAAAAAAATTACATCAGTTCTGAAAGTTCGTCCCAGCGTCCATAATCTTTTTCAAGCTGTGCGCTTATTTTTGCATATTCAGTGCCGGCTGCTGAAGAGACTGCAAAGTCTGTACTTGCCATTTTTCCTTCGAGTTCTGTCTTCTTTTCCTCGAGTTCTTCGATTTCTTTTTCGAGAGATTCGAACTCTTTCTGTTCTCGGAAAGTCATCTTTCTCTTTTTGTCACTCGAATTATCTGTGGTACCTGCTGCATTACCGCTGCTGCCTTCTTCTGAAGCCTGATTCTTCTTTGCTGATGCCAGAGTTTCTTTTTTCTTGTTTTCAGATTCCTGCTGAAGTTTTTCGGCTTCGAGCATCTTGCGGTACTGTATATACTCAGAACACTTTCCGACATAACCTGAGACCGAACCGTCATCTTCCAGGATAAACATCGTGTCTGCGATTTTATCCATAAAATAGCGGTCGTGGCTTACAATTAGAAGACATCCTTTGAAGCCAAGAAGAAACTGTTCCAGTATGTTCATCGTAAAAATATCGAAGTCGTTTGTAGGCTCATCCAGAATCAGAAAGTTTGGATTTGACAGAAGCAGACGTACGAGAAAAAGACGTTTTCTTTCACCGCCGGAAAGCGTACTTACCGGAGAGTACTGTATTTTTCCTTCAAAGCCGAACTTTTCCAGGAACTGACCGGCACTCAGAGTAACTCCATCATTTGTGCGCATTATTTCAGCAGCTTCTTTGACGTATTCGAGCACTGTAAGGTTTGTATCTTTAAACTCTGGATTCTGCTGATAATAAGCAATGGCAGTGTTATCGCCTTTGACAATATTTCCTTCGTCAGCCTGGAGTGTTCCTGCTATTATGTTAAGCAGGGTAGACTTGCCTGTGCCGTTATCACCAAATATGCCGATTTTTTCACCTTTATTGAAATTGTAGCTGAAATCTTTAAGTACTGGTGTTGTACGGCTTTTTTCGGGGGAAGCAAAACCTTTCGGAAAATTTTTTGAGATATTGTGCAGTTCAAGAATTTTACCGCCGAGGCGTCTGCCTTCTACTTCAAAAGTAAAACCTTTGTCTTTCTGGAATTTTTCGCGGTTAATTAAAGCCATGTCATGCTGGATGCGGGCTTTTGCCTTTGTGCCGCGTGCGCACGGGCCTCTCATAAGCCAGTCTCGCTCAACCCGCAGGACAGATTCTATTCTGCGTTCTGTGTTTTCTTCAATCTCTGCTTCTGTCTCTTTTTTTTCGAGGTAAGCAGAATAATTTCCGACATACAGTTTGATTTTATTTCGTGCAAGTTCGTAAATGTGATTACATACGGCATCCAGAAAATATCGGTCGTGAGTTACCATCAAAACGCTTCTGTTTGTCTTTGCAAGATAATCCTGAAGCCATGTGATTGTCGTTATATCCAGATGGTTTGTCGGCTCATCAAGAAGAAGAAGTTTTGTGTCTTCTACAAGGACCTGGGCAAGTCCGACTTTTTTGACCATGCCACCTGACAGTTCCTGCATTTTTCTGTCTAAATCGTGAATGCCGAGCGTAGAGAGAATGTTTTTGACCTGGTTTTCGTAGTTCCACAAATCAAGTTTGTCCATCTGCTCGTTGAGACGTGTATATTCATTCTGGACAGCGTCTGTTGGATTTTTTTCAAGTTTTTCGAGGACATCTTCGTATTGCTTGATTACATCAAGTTTCGGGCTGTGTGATTTGAAGATATGCTCGCGTATAGAGTCTTCCTTATTGTAAATGATGTTTTGCGGCAGGAAAGAAACGCCTGCTTCTTTGTTTATGACAACAGTACCGTCATCAGGCTGGAGGACACCTGCAATTGTATTCAGTAAAGTAGATTTTCCGGTTCCGTTGCGGCCTATGAGTGCGGCTTTGTTGCCTTCGTCCAGACCAAAAGTTACTCCGGTAAAGAGAGGTTTTTCTCTTCCGATTTTTGAAAGGTTATTTATGGAAAGAAGATTCATGGGCAAGAGTCTAGCACAACTGATGGAAAATAAAAAGGGAAAAAAAGAAATCACCGGATAAGTTTTTGAATGAATAAGGTGAAATCTGCTGTTTAGTGGAGATAATCGGAATCGAACCGACGACCTTATGATTGCGAACCACATGCTCTACCAACTGAGCTATATCCCCAAAAAAAACAGAGAAATTTTACTATAATTCTGCTGATTTAGCAAGCATAAACTGTGATATTACATGGTAGAAAATAGCATTTCATATATATAAATTCTCTTAAATATGACTATTTTTAAGTTGCAAAATGGAGAAAACGATGTATAATTTTAAATAATGAGTGAAATTGTATGGAATAAAAGTGCGGTTAAAGAAAATGTAAATTTTTTTTCATCTTTGTGCACTAAAAATAAATGCAGCCTCTCTTTTGTAACAAAGTCCTGTCTTTCATATCCGGAACTTGTTGCTCCTGTTATACATGAATGCTCCATACACCGTTTCTGTGACAGCAATGCCGGCAATTTCAATCAGGTTTTTGCATTCTGTCAGAAACTTAGTCCTGGATATGATATTGAAGCATGTCTGATAAAAACTTCTCTTTCGTCTGTTGATTATGTGTACTCTCATGTTGATTTGAGTCTGAATAAAGTTTGTTTTTTTGTCTCTGATGAAATCGTGCTGGAAAAGATTTCTTCTATGCCGCAGTTTCAGAATGTCAGTGTTGTACTGATTGTTGAAAACGGAGATTTAAAAGATGGATTCTATCCAGAACAAGTATCGCGAATTTCCAGAAACTATCCGAAACTGAATATAAAGGGAATTTCAACAAATTTTGCGTGCCTTTCAGGTAAGCTTCCGACTGTTGAAAAAATTATCGAACTTTCTGCTCTGGCAGCTCTTGTTGCTCAGAATCGCGGAAACTCGCCGTTTCTGTCAGTCGGCGGAACAGTGATGTATGACTTACTTGAACAGTGTCTTCTGGATAATCTTGTTCAGGAAGTTAGAATCGGAGAAGGAATTTTCTTTGGGTATAATTCTTCTGCGGGACGGACTCTGGAAAAACTTCGTTCTGATGTCTGCTTATTGAAAGGCGAGATTATCGAAGTTTCTGAAAAGGAAGTCCTGGCAGACAGTGGCGGCGGCTATAATGCGTTCGGGCAGAAATCTCAGGGTTCTGTTTCTGGCAGGAGACGCAGGGCTGTGCTTGATATCGGAGTTCTTGGTGCAGGGCAGCAGGATCTTTTGATAAAAGATACAGAAAGTTTTTTTGCAGGGCAAACTTTTGATTTTACGGTCATAGATATAACAGATTCTCACTTAGATTACAAGGCTGGTGATTTTGTTATGCTTGGTTTGAATTACGCAAGTGCGAGTCAGCTTATGATGAATTCGTTTGTTGTAAAGAAGGTAGTTTAAGGACAAAAGGTAGTTATGGACAAGAAAAATAAGATTATCAGTATTGTTGCATTTTCTGTTGTTCTGATTGCGGGTTTCTTGATAAATGGAATTCTTTCTCATTCCGGCTTTGAGAGTGTCTATACGGATGCACTTATGAGCCGTTATTCCATCGCTGGAGAAACAGCAAAAAACAGAATTGAAAGTTCCCTTAACATGGGAAAAAAGCTCTACTTTATGGATGAGCAGACGTCAGCCCTGTTTTCTGAAATTATGAGAGAGTCTACAGAGATTGAGCATATCTATATTACAGATGCCTCTGATAAGATTATCAACTCTACTCGTACAGTTTTGAATCAGGAAAAAATTCCATTTAAGTATTATGAAGGAGAGACTCCTGTTCCGAACGGAGAGAATCTTTCATATTCTTACAAGTTCCTGGATTCCTGGTTTCTGTGTATCCCTCTTTTTGAAAGTAAAGTAAATTACAGCGGAACTTTGTATATGGAAGTTGCGCAGGATACTATTTCTGATCTTGCATTCATCTATATTAGAACTCTTATTAAGCTGTCTCTGATTATTTTTGTAATCGGATTCTTTATTTACTATGTATTTCTGCAGGTTCTGCCATCAAGAAAATCTGAGCTTATACTCACTGTATGTCTTGTTCTGTTCAGTCAGGGAAGTTTCTCTGTGTATACGACTGCAATGTATAAAAATGCTATAACAGATCTCTTTAATCAGAACTTGATAATACTTTCTTCTTCTATAAAAGAATCTCTGGAATCTCCTGCACGTTTTGCAGACGGATATGATAATCTTACAGGTATCAGCGATTATCTTAATCAGAGACTTGTGCGAAATGTTGACTGTTCGTCTATCTATATCACAAATCAGGATATGGATGTTATGTACTCTGCACAGGAAGACGGTAATGTGCCTGAGACTATCAACAGACTTCAGTCTGGTCTGATTATTTCATCACTCAAAGACGCTGATGTTGGAATGTGTAACCTTGTCCTCAAAGTTAATCACAGCAGAATCAATGAAATCCTGCGTGATATGATTTTGGACAGCTTTGTTGTTGTTGTTGTTGCAATTATTTTTGCTTTGATTTTCAAAGATATTTTTGCAATCATGGGCAACAGGAAAGATCTGCTTATCAATCCTGCCAATATGGATTCAGAGCAGACATCGACAAGCCTGCGCCTGATAAAAGTAAGTACGTTTATCTTTATGTTTGCAGCATATGTTACACTTTCGTTCGTGCCTATGTATATTGAATATATTTTCAATCTTGGCAAGAACAACTTACCGGAATTCCTGACATCTATGGCTTCTGACACTATTATTACAATCCCTGTAAGTACATATATGCTTGGTATAACAGTGTCAATGTTTGTGACTTTGTTTGTCCTCAAAAAACTGACTATCCGCAGAAGATATATCATAATGTCTTCGATTTTTGTTGCCGGAACAGTTCTGACAATCAGTTCGTATTCATTTATTCTGCTGACAATTGCAAGATTTATTGCCGGATTCGGATTCGGCGGTATTCTTTTGAGTACTTCATCTCTTGTTATTGAATATACTTCGGATTCGTCAAGAAGTGCAGGTTTTGGAACAAACGCTTCTGCTCTTGCATCTGCTTCGATAGCATCAATTCCTGTTGGAGGTGTTATCGTAAATAAATTCGGTTACCAGATGGGATTTATCATTGCGATAGTATTTGCAGTAGCATTCCTTCTGTTTGCGTTTATATTTGTTCCTGTTGAGAAAAATTATGAGTTGGCTGAATCAGAAGATGAAAACAAGAGTGTTACACTCAAGGATTTCTTCCATGTTTTGTTCTCTCGCCATGTTATCGTATATGTCCTGTGTGTAAACATTCCGTTCCAGTTTGTTTATTGGGGCTTGTTCTCATTCCTTTTGCCTCTCTATATGAGTGACACTCTGCAGCTTTCACAGAGTAATATAGGTCTTATTCTTAGTATTTTCAGCGTTGTCAGTCTTTTTGCAGCTTTGGCTGGAAAGATGGCAGATAAAATCAAAAACGACAAGCTTTTGATTGGTCTTGGTGCAGCAGTCTGTGGCGGTGCATTCCTTATATTTGGTTCTGTTATCGGTGGACTGATTATGTTCATCATAGCTATGGTATGTATGGGTATAGACAACCTGTTCATCGACTCTATTGAGGAAGTTTATCTTGAGGCTGGAGAAATCAAGGGTGTAAGTGAAGAAAATGTTTTGCAGAGCTATAAAGTAATGGAAAAAGTTCTGTCTGTCTTTGTTCCAACTTTGACAGGTATGATAATTGCTTCTCTCGGATTCTCAAAGAGTTTCTTTGTAATAGGTGGTTATTCATTGATCGGCGGTCTTGGATTTGTCCTGTTCGGTAGAAATGCAAGATGGCTGAAAAAGCCTCGTACTGTAAGCTCGGAGCCTGTAAATCAGGAGGGTAAAGATAATGAATAGAAAACTTTCTTTTGCATTTTTTGCCGCGGTTCTGTCTTCCTGTCTGATCTGTTTGTGCGGATGTTCCTATAATTATACAAGTTCGAATTATTGGAATGGTGTTGCTAAAGATGAGGCTTATGTAAATAAAATTTTCCCTCAGCCAAAAAAAGTTGCAGCAGCTGTGGATGAAACTGTTGTAGATTACAGTGAGTCTGCAATGCCGTTCAAAAATGGTGTGGAAAAGTTTAAGATAGGTGTCGTTATTTCTGGTGATTACTGGGAATTCTATGACAACTTCAAAGCTCTCATTGAAGGTTTCACAAGTATCGGCTGGATGAAGAGAGTTGTTATTCCTGATTCATACAAGACTGTCGGAGCTGTTTTTGAACTTCTTTCACAGACTGTTTACAGTGAGTATATCGAGTTTTCTCCTGAGTACTTTGTAAATCTTGACTGGGGCGATAACGAGGATTATTTCAACAAAAAATATGTTGATTCTGTTCCTGATGTAGATGTAATTATGGCATACGGTGGTATGGCTGCAAAGAACTTTTACAAGTTTGAGACATATCCTGTTCCTGTTCTTTCTGATGCAATTACTGATTCATTTGAAGCAGGTATTACAGTTTCTATAGATGATTCTGGAAGAAATTTCTTCTCTGGAAAAATTGATCCTACATTGTATCAGCAGCAGATTAAGATTTTCCGTGAAACAACAGGTTTCAAGAAACTTGGAATTGTATACGGTGATGATGATTACGGAAGAATTTATGGTGCTGTAAGTGCTGTTGAGGAAGCTGCTGCAGAACTTGGTTTTGATATTGTAAGAAATACAAATGTCAAAGAAGAGTGTGCTGATGATACGACGGCTTTGTATCTTGCAGCTCTCCGTGATGTTGCTTCAAGGTCAGATGCTGTTTATATTGGTGCTTCTACAGCGGTTACTGAGTATGATATCATGCCGCAGATTGTCGATATATTGAACGAGTATAAGATACCATCGTTCTCTCTTGAAGGTTCTATCCGTGTAAAAGATGGTATTCTTTATTCTTTCTCTGCGAAGTCTTTGACTCGAAGTGGAATTTGGGTAGCAACAAAGATAAGCCATATCTTCAATGGTGTTTCACCTGATAAGCTGTCTCAGCGTTTTGAGAATGCTGCATCTATGGCTATCAATATGAAGACAGCCAAGATTATAGATTACAAAGTTCCGCTTGAAATACTTTCATCTTCTGATGAAATTTATATGGATTACGGCGGAACATCTCTGACATTGAGTACAGATCTTGATTCTGTTCTCATTGATGAGAATAAAATTGAATTTCTTCCAAGAAGAAAGAGTGACGGTTCTCCTTATAAAGTTGGTATAATCGTCAGTGGTGAATACTGGGAATTTGCAGATCATCTTGCAGGTATTGTTTCTGGTCTGCGTTCTCTTGGATGGATTAGAGACCGTTTTGAGCTTACTGATACTTCTAGTGTAAGTGCTATTTTTGAACAGCTTTCAAAGTCAAGCGACTACATAGAATTTTCTCCGTCTTATTTCTTAAATCTGGATTGGGGTGTCAGAAATATGGATCGGGCAAGGGCTTTGACTACAAACAAAGATGTTGATCTTCTGCTTGTATTCGGTGGTGTTGCTGCAAAACTTGTATCCGGAGAAAGTGATTTGTGTGTTCCTGCTCTTATAGAAGCTGTTACTGATCCAATCGGTTCAAAGATAATTTATTCTACGGCTGATTCTGGAAATAATTTCATTACTTGCCGTGTTGATCCGACTCAGTATGTCAGACAGCTTGAGATGTTCCATGATTTGATCGGATTTAAAAAGCTCGGCATTGTTTATGGTGACAATGATGATGGTCGTCAGTACAGTGCTGTAAACGATGTTGAACTTGTTGCGCTTGAATGCGGTTTTGAAATCGTCAGAAATACAAATGTCAAGGAAGTTGTAGCTCCTGATACAGCAGATCTTTATTTGAAGGCTATCAGAGATATTGCCGGCAAAGTTGATGCAGTTTATATAGGTGCATCTACTGCTGTCACAGAATATGATATTACAAGTAAAATTGCTGATATTTTGAACGAATACAAAGTTCCGACTTTCTCATTGGAAGGTGAGATTCGTGTCAAAGACGGTATTTTGATGGGTATGTCATCTGTTGAAGCTGAGAATATCGGTCTGTATAATGCAAACAAAATTGCGGCTATTTTCTATGATGTCATTCCTCGTCTGCTTTCGCAGGAATTTACAGGATTCCCTTCAATCGCAATAAACCTTGATACTGCGAAGAAACTTGAACTTGATTTCCCTCTGGAAACTCTTGCTGCTATAGATAAGCTTTACATGGGGGAGCAGAAATGATTTATGAATGCGAAGGAAAAGAATTCTGGCTTGATGAAGTCGTGGATAAGCTTCTTGAATATATAGATTCTAATCCATCTGTAAAGGAAGCTGCTGAAAAAGAAATTGTCTGTTCTGCTGGAATGACTCCGTCATGTCCGATACATTTTGGAATTTTTCGTGAAGTTGCAATAACTTCTTTCGTTGTTGATGAACTGAATCGCAGAGGTAAAAATGCAAGGAATATTTATTTCTGGGATAATTTCGATCACTTTTGTAAAATTCCGTATTTTACTACTGAAGAAAAAGTTCATGAACATGTAGGAAAAATGCTTTCTGCAGTTCCAGATTTTCTGGATGTAAATAAAGAAGGAAAATACCAGTCTTATGGTCATCACATAATGGCGGATTTTGAGAAAGATCTTGACAGATGTGGTTTCCGGCCTGATTTTGATTACCAGGAAGTTGCCTACAAGAATGGTGTATATAACAGTTATATCGAAACTGTTTTGAACAAGAGAAAGGAAATCTTTGATTATTCTCATGAGCATGATTTGCCGTATACGTCAGAAATGGAGAGCACGAGAGAAAAGTATTATCCTCTTGAAGTGTACTGCGATTCTTGTCTGCGTGATAAAACTTACGTCACTGGTTGGAATCCTGAAACTAAGGAGATAAAATATAAGTGCCGTGAGTGTGGACATGAAGGGGCTTATATCCTTGGTAAAGATTTCTGTGGTAAACTTGCTTGGAAAGTAAACTGGGCAACCCGATGGAAAGACTCTAAAGTTGTCTATGAAAGTTCTGGAGAGAATCAGCTGACAGATACTGGAAGTTATTCAGTTTCTTCAAAAATTCTGAAGCTTCAGTATGGCAGAGAAGCTCCGTTTTCATTGTTATATCGTTTTATCGGTGTGCCGGGTGTTTCGAAATTGTCCCGCGCTTTGGGTGAGAAATCGCTTGCCCGCAGATTCACGGATGTTCTTGAACCGGAAATAATCAGATGGCTTTTGATAAAGAATCCACCAGAATCCCAGTTTTCTATTGATATCGAAGACGGAATTGACCGTATCTATAATGAATGGGATATGTTCTGCCAGAAAATGTTCTACAATGAACTGACTGATATAGAGAAAAGAATTTACAGAATCTCGGTAAGCGGTGTAGAGCGTGACCGTTCTGTTATTCCTTTTAATAAGCTTTGTATGGCTTTGGCTTATGGACAAGGTGATATAGACAGGGCTCTGGCTTTACTTGCTAGAATTGGACTTTTGGATGATCCTTATGAGAATGCTTATCAGAGAATGAGGATTCGTATAGATTGTGCGAGAAACTGGCTCTATAAGTATCATCATATCGACAATGTTCAGACGATACTGTCTGAATTTAACAAAGAGTATTATGATACGTTGGATGAGTTGATGAAGACTCTCGTAAAGGAGTTTTCGGAAGGCATAAAGCCTCTTGAAAAAGAGGAAGATATTATGAACTTGATTTATGCAGTTCCGAAAAATCATGTAGAGGATCCAAAAGAACAGAAAGTTCTGACAAAGAAATTTATCATGTGTTTATATACGCTTTTGCTTGGAGAACCGCATGGCCCGCGTCTGGCTACACTTTTGGGGTTCCTTGATGCGAAAGTAATACGACAGTTGCTTGCAGGAGAATAATTATGGAAATGGAAGAAGAAGTTATTTCAAACAAAGACTCGATTAGAAACAGACTTCAGCGTTATTTCTTGGGTATGACGCTTTCTGTTCTTGCCGTAATGAGTGTATTTTCTCTTGTTTATTTCTTTTATACAACGAGAAATGATGCTGGTTCTGGTATTAGAAACAAGCTTGTTCTTGCTCAGGTTTTTATGGAAACCGAAAAGACCAATGTCAAAAATATGGCAGAAAATATTGCCAATAACCATGCTATACAGCTTGGTTTGCAGTTGGAAAGTCCTTCAAGAATATCAGAATATCTGAAAGGCGCTTTCACTAACAACACAAGCAATTATTCAATTTCTGTATTTAATAACAGAGGTTCTGCTTTGGTTGAAAATCAGAGACTTACTGCAGGTGAACAGCTTTTGCTGACAAATGCTCTTGCCGGTGAAAAATCTACAAGTACAGCTTTGTCATATTACAAGCAGGATGAATCACCTTCATATGTTTGTGCATGTCCTGTTTATTATAACAAAGATGTCATTGGTGTCATAATCGTCCGCTTTATATTTACAGAAAATCTGGACTTTTTTATTAATCTTAGCAAGAATTTGAGCTGTGATTTGATGGTATATCTGAATGCTGAACCTGTTGTTGCAACGTCTGCACATTCAATTGATAAATCACTTTATTCAACTGTAGCTTTCAGTGATTCTGCTTACGAGAAAATAAGCCTCACATCTTCTGGTTTGAATGAGTATATTGGAATCCTCGGTGATAACGGAACTTCATGCGGTGTCCTTCACTTGTATGTAAGTTCAATTCCGTATGTCCGTACGTTTGTTACAGCTGCAATTGTCTACTGTATATGCGGTGTTATCATTATGATTCTTGTTATTCTGCTTGTTATCAAGATTTCCAATGGAATTCTTTTGCCGATCAATGCATTGCTTGAAGGTGTCAACATTGTTAGAAGCGGTGACCTCAAGCATGAGATTATGCTTGGCATTCATGATGAGATAGGTCGTCTAGGTGTTGCCTTTAATGATATGAGAGCTCAGCTCGATGAAAAGATGACCACTATTACAGACATGAACGAGTCTCTTGAAAACAAGGTTAATGAGAGAACTTCTACACTTAACAAGCTTAATGAGAACATGAAGCACTATCTTTCACCTCAGCTTTATCAGTCTATCGTTGGTGGTGAACGCGATGCTTCTACATCAAAGCATTACAGAAAGAAGCTTACAGTTTTCTTCTCGGATGTCAAAAACTTTACTGCGACAACAGAATCTCTTGATCCTGATGAAATTTCACGTCTGCTGAATGATTATCTTGATAAGATGTCTGAGATTGCTGAGAAGTACGGCGGAACAATTGATAAGTACGTCGGTGATGCTGTCATGGTATTCTTTGGAGATCCTGTCTTCACATCTGATAAAGACCATGCTATGCGTGCTGTAAAGATGGCTATGGAAATGCAGCAGTATATGGTTAAGTTCCGTGCAATCTGGGAGGACAAAGGTATTGCTAATCCGTTCCATGTTCGCATGGGTATCAATACAGGATATTGTACAATCGGTAACTTTGGTTCTGAAACAAAGATGGATTACACAATTATCGGAAGTAATGTTAACCTTGCCGCACGTTTTGAAGCAGCAGCAGATCCTGATTCAATTCTCATGAGTGCCGAAACATACGCTCTTGTCCGCAAAGAAATAGAGTGTTTTGAAGCCGGTAGTTTCATGATGAAGGGAATTTCTGAGCCTGTAAAGGGATATACTCCTGTTAAGCTTAAGGATATGACAAAGCAGCCGCTTGCTGAGGTTGAAGGAACAAAGATTGCATTTATGAGTAAACGTGTTGACTTGAGAAACATGACAAAGGGCGAAAAGAGAGAGCTTCTTTTGTCTATCAAGGACGTTTTTGATACAATTAAGAAAGAAAAAGATATCGGTAAAGATATAGATGAAAAACCTGTAATGAAGAGTCTTGATGAGCCGGAAAAAGCTCAGAGAGTTGATACCTCCGGTATGAAGAGTCTTGATGAACCAGAAAAGACTCAGAAATTGTGAGTTTTGATATAATCTGAAAATCATTGCCTGACTGAGTTTTTCAAAAAAGCCGTTTCTGTTCGTTTTGTGCAGATTCGGCTTTTTTTATGAGCATATGTCCAAATTAATTTTTCGTATCTGTATTTTCTCAAGCCTGTTTTTTTCCAATAACATCTTTTTATGCCTGGTGCATAATTTTTCCCTTGCTTTTAATTATATTTTGACTATATTATAATAAACTTATTTTATATTTTAAGTATCGAAATATTGATTTTGCTTGTCAGTGCATTTGATAGACTGACTTTATGCAAAGATATTTGATAATTAAAATATAAATGAGAAATTAAGGAAAGGCAGATTTTGTTTTTCATCAAAAATGGGAGTTCTTATGATAAATGTTGAGCATATTTCCCGTCAGTTTGGAACTTTCCGAGCGGTAGATGACATAAGTTTTTCTATCCAGACAGGAGAAATTGTCGGTCTTTTGGGACCGAACGGCGCGGGAAAAACAACAACCATGCGCATGATTACAGGTTTTTTGGAACCTACTTCCGGAACTGTCACTATTGACGGTCTTACGGTGGGCGTTGAATCAAAGAAAAAAATCGGATATATGCCGGAATCAGCACCGTTATACGGAGATATGATTGTTGCTGATTATTTAAAATACATTGCTGATATTGATGGCGTTAATGCGGACGAGCGTGTTCCGTATTTGGCAGATGTCTGCGGACTTCGTGAAGTTATGCACAAAAATATCAGCGAACTGTCACGAGGAAACAAACAGCGCGTCGGTCTTGCGCATGCCCTTATGAGCGATCCTGAAATTCTGATTTTGGATGAACCGACAAGTGGACTTGATCCAAATCAGGTTTCTGACGTGCGTTCTCTTATCAAAAAAATAGGAGAAACTCGTACTGTTATTATTTCCACACATATTTTGAGTGAAGTGGAGATGCTGTGTAACCGTGTCATAATCATCTCAAACGGAAAGAAAATTGCTGACAGCCCGACTGACGAATTACGCGAGCATGAAGCTGGCGGTGCAGAAGTTCGTCTTGTTGTTGGCGGTGCAGAATCTCAGTCTCTCAAAGATGCTCTCAAATCTTGTGATGGCGTAACATCCTGCACTGTAAACTCAGACGGAGATAAACTTTGTGCAACTATTTCTGTTTCGGCAGGCAAAAATGTCGATGTCAGGCCGCAGATTGCAAAGACTGTTATCACAAAAGACTGGAAACTTTTTGAAATGGAAACGAAAAAGAATAGTCTTGAGGATGTATTTAGAACACTTACTACAGGAGGCGACAAATGAATAAACAAATCTCTGACTGTAAAACAAATCGTGCATGGTGTGTAATTGCAAAGAGAGAGCTTAAATCATATTTTACAAGCCCTGTTGCGTATATTGTAGAATGCCTGTTTCTTTTATTTGCTGGATTTCTGGTATTCTCAACATTCTTTTTGAATCAGCGTGCTGAACTCAGAAGTTTTTTCCAGATTTTGCCGCTTGTGTTCAGCTTTTTTATTCCGGCTCTGACAATGCGTACGTTCAGTGAAGAAATGCGAAGTGGTTCTTTTGAGACTCTTCTTACGCTGCCGGTCACTCCAAGTGATATTGTTATTGGAAAATATATTGCATCCCTTGCCGCAAGTCTTGTACTTTTGGTTCCGACGTTTTTCTATGTTATAACATGTTATTGTTTTGGTAACCCTGATGGCGGTACTATCGTTGGCGGATACATTGGTGCGGTATTCCTTGCGGCTGCTTTTACGGCAATAGGAATGTTTGCTTCATCGTCAACGAAAAATCAAATTGTATCTTTCTTCATTGCATTTGCAATCTGTATAGTTTTTTCGGTAATAAATTCTTTTTCGATTTTTATGCCGGGTGTAATGGTTGGTGCAATTTCGTTTGTTTCTGCAACAAGTCACTTTGATTCCATTTCCCGAGGTATCATCGACAGTCGTGATGTAATCTATTTTGTTTCTCTTGCCTCAGTTTTTTTTGTACTGACTGTGCGTAATATTGAAAATTCAAGGAAAGTATGATTTATGAAAATGCAGGAAAATAAATTTATTTCATGGATAAAAGATCCGTCTAGTGATGTTTTTCTTTTTATCATTGCTGTGGTTTTGCTGAATCTTGTTTCTGTCAGAGCTTTTGTGCGTCTTGATATGACAAAAGCAAAGTCATATTCACTTTCCGGCGCCAGCCGTGAAGTTGCCAAAACTTTGGAAGAGCCTCTTAATGTAAAAGTGTTTTTCTCAAATAATCTGCCGGCACCATATTCTACTGTTAATCAGTATGTTCGGGATATTCTGATAGAATATAAAAATACATCGAATGGAAATTTCTCATATGAGTTTTATGATATGACAAGCGAAAAGTCACAGTCTCTTGCCGGTAAATTTGGCATCAGTCCTGTACAGATTCGTGAAGTTGGAAATTCGGAAGTTGGTTATAAAACTGCATACATGGGTATGGTAATGACTTATGCCGATCAGATTGAAAAACTTGATGGGCTGACTAGTTCGAGTGGTCTTGAATATAAAATTACGACAACTATCGGAAAAATTCTTTCCAATACAAATATTCTTGCAGGTCTTGCAGGAGATGATGTTACTGTGACTTTATATTTGTCACACAATCTGGATTCTATCGGTATAGACGGTCTGGATAAAATTGAAAGAACTGTGCATAACATTTTTGATGATGTTAATTCCCGTTATCAGAATAAGATGATTCTGGAAATAAAGAATCCATCGTCTGCGGAAGTCGATGAAATTACTGACCGATATGGCATTCAGGGAATTTCATGGAAAACAAAGAGCGGTGGTAAAGAGAATGCTGCATTGGGAATAGTTGTTGAAGCTGGTTCAAAGTTCCGTGTAGTACCGCTTGGCATACAGAATGTGATTTTTGGATACGCAGTTACAGGACTTGAGTCACTGGAAGATAATCTTGTTGAAACTCTCAGAAGTCTTGCTTCTAAATCGACACGTATTGCTTACATCTCAAATCACGGAGAAAAAGATCTCACTGATCCGGAACAGGGGGCTGGAAATTTAGAGTCTCTTTTTGATTCACGGTATTCTTTTGAAAATGTAGATCTTTCTGTATCTGACATACCAGCCGGTGTACAGTGCGTTATGATAAACGGTGCCAGAACTTCATTCTCTGATGAAGAACTTTATAAGCTTGATCAATTTCTCATGCACGGTGGAAATCTCATGATATTTGCAGATCCTTTTGAGATGCTGCAAAATCCTTATACAGGACAGACTGCATTCAATAATGTAGATACAAGGCTTGATACAATTTTATCTAAATATGGTGTTAAGGCTGAGCGTGCGTATGTAATGGATGAAAACTGTTTTTATCAAAATACGCAGCAGTATGGCAGACTTAATTATTATTATGTTCCGCTCATGTCCGATAATAGTCTGAATCAGAAATGTGCTGTAACACAGAATCTCGGAAATTTAATTTTCTTTGTCCCGGGACCTGTTGATGTTTCTGATGCTGAGAAGAATAAAGATATCCGTGTAACAAAACTTGCATCTACTTCTCCGCGTTCGTGGATACAGTCTGACAATATTTCTTTGAGTCCGTTTACAATGAATCCACCTTCTGATAAGTCTATGATGAAACCGTATGATGTTGCAGTTCTTCTTGAAGGTAAGTTTACAAGTGCTTTTGATAAAGCTTTTTTACCGGGAGCAGATTCTTCTGAGAGTGTGTCTGGTAAAGATATACAGTCTCTGTCAAGTGACAGTTATGTTTCAAAAAGTATACAGAGCGGCAAGATACTTCTCGTTTCTACTTCTGAAATAACAGGACCTCAGGTATTGCAGGCTAACAGCCAGGAACCTGTTGCTGATTTCTTGAGAAATGCAGTTGATTATATGAATGGTAATGAATCTCTTTGTATTATGCGTACAAAAGGACTTGATTGGAATACTCTGCATATCACAAGTTCTGCTTTTGTTGGATTTGCAAAATATTTTAACATCTTTGGAATTGTTGTGTTGGCAGCAGCCGCAGGTTTCATTGTACTTGTTCTTAGAAATTCACACAGAAAAGAAATTCGCATGATTTACGATGCTGATGATGTTCGTGAGGTATCAAAATGAAAAATATTTATACGCGTAAAATAATTTTGTCTTCATGTATTGTTTTTTTACTTTGTGTACTTATTGTGCAGACTGTTCTTTCTAAAAAAACATCTGTACGTGATATGGTTTTGGAATCTAATATAGATAAGATTACTGTACAGAATGTAAATAGCACAATCGAATTGACATACAGTAATGAAGAATGGTATGCGGGGTATGTTGGTGATAAAACATATATTGCCGCTAAAGGTCTTGTAGAGAATTTGATTTCTGATATCAAAAATGTAAAACTTCTTTCTGTTGCAACACGTTCTGTTGGCTCTGATGCACAAAGATATGGGTTGAATGATAATTCAAAAATTATAGTCAAGGCTTATCTGGACGGGAAGGAACTTAGAACTATTTACATAGGAAAAACTTCTGCAACAAATTCTCAGAATTATATTCAGATTGATGAAGATCAGGCTGTTTATATTGTCGGCTCAAATATGCATTCTGTTTTTGATACAACAGTTGAAGATCTTCGCAGTAAAGTTGTTTATTATCTGTCAGCATCTGATATTGAAAAAGTTTCTGTAACAACAGGATCAGATTCTTATAGTATTCAGAAATCTGAAGACTCAGACGGAAAAGCTGTCTGGGGGCTTGTCCAGGGAGAACTGTCTTTTGGAAATGAGCTTGATAATGATAAAATTTCATCATGGATAAATTCTCTTGGACAGCTGACAGTTTCATCTTGGCTTGATGCTGGTGTTCGTGCTCCTGTTTTGGAATCAAGTCTGTCAATGATTGCTGCTGGTAAAAAATACGAAGTTACATTGTACAGCACAACGTCTGAAACAGATGATGGTGAAGATGAGACAACTTATATTGCTGCATGTAATCAGACACCGTATAGCTTCAAAGTTGATAAATACAGTGCTCAAAAAATAAAGAAGTCTCTTTCTGAGCTGTCGAAGAGTTCATCTGTAGACTGATTTTTTTCTAGAAATTTTTAAACAGATAAAATTCATCAATAAAAACTCCGGTTTATGATATGCTCATTTTTTTTTGTGCATGTTGGCCGGAGTTTTTTTTGCTCTGTAAACTTTTTTCAAACTGAGATAGTATGAAAGAGATATGAAAACTTCTCCTGACTTTCTTTATTTTGATAAACCGGCAGAAAACTGGGAAAACTGTTTGCCTCTTGGAAATGGCAGACTCGGTGCAATGATAAAAGGTGTGTCCGATCATGAGTGCTTTTATTTGAACGATGAAAATATTTGGTCTGGCGGTCCGATGAACAGAATTAACAGTTCAACTCAAAAATATATGGAGCAAATCCGCAGTTTTATGAATGCAGGGCAGGTACAAAAAGCTCAGAATCTTGCATTAAAAGCTATGAGTTCAACTTCAAATTCGATGCGCGTTTATCAGACTGCAGGAGAATGTCATATTGATTTTGATATTTCTGGCAAAGTGACTGCTTATACAAGAAGCCTTGATCTTTCGAAAGCATGTGCAACAGTCATTTATAAAGATGAAGCGGATGTAACTTTTACACGTACTGCATACATAAGTGCAGTTGATGATATTTTTGTCATACATGTCAAAGCTGATAAAAACGGAAAAGTGAGTTTCTGTGCTAAGCTTGACAGACCGGTATTAATTGACAGAGTCTTTTCTGATAATGAGGCACTTTATCTCGAGGACAGTCACAGTATACCGTTTTGTACAGGTGTAAGTGCAGTGATTAAAGGTGGAAAAAAGGAAATCATCGGTACTAGCCTTTGTGTTCAGAATGCAGATGAAGCTTTGATTTTTATTGCAATAAAATCTTTTGATAAATTTGATGCTGCAGAATGTCCTGATACCCAGTTTGAGTACAATAAAATGATTTGTAATAACTTCTGGACAGAAAGATGCCGCAGTCAGCTTGCAGAAATTTGTACAAAGGCAGAACAAGCATTGCCAGATCAATCATTTGACGAGTTTTGTAAACAGCTTTTTGACAGGCATGTGAATGAATATCAGAAGTTGTACGGCAGAATGAGTTTTGCCATCGGCAGAAAAAGTAGCTGTGACTGTGCTGAGATTTCTTCTGAAACGACAGATCGTCTTTTACAGATTGGTTCTTCTGAATATAGTTCGGAACTTTTCCCTTTGCTTTTGCATCAGTACTGCAATTTTTCCCGCTATCTGCTTATTTCTTCAAGCCGAACACCTGGAAGGCATCCTGCAAATCTTCAGGGCGTATGGAATAACAGTTTGAATCCGCCATGGGGCAGTAAGTATACAATAAATATAAATCTGGAAATGAATTACTGGTGTGCATGCATGTGCAATATTGCTGAATGTGAAATGCCAGTCTTTGATTTGCTTGAGCGCGCATACTCTAAAGGAGTACTTGCTGCAAGGGAACTTTATGGTTGTAATGGTTATGTTATGCACCATAACACAGATATCTGGGGCGATGCCGCACCTCAAGATGAATATATACCTGCAACATACTGGCAGCTCGGCGGTGCCTGGCTTGCAACTCATATTTATGAACATTTTGAATATACGCTCGATTTTAATTTTCTTGCAAGGTATTATTATCTTTTGCACGAAGCTTGTATTTTTTTCAGTGAATTTTTGCAGAATTCTAACCAGATGGCGCCTGATGGAAAACCATATCTTGTTTTGAATCCGTCTGAATCACCGGAAAATACATATAAAGCTGCTGACGGTTCGGACGGTATGTTTTGCATTGGATGTACTATGGATAATATGATTCTGAGGCATCTTTTTGAAAGTTGTCTCAGTGCACTGAAACTTCTTGATTCTTCTGCAAAAAATAAAAACGGCAATAGCTATGAAACTGAAGACAAAAAACGTTTTGAGTACGTATTGACTCATCTCAAAAAAACGTCTTTGAATTCTGACGGTTCTATTATGGAATGGAATGAAGAATTTGAAGAAGTGGAACCTGGACACAGACACGTTTCGCATTTGTACGGACTTTTTCCAGGACATTCAATTTCAATTGACAAAACCCCGGAACTTGCAGATGGTGCAAAGAAAACTTTGAAAAAACGTCTGCGTGCAGGTGGAGGTCATACAGGATGGAGTCAGGCATGGATTATAAACTTGCGTGCTGCACTTCGACAGGGAAACGAAGCATTTGAAAGCATAGTGAAACTTTTCAGTCATTCAACACTTCCGAATCTTTTGGACAATCATCCTCCGTTTCAGATTGACGGAAATTTTGGAGCTCTTGCTGGTGTTATGCGTATGTTAGCTCAGTCTGAACTTGTTTTTGATTTAGAAGGTAAACCCTATGCACAAATTGTTCTGCTTCCTGCTTTGCCTGATGCATCCTCCTGGCAGTCAGGATTCGTTCGTGGATTACGAGTTAAAGGCGGACTCTTTATCGATTTTGAATGGAGTGATGGAAAAGTGACAGATTACAGAGTTTATGGAAGTTCTACGGAGTTCTCGCTTGTAAAATAATAAAACTTTCTAAATGGTCAAATTTCGAGTTATAAATAAATTTACAAAAAAGGCGTAATTCTTTAGAATTTAGTTACCACACAAAAAACAAAGGAGTTACGCCATGACCGAAAACGATCTTATAGAATTATACTGCATTATTGATAATTTTTACCAGCGGTTTATTATGACCACAGCCG
>JAZQQW010000021.1:0-60097 GCA_045629255.1 Treponema sp.
ATCTATTAATATGAGAGATGCTAAAACTAAATTCAATTTGCTGTCTTCTGTTGTTAACGAATTTTTACATCTATTTTATTAAACTCGACATTCAGCCTAATAATCTATAAGGTGTTTACTTATGAATGAGAAAAAATTTGAAGAAGACTTGATTAAACGGATTGAAGAAGTTCAATCTTATGGAAATGAAAATTCCATGACACGCCGAGAGTTTATAACTGCTGCTGTTGTGTGCGTGATATGTCTTGCCGCTGTAATCGCAGGAGGCTTTATCGTATGAGTAATCTTTCTTCTGGAAAAAATGTAAATGACAGCATCAATGACGATGTTGTCTGTGGAACTAAACCAGTCCTGCGTTCTGAGAGAAAATACGGTTTTATGGATGCATTTCTTATTCTTTCAGGATATTGTATTGCGACATGGAGTTATACACAGGGTTCGTACCTTGCTACTTTGGTCGGTTTCAAGCAGCTTCTGATAGGTGCCTTTTTTGGTGCTCTGCTCATGCTTTTGATATACCAGTTGCCGGTAATTCTTTCTGCCAGGTTCGGCATTGATATCTGGGTATGGCTTAAAACTGTGTTTGGCCCGAAAGGTGTCACTGCTATAACGCTCGTCATCATTTTGATAAATTTTCCATGGTATGCTGTCTGTTGTGATCTTTTTGCTTCCTCCATGGAAAACTTATGTGCATTGTTTGGTCTTCATCTTCCGCCTCAAAGTCATCTTGTCCTGAGTCTTTTGTGTGTTGCAATCGGAAGCTTTCTTGCACTTCGGGGTGTTACGTCCATTACTTGGACTACACGTATTCTCGTGCCGCTTCTTCTGCTCGTCGGAGCTGCTGTCATCTGCGTCGGTTTTACAAGCGTTCCTGCAAGCGTCATCTGGAATTACAGGCCGAAAAATCCTCTGTTCGGTAACTCTGTGATTCCTTATATTCTCTCTGTTGAAGCAAACTTTGCATTCGTGATTACGCTTGTAGGTGGTATGGCAGAGATACCCCGCCTTTGTAAAAAAGAAGGTCCTGCTTATTATGCAGGTGTTCTTGGACAGGGACTTTCAGGTTCGTTCTTTGTTGTTGTTGGTGCTGTTATGGCAATCGCTATGGAATATGTCACAGGAAAAATGATAGACGATCCTACTACAATGCTTGCATGTCTTTCTGTTCCTGCAATGGCGCTGGCATCACTTTTGCTTGTTGCATTTGCCAATATAGGAACTCAGGCTGTAGGATCTTACATATACGGGGTAATGTTGAAAACGACTTTTCCGAAAGTGAAATATTCTGTGCTGGTTCTGTGTCTTGCGCTTTATGTTGCAGTCCTCTGTGTGTGGGGAAAAATTATCGAGTATTTCGGAAGCTTTTTGACAATCTCTGCATGTGTTTATGCTCCGCTTGCAGCACTTCTGTTTGCTGATTTCTTTATTGTACGTAAGCAGAAAATTGATCTCAAAAGTGCATACGGTGTGCAGGGACATTCTTTGTATGACTATACAAATGGCTTTAACTTCATCGGACTTGTATGTGTAGTGTTTGGCATTGCTTTTTCTCTTGCCGTATATAATCCGGTGTCCTGCAAGATACATTGTACAGTTCTTTTCTATCTGACTCCGACTGGCGGTTCGTTTGCAGCAACGCTTTTGCTTTATGTTCTGCTTTCGAAGATCCCGCCTGCCAGACGCTATATGTGCAAAGATGTCAGTCTTTATGCAGATATAAAGCCTTTTGACAGACGTCGTACTCCGCCGAAGCAGAATTTATTTTTCATGCCGTTTATCTGGCTGTTCTTTTTTCTTGCAACAAGAGTCGGAAAACTCAAGATAACAAAAACTCCGAAACGCGGTATCAAGCCTCCGTTTATTGTACTGGGAACACATCAGTCGTTTACTGATTTTTATGTAACGCCTCTTGCACTGTTCCCTTACAGGGCAAATTATGTTTCTGAACTGGAAGGTTTTGAAATGTACGGAGAGTGGTTTTATAGACAGCTTGGTTGTCTTGGTACACGTAAGTTTGTAGATGATTTTGCACTTATTTCAAATATCAGAAAAGTCATGAAACGAAAAGGAATCCTTGTAATGTATCCGGATGCCCGGTATGCGAATGCAGGAACTTCTTCTCGTCTTGAAAAAACTGTTGCAAAACTTGTTAAACTTTTGAAAGTTCCTGTTGTTACGCTGAACATGAAAGGTAATTATCTTCAGTCTTCGATATGGAATCTCAAGGTGAGAAAACAGGCTCGTCTTAGAACGCATATGAACTATCTTCTGACAAAAGAAGAAGTTGAATCTAAATCTGTTGATGAGATTTATGAAATTCTCTGCAATGAACTTGAGTTTGATGAGTATAAATATCAGCGCGAAAGTAAAATGATGATGACGGATGCTGATCAGGCAGAAGGACTTCATATGCCTTTGTATCAGTGTATTGGATGTAAAACTGAGTTTTGCATGAAGTCTGAGGGCAGGGAACTTTTCTGTCCTGACTGTGGTTTGCATTACAGAATGGATGAATACGGAACTTTGAGGAAAGTTTCACAGACTTCACAGAAGGAGAATGCAACATCGCAGAATAATCAGGCACCTGATGAAATATACATACCTGACTGGTATGAGTCAGAAAGACAGGATGTGTACAGGCAAATTGAAGAAGGTAAATATTCTTTGGACTGCTTTGTTCAGATAGAAGCCTTGCCGAACGGTAAGAATTTCATCGACTGTGGAAAAGGTCACCTTGTCCATAAAAAAGAAGGATTTTATCTGACTTTCTCAAACTATGAAAATCCGGACGAGCATACGATGTTTTTCAGCTCAAGTACGATGCCTTCAATTCATACAGAATATGATTACCGTGATAAAGGTCCGTGTGTTACTTTGTCTACTGCGGATAACACGTATTTTTTGTTTCCGTTGTCTGACGGATTTAACCCGACAAAAATTCAGTTAGCAACAGAATACTTTTACAGGCTGAATCACTGATTAAACTAAAAAGCCGTGCATATGGATTTATTCTGTCTGTACGGCTTTTTATGCGTTTTTTTGATTTGATAAAAGTTATGTAAGCGGGTATGCGCTATAATTCGTAGAATCCGTGTTCTGTTACAAGCGGTATGTCTTTTGCATCTACGCTGTCAATTTCAACAAAAGTCTGCATACCCATGTACTCTATAAGTTCGCTTATAAGTCTTGGTGAACCTTGTATTTCCATCTCGACTGTTCCGTCGTATAAATTGCGCACCCAGCCTGTCAGACCTTTTGCATTTGCAAAATTTGTTGAATAGTAGCGGAAGCCGACGCCTTGAACTCTGCCATGAAATATAATATGTCTTCTGACTTTGTAAGATGTGTCCATTTTTTTCTCTGAAATCAAATTTTTAAGATACTGTTTTTACCTGATAATAAAAACTTTTATTTCTCAAGTCCTTCGCTCAGGCATTCGTAAACAAGTTTTTCCATAGGTTCGTAATTTCCGCCGAAAGATTCGTAGCTTACTTCTATCATCTGACGTTTTGTTACATGTCCGAAGTTCAGCGAATATCCGAGAGATTCGGCAAGAAGCTGTACAAAAACCCTCTGAGTTCTGCCGTTGCCTTCGCGGAATGCGTGTATTGCATTTATTTCGCCCAGATAGTATGCAATCTTGTGGGCAACTTCCTCTTTTGTTTTGAGCCCCTGGAGATAATTTTCTTCTTTGAGCTGATTGAACAGAATCTGTGCCTGATCGTCAATGAACTGAAAAGCACAGAACATATTGCCTTTTGAGATATTTATTCTGCGGATTTCACCTGCCCAGTCGTAAACATCACCGAAAAGAAATTTGTGTATGCTTTTGAGGTATTCAAAATTGAAAGTGCCTTTGAGCCCCTGCTGCAAAAGCTGTGCAGTACGAAGAGAAGTAATCTGGCGCTCAGCGACTTTGAGTTCTGCTCTTGTCGTCAGATTCAGTTTGTTTTTGAAAACTGTTGAATGAGGATAACAATAAAACTGATCGTATTCAAATTCGTAAGCGTAATCTTTCATTCTTCTTCCTTTTTGGAGAATTTCTGTACAAGTCCTACGATTGTAAGTGAAAAGTCAGCTTTTCCTTCAAGACATTCCCTTATGAGGTCTGTGTCTTCCTGAGAAAGCTTCATGTCTTCCATTGCAAACGAAGCCTGCGTATTTTGAATTATCTGATCAATTTTGTTCATATATTAAGTATAACATCGGCAGAGTGTAACATCAATCTTATTTTCGCCATACGGTTAATTCTTGTTTTTTTTGAGAGATGTTGTCTGTTCTGAAAGATTTTTTTATATTTACTGGAGGGACTTTTGTATTTGTGCTAGGATTTTCGCTATGCAGAATACAACTTTGTGTTATATAGAAAAAAATAAAAGTTATCTGATGCTTCATCGTGTAAAAAAAGTAAACGATGTGAATAAAGATAAATGGATTGGTATCGGCGGTCATTGTGAGGAAGGTGAAAGTCCTGAAGATTGCGTTGCCCGCGAAACTGTAGAAGAAACTGGTCTTGTACTCAATAATCCGCGTTACTGCGGCATAATTACATTTGTGTCTGACAGTTGCGAAGGGGAGTATATGCATTTGTTTCATTCAGAAGACTTTGTCGGCGAGTTGAAAGACTGCGACGAAGGTGTTCTTGAGTGGGTGCCTGTTACAGAACTTGATAAACTTAACTTGTGGGAAGGTGACAGGATATTTATTTCTCTGATGCAGAAAAAGGTGCCGTTTTTTTCACTCAAGCTTGTTTACAAAGGAAGTCATCTTTCGGATGCTGTCCTGAACGGCAAAGAACTTGATTTGCAGGATTGAAACACTTAAGCTGTTTCTGATATTATGGGGCAGCTGTAAGAAAGATTCTGCTTTGAAGGCTTTCTTGGAAATGCGATGTTTAGGACTGCATAAAAATCAGTTTTGAACTCGTCAGTCAACTTCATTGATAGTTTTTTGCACAATAGAGGCTGGTTTTATATGACAATAGATGAATCAATTGACGGTATTCTCGATTCTTATGAGAAGTATGGCGGAATAAATCTGGACGAAGTGAATAACTTTCCTAACCGCCAGAATGTAATTTCTGTTTTGAACGACATACAGTGCCTTATTTTTCCGGGATTCCGAATTGCCGAAGAACTTGATTCGCAGACACTGCGTTATGTCACGGGTCAGAGAGTTCATCGTATTGTAGCAATGCTTACACGCGAAATCAAAAAGGCTCTTGTTTACGTTGTTCAGGATAAGAAAGTCGAATGTTCTCATTGTTTTGCTCTGGCAGAAAGAACAAGCCTTGCTTTGATAGAAGATATCCCTGAACTTCGCCGTATCATAGGACTTGATGTTCAGGCAGCTTATGCAGGAGATCCTGCGGCACGGTCGACTGATGAAGTTATTGTTTCGTATCCTGGCCTTGAGGCAATCGTAGTTTATAGAATAGCTCACTTTCTTGCAAAAAATGGAGTTCCTGTCATTCCGCGCATAATGACAGAGTATGCTCACAGTAAGACAGGTATTGATATCAATCCTGGTGCAGAAATCGGTGAAAGCTTTTTTATCGATCATGGAACAGGTGTTGTAATCGGCGAAACTTGTGTAATCGGCAAGAACGTCAAGCTGTATCAGGGTGTTACGCTTGGTGCTCATAGCGTAAGAAAGAGTATGATGGATAAAAAACGGCATCCTACAATCAGTGATAATGTTACAATCTATTCAAATTCGACGATTCTTGGCGGCGATACAGTTATCGGTGAAGGAAGTGTAATCGGAGGAAATACTTGGGTAACACGGTCTGTTCCTCCGCATTCAGTTTTGACACAGGGAAACAGACAGGATCCGACAGCTTAACGATGTGACAGTCTGTAAGGCTGCAAAATGCTTGTTTTGTGTGTTTAGAAAAATTATAAGCTGAGAATTTTTTAGCCAGCTTCTATATATATGTATATGTGATTTTTTGCGCATGTGTCAAAGAATAACAGGTTCGGACCTCGAATTTCGGGGAGTTTGAAAAAAATCAAATCTTTTCTGCGAATTTGTTTTTCTTGATATTGACAAGTATCGGTTATTCCTGTATAGTACCGAAACATACATCAAATATTATCTGCTCTTATAGCTCAGTCGGTAGAGCACATCGTTGGTAACGATGAGGTCAGCGGTCCGATTCCGCTTGGGAGCTTGGAGTTAATATAAGGAGTAATATATGGCAAGTAAGAAAAAGTCAGCCGTAGAAATTATCGCTTTGGCATGTAGTGAATGTAAGCGTAAGAATTATACAACATATAAGAATCGTAAAAATATCAGCGGAAAGTTGGAGAAGAATAAATTCTGTCCTTTCTGCAGAAAAGAAGTTCTTCACAAAGAGACAAAAGTAAAATAATAATTAACGGCATCTAGTTTAAGGTGCCTTAATATAGGTCAGTAGCTCAGTTGGTAGAGTCCCGGTCTCCAAAACCGGTTGTCGCGGGTTCGAGTCCTGCCTGGCCTGCTATATATTCTAAAAGAGGGCTTTAAAAATGAAGAAGATTTTCCAGTTTTGTAAGGAATGTGCAGCAGAACTTAAGAAAGTAGTATGGCCGTCTCGTTCAGAAGCTATTGCTTCAGTACAGGTTGTTGTAATTTCTACTATTATTATTGCTTTGATTCTTGGTCTTCTTGACTGGTTGTTCACAGAAGGTCTTCGTATTATATTCTAGTTTGGGAAAAATCCGATGGCAAAGAGTTGGTATATTGTTCAGGTATTTACAAGTTACGAAAAGAAGATTGAGAAAGAAATTGCAGATCTTCTGATGAGAGCAAAGAAGTTTCCTGAAAGTGCATCTGTTGATACAACTGTTCTGCTTGAGGTAAAAGTTCCGGAAAGATTAGTTCAGTCAAGAGATAAAGAAGGTAAGCTGAAACTTGATAAACAGGGTAAGCCAAAGATGAAAGCAGAATTGGTTATGCCTGGTTATGTTATGGTTCAGATGGATCTTCCTGAGTCTGGCTGGAAAAAGACTTGTACAGCAATCCGCAGTATTCGTGGTGTTAATGGATTTGTTGGTACGGATCCAAATGAGCGTCCAAGACCAATTCGCGACGACGAAGCAAAGAAAATCTTTATGCAGACTGGTGAAATGAAAGATGATAGATCTTCTTATGTTCAGTCTACATTTGCTGTTGGTGACAAGGTGAAGATGGTTGAAGGTGCATTTGCAACCTTTAATGGTACTGTTGTTGAAGTACAGGCTGATAAAAACAAACTTATCGTTAATGTCGAAATATTCGGACGTGATACACCTGTTGATGTTGATGTGTCGTCTGTTGAAAAGATTTAAATTTAAAAATATTTACTAGTTACACGCTTTATAGGAATCTACACCTACATATTTTGTAAGGTGAGTTTGGGAGAGATCTTCGTTCGGGAATTTTCGTTCCGACTGAACAGCGTAATCCGTTGGATGCGTAAGATTTCGCTAATACCACATAAGGAGATATACTATGGCTCAAAAAAAGGTAACGGCTGTTATTAAGTTGCAGTGTCCTGCTGGTGCTGCTACTCCTGCCCCACCTATTGGACCAGCTCTTGGACCTCACGGCGTTTCTGCTCCTAAGTTCGTTCAGGAATTTAATGCAAGAACAGCCAAAATGGAAAAGGGACTCATCATCCCTGTTGTTATCACTGTTTATCAGGACAAGTCTTACACGTTTATCCTTAAAACTCCTCCTGCTGCAGTTCTTATCAAGAAAGCTGTTGGAATTCAGAAAGGTTCTGGAAACCCACTTCGTGATAAGGTTGGTACACTCTCACAGAAGAGTCTTGAAGAAATTGCAAAACAGAAGCTTCCAGATCTTAACGCAAATGACGTTGAGGCTGCTAAGAAGATCATTGCAGGTACAGCACGCAGCATGGGTGTTGAAGTGGAGGCTAAGTAATGAAGCACGGAAAGAATTACAATAATTCATTGAAGAAGTATGATGCTTCTAAGAAGTATTCTGTAGCTGAAGCTTGCCAGCTTGTTAAAGACTTGCATTATGTAAAGTTTGATGAGACAGTTGAAGTTTCTGTAAGCTTGAATCTCGAGAAGAATCAGACTGTACGTGATACATTGGTATTCCCACATCAGTTTGCTGGTGAAAAGCGCGTTCTTGTTTTCTGTAAGGACGATCGTGTTCAGGAAGCTAAAGATGCTGGTGCTATGTATGCAGGTTCAACAGAGTTCATCGAAAAGGTAAAGGGTGGCTGGACAGATTTTGATGTTGCAGTTGCTACACCTGATATGATGAAGGATGTTGGTCGTCTCGGTATGGTTTTGGGACGCAAAGGTCTTATGCCTAACCCAAAGACAGGAACAGTTACAAACGATATCGCTAATGCTGTTGCTGAATTGAAGAAGGGACGTACAGAATTCCGCGCTGATAAGGGTGGTGTTGTTCATCTTCCTGTTGGTAAGGTTTCTATGGATGCTAAAGATACTGCTGAGAACGTAAATCTTTTCCTCGCAGAACTTGATCGCAAGAAGCCAGTTGGAGCAAAGGTTGACTTTGTCCGCTCTGTTTCATTGAGCTCTTCAATGGGTCCTGGTGTTTGGATTGATCACAAGGAGGAAGCATAATGGCACTTAGAGCAAAGACAGCACAGCCTGCTAAGACAGCAGCTATCGAAGATGCAAAGAAAGTTCTTTCTTCATACGAGAACTTCATTTTTGCTAACTACCGCGGACTTACAGTTGAGCAGATTACAAAGCTTCGCCGCAGCCTTTCTGAGAAGGAAGCTCAGCTCAAGGTTATCAAGAATAACTTTGCACGCATCGCTTTCAACGATATGAAGGTTGAAGGTATCGATGAGTACCTTACAGGTCCTACTGTTATTACAATGGGTAAGGGCGAGGCTAACGAAGTTGCAAAAGTTCTTTTCGAGTTTGCAAAAGAAGTTCCAGCTTTCGAAGTAAAGGGTGCTTACGTTGGCAGCGAAGTATATGACAAGGCAAAGATTGAGGCTCTGTCAAAGCTTCCTGGCAAAAAGCAGCTTATCGCTATGCTCATGTCTGCTATCAATGGTCCAGCAAGACAGCTTGCTGCTACATTGCAGGCATACGTCGACAAGAAGCAGAGCGAAGGCGGTGCAGAAGCTGCACCAGCACCTGCTGCTGAGTAATAATAAATTAATTTTTAGCCACAGTCAGGCTTCTATGTGCTGATTACTGTCTGTGGTAAACGTGAGCAGATAATAAGGACTGTACAGTCTTTACTGCAACGTATATAAAATCATTCTGAAATGATTTAAATGGAGAAGACAATTATGGCACTTACAAATGATGAAATCCTTGACGCAATCGCAAACATGACTGTTCAGCAGGCTGCTGATCTCGTAAAAGCAATGGAAGAGAAGTTCGGCGTTACAGCTGCTGCTCCTGTTGCTGTAGCTGCTGCTGGCGCTGCTGGTGGTGCTGCTGCTGAAGAGCAGACTGAGTTCACAGTTACACTCGATTCATTCGATGCAGCAAAGAAGATTGCAGTTATCAAGGCTGTTCGTGCAATTACAGGTCTCGGACTTGGTGAAGCAAAGGCTCTCGTTGAAGGTGCTCCAAAGCCTCTTAAGGAGAACGTATCTAAGGCTGATGCTGACAAGATGATCGCTGATATCGAAGCAGCTGGTGGAAAGGCAAGCAAGAAATAAGCGTGCTTATTCTGAAACTGTTTAAGATAAATAAACTACTCAGTGAATAAATCTAAGCTTCAGGGATTTCTGTCCCTGAAGCTTTAGGTGTCTAATAAAAGGTATTTTTACAGGGAACCTTGAGATGCCTGAAAATTAAGGCACGTAAAAAATCGATTGCCTGCGGGTTTTGTGAAAAAATCTTCTATATTATAGAAAGTTTTAACGGCTCGTATAAAGACCTTGTACGGAATGGAACATCCGTTAGAGTGTAAGCTCTCGTGTTGAGCAAAGTTTTTGCTTGCAGCGGTTCTTACGCATCTGTTCGAATAACCGAAGAGGTATTTGATGTACGCAAAGACCAAAAAGATTGTTAGACAGTACATTGGTAAGGACATAAAAGATTTTATGGCCCTTCCGAATCTTGTAGATATTCAAACGTCATCTTACGAAGACTTCATTCAGCGTGAAAGACTGGCAAAAAAAGAGCCGCTTTTAAATCAGGGTTTGCAGGAAGTATTTACTTCGACTTTCCCTATTGTCAATCAAGATGAGAGTATGTCGCTTGAATATGATTCCTATAGTCTGGACTTTGAGAACATAAAGAACTCCGAACTTGAATGCAAGAAGAAGGGTGTTACTTACGCAGTTCCTCTTAAGGCAAATATCAGCCTTATTTTGAATGATACTGGTACTATCATGCAGAAAGAGATCTACATGGGAGATGTTCCTCTCATGACAGACCGTGGTACCTTTATCATAAACGGTGCTGAGCGCGTTGTCGTCAGCCAGATTCACCGTTCTCCTGGAGTTATTTTCCAGAATGACAAAGGTGTTTACTCTAGCCGTATTATTCCTTATCGCGGATCTTGGCTTGAGTTTGAAATTGATAAGAAAAAAGATCTCATCTATGCAAAAATTGACCGCAAGAAGAAGATATTGGGAACAATTTTCCTTCGTGCTCTCGGTTTTGCAACTCGTGAAGATATAATTAAGAGCTTTTATAAAACAGAAAATATTCAGATTCCTGCTGATGCAAAAGCACGTGAAGAATTGATTGGAAGAATTCTTGCTTCTGCAGTTTATGTAAAAGACAGCGATTCTGATGAGCAAAAAAAACTTTTCTGTGCAGGTGATAAACTTCAGGCACATGATATTGATGATCTTATTGCAAATGGCATAACTGAGATTTGTACAGTTATTCTCGATGCAAGAGATAAGAAGGGTGATAAAGACGAAGAGAATCCTTCTCTTAACAGTGAGATGATTATTAACTGTTTCGAAAAAGAAGAAATTTTGTTCGCAAAAGACGGCGGTACAGCTGGTATCGAAGATCCTTCAAAAGAAGACTGTCTTTCAAAGGTATTTGAAGCTTTGCAGCCAGGTGAACCAATCACTTTTGAGAATGCTGAAAAAGACCTCAATACTATGTTCTTCAGCCAGAGACGCTATGACTTGGGTAAAGTCGGTCGTTACAAGCTTAATAAGACATTTGATTACGACCAGCCATATGATGATGTTATTCTTACAAAAGATGATATCATCAAGACAATGAAGCGCCTGATTGAAGTATACATTGGTGATAAGCTCCTTGATGATATTGATCATCTCGGAAACCGTCGTGTACGTTCTGTCGGTGAGCTTCTTACAAATCAGTTCAAGACTGCATTCGCTCGCATGGAGCGTATTGCAAAAGAACGTCTTAACCAGAAGGATAACGACACAATCAGACCTCAGGATTTGATTTCCATTAAGCCTATTGTTTCGGGTGTAAAAGAATTCTTTGGTTCATCACAGCTTTCACAGTTTATGGATCAGTGTAACCCGCTTTCTGAGCTTACACATAAGCGTCGTCTTAACGCTCTTGGTCCGGGTGGACTTTCTCGTGACCGTGCTGGTTTCGAAGTTCGTGATGTTCACTATACACATTATGGACGCATGTGTCCTATTGAGACTCCGGAAGGTCCGAACATCGGTTTGATTGTTTCTCTTGCTATCTTTACAAAGGTAAACGAATACGGATTCCTGGAAGAGCCATATAGAAAAGTTGTAGATGGAAAGGCTTCTAATGAAGTTGATTATCTTTCTGCAATGGATGAGGATAAGTATTACATTGGACAAGTTACAGAAGGAATGAAAGAAGATGGTTCATTCCCTGCTGATCTTGTTTCTTGCCGTCATCAGGGTGATTATACAAGCCGTGAGCCAAAAGATATCCAGTACATGGATGTTTCTCCTCGTCAGGTCATTTCTGTTTCTGCATCTCTTGTTCCATTCCTTGAGCATGATGATGCTAACCGTGCATTGATGGGTTGTAACATGCAGCGCCAGGCTGTTCCTCTTGTTTTCCCGGAGCCACCTCATGTTGGTACAGGTATGGAAGGCAAGACTGCATATGATTCTGGTGTTCTTGTCAAGGCTAAGCGTGCTGGTGAAGTAATTTGGGTAGAAAGTGACAATATCAAGGTTCGTGCAGACGGTACAACAGGTGCTGACGGTATTGACGAATATGTACTTCTCAAATATCAGAAGAATAACTCAGATACAGTCAATCATCAGCGTCCTGTCGTTATGGTCGGCGAGCATGTAGACGCAGGTCAGGTTCTTGCTGATGGTCCTGCAACATTTAACGGAGAGCTTGCTCTCGGACGCAATATCCTTGTTGGTTTCGTTCCTTGGAATGGATACAATTATGAGGATGCTGTTCTTATCAGTCAGCGTGTTGTCAAGGAAGATATGTATACTTCCATACATATTCACGAATTCCAGACAGAAATCCGCGAGACAAAACTTGGAACAGAAAAGATTACACGTGATGTTCCAAATATCGCAGAAAAGACATTGGATAACCTTGATGCAGAAGGTGTTGTAAGAGTTGGTGCAAAGGTTCGCTCTGGAGATATACTTGTTGGTAAGGTAACTCCAAAGAATGATAGTGAAACAACACCAGAGTTCAAGCTGTTGAACTCAATCTTCGGTGAAAAGGCAAAGGAAGTCCGCGACAGCTCACTTCGTCTGCCACATGGTGTCGAAGGTGTCGTTATCGATATTCAGCGTTTGAGAAGATCTGCCGGTGATGAACTTAATCCAGGCGTTGCTGAAGTTGTAAAAATCGTTATCGCTGATAAACGTAAACTTGTTGTTGGTGATAAGATGGCTGGACGTCACGGAAATAAGGGAGTTGTTGCACGCATTCTTCCTATTGAAGATATGCCGTACCTCGAAGACGGTACACCTCTCGATGTCTGTTTGAACCCTCTTGGTGTTCCATCTCGTATGAACATCGGACAGGTTATGGAAAACGAGCTTGGTATTGCCGGTCATATTTTGAATGAGTGGTACGATTCTCCGGCATTCCAGACTCCTAGCCAGGAGCAGATTGCAGAGAAGCTTGTTCAGGCAGGTCTTTCACCAGACTGTAAGCAGATTGTACATGATGGTTTTACTGGTGAACCATTTATTAACCCAATCTTTGTTGGATGCACATACTTTATGAAGCTGCACCACTTGGTTGATGATAAAATGCATGCCCGTTCAACAGGACCTTATTCTCTTGTTACTCAGCAGCCGCTTGGTGGTAAGGCTCAGTTCGGAGGACAGCGTCTCGGAGAAATGGAAGTTTGGGCACTTGAAGCATACGGTGCTGCAAACACATTGCAGGAAATGATGACAATTAAGTCTGACGATATGAATGGTCGTTCAAAGGCTTATGAGGCAATAGTAAAGGGTGATCCAAGTACACCAATTGGAGTTCCGGAGTCATTTAACGTTTTGGTACAGGAACTTCGTGGTCTTGCTTTGGATTTCACAATTTATGATGACAAGGGTAAGCAGATTGCCCTTACAGAGCGCGATCAAGAATTGATTGATAAGATCGGTTCTGGTTTTGATAAGGAGAGCGATAATGCGTGATATTCAGGATTTTGCAAGTCTTCAGATTAAACTTGCTTCACCGGATACAATCCGTCAGTGGTCTTACGGTGAAGTAAAAAAGCCGGAAACAATTAACTATCGTACTCTCCGTCCGGAGCGCGAGGGTCTTTTCTGTGAAAAGATTTTCGGTACCACAAAAGAGTGGGAATGTTACTGTGGTAAATTCAAGAGCATCCGTTACAAGGGTGTTATCTGTGATCGTTGTGGTGTTGAAGTTACTCATTTCAAAGTTCGTCGTGAGCGTACAGGTCATATCGAACTTGCAGCTCCAGTAAGCCACATCTGGTATTATCATGCAGTTCCAAGCCGCATGGGCTTGCTTTTGGATTTGCAGGTAAGCGCACTCCGCTCAGTTTTGTACTATGAAAAGTACATCGTTATTGATCCGGGCGATACAGACCTTAAGAAAAATCAGCTTTTGACAGAAGATGAGTACAATCAGGCTCAGGAGCGTTTCGGAGGTTCTTTCACAGCAGGTATGGGTGCTGAAGCTGTAAAGACATTGCTTGAAAATCTTGATCTCGATGCACTGGCAGCAGAGCTTCGTGCAAAGATGATTGAAAAAGGACAGAAAACAGATAAACGTCTTCTCAAGAGAATTGGAATTGTCGAGGATTTCCGTGCTTCTGGTAACAAGGCAAGCTGGATGATTCTTGATGTTATCCCTGTTATACCGCCGGATCTTCGTCCGATGGTTCAGCTTGAGGGCGGACGCTTTGCAACATCTGACTTGAACGATTTGTATCGTCGTGTCATTAACCGTAATAATCGTCTCAAGAGACTTCAGCAGCTTTCTGCTCCAGATATCATTATCCGTAACGAAAAGCGCATGCTTCAGGAAGCTGTTGACGCACTTTTTGATAATACAAAGAGACATCAGCGTGTTGTAAAGGGTGCTTCTAACAGACCTCTCAAGTCTATCTCTGATATGCTTAAAGGTAAGCAGGGACGTTTCCGCCAGAATTTGCTTGGTAAGCGTGTTGACTATTCTGGACGTTCTGTAATTGTTGTTGGTCCTGAACTTAAGCTTTGGCAGTGCGGTCTTCCTGAGAAAATGGCACTTGAGCTTTTTAAGCCTTTTATCATGAAGAAACTCTGCGACAAGCAGGTTGTAATGAACATCAAAAAAGCAAAGATGCTCGTTGAAAGCGAATCTCCTGAAGTTTATGCAGTTCTTGATGAAGTTGTACGTGAGCATCCTGTTATGCTTAACCGTGCTCCGACACTTCACCGTCTGGGTATTCAGGCATTTGAGCCGGTTCTTGTTCCTGGAAAAGCTCTCAAACTTCACCCTCTTGCATGTAAGGCTTTCAATGCCGACTTTGATGGTGACCAGATGGCTATCCATGTTCCTCTTACACAGGCAGCTCAGATGGAATGCTGGACTTTGATGCTTTGTGCAAGAAACCTGCTTGACCCGGCAAACGGAAATACAATTGTAGCACCTTCTCAGGATATGGTTCTGGGAATTTACTATATGACATCAATCAAACCGAATGCAAAGGGAACTGGTAAGCTGTTTAGTTCTGCTGATGAAGTTCGTCTTGCTGCAAGTACGGGTGCAATTGAATGGCAGGCTGAGATTAAAATCCACAGAGATATTCTCACAAAGAAACTGCACTCAGACAATGACCCTGAATCAATGTATGTTACAACTTCTGCCGGCCGCATGAGATTCAATGAATCAATGCCGGATGAAGTTGATTTCTACAATGAGCAGATGAATGATAAAAAACTCAAGAAGATGATTGAGGATGTTTATCATTCAAAGGGAGCTTGGCTTACAATTAAGATGCTTGATGCAATTAAGGACTGTGGCTATAAGAACGCTACATTCTTTGGTGCAACACTTTGTATGGATGATATCCTTGTTCCTGAAGAAAAGAAGGATATGATTGATGCTGCAAATAAAGAAGTTGAAAAGTACATCAAGCAGTATAACAATAACATCATTACAGGTGATGAGCGCTATAACAAAGTAACTCAGGTTTGGGAAAAGACAAACGATAAGCTTACTGACCTCATGATGAAGAACCTGGAAAAGCATAAGGACGGATTTAATACAATCTTTATGATGGCTACATCTGGTGCCCGTGGTTCTAAGAAGCAGATGTCACAGCTTGCAGCTATGCGTGGTTTGATGCAGAAGCCTAACGGTGATATCATCGAACTTCCAATCCGTTCAAACTTCAAGGAAGGACTTTCCGTTATCGAGTTCTTTATCTCAACAAACGGTGCCCGTAAAGGTTTGTCAGATACAGCTCTTAAGACAGCTGATGCTGGTTACATGACACGTCGTCTTGTTGATGTTTCTCAGAATGTCGTTATTAACGAAGAAGACTGTGGAACAATTAACGGTATTTACTATACAGCAATCAAGGAAGGAGAGGAAATTAAAGAAACTCTTGCTTCTAGAATTGAAGGTCATTATTCAATTGAGCGTGTTCTTGACCCTGTTTCTGGTGAACTTCTTTGTGATGTTAACCAGTATATCGATGAAGAACTTGCAAAGAAGATTGATAAGGCTGGCGTAGAAAAGGTTAAGCTCCGCACTGTACTTACTTGCGAAAGCAGACACGGTATCTGCGTAAAGTGTTACGGAAAAGATCTTGCTCGCAATAAGCTTGTAGAAATCGGTGAGGCTGTCGGTACAATTGCTGCTCAGTCAATTGGACAGCCTGGTACGCAGCTTACACTTCGTACATTCCATACTGGTTGTGCTGCTGATACAACAGCTTCTGATAACCACATCAAGATGAAGTACGATGTTTACGTAAAGAATGTTTCTGGACGTAAGGCACAGGATCAGCTTGTTGAAGGTGAGTATCCTGGATATGTTGTAACTAAGGACGGCGACTGGCTCTTTACACGTCGTGGTCTTATGATTGTTGCAAAACTTTTTGCACAGTACAATCTTGCAGCCGGTGATGAAGCTCTTGTTGCAGATGGTTCAAAAATTCGTAAAGGTAATCCACTGTGTAAGCAGAACGGACAGGAAATTGTTGCACCGGAAAATGGTACAGTAGTTATTTCTGAAAAGGCTATTTTCCTTGTAAGTAATGATCAGGAAATCTCAATCGATAACGGTTCAAAGATTTACAAGGCATATACTACACCTGGTTGTATTGTAAAGGCTGGTGCTCCAGTCGGTGAATACGAGCAGAATACTGAGCCGATTATTGCTGAGCAGGACGGATTTGTCCGCTATGAAGACATCATTGAAGGCGAGACTCTTGAGAAGAAGATTGATACTGATACAGGAAACTCCAATGATTATATTACTGACTTGCATTTGGATACAAAGCAGCCACGTATTACAATCATTGATAACAATGGTGTTGAACTTGGTAACTACTACATGCCTACAGGTGCACGTCTTATCATAAAGGACGGTGATTCTGTTGCACAGGGAACAACAATGGCTTCTATTGCCAAAGCTGCTTCTAAGGCTAATGATATTACTCTCGGTCTTCCTCGTGTTTCTGAATTGTTCGAAGCAAGAAAGCCAAAGGATCCTACTGTTCTTGCACAGGTTGCAGGAAAGGTAAAGTTCGGTAAGATTGTAAAGGGTAAACGTACAATTATCGTTGAAGATGAGTTTGAAAGAACATTCAATCACCTTGTTCCGATGACAAAACGTCTTCTGGTTCGTGATGGTGACTACGTAAAAGCCGGAGAAATGCTTTGTGACGGTGTTGTTGATCCACGCGATGAGCTTGCAATTCTCGGTGAGAACGAGCTTCAGAACTTCCTTATGGGTGAAATCCAGGGAGTTTACCGTGCACAGGGTGTATCTATCAATGATAAACATATTGGTATCATCATCCGCCAGATGCTCAAGAAAGTTGAAATTGTGTTTGTAGGAAATACAAAGTTCATCTTTGGAGATCAGGTAGATAAGTGGGAATTCCGTGCAGAGAATGAGCGCGTAATAAAAGAAGGTGGTCAACCTGCTGTTGCAAAACCTATGTTCCAGGGTATTACAAAGGCATCTTTGGCAACTGATTCATTTATTGCTGCATCTTCATTCCAGGAAACAACACGTGTTCTTACAACAGCTGCAATCAAGGGTTCTGTAGACCATTTGAGAGGTTTGAAAGAGAATGTCATTATCGGTCATATGATTCCTGCGGGAACTGGTATGCGCCATTATTCTCATGTTAAACTTTCTGACAAGTCAAATGCTGACCTTGATGCAAAGATGAATGAGATTCTTGAACTTCGCAGAGTAGAGAAGGAAGAGGAAGAAGCTGAAAATCAGCTTGCTATGCCTGAAATGCCTTCATCTGACGAAGAAGACTAAATTTGTCTCTAAGACTGATAAGGGTATCCTCTTGAAAATTATTTTGGGGATGTCCTGTCAGTTTAAAACTTTGAAACAGTTTGTTTTTTTAACAAGCTGTTTTTTTTAGCGGCTTTTTTAGTAAGAAAAAAAACAGCAGTAAATTCTTGTAATTTCAGAATTTACTATTGACTGAATTGTGATGAATTCGGTACAATAGCTAAACTTGTATTTCTGCCGGGGTGCTGCCTGGTATTTTATAGGAGAATAGGCCAATGCCTACAATAAATCAGTTGATACGTAAGGGTCGTAAGTCAGCGGCTAACAGAACTAAGGCTCCCGCACTTGATTCTTGTCCACAGAAGCGTGGCGTTTGCACACGTGTTATGACTATGACTCCAAAGAAGCCGAACTCAGCTTTGAGAAAGATTGCTCGTGTTCGTTTGAGTAATGGAATTGAAGTTACTGCATATATTCCAGGAATTGGACATAACTTGCAGGAGCACTCAGTTGTTCTCGTTCGTGGTGGACGTGTAAAGGATCTTCCTGGTGTTCGTTACCACATTATCCGCGGTACAAAAGATACTCTTGGTGTAGACGGACGCAAGCGCGCTCGTTCTAAGTATGGTGCCAAGAAGCCAAAGGCATGATTTTTTAGGAGGTTGACACTATGGGAAGACATAAGAAGTCCATTAACCGTCCTGTTATGCCGGATGGAAAATATAATAGCCAGGTTATTACAAAGTTCGTATCTCGCATGATGCTTGATGGAAAGAAGCAGACATGTTTGAAGATTGTTTATGAAGCTCTTGACAACCTCAAGGGAAAGACAGATAAGGAGCCTCTTGAAGTATTCCTTACTGCTCTTGAGAATGTAAAGCCTGTTGTTGAAGTAAAATCACGCCGCGTTGGTGGTGCAACATATCAGGTTCCAGTTGAAATCCGTGATGCTCGTCGCGAAGCTCTCGCTATGAGATGGATGATTGGAGCTGCAAGAAACCGTTCTGGACACGGAATGGCAGAAACTCTTGCTTCTGAGCTTCTTGATGCTTTTAACAGCACAGGAACAGCTTATAAGAAGAAGGAAGATATGCATAAGATGGCAGAAGCAAACAAGGCTTTTGCTCACTATCGCTGGTAGTTCTTTGCTAGAAAAAGGGCGTTCTTAACAGAACGCTCTTTTTTTTGTCATAGAATGTCACTTTTTGCTAAAGTTTGTTAAAAAAAATATAGAAAAGTGCTGTTTTGTACTTGAATTATTTTTATAAAAAGTATATAAATAGTGCATTAAAACATATCTAAATGAATATGTTGTGTGTCTGCAAATGTAGTGCAGGGGTTCTTTGTAATATCAAACAAGCAGTAATTTTTGCTTGATAAAGTTCGTAAAGTTAAACTTTTGAAAGATAAAAGTTTTTCAGAGCTTTATACCCCAAGATACAGTATAGTTGCAGTATTTAATAATGTGGTTTCTTGGGTGATTTTGAGAATGCCTGAGATACCAAACCGGTTGTCGAAAATGATGATAATGATAGGTGGTGTCGGCAAACTGTTTCGAAAAATTATGGAACAGAATTAGTTTTGACCGTTTCTGTCTTTTATTATTTTCTTTTTTTCACAATCCTCATTTTTTTTGGTTAAAATGTGTCTGCGAAAATGGCGCTGCTTTGTTATACAGTGTTATTTTCTGGCTTAAAGTGCAACACATAAAACTTATATATGCCGCAGGCTTGGCCTGTAAGGTAAGGAGAAAATCATGGCAAAGGAAGTGTTCGAGAGAACAAAACCTCACATGAACGTTGGAACTATCGGTCACGTTGACATGGTAAGACTACATTGTCAGCAGCAATCACAACATGCTGTGCAAAGAAGTGCGGTGATAAGCTCTTGAAGTATGACGAAATTGATAACGCTCCAGAGGAAAAAGAGCGTGGTATCACAATTAACTCACGTCACTTGGAGTATCAGTCAGACAAGCGCCACTATGCACATATCGACTGCCCAGGACACGCTGACTACGTTAAGAACATGATCACTGGTGCAGCTCAGATGGATGGTTCTATCCTCGTTATCGCTGCAACAGACGGTGTTATGGCACAGACAAAGGAGCACTTGTTGCTCGCACGTCAGGTTGGTGTTCCGAAGATTATCGTTTTCTTGAACAAAGTCGATGCTCTCGATGGCGATGAAGAAATGTTGATGATGGTTGAGGAAGACGTTAAGGATACAATTCAGAGCTACGGTTTCTCTGCTGATACACCAATCATTAAGGGATCTGCATTCAAGGCTCTTAACGAGTCTGAGAATCCAGAGAACTCAAAGTGTATCGAAGAGCTCCTCCAGGCTATGGATACATGGTTCGATGACCCAGTTCGCGATGACCAGAAGCCATTCTTGATGCCTATCGAAGACATCTTCACAATTTCTGGACGTGGTACAGTTGTTACTGGACGTATCGAGCGCGGTGTTGTTCACATGGGTGACGCTGTACAGATTGTTGGTATCCGCCCAACACAGGATACAACAGTTACTGGTATCGAAATGTTCAACAAGACATTGAACGAAGGTATGGCTGGTGATAACGCTGGTATCCTTCTCCGTGGTATTGAAAAGAAGAATGTTATCCGCGGTCAGGTTCTTGCAGCTCCTAACACAATTCACCCACACACAAAGTTTGAGGCTCAGATTTACGTTCTTTCTGAAAAGGAAGGCGGACGTCACAGCCCATTCTTCTCTGGTTACCGCCCACAGTTCTACTTCAGAACAACTGATATTACAGGTACTGTAAATCTTGATGCTGGTGTAGATATGGTAAAGCCAGGTGATAACGTAAAGATTATCGGTGAACTTATTCACCCAATCGCTATGGACGAAGGTCTTAAGCTTGCTATCCGTGAAGGCGGACGTACAATCGCTTCTGGCCAGGTTACAAAGATCGTCGAGTAGTTGAAATAGAAATGGTACAGATAGTTTCTGTTTTTCAAAACTGTCTGTACTGTTTTATCAGGAGTATATGATGGCAAACGGCAAGATTCGTGTAAGACTTCGTGCATTTGACGTAGCTCTTATCGATCAGAGTGCAAAAGACATCGTTCAGCATGTTAAGGAAGCAGGTGCAACAGTTTCAGGACCAATTCCACTTCCAACAAGAATCAATAAGGTGACAGTTCTTCGCTCAGTTTTCGTAAACAAAAAGTCACGTGAGCAGTTTGAAATGAGAACTCACAAGCGCCTGATTGACATTTACAATCCAAGTAACGAAGTGATGGAATCACTTATGCATCTTGAGTTGCCTGCTGGCGTTGATGTAGAGATTAAGCAGTAATTACAGAACTTCGCACTGTTTTACTGTAAGTTTTAATGGTTCGGTCCCCTTGGATCGGGGATGACGGCCAATAGGAGTGTTCAGATGAAAGGTCTGATTGCAAAAAAAGTAGGAATGACACAGGTGTTTGATGAGAGCGGAAACCTGATACCGGTAACCGTGATCCACGTCGATGCTAACACCGTTGTTGCTACTAAGACACAGGAAAAGAATGGCTACGATGCAGTTCTTCTTGGTGTTGGAGAAATGAAGAAAAATCATATCTCTAAACCTTATGCAGGCCAGTTTCCTGAGAATGTAACACCTAAGCGTCAGCTTAAAGAGTTCCGTGATTTTGACGGTGAAGTAAAAGTTGGCGATGAGATTGGTGTTGAGTTGTTTAATGATGTTTCATACATCGATGTTACCGCTACTTCAAAAGGTAAAGGTTTCCAGGGTGTAATGAAGAGATGGGGTTTCCATGGTGGACGTGCAAGTCACGGTTCAAAGTTTCACCGTGAGGCAGGCGGCACAGGATGCTGTACAACTCCAGGTCACACACTTAAGAACACAAAGATGCCTGGTCACATGGGTAATGCCCGCGTGACAATTCAGAATCTCAAGATCGTAAAAGTCGATCCTGAGCTTAAGGTTTTGATGGTAAAAGGAGCCGTTCCTGGTTCTAAAGACGGCACCCTTATTGTTAAGGCTGCGGTTAAGAAATAAGGTCGAGGAATAGTATGGAAAAGAAAGTCTATTCAGTCGATGGTAAAGAGCTGAGAACAATCAATCTTGATGACAAGATTTTTGGTCTTCCTATCAATGAGGACGTCATCTATTACGCCATCACAAACGAATTAGCAAATAAACGCGTTGGTACAGCATGTACAAAGGGACGCGCAGAAGTTCATGGCAGCAATGCAAAGCCTTACAAGCAGAAGGGAACTGGTAATGCTCGTCGTGGTGATAAGAAATCACCTATTACAGTTGGCGGTGGTACAATTTTTGGACCTAAGCCACGTGATTATAGCTATGCAATTCCGAAGAACGAGAAGAGACTTGCAATGAAGACAATTTTGAGTCTTCAGGCACAGGCTGATCGTTTGACAGTGGTTGAAGATTTCACCATTGACAGCGGAAAGACAAAGGATTTGGTAAAGATTCTTAACAACTTTGCAAAGGATACACGTACAGTTATCTTGTTGAAAGACGATGATGAAAAGCTCAAGAGAGCTGGAAGAAATCTTCCTAACGTGTACTTCCTTTCTTTCAATAGACTTCGTGCACATGATCTTTTCTACGCTAGAAAGATTATCATGCTCGAGGGTGCAGCAAAGAATCTGTCAGATTTCTACGGAAAACTGGAGGCTGAATAATGAACTACGAAGATGTTCTTATTGAACCTGTTCTTTCTGAAAAAGCTAACATGCTTCGTGAAGAGAATAAGTATACATTCAGAGTTGCTTCTTCTGCAACGAAGTACGATGTAAAAGAGGCTGTTCGCAGACTTTTCAATGTTAAGGTCGTTGATTGTACAACAATGAACGTACGTGGCAAAGAGAAGAGACTCAGAGGCCGTCCTGGAAAGACAGCCGGCTGGAAAAAAGCTATCGTTAAGCTTGCTCCTGGCGAGTCTATCAAGGTTTTTGAAGGCGTTTAAGCCTTAAGTTTTGAGAAAGGGGAACCATATGGCTCTTAAGATATTTAAGCCTTATTCAAAAGGTACTCGCAACCGTGTTGATTTGGTGCGTGAAGAGTTGACAGCCGATAAACCCGAGAAAAGCCTTACTTATGGTATGAAGCGTAATGCTGGTCGTGGAGCTGGCGGACGCATTTCAGTTAGGCATCAGGGTGGTGGTCATAAAAGAAAGTATCGTGAGATTGATTTCAGACGTGATAAGCACGGAATTCCTGGAACAGTTAAGACGATTGAATATGATCCATATCGCAGTGCAAACATTGCTTTGATTGCATACGCAGATGGAGAAAAGCGCTATATTATAGCACCAAAGGGACTTGTAGTAGGTCAGAAGATTACTTCTGGTGAGAATGTAGCTCCAACAGTTGGAAATGCACTTCCACTTGCTTCAATTCCTGTAGGATTTACAGTTCACAACATCGAGCTCACACTCGGTCGCGGTGGACAGCTTGTTCGTTCTGCAGGTGCAGGTGCTTTGATTGCAGCTAAAGAAGGTGAGTATGTAACTATTCGTCTTCCTTCTGGCGAGTTGAGACGTATTAATGCTAAGTGTTATGCAACAATCGGTATTGTTGGTAACGAAGATCGCATGAATACAAAGCTTGGAAAAGCTGGACGCAACAGATGGAGAGGTATTCGTCCTACTGTTCGTGGTATGGCTATGAACCCTGTTGATCACCCTCTTGGTGGTGGTGAAGGTGCAGGTAAAGGTCATCATCCAGTTACTCCTTGGGGTCAGCCTTGTAGAGGATACAAGACACGCAATAAGAGAAAGACTTCAAGTCGCTTCATTATTAGCCGCCGCAAGTAGTAGGGTAGGAGTTTAAAGTGTCAAGATCTGTTAAAAAAGGACCTTTTGTTGAGAAGTCTCTCTACAAGAAGGTTACAGAGATGAATAAATCTTCAGCAGCAGATAAGAAGATTATCAAAACTTATTCACGCTGCTCAACGATTATCCCTGAGATGGTTGGAAATACTATCTCTGTTCATAATGGTAAGTCATGGATTCCTGTGTACATCACTGAGAACCTCGTTGGTCACAAGCTGGGCGAGTTTGCTGCTACACGTACATTTAAGGGCCATGGCGGTGACAAAGCTGCTGGTAAATAAGGGTAAATGAAATGGCTGAAAATAAAGGTTATGTAGCAACAACAAAATTCCTTATTGCATCACCTACAAAGGTTCGCCCTGTAGCTAATGTAATTAAGAGAAAGTCATGTACAGAAGCTGCTGCAATTCTCGAGGTTATGCCTCAGAAAGGTGCAAAGCTCTTGAGCAAGACTCTCAAATCTGCTGTTTCAAATGCTTTGAATAGAAACAAGCAGCTTGATGAAGATATGTTGTACATTAAGGAAATTCGTATTGACGAAGGTCCAAGACTTAAGAGAGTTTGGTTCCGCGGCCGTGGTCGTGCAGATCAGCTCTTAAGACGTATGTGTCATATCACTGTCGTAGTCGATGAAAAGGCGGTAAAGTAATATGGGTCAGAAAGTTAGTCCTATCGGTTTACGTCTTGGTATTAACAAGACTTGGCAGTCACGTTGGTATGCTGATAAGCGTGAATATGCAGATTTAGTTTTGGAAGACATCAAGATTAGAAAGCTTGTAAACTCTCTTCCAGAATGCAAGAATGCTGATATTGCTGAGATTGAGATTGTTCGTCATCCACAGCGTGTTACAATTGTTATTCATACAGCACGCCCTGGAGTGATTATTGGTGTTAAGGGTGCTACTATCGAAAAGATTAGCGCTGATATTCAGAAACAGCTTACTAAGAAAGTTCAGATTAAGATCAAGGAAGTAAAGCGTGCTGAAATCAATGCTTCTCTGATTGCACAGAGCATTGCTCGCCAGCTTTCAGGCCGCGGTTCTTTCCGCAAGGCTCTTAAGCAGGCTACTTCAAACGCAATGAAGGGCGGCGCACAGGGAATCAAGATTCGTATTTCCGGTCGTCTTGCTGGTGCAGATATGACACGTTCTGAAGAGCATAAGGAAGGAAGAATTCCTCTTCATACTCTTCGTGCTGATATCGATTATGGTTTCTATGAAGCCCTTACAACATACGGTAAAATTGGTATCAAGGTTTGGGTTTATAATGGAATGAACTATGGTCATGAAAGAGTTGAGGAAACTTCTGATAATCAGAAGAGACCAAGACGTGATCGTTCTTCTGACCGCAGATCTGCCCGCGCTCCAAAAGCTGATAAAGCTGTAAAAGCTGAGGGAGGAAAAGTAGAAAATGCTTAGTCCTAAGAGAGTTGCTCACCGCAAAGTTCAGCGCGGTAGAGAGCATGGAAACGCAACACGCGATAACCATGTAGATTTTGGTGATATAGCTCTTGTAGCTCTTGAACCAGTATGGCTTAGTGCAAAACATATTGAAGCAGCTCGTGTTGCTATCAACCGCTGCATTAACCGCCAGGGTAACATGTGGACACGTGTTTTCCCTGATAAACCAGTTTCAAAGAAACCTGCTGATACTCGCATGGGTAAAGGTAAAGGTGCTCCAGAATTCTGGGCTGCTGTAATAAAGCCAGGTATGGTTTTGTTCGAGATCGGTGGTGTTGATCTCAAGTTGGCAGAAAAGGCTTTGGGACTTGCATCAAGCAAGCTTCCGATTAAGACAAAAGTAGCATTCCGTACAACGGTTGACTAAGGGGTAAGAAATGGCAGATAAGAAGAAATCAACTAAGTCTGATAGCAAGAAGCTTTCTTATACCGAAATGGTAACCAAACGGGATGAGTTGAAGAAAGAATACATGGACCTCCGCTTTCAGATGGTGGTTGGACATGTAGATAACCCAATGCAGAAGCGTTTGATGCGCCGCGAAATCGCTCGCTTGAATACGCTTATTCATCTGCATGATCTGGCAGAGTTCAGAGCTAAGGCTGCTGAAGCAATTTCTGCAAACAAGTAGGAGCTGAACTGTGGAAGAGCAGAATGTTCAGAAAAAGGTAAACAAGCGTTCTTTTGTTGGTATTGTTACAAGCGATAAGATGGACAAGACTATCGTAGTATCAATCGCAACAAAGAAGATGGATAGCCTTTATAAGAAATATGTTTCTCGCACTAAGAAATGTAAGGCTCATGATGAGAATAACGAAGCCCACGAGGGCGACACAGTTCGCATCGTTGAGTGTTCACCAATAAGCAAAGATAAGTGCTGGCGTCTCGATAAGATTATCGAGCGTGCTAAATAAGTGAGGAGTAGTATATGCTTCAAATGCAGTCAAATCTGGTTGTTGCCGATAACTCCGGAGCTAAGATGGTCCAGGTCATAAAGGTTCTTGGTGGATCACACCGCCGTTATGCTGGTATTGGTGACATTGTTGTGGTAGCTGTTAAGGAAGCAATTCCAACATCTACAATTAAACAGGGAACTGTTCAGAAAGCTGTTATTGTTCGTGTAGCAAAGGAATATCGCCGTGCTGATGGAACATATATCCGCTTTGATGATAATGCTTGCGTCATTGTTGATGCAGATAAGAACCCAAAGGGAAAGCGTATCTTTGGACCAGTTGCCCGTGAGCTTCGTGATATGGACTTTATGAAGATTGTATCACTTGCTCCAGAAGTCCTTTAAGGAGTTTGAGATGTCAGTGAACTTCAAGATTCATAAGGATGACAACGTAGAAATTATTGCTGGAAAAGATAAGGGAAAGCGCGGAACTGTTGTTAAGGTAATTAAGAACGGTGACAAAGCAAGAGTAATCGTTAGCGGCGCGAACCTCGTAAAGAAGGCAATTAAGAGAAGAAGCCAGCAGGATGCAGGTGGAATTGCTGAAATCGAAGCACCTCTGGATATTTCAAATGTGGCACTCGTCTGCAAAAAATGCGGACGCCCAGTTAGAGCAGGATATAAATTTGACGGCGACAAGAAGATTCGTGTCTGCCGCAAGTGTGGAGAAGCACTGTAATGGAAAATTACGTACCACGGCTTAAGAAAGTCTATAAGGAAAAAATCGCTCCAGAGCTCTTTAAGGAACTCGGATTTACATCAGTCATGCAGATTCCGGCAATCAAAAAGGTTGTCGTAAGCATGGGTGTTGGCGAAGCTCTCACAAATAAGAAACTTCTTGATGCTGCAGTTACAGATCTCACTCAGATTACCGGCCAGAAAGCTGTTAAGACAAGAGCAAAGAAAAGTATTGCAAACTTCAAGCTTCGTGAGGGTCAGGAAGTTGGTGCTATGGTAACACTTCGTGGAAACATCATGTATGAGTTCCTCGATCGTCTTATTAACGTAGCACTTCCTCGCGTTAAGGATTTCCGCGGAATCAAGGCAACAGGTTTTGATGGACACGGAAACTTCTCTCTTGGTATTACTGAACAGATTATCTTCCCGGAAATCGATTTTGATAAGATCGTAAAGATTTCTGGTATGAATATCAGTATCGTTACTAGTGCACGCACTGACAGTGATGCTCGTGCCTTGCTTACGAAGTTTGGAATGCCATTTAGAAAATAAGGGATAGACTCATGGCAAAGAAATCAATGATTATCAAGGCACAGAGGACTCCAAAATACAGCACTCGTCGTTATAACAGATGCCAGATTTGTGGTCGTCCTCATGGATATTTGCGCAAGTACAAGATGTGTCGTATCTGCTTCCGCAAATTGGCAAGTGATGGCCTTTTACCAGGCGTTACTAAATCTTCTTGGTAGTGACAGGAGTATATAGATGGCAGCTTCAGATCCAGTAGCAGATATGCTTGCAAAAGTCCAGAATGCGGCAAGTGCCCGTCACGAAAAAGTTGATGTACCTGCTTCAAAGATGAAACTTGAAATTGTTAAAATCTTGAAGAACGAAGGATACATCAAGAACTTTAAGAAAGTGCAGGACGATGACGGACATAACGTTATCCGCATTTTTATGAAATATGATGATGCTAATGAACCAGTAATCCATGGTGCACAGAAAATTTCTACACCAGGACGCCGTGTTTATTCAGGCTATAAGGAATTGCCGAGAGTCTACAATGGCTACGGTACATTGATTGTTTCAACATCAAGCGGTGTTACAACTGGCAGAAAGGCTACTGAAAAGATGGTCGGCGGCGAGTTGATCTGCAAAGTTTGGTAATAGGGGGATTAAATGTCTAAGATAGGTAAGCTTCCTGTAGCCATTCCAGCAGGAGTCACTGTAAAAGTTGCTGACAATATGATTTCTGTAAAGGGAGCTAAAGGTGAACTTTCACAGAACTTCGGCAGCTTTGTAAAAGTTGAAGTAAAAGGTTCCGAAATCATCGTAACACCAGCAGATGAGTCTAAGAATGCTAATGCAGCTCACGGACTTTATCGCAACCTTATTAACAATATGGTTACTGGTGTTTCTCAGGGATACACAAGATCTCTGATTATAAATGGTGTTGGTTATCGTGCAGAAGTTCAGGGCAAGATGCTTGTTATGAACTTGGGATATTCAACAGACTTTATTGCTGTAATTCCAGAAGGACTTACAGTAACAGCTGACAAAGATGGTAAGATTTCTGTAACAGGAATCGATAAGCAGAAGGTCGGCGAATTCTGTGCTCAAATTCGTAAGTTGAGAAAACCAGAACCTTATAAGGGAAAGGGAATCCGTTACGAGACAGAAGTTATTAGACGCAAAGTCGGTAAGACTGGTGTTAAATAATAAGGGGAAGCTGTATGTTTAAGAAACTTAGTGATAAACAGAGAAAGCGCTTGCATAGAAAGGTTCACATTCGTAAATCAATCTATGGTACAGCAGATCGTCCTCGTATGACTGTTTTCAGAAGCGGACGCAACCTTTATGCTCAGGTAATTAATGATGATGAGGGCAAGACTCTTGCCTCAATCTCTACTCTTGAGAAGGATTTTGTTGATCTCAAGTCAAATATTGCGAGCGCAACAAAACTTGGTGAGGCTTTTGGTGCACGCCTTAAGGATAAGAATATTACAAAGATAGTATTTGACCGCAACGGTTATCTTTATCATGGTGTCGTAAAAGCCCTTGCAGATGCTACCCGTAAAGCCGGGATTGAATTCTAGGAGAGGCTATGGAACGCCAGAATAATAGAGATAGAAAGCCTGCTGACGAATTCGTAGAGAAGCTTGTAAAGTTGAGCCGCACTTCTGTAACAAAGAAGGGCGGACGCAAAATGTCTTTCTCTGCTCTGACAGTAGTTGGAGACCAGAAAGGCAGAATTGGCTTCGGATTCGGAAAGGCAAATGATGTTACAGAAGCTATTAGAAAGAGTATCGATAGAGCAAAGGCTAGTCTCATTACTATGCCAATGAAGAATGGAACTCTTCCACATGAAGTTATCGGTAAATTCAATAGTTCTGAGGTTTTGTTGAAGCCTGCTTGTCCTGGTACAGGAGTTAAAGCTGGTGGATCTGTTCGTGCTGTTATGGATGCTGCCGGAATTACAGATGTTATTTCTAAGTCTCAGGGCTCAAGAACATCTGTAAACGTAGTTCGTGCAACTTTTGACGCTATTTCTAAGCTTATGGATGCTAGCGTTGTTGCAGAGAATCGCGGTAAGTCTCTTAATGATTTGTGGGGCTGATTATGGCAAAGAAACTTCGTGTTAAACTCGTTAGAAGTGTTATTGGACAGAAGGCTGATAAAAAGGCAACTGTTCGCAGTCTTGGCTTGAAAAAGATTAGTTCTGTTGCAGAGCATGATGACAATCCTGCTATTCGCGGAATGATCAGCTCTGTTTCACATTTGGTACAGGTTGAGGAGATTAACTAATGGCTGATTTTGAATTGCATGCACCTGAGGGCGCAAATAAGAAAAAGCGTATTGTTGGACGTGGATCTTCATCAGGTCGCGGTACAACAGCTGGTAAAGGTAATAAAGGTCAGCAGTCTCGCTCTGGTGGAAAGACATACGTTGGATTTGAAGGTGGACAGATGCCTCTGTACCGCCGCATTGCTCAGCGCGGTTTTTCTAACTATCCTTTCAAGAAATTGTATGAAGTTATCAATTTGCGTGATTTGGAAGCAAAATTTGCTGATGGAGAAACAGTAGATGCTGTTACTCTTTCTCAGAAAGGTTTGCTTAACAAGTCTGGCACTTTGATTAAGATCCTCGGAGACGGAGATTTGACAAAAAAGCTGTCAGTCAACGTTGATAAAGTTTCTGCTTCAGCAAAGGCTAAGATTGAAAAAGCTGGTGGCTCTGTAAAAGAAGCTGAACCAAAAGATTCAAAAAAAGCTAAAGAACAGAAATAAACGTTGGAGTTGACAAATGGCAAACAATCCTGTGGTTAATATGTTCAAGGTAAAAGAGCTTCGCAGTCGCATGTTCTTTACCCTGCTTATTCTTGCAGTATTTCGTCTTGGTAGTAGCTTGCCTATTCCAGGAATCGACGCATCATTGCTTCTGCAGTACTTCAATAATCTTGCAAGCGGTGCAGAAAGCGCGTTTGCCAGTTACATGGACTTTTTTGCAGGCGGCGCATTCGAGCGTTTCTCTGTGTTCATGCTTGGCGTAATGCCATACATCTCAACACAGATTATTATGCAGCTTGCGCTCGTCATTTTCCCGTCACTCAAAAGAATTGCACAGGAAGAAGGCGGACAGCAGAGAGTAGCTTGGTGGACAAGAGTCGGTACAATTTTTGTATGTCTCATCCAGTCTTATGCTCTCACTGTTTATGCTGATGCTATCAATCAGCAGCAGCCTGGTGCAATTATTTTTGATAACAAACTGTATTTTAATGCTCTTGCAATTCTCACTGTTACAACTGGTTCTATGATTACAATCTGGTTAGGTGATCAGATTACATCTCGTGGAATCGGCAACGGTATTTCAATGCTTATCTTCGCAGGTATCGTTGCAAGAATCCCAAGTTCTGTTTATCAGTTGGGAAAGGGCGTTTCAAACGGTGATATCAATTTTGTATTTGTTATCGTTGCTCTTCTTATGTATGTGGCTATTATTGGTCTCGTCGTATTTGAGCAGTCAGGGGAAAGAAAAATTCCTGTGCACTACGCAAAGCGCGTTGTCGGCCGCAAAATGTACGGTGGACAAAGCACATATATACCATTTAAAATCAATCCGTCAGGAGTTATACCGATCATTTTTGCATCAGCATTCCTGACATTCCCGCTCCAGATTGCAAACAGCCTTTCAAACAGATACACATGGTTAATGAAAGTATCTGCTGTATTGAATCCTGTTGGAGTTTGGTATAGCATTATCCAAGTTTTGCTGATCATTTTCTTTGCATACTTCTACACTCAGGTAACACTGAACCCTACGGAAATCGCAAAGAATGTCCGTGAAAACGGTGGTTCTATTCCTGGAATCAGAACAGATAAAACTGAGGAATATCTTCAGAAGGTTTTAAACCGTCTGATTCTTCCTGGATCTTTGTATCTGGCTGTAATCGCAGTACTGCCAACAATCATCCAAGTCATTTTCAAGTTCCCTGCTGAGATAGCAATGTTGATGGGTGGAACTTCATTACTGATTTTGGTTGGCGTTGACTTGGATACAATGTCACAGGTTGAAGCTCTTCTTAAGATGCACCATCATGATGGTCTGACAAAGAAGGGATTAAGACCTAGAAGCCTCTAAAAATTTAGAGAATTCGTAAATAAGGTCTAGATTAAATCGACTAAAATATGATAGACTAATGCACCATTAAACAACGTGAATTTCATATCAGATTGTAATTCATAGCGAATTGCCATGATTTGATATGAATATATATTAGTTATTATATTTTAGTTAGGGGGACTTTTATGAAAGTACGAACCAGCGTAAAGCCCATTTGCGACAAGTGTAAGGTAATCAGGAGAAACGGAGTTGTCCGCATTATCTGCCAGAATCCAAAGCACAAGCAAAGACAGGGTTGAGGAGTAACTGATGGCTCGAATTGCGGGAGTCGATCTCCCAAATAAGCACGTCAATATTGCATTGACATATATTTATGGTATCGGTAGATCAGCAGCAAACCATATCTGTGAGCTGACAAAAATTGATCCTAACAAAATGATCAACGATCTTTCAGAAGATGAATTGGCATCTATCCGTAAGGTAATGGATGAAAATTATAAGACTGAAGGTCGTCTCCGCTCTGAAATCGGTTTGAACATCAAGCGCCTTATTGATATTGGCAGCTATCGTGGCAAGCGTCATGCTAGAGGATTGCCTGTTCGTGGACAGCGCACTCGCACAAATTCTCGCACACGCAAGGGTAAGAAGAAGACCGTTGCTAACAAGAAGAAGGCATAAGGCTAGCGGAGGAAATCGATGGCAACTGTAAAGAAGAGAAAGGAAAAGAAGAGTGTTTATGAAGGTAATGTCTATATTCAGGCTAGCTTCAATAATACTATTGTAACAATTACAGATCTCAGAGGTAATGCAATTTCTTGGGCATCATCAGGTGGACTTGGTTTTAGAGGTGCAAAGAAATCTACTCCGTTTGCTGCACAGTCAGTTTGTGAAACTGCTGTACAGAAGGCAGCTAGTTATGGTATTCGTGAAGTACACGTATTCGTAAAGGGACCTGGAATCGGTCGCGAAAATGCAATTCGTGTATTGGGAACACTTGGTTTGAAAGTAAAATCAATTTCTGATGTTACACCAATCCCACACAATGGATGCCGTCCTCGCAAAACTCGTCGCATGTAAGGAGATTAGCATAATATGGCAAGATATACAGGACCAGTTTGCAGACTTTGTCGTACAGAACAGAAGAAGTTGTTCCTTAAGGGCGACCGCTGCAAGAGCGATAAGTGTCCAATCAATAAAAAAAGATCAGCACCAGGAAAAGATCCTAAAGATCGTACTGGAAAGCGCAGTGAATATGGTCTTCAGCTTCGCGAAAAGCAGAAGATTAAGAGAATGTATGGTATGCAGGAAAAGCAGTTCCATATTGCATTTGATCACGCTCTCCGCATGCCAGGTGTTACAGGTGAGAACTTGATTAAACTTCTCGAGTGTCGCCTTGACAATGTCGCTTTCAGACTTCATTATGCTGTTAGCAGAAATCAGGCTCGTCAGCTTGTTCTTCACCGCCATGTAATGGTAAATGGTAGAATTGTTGATGTACCTAGCTATCAGGTAAAACCTGGTGACATCATTGAAATTAAAGAGAGAAGCAAGAAGCTTGCTCTTGTTCAGGATGGACTTAAGGAGAATTCAAAGTCTGGAACTTCTCCATGGTTGACTCTTGATGAGGATGCTGTAAAGGGAACTTTCGTACAGTACCCACGTCGTGAGGAAGTTACAGATCTCGCTGATGTTAAGGAACAGCTCGTGGTTGAGCTCTATTCTAAATAATAAGGAGTTCAGATGGCTCGCAAAAATCTGCTTAAAGGTTTTAAAAAACCAAAGGGAATTACATTTGAGCATCTTGAGACTAATCCGAATTATGGAAAGTTTACAGCATACCCTTTTGAACCAGGGTTTGGTACAACTGTAGGAAATACACTTCGCCGTGTATTGCTTTCCTCAATTCAGGGATATGCAATATCTTCTGTTCGGATTACTTCTTATGATGCGGACGGTGTCCCTCATGTTATTTCAAGTGAATTTGAAAAGATTCCAAATATCTCAGAAGATACACTTGAAGTTATAAATAGCTTGAAACAGATTCGTTTGCGTTTGCCGCACGATGTTGAACAGGATACTATTTTCTACGAATTCACAGGTCCAGGAACTATAAAAAGTGAGGACTTTGCGAAGGAAGGTCAGCTTGAGATAATGACAGAAGGGCTCGAAATCTTTACAATGATGGAAAATGCCCGTCTGGATGTTGAAATCCAGGTTGATCTTGGTAGAGGATATGTTCCTGCGGAAGTAAATTCACATTACATCGAAGTTGTTGGTACAATTGCGATGGACTGTATTTTTACACCTGTACCTAAGGTAAAATATTCAATTGAACCTTGCCGTGTAGGTCAGCGAAACGACTACGACAAACTTATTCTTGAAATCTGGACCGATGGTAGTATTAAGCCGGAGGATGCTTTGGCTGAGGCTGCTAAGATTGCTAAGGATTACCTTGCAATTTTCGTCAATTTCAGTGAAGATGAATACTCTTCGGGCGACGATTTGGATGAGGGTGATGAATGGATACGAAGAATTCTCAATACTTCTGTTGAAGAATTGGAACTCACCGTACGCAGTTCAAACTGTCTCAAGAATGCTAACATTCACACAATTGGTGAATTAACTAAAAAGACGGAAGAAGACATTTCTAAAACACGTAACTTCGGACGCAAAAGTCTTGAGGAAATCAAGGCAAAGCTTGAGGAACGTGGTTTGACTTTGGGAATGACTGATTACAGTCATCTCAAGAATCAAGATGTTAACTTGCGTAAAAATAAGGACGAGAACGAATGAACCACATGAATGGATTTAATCCGCTTTCACGTACGTCAGCACATCGCCGTGCAATGTCTCGTAACATGGTTACATCTCTTTTTAGATATGAGCGTGTTACAACAACAAAGTCAAAGGCACTTGAAGTACGCAAGGCAGCAGAGAAATTGATTACACGTGCTAAAGAAGACAGTGTACACAATCGTAGAATTGCTGCAAAGTTTATTGCTGATGAAAAAATATTGAATAAACTTTTTACAGAGATCGGTCCTCGTATGAAGGAACGCAATGGTGGATATACACGCATCCTTAAGATGGGTTTCCGTCAGGGTGACGCTGCAGATGTTGTTATTCTTGAACTTGTTGATTATAAGCTTCCTGAGTCTGAAGGCAGCGACTCTTCATCAGATAAGAAAGCAGCTGGTAAGGAGTAATTAATATGTCTAAAGCACATCGTGGAACAGGAATCCGCAAAGAACCAAATCACGGACGTGGTAAGTGCGCTATTTGTGGAAAAGAACAGATCAAAACATTGTATGAGCAGGAAGTAGACGGTAATAAAGTAAAGATTTGCAAGGTCTGCAATGCTCATCTCAAGAATGTTGCTAGAAAGAATGCAAAGCTTGCTAAGAAAGCAGCACCTGCACCTGAAGCAGCAGAAGCATCAGCTGAGGCATAAGATTAATATTTCCGCCTGAAGCTTTGCTTCCAGCCGTCCTTATATACAAGGGCGGCTTTTTTTTGTTTAAAATTAATATTTATTGAGGTTTCCTCCAAAAATTGCAATTTTGGAGGTTGTTATTTACATTGCAAAATCTTTGCCGAGATATATTTCTCTTGCAACAGGTGAATTGAGAATTTCGTCTTTAGAACCTTGTATGACAATTTGTCCTGATGCGATGATTATAGCTCTGTCTGTAATTTGCAGCGTATCTCGGACGTTATGATCTGTTATCAGAATACCAATTCCTTTTTTTGACAGATGTTTTACAAGTTTTTTTATGTCAGCAACAGCAATCGGATCAATTCCTGCAAAAGGTTCATCGAGCAAAAGAAATTTTGGATGAATTGCAAGAGAGCGTGCTATCTCTGTTCGCCGGCGTTCACCACCAGAAAGAGTGTAGGCAGGCTGTTTACGTATTCTTTCTATAGCGAATTCATCAATCAGCATTTCAAGTTCGTCTTTTTTTTCTTTATTGGATAAATCTTTTCGTGTTTCAAGAATAGACCAGATATTTTCTTCTACAGTGAGCTTTCTGAATACAGAAGGTTCCTGCGGTAAATATGAAATTCCGAGCTGAGCTCTTTTGTACATTGGTAATTTTGTGATGTTTACATCATCCAAAATAATATCCCCTTTTGTTGGCTTATAAAAACCTACTATCGTATAAAATGTTGTTGTTTTGCCGGCACCGTTTGGACCCAAGAGTCCAAGAATTTCTCCTGTCTGCATGACAAACTCTATACCTTTTACAACTTCTTTTTTTCCAAATGATTTATAAAGTGAATTTATTCTAAGTGTATGTATATCTAATGATTCCATTATGTATATATTTTCGGATTTTTAAATGCTGTTCGTGAGATTGCAATTACTATATTGCACCTTATTAAAGTATTTTAATGTAATTTATACTTTTCTACAGATTGCATATATCGGATTTTGCAGAACTCTCTGTTCGAACACTTTTTATATACAGTTTTTTATGTTCGCATGAAATTTCCGATGAGTCAGTTTTTGTTTGTGCTTGTGACAGAACCTCTGACACGTCCGTCCAGTGTAACTTCCTGAGTATCCAGATTGAGCATGATTTCCTGCGCACGGAAAACATCTTTACCCTGTGTAATCTGCGGGTTTCCGCTCAAAAACAACATTCTCGTGTCCATATTGTAGATTGCATAAGCACCCTTGCAGATACTGTCTTTCTGCTGGATTGTGACAGAAATCTGCATGACAACGCAGTTGTCATTTTCGTTGTATTCCATCAATTCTGCATTTGCAATGGCTTCGTTTTCTCTGTCTATCAGACGAACAGAATCCTGCATGGTTGAAATTTTGTTTACTCTGTCATAGTAAAACTCGTTGCTGCTGAAATCTATTTTGTTCTTTGTGTTTGTTCCTGTTACATTGCCGTTTGCTTTGATATAACGGTATTTTTCCCCAGACATTTCAATAACATCGGCAAAGATTTCATTTGATTCGGTTGTGATATTTGCGTTTCCGATAAGTTTTGCATAGTCACTGCTGCTTTTGCTGCTGTCGTCAGTTTTTGCATATCCCTGCATGCTGTCTGCTTTGAAAGTGATGGTTTCTCCCGCTGCATAATTTACAGGTGACAGTATGATATACATAGTAAATATGAACTTTATAATCTGAAAGAAAACATTATTTTTCATTTGCAAATTCCTGTCAGTCTTTTGTCTGTATTGTACCGCTTACATTTGATGTGTATAAGTAGTTGTTATTATCTCCGTTTGCAGAAAAACCGTAACCTTCGATTTCGATTTCACCGGATGTTAGTGTTGTTGTATCTTTTACAGATGACACGGCAAGTGAAGTCTCCGTATTCCAAAAAAGAGAATCAGTTTTGAGAACTGCGTCTTTTTTGATATTGTGCAAAACGATGTCGCTGTAGAAAGTTACAGCTTCTCCGTTTCCTGTGATTCCCAAAAGGCCACAGGAACCTTCTGTATCTATTTCGCTGTTTTCATCCCACGTCTGGAAAGTAGCATCTTTTGCCCATGTCATGTCCGTTTTTGAGTACTGTTCAATTCTATCTGACTGGAGAGAAAAAGTAATCAGATTTTTTTCGTATCGTGATAAGACTGCTGTATTAAAAGTAAACTCCGGGGAATTGTTTTCCCAGGCGACTTGATTTGATGCGTAATTTATGGAACAGCTGCAAGTCAATATAGAAAAAACAAAAAAGGCAGTTATGTTTGAGATATGTATATGCCCTTTCATTTTTTCCATCTCCCTTTTTTATAGTTTCGACTATGTAAAATTATTTGTGAGAAAATTTATGACTTATTTTCGTCAATCAGTTCAATAATCTCACATTTTCCGCTGTATTTGGTGATTCTTGTAACAAGAAGAACTATTACAGAAGATAAAATAAGAAAAATCAGTACAGACAGTGCTTTGAATTGATCTTTTAAATTATCTGCAACCGGAAATATTATATCTGATACAAAATAGCCGCCGATTGCACATATAAAAGGGAAGAACAGTGAAAAAGCACCTTCTATGGCAAGTCTTGTCTTCGAGAATTCAATATATACTAAATTGCCAGGTTCTATTTTGAGCTTTTTTGGATTTGAGACTGATATTGTTTGTTTCTTTTTTGAACATTCAAGAGTGCAGTATTTGCAGTCAGTCTTAGTGACTGGCTGCACAATAATCTGCTGTTTCTTCACAGAAATAATTATGGCTTTTTTTTGCATACTGGTTAAATAAGCCTTAACTGCGAAGTTCTTTCATGCGTTTGTTGCATTCTGCAACTCCAATCTTATTTCCGAGTTCATCATAAGAATCTCTCAGGTTATACAAAGCATCGTAGTAGTACGGGTTGATACACAATGCCTGCTCAAAAGCTTCACTTGCACTGCCATAATCGGATTCGTTGAAATACAAAACGCCGAGCGTGTTCCAAAGCCTGTAGTTTCCGTCGTTCAGATGGAGTCCCATTGCTGTATATTCAAATGCATCAGACAGGTCGCTTGTTGCATAACAGATTGCTGCAAGTGATTCAATTACTTCTTCGTCTTCCGGCTTCATGTAAAAGGCTTTGAGCAATGCATTTTTTGCATCGTTGAGGTCGCCTGCATCACGATATGTTATACCTAAATTGAACCAGAGAAGGTAATTCTGTTTTTCGATATTGATAGCACGTTTAAAGCAGGCTATTGCTTCTGCGTATTCACCTTTAGAGGCAAGCTCAATTGCTTGATTATTGAGAACTTCACTATTTTCGAGCATAATATCACCTCCGTGTAAAAATTTATGGTACCTCTAAAACTTCTGTTTTTTTGAGGCTATATGCAAAATTAAAACGCAATAAAACAGCGTTTTTAATTCCGTCACAGCTGCTAACTTCCAGGTATCCCTTATATTATAGCAGGAATCATGGAAGTAAACAATGTTGTTATTTTATTTGCACTGTTATTATTTCCTGCAAACAGGTGCATATAAGAAGAACACCCCTGTTCTATAAAAGTTATGCCTTTATTTCTTGCTTCGTCAATAACTTTGTAAGAATTCATAAGCTCAATGGCTTCTTCTACAGCAGGACTTTCTATACCTTCTGCTCTCGCTCTTTCAAAGCATGAGGACAGTTTTTTGAAATCACTGCTGTCAGTACCGCACTTTTGCGCAAAAAGCAGTACCGGCAAAGATTTCTTGCCTTCGACAATGTCGTCTCCGCGTTTTTTGCCCGGATTGCCTGTAGTCAGATTTATTACATCGTCTATAATCTGAAAACCTGCACCGATAGTTGCCGCTGTTTCGCCGGCTTTTGAAACTGTGTTGTCATCTGCATTTGCTGTCAGTGCACCGATTTTGGCTGCGAGGCTTGCAAGAGTACCTGTTTTGCTTTTTACCATTGCAAGATATTCATCAGGAGCAGGACAGTACTTGTTATCTCTGTGCCATGCTATGTCCATAGCCTGTCCAAGGTGCAGCCGTCGAAGTTCCATACTGAATGTCTTGAAAAGTCTGAGTTTTGTCTCATCGTCAGAATCCAATGTATCGATGCATATTGGAGCTTCAAAATAAAGCCATGAGCCTGCATTGATAGCAGTGTCCATACCGTAAGTGATGTATGCGGCCGGTTTGCCTCTTCTTGTATCAGAAGCGTCTTCTATGTCATCATGAATAAGGCTTGCTGTGTGTACAAATTCGACAAGAGGAGACATGTGATACGCACTGTCAAGATTTTCTTGACCGCAGGCTTCTGCTGTTAAAACCAGAAAAAGCGGTCTCCATCTTTTGCCTCCCAAATCTATCAGAGAACGGGTTGTTTCTACAAGCGGCTTGAAATGAAGCGAATTTACACAGCTGTCAGTTTTTCCAAAAGTTGCAGACTGCCAGTTACTGTTTGAGATAAGCGGCAATGCCTTGTCTATTTCCTGTTCTATGCGATTCAGATATGGTGTGAATATTTTGTCCATAAATTTTTTCCTTTATAAAAAAATAGCCGCCAGTTTTATGGAACCGACGGCTTTTGTTATTGTATAGTCTGTAATATTTAAGGGCAACTTAAAAAACTACTGTCTTTATAAGCTTCCTTAACTTAACCGTTAACGTGTTCTCGCACAAGAGTGCTTATTTCATCTGCCATTTTATCAAGAGATACCTGCTTTTGTACAGCACCAAGTTCCCATGCAGCTTTTGGCATACCATAGACTATGGATGTTTTTTCGTCCTGTCCAAGAGTCCAGGCACCTTGTTTTCGAAGTTCTGCAAGCTGTGCAGCACCGTCTTTACCCATGCCTGTCATTATGACGCCCAAAGCTCTGTTTTGATAAATCTTTGCGACAGATTCAAAAAGAACATCTGCAGAAGGTCTGTGTCCGTTACGCTGCGGGGCTTTTGACAATTTGATGACATTGCAGAGCGTAGATTTCTCTACGACAATATGATAATCTCCAGGAGCGATGTATATTTGACCAGGATGTATCAAATCACCGTCTTCAGCCTCTTTTACATTGAGAGGACAGATTCTGTCCAGACTTGCAGCAAATTCTTTTGTGAATCCTGCCGGCATGTGCTGTACGACAAGAATCGGTCTGTTGAGTTTCGGATCGATTTTTGCAAATACCTCACGAAGTGCATTCGGACCTCCTGTAGAGATTCCTATTGCAACAATATCAATTGCACCTGACTTTCTGACAGGTTCAATAACTGCCGGTTCTTTTTTTGTTTGTGCTGTCGGGAAAGACGTTGAAAAAGAAGTTTTTGGTACGGAAGTACTCTGCATTACAATGCCTGATGTTTCCGCTTTTTTGAGGAGACCTACTTTCTGCTTTGCCTGAGCAGTTGACTTCTCCAATGTTTTTGCAGCCTGAGCAGCAGTTTCTTCCTCTTCTTTTTCCTTTGCCTGCTGCATGTAGAAATCCAGAGGATAGACTTCTTTGCCTTTATTGAATGCATATCTTCTGCCATAAGAAGCAATTCGTTCAACGAGATCGCTTCCGACGGATGCTATATTGCTTGAAATTGAACCTGCCGGCTTTGTGATAAAGTCGTTTGCACCAAGTTCAAGGCACTGCATCGTAACGGCAGCACCTTTTGTAGCTACAGAAGAAAGAATGATAACAGGTATGTCGATGCCTTGTTTTTTCCGTTCTTTCAGAAACTCAACACCGTTCATTTCTGGCATTTCTATATCCAGAATAATAATGTCTGGCTGTAGAGTAGGAATCTTCTGAAGACAGAATTTTCCATTCATTGCAGTTCCTACTGTATGCAAGCCTTTTGTAGAATCTACAATGCGGGATATGAGATTGCGCATTAAAGCCGAGTCATCACAAATCAGAACTTGAATATCATCCATTTTTCGATACCTTTCCCTTTGTTCGCAGTTGGACTAGCTGTTGCTCTTTTCGTAGAGACATGCCCATTCTGTTTTTAAAAAATTGAATTTTGTTTCCATTCCAAAAAGACTTTCTGAATGTCCAATAAAAAGATAGGACGGTGTGCCCATGGATTTCCAGAAACGGTCAATAGTTGCTTTCTGAGCAACTTCGTCAAAATATATGAGAACATTGCGGCAGAATACGATGTCGAGATCTCTGTCACCGCGTTCATTTGCAAGGTTATGATAGTCAAAGCTAATGGTTGACATGAGTTCAGGTTTTGCCTGATATCCGTCTGTAGATTCTGTAAAGAAGCGGCTCAAATACTCCGGCGGAATACCTGCGACTTTGTTTTTTGCATAAAATCCCTGTCTTCCGACCATGAGGGACTTGAGAGAGATATCAGACGCAAGTATTTCAAAAGTATATGGAGCAGGAAGTTTGTCTGCAAGAAGCATGGCAATTGTGTAAGGCTCCTCTCCTGTGGAACAGCCGGCACTCCAAATTCTGATTTTGCGGGAACCTGTCTTTTTCTTCTCTTCAATGATGTGAGGAATAACGTAATTTATCAGGGCATCAAAATGCGGCTGATTTCTAAAAAAACGAGTCAGGTTTGTCGTAACGCTGTCAAGAAAAAGCTTTAATTCTTCCTGATCAGAAGAGACTAGTTTAAAATACTCGTCGAGATCTGTAAGATGTTTCTCCCGCAACTGTTCTTTTAGACGGCTGTCCAGAATTGAACGGTTTGTATCCGAGAATGTTATTCCGCTTGATTTGTAAATCAAGTCCCTGAATTGAATAAATTGCGTATCATTGAGCAGGTCTGCCATACTTTATATTATATAACGGTAAATTAAAATTGTAAACAAAATTAGGGTTATCTATAAAAAGTATCTGTCTGTATCAAGCTTTGAGGGAAAATGTCCTGATGTTTCAGACAAAACCACTTGTAGTTTCAGACAAAACGTCCTGATGTTTTTCTCTGGTATCTTTATGTCTGTCAAATTCTAAAAAAATTACGCCTTTTTTTATGAGTTCTATTTTATAACCTGACATTTGACCTGATAATTCCAGTTCTTGTGGTCTGAAAAAAACTTCATGAATATTCAAGGATATTTACAAAAAACTTACTGTCTGTTTATTTCGGGATATATCTTCTGTTCTTTTTTTTGAGGCTTGCAATTTTTTTTGCCTTGAGGCGTTTTTCTTTTGAGGCTTTTGTCGGTTTTGTTCCAATTCGCTTTTTCTGTATTTTAACAGCAGTCAGAATTTTTTCTTCGAGACGTCTGACTGCAATTTCTCTGTTTCTTTCCTGACTGCGCTCATCTTCTGCATCCACGAAAATTTCGTTCTGCGAGTTCATGTTTTTGCCGATGCAACATCTCAGAAGCACGTGTTCTTTTTCTGTAAGCCCTTCCAGATCAAAAACTGAGATATAAGCATGAACTTTTGTATTTACCTTGTTTACGTTCTGTCCGCCTTTACCGCCTGAGCGTGCGAATGTCAGATTGACATGAGAAACTATAGATTCATGGAGCAGTATTTTGTCAGCCATGAAAACAAGTTTATCATAGAATGCAGAAAATAAGAAGCTGTGACATGACTCAAAAAAAAAGGTTTAGAAAATGAGTATAATTTTTTGACATTTGTTATTGCAATTTTTTTTGTTTTTTGATATTACAAATAAACACTTTGGAAAACAGCTGTTTTTGCAGTCTGTATAAAAGCCATGTTTTATGATTTGTAATGACAAAAATAAAAAACTCTCGGATACCAAAGTATTGCGATACCTCCGGTATGTTTAACTTGAGATGTCCTAAAGTTCATCACTAAAAACTAAGTTTTTAGCAAGCTCCTGATATGGTGCCGCCGATGTACAGTGTCAGTTCATAAACCTTCCTGACAATAAACAAAACCGGGTACGTGCCAAAAAATCTTCCGGCATGGTCTGTTTGTTCTGTATGGTATTTCTAGGGAAGCTCTGATAAAAATGTTTCCCTGCGTTTTAATCAGTGTTTCCTTAAAAATCTTCGTGGAAAAAAATCAGTGAGAATTATTTTAAACTTAGTGTTTTTTGCGGAGAAAAAAATGCCTAATGAATTAGCTTTGTTTCTGTCACTTTTCATTTGTTTTGGCGGAGTTCTTGTGTTTTTCAGACTGTTCGGCAAGGATGGCATTTTTGCATGGATTGTCATTGCCACGATAGCTGCCAACATCGAGGTTTTGATTCTGGTACATGCGTTCGGCATGGATATGACGCTCGGCAATATTTTATTTGCCGCAACTTTTGCTGCAACTGATATCTTGAGCGAAAACTATGGACGCAGGACTGCAAACAAAGCTGTCTGGCTTGGTGTTGCGACGAACCTGGCTTTTGTCATCATCAGCCAGAGCTGGTTTTTGTATACTCCTGCTGACGGCGATTTTGCCATGCCGTTAATTTCACAGATTTTTTCATATACTCCAAGGCTTATGCTTGCAAGTCTTCTGGGGTATGTGCTGAGCGAAGTTTTTGATGTATATGCATATCATGCTTTGTGGAATTATACTGCAAAGAAATGCGGTGACAGAAAAAAATATCTTTGGATAAGAAACAATGTGGCGACTTTGATAGCTCAGATGATAAACATTTCTGTATTTACGGCTGTTGCTTTCTGGGGAATTTACAGTCCGCTTAAGGTACTTGAGATAGGTATATCAGGATATGTGATTTATATATTTACAAGTCTTGCTGATACTCCGTTTGTATATCTTGGACGTGCATTGTATGGCAGATGGATATCAAAAGACGAAGGTATTCTTTCCGGAAAAGATGCCAGCAAGTGATGAGAAATGGCAGCTGCCTTGCAAGAAGTGTTACAGATGGCTTTGATATAAGGCAGGTGACTAATTTTTATCCTGTGCTTTCTGCGGGATTGCTATAATGAGGATAAGTGCAAGAGCATAGGGCAGTGCAAGCAGAACGGACGACGGCAAGTTTTTGAAGCAGTCTATGTTCTGTATGTTTGTACTTGCCCATTCTGCTATAGCAAAGATGAACACTGCGAATACGACAAGCAGAGGATTTTTTTTGCCGAAGAACACAGCAGCTAAAGCTGTCCAGCCTCGTCCAGAAGAGAGCCCTGGAACATACGATGATATGCGGCATGCAAGCACACAGCCGCACAAAGCTCCGTCTGCCGCGGCAATCATCCACGAAAGCATTTTGTACTTTGATGCAGATATTCCGTGCGATTCTAGTACACCTGAATCACTTCCTGTAATGCGGAATATAAGTCCAGGCGTTGTAAACTTGAGCATGATTATCTGTGCCGCAACAAAAACATAGCATGCAATGCTCGTCGTGATTTTCATAGTATTTGCACTGAACTTGAAGCTGTCCGAAAAAAGCACACCTCTTGTTTCGAATATGACACTCGACAAAAGCGTTATCGCAGCTCCGAACAGCATGTTCATTGCAAGAGAAATGAGAAACATATTTGCCTTGAAGCATGTTGCCGTGCGTTCAAAAAACAGTACCATAATCATGCATGATATAACTGACATAGCCATGCCCAGTATCAGATTTCCTGTAAGCAGGGTAAAGGCATAACACAGAAATGCTCCCATGTTTATTATGTATTCCAGAAACATCGCCATGCGTCCGGCGTATTCGCTTATCAAAGCACCCATCGTAACAGTCATGAGCGGTGCCGCTATGAAAACTATTGTTATCAGAATATGCAAAAACTGGTTCATTTTACAAAGTCTCCTGCTTTTTTCTGGAAAGCGCAAAAGGAATTGCTATGGAAAAAAGAACAATTCCCTGAACTATGCCTGCTATGTCGAATCCGAATCCCTGAGTCAGAGATACTCTGGAAGCTGATGTAAAAATCCATGCAAGAATAAGAGACTTTGGAATGACAGCAATCGGATTTGAGGATGAAATAAGAGCTGTATTCAATGCGTTCCATCCCATGCTTACATAAAAATCTTTGTGGCATGTATAGTAAGTTCCTGTCACTGCAAAAAAACCGCACAGCGAGTGAAGGGCTCCGGATATGGCAAGCGGTATGTAAGAGTTTTTCTTTGAACTGTATCCGCAGTACTTTGCAAATAGAGGAGCCTGTCCCCAGAGCTGCATTTTTTTGCCGCTTTCTGTGTAGTTGATTACGACATGCGAAACTAAGCATACAGCGATAGCTATGAAAAAAGAAACAGACAGCGGAGACGGAGAAAGAATCTGCGGAAGCTTGTACCTGTTCTGAATATACGGAAGCGCAAGCATGTTTGTACCGGAGTTAGTTTTGCTTGCTGTGATAAGTCCGTCGATTACAGGTATAGTTGCAGCAGAAACCAGAAACGAAGTCAGAAGAACTTTTGCTCCGCGCAGTTCTTTCAGGAAAGAACTGATGCATGCAAGTGCGGCGCCGCTTGCTGCAGCTGCAAGAAGGGCTGTAAGAAATACGACGGCAGTTGAAATATATGACGGCACTGAAGCCGGAAGCCGAAATGTGTTTAGCACAATGCAGCCTGCAAAACCTCCGATATAGACCTGGCCTTCTCCTCCGAGATTCATGTTGCCGCTTTTGATGGATATTGCCGAACCAGTTCCTGCAATCATGAAAAAAGATGCTGTGTTCAAAAGGTTGCCAAAGTAATATCTGGAAGTAAACGTATCAAGGAAAAAACTTGACAGCGCTTTTGCAGGGGCTTTGCCGAATATCAGAATCAAAACTGTTGCCGACAGAAGCCCGAGAAGAGGAGAAATCATTGTAGACAATGACAAAGCCTTTGCAGGATTTGAAAGACACTTTGAATGCTTTTCGAATGACTTTATTTTTGATGAAAAATATTTTTGCAGTCTGCCCAAAAATAAACTTGCACAGCGTATCTTGTTCTGAATAATCATATTTGTTCTCCTGCACAAAATTCTAAGTGAGTTCTGCCGCTTTCGAGAGTGTAGACTTTTGAGCAGAGTGACAGTGGAAAATCTGCCGCACCTATCAGAAGTACGGCTTTCTGGTCCTGTGCAAGTGCCACAAGACGTTTGCACAGACGGCTCTGGGACTGTATGTCAAGTCCGTGCATGGGATTGCAGAGGATAATGAGATTCGGGTTGAGAGAAATCTCTCTTTCTACAATGAGCCTCTGGAGCATGCCGCCGCTGAGCGCCTTGACATACTGGTTCGGCGCTGCGTTTACGCAGGCCTTTGCAATCAGGTCGGCGGCGCAGTTTTTCTGATATATTGTAAGCATTTGTTCTATTGTGATGTCAGGATTTGATGCACGGAATGTCTTGTCTGACGGAACTATCGCCGTGCCGTGCTTTCTGAGAAAGCCTGTCGTAAAAGCTGCGCGTGCAAGGTTTACACAGTGTGTTTTGCCGTCTCTGTCTGTGAATGCTGCAGTTCCTTTTGCATAGTAAGGATTTATTCCTGTGATGATGTCTTCAAGAGTTTCGAGGGCTGCTTCTTTTACGCCTGTAACCGCCGTAATCTGACCATAGCATGCTGTTATGTCTGCCTGCAGAAGAAGCGGTTTGTTTTTGGGACGGGCGCTCACGTTTTTGAACTCAAAGCAGACTGAGTTACCGCTGCCGTTTATGGCAGACTGCGTGCTTTCTTCCTGCGGCTGGATATGCGAAGACTGCAGAAAGTCTTTGTAGGTATCGTGACTTTCGAACTGGCGGACAAGGCTTCCGTCTTTGAGCAGAGTGACAGTGTCCGGGTATGTTGTAGCTTCTGCTTTGCTGTGCGTTATGACGATTATGTTCATGCCGTTCTGTGCGCATTCACGTAAGTTTTTGTACAGAACCTGTCGTTCCGGCGACGACAGAAAAGCAGACGGCTCATCTAGAATCAGACATTTGGGGTGCCGCAAAAGGGAACCGAGCAGAGAAATATAAAACCGCATGTTTCCGCCGAGGTCTTTGACGCAGGAGTTTAAATTCAGTTCCGGAACCCATTTTTCTTTGAGTTTCAGAAGTTCGGCGGAAGGCTTATGGATAAAAAAACTTTTTGATTTTGTAGTCTGAAGATTTAATATGATGTTTTCTTTTGCGGAGAGACTTTCTGCGAGCATCGGTCTCTGGTGAACCAGAACAATGCCTTCTCCGAGAGCGTCATGCGCAGACGAAAAATAAACTTCCCTGCCGTCTATGAAAATCTTACCTGATGTCGGCTGTTTGTCTCCGCTCAGGATAGTTGCAAGGGTTGACTTGCCGGCACCGTTTTCTCCTACAAGCGCATGTATTTTTCCTGTATCAAATACTGTACTTACTTTGTCTAGTGCTGTTTTTACAAGATAACTTTTTGTCAGTTCATGCGTCTGTATTTTCATAAGCTTTGTTTGCCTTTTGCCTGTATGCATTGCATACTGTGCGGGGCGCCTTGCTCTGTCTGTTTTGGCAGATTTTCAAAGTCAGATTCCATAAACCTGAGTTTCTGGAAAACTGACTTTCGGCACCGGCACATTTACACTATATGCTTACAGTTTATCCGGCAGTACCTTTGTCCCGTCTTTGAGAGATTTCAGAACAGAATCAATCTCGTTTCTGATTTCTTCGCTGACATATTCTATATATTTTTCGTCTTTGTCAAAGAATTCTGTATATCCTTCTTTCATACCGACAGTACGTACTGTTCCCCATGGAGTTTTGCCGTCGAGATACTGCTCTGCAGCCTCTTTTGCAGCTTTTATATGATTTGTCATGCAGCATGAAATGATGACTCCGGGAGCTTTTTTGAAACCGTTTTCGTCAAACCATACGATGTGCATGCCGTGGTCTGCTGCCGAAGAAATGACACCCTGGGAAGCACCTCCGCAGATTGGCAGAATCACGTCTATACCGTCTGCATACATTGCATCTGCAATCTCTGCACCTTTTGATGCATCATACCAGTTTCCTACAATGCGGAAGTCACAGCTTGTACCGCCGAAAGCCTCTTTTGCACCCATTGCGTAGAACGGATAGAGAATGTTGTTCATTATCGGGTATTCCTGTGCGGCAATCAGACCGACTTTGTGAGTCTTTGAATACAGACCTGCCATATAACCGGAGATGTATGCCTGGTCTCTCTGATTGTAGCTTACTGTGTACATCTGTCCGTTGCCTTCGTGAGCTGCATCCAGAATAATGAATTTCTGATTTGTAAACTGAGCAGCGATAGGCTCTGTGATTTCTGGCAGTGACGGATTTGATGAAATGATGACATCGTACAGTCCTGTTGCACAGAGGGCTGTAATCTTGGAAGACCACTCGGCCTGATTTGTGCCGGCTTCCATTATATATAGAAGAGCTTTCTGGCTGTCATCTGCAATATTTGCATTGTATTCGTCTACAGCACTCTGAACACCTTCTGCAACATGTGCATAAGTCGGAGAGTCTGCCATGATACCCGGTATAAAAACACAGATCGACGGAACTTTTGCAGAACCGTTTGTGTCTGACTTTGAGCAGCCGGAAAATACAAAAAGAGCTGCTGCGAAAGAAAAAATCATAGCTGTTATTTTGATATGCTTATTCATATAAATACCTCTGCGAGAAAATATAGTTCGATATAAAAGTAATGTCAATGGTTTTATATCAAACTAATTTTGATTCTTTCTCGATATTGCTGCTCATCTTTTTGAGCAGGTGCAGAAGTTCGTTTTTCTCTTTTTCCGAAAAACCTGTATAGCACACAGAAAGCAGCTCTCTGGAAATGGAAGATGTGAGCTTGTCGTATTCTCTGCCTTTGTCTGTCAAAAAGATGTATTTCTGACGGCTGTCGTCAGGAGAAGGCTCTTCCTGTATCAGGCCGGCATCGCGGAGTTTCTTGATGAGGGCTGTCGTAGTTGATTTTGTTCTATTAATAGCGGCTGCAATTTCACCCATTGTCATTTTTCCATTTTGAGAAAGGACAAAGAGAATGTAACCATGTGATGAAACGAAATTATCTTTTTCCGGCAGCCGGCTTGTAGAAAAATCTGCAGAAATTGTATGTATGTGAGAAATCAGCGAAAGAATTGATGACTGGTCATATTCCATAAGATAGCAGTATATAGAAAAAAAACATAAATATCAATTTTGGCATTGTGCATCGAAACTGTAGCAATCAGTTGAGTCTGTCTTAAATCAAGTACGGATTTTTTTCCGCAGTCGATTGAACAGAAGATATTTTCGCAGGAAAAATCAGAATTTTTCAAAAAAAATGATGAAACTGTTTGAAATATTCATTTTTTATAGCGGTTTTTGTGGGGAATATATATTGTGTTATTGCACTTTTTGAATAAACTCAGTACACTAGGCATAACGAATTTCTTTTAAGGAGTCTAGACTTTTATGGCAGTAAAAGTAGCTATTAATGGTTTTGGTCGTATTGGCCGCTTGGCATTCCGCCAGATGTTTGAAGCAGACGGTTATGAAGTAGTTGCAATCAACGATTTGACAAGCCCAAAGATGCTTGCACACCTCTTGAAGTATGATACAGCACAGGGTGGATTCATGGGTAGAATCGGTGAAGGAAAGCACACAGTTTCTGCAACTGAGGATTCTATCATCGTTGATGGAAAAGAGATCAAGATTTCTGCTGAAAAAGATGCAGCAAACTGCCCATGGGCAAAATACAATGTAGACGTTGTACTCGAGTGTACAGGTTTCTACTGCGCAAAGGACAAGGCTTCTGCTCACATCACAGCAGGTGCTAAGAAGGTTGTTATTTCAGCTCCAGCTGGAAACGATCTCCCAACAATCGTTTACAATGTAAACCACAAGTCTTTGACAAAGAACGACACAGTTATTTCTGCTGCTTCTTGTACAACAAACTGCTTGGCTCCAATGGCTAAGGCATTGAATGATTACGCTCCAATTCAGTCTGGTATCATGAGCACAATCCATGCTTACACAGGCGATCAGATGATCCTCGATGGACCACAGCGCAAGGGTGACCTCCGCCGTCCACGTGCTGGTGCACAGAACATCGTTCCTAACTCAACAGGTGCTGCAAAGGCTATCGGGCTTGTTATCCCTGTGTTGAACGGAAAGCTCATCGGTTCTGCACAGCGTGTTCCAACACCAACAGGATCTACAACAATCCTTACAGCAGTTGTTAAGGGTAAAGATGTAACAAAGGAAGGAATCAATGCTGCAATGAAAGCTGCTGCAACTGAGTCTTTCGGTTACAACGAAGATGAAATCGTATCTTCTGATGTTATCGGTATGAAGTTCGGTTCATTGTTCGATGCTACACAGACAATGGTATCTAAGGTATCTGACGATACATACCAGGTACAGGTTGTTTCTTGGTACGACAACGAGAACTCATACACATCACAGATGGTTCGCACAATTAAGTACTTCGCAGAGAACTGCTAAGTAAAATAACTCTGTAAAGAGTTAAAACCCCTGTTTCTGACAGGGGTTTTCTTTTTTTTAAAGCAAAGTAACTGATTGTTTTATCTATGACAAGATGTTAGAAACCAGTTCAGGTATCATCTTTTTGCTGTTAATGGCAAACATGAAATATTGAACTGGTTTCTGTCATGCAACTTTTTTAAATCATCATGTTCATCATGACTTTAGTTTTTTACTGCATTTATAATTTCTGAAACAGCCTGTTTCCTTGACCTGCCGGTCTGACCGTTTGCAGTGGAGTATGAACGCACTACAACGCGGTATTCAGCAGGTTCTGTTTCTTCCGGAACATAGAATTCAATTTTTGACAGTGTATTGCATGTCAGGTTTGAACATTTTATCCATGTGGATTCATCTTCCTTTATGTCATTTTTTTCGTTCAGAGGGCAGAGGTAAACTGCACTTTCTTCACCGGAAAGCTTAAGGCGTTCACCAGTGAGGCGGACTTCCTTGCCGATTGAAACTGTGCTGTTTTCTGTCTGAGTGAACCTGTCAAATACGGAAGCAATCTTTGGATTGGTGTCTGCAAGTTCAATGTTTTTGACAGCAATTTTGCTTACTGCATCTTTTAAAAGTTCAGTAGGCGTTATCTTTACGGTAAAAGGAGTTTTTCCTTCTTTTGTCTGAATGGCCTGACCTTCAATCTTTCCGTCAACTCCGATGTAAATTGTCAGAAGATCAAGCAGGTTTACGGCTTCTCCTTCTGCAAGGCTGTCAAGGACAACTTCCTTCAGAAGTCCCATTGCTTCCTGAATTGCATGAAGCGATGTTCCGGCATTTTTTTTCTGTATCTTTGTAAGTAAAGTTCTTGAATCGACAGTATTTCGTTCAACTTTTCCGTAATACTTCTGTCCGTTTCCAAACGGATTTTCGTAGAGCTTTACAGTTCCTTTCTGTGTTGTCTCACTGCCTGTAATATTAATTGCATTCATTTTTTTTCTCCTGTAAATTCTTAAATCAATAAGAATATTTTTTTTAATATGTATTCCAGTAAATGCTGAAATACCCGTTTTTGTCATAAGCTTTTTTTTTGCGTTAACGTATTTTTCAAGCTTTTATATATAAAAATGAATATGCAGTGAAATTGTTACTGTATATAAGAGTTTTCTTAGGGAATATTTATCTGAAGTTTAGATACCGGGCCTTATACCGGCAGAATGTAAAAGAGCCGGCCTTACAAGAGTTGTACGGCTAGCTTTATAAGAGTTGTAAAGCTAGCTTTATAAGAGTTGTACAGCCAGCTTTATAAGAGTTGTACGGCTAGCTTTACAAGAGTTGTACAGTTAGCTTTACAAGAGTTGTACGGCCAGCTTTATAAGAGTTGTATGGGATTCCTTTGTGAAATGTGGTGATAGGGAGGTTTTTTTCTATATATATGTATTCATCTGTTTGCAATAAAAGATAATTTTTTGAGTTAAAGACAAATTTTCTGATTTTCTGATTTTCTGATTATTTTTTTTACAGTGACGTTTATTGACATGTATGTGTGGTATAATGGTAATTATACATAGAAAATTATTAGATCATAATTTAAATGTTGTGTTAAAATGATTTGTATGGAGAGGAATATGAATGCCAGATATAGTTCAAAAAGGAATGAATTTCAAAGTATAGATGAACACTTAAGTAATGTTTCTGATTTATCTTTTTTATATGGGCAAGATTTCTCTTTCCCAAATTTATGTAAACTTGCAGGTTTATTACATGATTTGGGAAAATCAACTCCTGAATGGCAACAGTATTTATTAAACAGTGTTCAAGGAAAAATACAAGCAAAAAAAGAGCATGCAACTGTTGGTGCACAATATATAAAAAATAAAATATCAGGAAAAACAAATATTGCAGAAACAGCAATACAGGCTGCTGTTATGTATCATCATGGATCTGGTTTACCTGATATGCTTAGACTTGATGGTACTTCTGAATTTCTTGAAAGATTGGAAAAAAAGGATACAGCTATTGATAATTTGCAAGGAACAGAAGCATTAAAGGAAAAAATTAATAACTGTATAAAGAATAATGATTTACTTTTTGAAGGTAATCAAACTTTCCTAAATACTTGTAAGAATCAAGCAAATAATTCTAAGCAATTAATGTTTAATATGGGGTTGTATTTAAGAAATTTTTCCAGTTGCTTGATTGATGCAGATAGAACGGATAGTGCTGCATTTGATGATAATGAAAGAATAAATTTAAAAGAATATGATAAACTTCCTGATTGGGAAAAACTTCTTCAAAAACTTGAAAATAAATTAGCAACTTTTAATAACGATGGAAAACTTGGAGAGATTAGAAAAAATCTTTCTGATTTTTGTTTTGAGTATGGAAAAAAAGAAAAAAGTATTTATACATGTTCAGCGATGACTGGAGCAGGAAAAACTTTGGCTTCTCTCAGGTTCGCCTTAAAACAGGCAGAAAAGTATCAAATGAAGCATATTTTCATTATTGCTCCTTATACATCAATTCTTGATCAGAATGCAGATGTCATTCGTAACATTTTAGAAGATGAGGAAACAAAAGGAAAAATTGTTTTAGAGTGTCATTCTAATATTTCATTAGAAAAAAAAGAAAATATTTATGAATCAGAAGAACAGTTTGCTATTGATTCTCAAACTTGGAATGCTCCTGTGATAATAACAACAATGGTTCAATTTTTGGAGACAATGTTTGGCTCTGGTACAAGAGCAATAAGAAGAATGCATCAGTTTCAGGATTGTGTTTTTGTTTTTGATGAAATACAAACGCTTCCATTAAAAGCTACATATCTTTTTAACTGGGGACTTGAATATCTGATTAATTGCTGTAATTGTTCTGCATTGCTATGTACAGCAACTCAGCCTTGTTTGGATAAAATCGGCGAAGAAAAATATCAGCTTCACATAAAAGATGAAGTTATTACAGACTTACAGAAACATTTTACTTCACTAAAACGAATAGATTTCATTGATAAAACGGGTGGTGGTACTACAAAAAGTACAATATCAGAGGTTGCAAAATATATTAAAAATGAAATGATGGAGATTACTAGCTTTCTTGCTGTAGTTAATACAAAACCAGAAGCAAAAGAGTTATTTGAAGAAGTAAAGAAACTTCATATTGCAGATGAATATTATCACTTGAGCACAGATATGTGTCCTGCTCACAGAAAGCAGATTATTAATCAGATAAAGAGTGATTTAAAAAATAATAAAAGAGTAATCTGCATAAGTACTCGTTTAATAGAGGCTGGTGTTGATTTAAGTTTTCAAGGAGCTTTACGTTTTACGGCAGGGCTAGATTCAATTATTCAAACAGCAGGTCGTTGCAATAGAAATAATGAATTAAAGGATAAAAATGGTAATAGTGTTTGCGGAAAAGTTGCTATTTTTATGTTAGAAGGTGAAAAGCTTGGTTCTTTAGAAGAATTAAAAATTGGACAAAAATGTATTGAATGTGTAATAAGACGGTTTTCAAATGGGAAAGAAGAAATTGAATTGATTAATCCAGAGATAATAGAATCGTATTTTACGTATTATTATAAAGAATTTACTGAGAACATACTAAAATACAATATTTCGGAAACAGAAACAAATGTTTTGGATTTACTTTCGGATAATATTATTTCTTATGGAAAATATAAACAAAAACATCCTGAAGGTTGGCCCTATCCATTCAGACAGGCTTTTAAAACTGCATGGGAAAATTTTGAAGTAATTGCAGATTTTACTACAGGTGTAATAGTACCTTATAGTGAAGGAAAAGTTTTAATAGGCGAATTATCCAGTTTTGAAAAAAATAATAAAGAATATCATAAAAATTTAAAAGAAATTTTTTCAAAGCTACAGCAGTACACTGTAAATATTTATACAAACAAAATTCTTAAGATGGAACAAGAAGGAATGATATACGAGGTTATTCCTTCTTCTGGAATATATGTTTTACATGAAGAGTTTTATGATAAAGATATTGGATTATCAAAGAATGCCAATAATGACAATATTTCTGTACTGAGTTTTTAAAGGTTGTTTCCCCAAGGAGAAAAATACCGCAGGGAAATAACCGCTTATATATAAAGATAGGTTTCAATTCACATGCTGTTTTGCATGACATTTTTATGTTGGCATTTTTTGGAAAAAAAATCAATAAAAGGTTGACAATATAAAAATAGTTTGTATACTTATATATAACGATAGGAAATTGGGAGGATGTCTTGAAAGAAAATAGTATTGAATATAGGCTTACAGGAAAATATGCACTTTTTACAGACCCTATTACAAAAATTGGTGGTGAAAAAAGTACATATTTAGTTCCTACTTATGAAGCAATAAAAGGAATAACCCAAAGTATCTATTGGAAACCAACAATTATATGGGTAATTGATAAGATTCGTGTAATTAACAAAATTAGCACTGAATCAAAAAATGTTAAACCCCTTTGCTATAACGGTGGTAATGACTTATCAATTTATACATATCTTAGAAATGTAGAATATCAGGTCAAAGCTCATTTCGAATGGAATATGCAGCGACCAGACTTAGAAGTTGACAGAAATGAGAACAAACATTTTGATATTGCTCGTCGTTCTTTAGAAAAAGGAGGCAGACGAGATATTTTTCTTGGTACAAGGGAATGCCAGGGATATGTCGAACCATGTAAATTTGGAGAAGGTGAAAGTTTTTATGACAATGAAGATCCATTTTCATTCGGAATGATGTTTCATGGTTTTGATTATCCAACTGAAGTAAAAACAGATATGCTTTCGGCACGTTTCTGGAATGCAAAAATGGAAAAGGGAATTATTGAATATCCGACACCAGAAAACTGTACAATTAGGCGTGATATTAGAAAGTATACTCCTGAAAATCCTGAAATTAACAAGGAGGATAACTGATGAGCTGGCTTGTAGAACTTGAAAAGGTCTATGATAATACGATTTCTAGAAAATCAGATGAAAAACCTGAACCAATTTATCATATTTCAAATAATGCTTCTGTCACTGTTACTCTTGATGAATCAGGTAATTTTATTACAGCTGAATTGATAGATTCCAAAAGTAAAGACAAAATTACCTGTATGCCCTGTACAGAATCTTGTTCTTCTCGTTCAAGTGGTGCTGATGCATACCCTTTATGCGATAAACTTGAATATATTTCTGGTGAAGATAATGAAAAATTTGAAAAATATATTAATCTGTTAAAAAGCTGGGGTCAATCTGCTTTTTCAAATGACCAGATAAAATCTATTTGTACTTATGTATCCCAAAAAACAATTTCAAGCGATTTACTTTCAAAAGGTTTTGATACAGCTGAAATAAAAGATTTCATCAGATGGGAAGTTGAAACAAAAGATTTTTCACAAAGCAAGACATGGAAAAATGAAGATATTCAAAATTTGTGGATAAAGTTTTATGAATCAGATGAATTTTCTGAATATGTAAAAGGTAATTTTTCCAAAAAAGAAGAATTAACTAAGCGTATTAGAAAAACGGATTTGAATTATGCAAATGGCAATAATGAGAAAATTGCTGTTTATAATCCAGCAAAAATAAGAAATGGTGGGGATAAGGCAAAAATAATATCTGCGAATGATACTTCAAATTATACATATCGCGGACGATTTGAAGATGACATGCAAGCATGTCAAATAAGCTCTATCTCAACACAGAAGGCACATTCTGCACTTCGCTGGCTTATAAAGCAGCAAGGAATTCGTTTTGGAGATGGTTTAACTGTTGTTACATGGAATAGTGCAGGACAAAAACTTCCGGCAATTACACAAGGTTCTGTAGATTTTGATTTTGGTTTTGAAGACGATAATTCTGAAGAACAAATTTATTTTACAGATAAAGAGTTTGCAAATGCTATTAATAAAAGATTGCTTGGTTATTATGGGAATATTAGTAATCACGAAAAAATAATGATTATGATGCTAAATTCTGCAACTCCTGGGCGAATGTCAATTTTAATGTACAGAGAACTTCAAAATACAGATTTAATAGAAGCCTTAAATAAGTGGCACAATAATCTTTCCTGGTTCATAACTTATTGGAAAAAACATGATATTAATGAAAAAGCAACTTGGTATCATTCTATTGGAACTCCTTCTCCTAAACAGATTGCAGAGTGTGCTTATGGAGACCATGTAAAAGGAAATCTTATAGAAAAAACAGTACAAAGAATAATTCCTTGTATTCTTGATGGCACTGTAATTCCATCAGATTTGGAAATTCAATGTGTAAAATCCGCGTCAAATTTAATGATCGTAGATAATTATAACCGTGATTTTGTTTTAGAAACTGCTTGTGCAGTTTTTAAATATAATAAGCTAACGAGATACAAGGAGGAATATAAATTGGCTTTGGAAGAAACCAGAACAAGCAGGGATTATCTTTTTGGACGTCTTTTAGCAGTTGCACAGCAATTAGAAACTTCGGCTTTAAGAAAAATGGCTGAAAATAGGGAAACAAATGCAATTCGTTATATGCAACAGTTTTCAATTAAACCTTCATCTACATGGAAGATTCTTTATGAAAAGAAACTTCCGGCTTATAAGCGACATCTGGATGCTGGATTAGTGAATTGGTTTGAAAAACAAATTCAAGATATTTCAGCATTATTCAATGCTGATGACTATCTATGCGATAGACCTTTATCAGGTGAATACTTATTAGGTTATCAGTGTCAGTTAAAAGCTTTTAGAAAAACAAATGATGAAGAATCAGAAACAATAGAGGAGAAATAATTATGGCAGTTTTAGAAAACAAAATTGATTTTGCATTGGTTTTTAGTGTAAAAAATGCAAATCCAAACGGAGATCCACTCAATGGTAATGTTCCAAGAATGACATTAGATGGACATGGAGAACTTTCAGATGTTTGCCTAAAAAGAAAAATTCGTAACAGACTTTTAGATGCTGGAGAAAATATTTTTGTTCAGTCTGATGATTATAAAAAAGATGAGTTTAAATCATTAAAAGCACGTGCGGATTCTGTTTTAGCAGATGTAATGAAGAAAAAAGATAAAAAAGCATTCCAAGAATTGGCAAATAAAACATGGTTTGATGTACGTTGTTTTGGCCAAGTTTTCGCATTTAAAGGTAATGATTTATCTGTAGGAATAAGAGGCCCTGTTACAATTCAGCCTGCATTTAGTATTGATACTATAAATATATCAAGTTTGCAGATAACAAAAAGTGTAAACTCAGAAGATAAAGGGGATGGAAAAGCTTCTGATACAATGGGTATGAAACATAGTGTTGATTTTGGATTGTATGTAACTTATGGAAGTATTAATCCACAACTTGCAGAATTAACAGGCTTTTCTGAAGAAGATGCAGATAAAATCAAAAATGCTCTTGTTCATATTTTTGATAATGATGCATCTTCTGCTCGTCCAGAAGGAAGCATGGAAGTAGTTGCTGTTTACTGGTGGAAACATAATACAAAATGCGGACAGTATTCAGCTGCAAAAGTTCATAAAACACTTGAAATAGTTAAAAAAGAAGGTATTACTGACGCAAAATCTTCTGATGATTATGTAATCAAAACTAATGATTTACCAGATTTGAAACCGGAAGTTTTAACATTTTAATGTATAACGAATCAGATTACTTACTGCTTAGCGGACTTCAGCATTTACGCTTTTGTCCGCGGCAGTGTGCTTTTATTCATCTTGAACAGTTATGGACAGAAAACTTTTTTACAGCTGATGGTCGTGCCAAGCATGAAAAAGTTCATAGCGGAATTTCTGAATCGCGTAAGGTTGTACGAATTGAACGTGATTTGAAAATTGCTTCTAGCCTTCTTGGTCTAACAGGACAAACTGATGCTGTAGAATTTTATTCTAATGGAAAAATAATTCCTATAGAATATAAGCATGGTGAACCAAAAGAAAACACAAGTGATGAAGTTCAGCTTTGTGCACAGGTTATGTGTCTTGAAGAAATGTTAAACTGTTCAATAGAAGAAGGTGCTGTTTTCTATTTCAAAATCCGCAAAAGAATCCCTGTTCTGATAACAGATGAATTAAGACAGGAAACAATACAGCTTTCAAAAGATTTTCATAATCTTATTGAAAATGGAAAAACTCCAAATGCAGAATACACGCACAAATGTGAAAGCTGTTCATTTATAGATACATGTTTTCCTGAATCAGTTGGCAGAAATAAATCTGTAGATATTTATCTGAAAAGGCGAATAAATCAGGAAAGTTTTTCTGATGATGACTTTTTATAACAGGAGCCAGAATGCAGCGATTTCTTAATACACTTTATATTACGACTCAGAAAACATATCTGCACAAAAAAGGTGAGGCAGTTGAAGTTATTATTGATGATAAAACCGTGGCTTCGATTCCAATGATAACTCTTGATTCTATTGTTTGTTTTGGAAATATTTATGTTTCTCCGTTTCTTCTTGGTTCTGCTCCTGAACATAATATTACAATAAGTTTTCTGTCAGAAACTGGAAAATTTCTGGCAAGAGTGCAGGGACCTGTCGCAGGAAATGTGTTGCTCAGAAAAGCTCAATATCGGATATCAGATGATAAGGAAAAATCTGCAAAAGCTGCAAAATATTTTATAATGGGAAAAATTGCAAATCAGCGGACAGTTTTACAAAGAGCTATAAGAGACCATAAGGATAGAATTAATGTTTCTAAGGTACAAACAGCAATTCTGGAATTAGCTAACAGCTTGGAAAAACTTGATAATGAAAAAAATCTGGATAAAATAAGGGGAATAGAAGGTGATGCTGCAGAAACCTATTTCTCAGTTTTCGATGAATTAATTACATCTCAAAAAGAAGGTTTTAAATTTGAAGGCAGAAACAGAAGACCTCCGTTAGATAAAGTAAATGCAATGTTATCATATGTATATACACTTTTGTATCACGATATGATTAGTTCTTTGGAATGTGTCGGTTTAGACCCCGCTGTTGGCTTTATGCATCGTGATAGACCAGGAAGATTAAGCCTGGCTTTAGATTTAGTAGAAGAATTCAGGTCTTTTTTTGCAGATAGATTGGTTCTGTCATTAATCAACAGGAATGAAGTTCAGCCAGAACAATTTGAAACTACTGCGAGTGGTGCTGTTAATATGAATGATGAAGCCAGAAAAACAATAATAACTGCATATCAAAAGAAAAAAGAAGCTGTAGTTAATCATCCATATGTAGAAAAGAAGATGCATATGGCAATTTTATTTCATACACAGGCTCAATTATTAGCAAGATTTGTCAGAGGTGATATTGATGGATATCCAGTTTATATATGGAAATAGGAGTTCTATATGATGATGCTTGTCAGTTATGATGTTGCCCGTGATGAACATGGTGCAAAAAGATTAAGGCATGTTGCTAAAATTTTAGAAAACTACGGCCAAAGAGTACAGTATTCGGTTTTTGAATGTCTTGTGGAGCCGGCACAATGGGTCGAACTGAAACAAAAATTACTGAATGAAATTAACCCTGAATATGACAGTTTGCGGTTTTATTCACTTGGTGCAAATTGGCAGAGAAAAGTTGAACATGTTGGACAAAAAGAACCAATTAATCCACAGGGTATTTTAATAATGTAGTCGCGAACTGTATGCAAACAATGAAAAACAAAAAATTGAAAAAAAATCTTCCATATATTATAATAAAATTCATAGTGCATAAGTAATAAACAGTATGTTCGCGGAAATTATAATTTAATTTTTGATATTGTAATTACTTATATCCTATACGGTCGCACCTTCACGGGTGCGTGAATTGAAACTCCGTATTATGGTGAATATTACAAGGGCAATGCGTCGCACCTTCACGGGTGCGTGAATTGAAACTGCATCTCCATACTCATCAAGAGAATAAATAAATGTCGCACCTTCACGGGTGCGTGAATTGAAACTTCATAGAATTTAATTGTCATGATTTTACTCCGTCGCACCTTCACGGGTGCGTGAATTGAAACCGACAATACGAACACAACGGTCTTTCTTAGCATGTCGCACCTTCACGGGTGCGTGAATTGAAAC
>JAZQQW010000022.1:0-1738 GCA_045629255.1 Treponema sp.
GCCAGTGCGTGAGGTACATACAATTCTTCAAGATAATCAATTTCGTCTTCAGTAAGAACAAGATCAACAGCTTTAACTGCACCATCAACATGAGACATTTTTGTAGCACCAACTACAGGCGAAGTAACTTTTGTAAGAAGCCATGCAAGAGAAACCTCTGTCATGGAAACGCCTTTCTTCTCTGCAATTTCCAGAACCCTTTCGATGATCAGGCCGTCTGCATCTGCAGTTTTGTCGTACTTAAACTTTGCGTAGGCATCTTTTTCTAAACGCGCGGAAGTTTCGCCAGGCTTTCTGGAAAGTCTTCCGCTTGCAAGGGCACTGTAAGGAGTCATAGCAATATTCTGGTCATAGCAGAATGGAGCCATCTCCCTCTCTTCTTCCCTTGCGATTAAGTTGTAATGTCCCTGAATAGAAACAAATTCTGTAAGTCCATTTTCTCTTGCATAAAAATTAGCCTTTGCAAGCTGCCATGCAAAACAGTTCGAAATACCTATATATCTTGCTTTACCTGCTTTTACAACATTATGGAGTCCTTCCATAATTTCTTCCAATGGAGTGTGATAATCCCACATGTGATAGATATAAAGGTCCACATAGTCCATACCAAGATTTTTAAGACTCTGATTCAAGGAATTTTCGATATGCTTCTGGCCGCTTACATTTTTTTCAATTTCTTCCTGAGTTCTTGGAAGAAACTTTGTTGCAATTACATAGTCATCACGTTTTGCAAAATCCCGTAAAGCACGACCAACAAACTGCTCGCTGGTACCATTCTGATATGCAATTGCTGTATCAAAAAAGTTGATTCCATTTTCCAGACCATATTTTATGATTTCTCTTGAAGCACCTTCATCCAGCGTCCATCCATGCTGACCGTTTGATGAATCTCCAAAGCCCATACATCCCATACAGATACGGGATACATTCAAATCTGATTTTCCTAACTTTGTATATTTCATAAAATCCTCCGGTAATCAGGTTATTTTAACACCTTTTCAAAATATTTCTTCAATTCACTTTCGCTTGTATTTGCGTAAAATCTTGCACCGCTTTTCCAGATGGCTGTTTTTGAGGCACGAGCTTTCAAATCTTTTTCTGCACCGCTGATTCCGCTTCCGCCACTTGTGCAGAGTGCTACAACTGTTTTTCCGCTTAAATCATTCTGTTCAACAAAACTCCACATGATTTTTGGAGCCGAGTTCCACCAGATTGGAAAAGCCAGAACAACTGTGTCATATTTAGAAAGATCGATTTTTGATTTGATTGCAGGGCGACTTTTATTGTCGTTGGATTCTTTTGACGAGCGGCTTTTTGAGTCATGCCAGTTTATATCTGCATCTGTATATAGAACTTCCGGAACGATTTCAAAAAGGTCTGCGTTCAGAGCCTTTGCAGTAGTTTCTGCCAAAGCTTTTGTGTTTCCTGTACAGCTGAAGTAGCAAACAACAGGCACTTTTTTATCCGTTGTTTCGTGAGTCTTGTAAGAATCTACCTTCTTGTTTTCTTTTGCACCAAGCAGATTTACCGCTGCCATCAAAACAGTTAAAACTAAAATTGATTTTTTCATATTTCTTCCATACACTAAGCCGTTTTAAAGCCATCCTTTTACAGCTTTTTCAGTTGCAGCTTTATCGTTTTGGGCAGTTGTTCCACGAATTGCCAGAGATTTTGTAATCTTAGCCTTTGGTTCTGTCTTTTTAAGGCTTGATTCAAGACCGCCAGAACCGCTTCCTTC
>JAZQQW010000023.1:0-26936 GCA_045629255.1 Treponema sp.
AACATGAACCGTATGATAACTGCAGAACAAAATCAACTTTTATTGAATAGAAACAGAATTGAAAACGTGTGGTCGGTTATGAAGCTCAACTATAATTTGATTTATCACAAGGCCAGAAGCATAACTGGAATGTTCAGGCATCTCTTTTACAGCATTTCAGCATTTTTATTTCATTTTGTTGATAATGCAACCCAATGGTTCCTGCCAAACTGTTTTGTTCAGCAGAAACTCGAATTTTGACCTATATAGAAGAACTGTACTTTGTCTTGTAAATGTTTTTTGCAAGACAAAGCAGTTTTTCTTTTTCGTTCATGTCCGGTGATTCTATGACAGAATCAAAAAGCTCTTTGAGAATGGCACCCATGATTTTGCCGGCAGGGATACCAGATTCTATCAAATCTCTGCCGTTTGCCTTGAGGTCTTTGAGGGAAAGGGACGCATTTTTTTTCTGTTCGTCTTCGATGCGAGTCTTCAGTTCGACAAGCAGATTATAAGAAGGCGAGCCTTCCTGCATAGGTGTGTTATGCATGCCATGAACATCGGCCAGGCGCAGATACAGAAGATCGTCAAAGTTTTCAAGTCCGATGCGGATAATAAAGCGACGGACAGCCGCTTCTGACCAGCTTGTTTCGTAGTGGAACATGTGTTCCTTGACAAGATGACAGACTTTTTCTATCTGAGCATTCGAAAACTTGAGATGTTTCATGGAAGCAAGGGCCTTTTCTGCGGAAATCGACTCATGACCGTGAAAGTGAATTATCTCATTGCCCTGGAAATCTTCTTTTGTCATAGATTCCGGTTTGCCTATGTCATGATAAAAAGCTGCCAGACGTACAGTCAGATTATCCTGAGGAGCACCGTCAACTGCATAAAAAAGATGATCGGCAACGTCAAATTCGTGGAAGCCGCGCATATCTGACTGATGGCAGTTACGGCAGATGTCGAACTCCGGGATAAAGATATGCATGATACCAGTCTGTTCCAAAAGGCGAAGTGCAATGCTCGGCTTTGGAGTCAGAAGCATTTTGCAGAACTCGTCGTTAAATCTCTCTACGGAAATAGAAGCAGTTTTTGCAAGAACCTGAGGGACAGACAAAGCTTCAAATGTTTTTTCTTCTATATTAAAGCCAAGCTGGCTTGCAAATCTGATTGCACGGACAGGACGCAGACCGTCTTCGTCAAAGCGTTCAAGAGGGTTTCCGACTGTGCGGATAATCTTTGCATCTATGTCTTTGCGGCCATCGAACGGATCGATGATTTCGCCAGTTCCAAGGTCGGCTGCAATAGCGTTCATCGTGAAATCGCGTCGAGAAAGATCTTCTTCGATAGTAGATGCATAGGCGACAGCATCCGGATGACGGCCGTCAGAGTAGCCGGCCTCTGTTCTGAATGTTGTAGTTTCAAGCTCGTGACCGAAAATATGGATTGTCACAGTTCCGTGAGCAATGCCTGTAGGTATGACACGGTGAAACATCTTCATCACCTGCTGAGGAGTGGCATTTGTAGCCAGATCCCAATCATGTCCTTTTTTGCCGAGCAGAATATCTCTGACAGCACCGCCGACAAGATAGACTTTGAATCCGTTTTTTTCAAAAATACTGTTAACTTTTATCAGATCTTGTGGAATATGGACTTTTTTCTCTGTGAACATGATAGTTCAATTATACAAAAGCTTAAAGCAAAAGTCTAGGCTGTAAAGTATGTTAAAATATAATTAAAAATGCTGTCATTCAAAAATGGCAGTTTTTTTTAACTTAAGCCGGAAGATATGAAAGAAATGCCTCTCATCATGATGAACATGACAGAAGTCAATGCGATAAGCAGAAGATAAAAGAAAAAATACAGCAGAAACCTGGCCTTATGAGTAGAAATTGTCATTATTATACTGTCTATGAATCCTACGACAGAGAAAATCAAAAGCATGATAGCTGCGACAGAACCTAGCAGAAGGGTAACTCTCTGTGTACTGTCCAGAAACTGCTGGAAATTGCCGCACAGATAGAACAAAAAAAATACAATGAGAAGAAGCAGCAGAAAGATTGTAAAGCGCTTGATGAGACGGAAAAAAAAGTAATTATCCTGTATGTGTTTCTCGTTCATAAATTTGTATATACTTGCACCTTTTTCCTTTGGATTGTACAATCTTAGTAAAAAATATACAATAAGGAGTCTTTTGGAACAGAGTTTTTTAAAGGAGCCGTCCGGCAGTTCATTGAAAATACACTGTTCTATAGAAGAAACCTACACTTTTTTTCTGCAAGGTGGAAAATATGAAGAAACTTCTGGCAAATGTTCTTGTGCTTCTGGTTGTAGCTGCGGCTGTGTTTCTGATCGGATGGATTCAGTTCAGCATTAAACCGGGGCAGTGTGGCATCATGGTATCAAAAACATGCGGTGTCCTCGAAAAACCTGTAATGCCTGGAGTTTTTGCATGGAGATGGGAAAAGCTTCTGCCTACAAACGTAACTCTTCAGTCTTATTCTATGGATCCTTACAAAAGCGTCCAGAAGTTTTCCGGTACTCTTTCCGGCGGAGAGATTTACGCAGGTGTTATTGATCCTAAGCCTGATTTTTCTTACGAGATGGAAATAACAGTTTCACTTTCCATAGAGCCTGTACAGCTTGTCAAACTCGTCAAAAGCCATGAAGTATCTGATCAGGAATCACTGAACACTTTTTTTGATAACAAAGCAAAAATCATATCGAAGATAATCGCTGATTCCATCCTGGACGGCACAGACTCTTTCCATGTTGTAGCAAAAGCATACGACAAGGCAAGTCTTGCAAGGATTGTTTCCAGAAACGAAGATGACCTTTCATGTATAGTACTCAATGCAGTTGAGATTTCCAAGGCAAAGATACCGGATCTCGAAACATACTGCAAGGCCAGAGAACTTTATGATTCTTACAAGAACGCTGTCGATGCAAAGCTTGCAGAGAAAGCAGAAAACTATGCTTACGATGTTTACGAAGAAAACAAAAAGATTCAGACTCTCGAAAAATATGCTCAGCTTTTGAAGCAGTATCCTCAGCTCAAAGACTTGCAGAGCATCAAAGAGATTTCCAGCGTTCTTGAAACTGTAGAACCAAACCCGGGTCTTGAGGACTAAAACATATCACCAAAAAAATCTGCGTCCGGCACCGCGAAACAGTTTTGCTTCGGGTGGTAAGATGCAGTTTTTTTTATCATATTCTGACTGCAGACGGAGATTTTTTTTATGAAAGATAACATGAGACTTTACTGCATACGTGGAGCAGTTGGTACAGACAATAACGCAGATTCGATTATCAAAAACGTCGGCGACATGCTCAGGGCAATCGTCAAAGACAACTGTATTACAGCAGAAAACATTGTATCCATTCAGTTTACAATGACAAAAGATATTGATGCCCTGAATGCCGCAACAGGACTCCGCAGAAGTGACATCGGTATTGATGTATCACATGTACCGCTGTTCTGTTCGCAGGAACCGGAAATCATAGGCATGCCAAGAAAGCTTATCCGCACAATGGTAACAGTTTATCTTGCAGAAGGAACTGTCACAAAGCCGTCATATCTGAACGGAGCCGAAGTTTTGCGTCCGGATCTGGCAAAAGCAAAAAACGCATAATCAGGAACACTGTATGAAAATATGGATGGTTGCACGTGAATACGCCGGGATTGCAGAAGCTGGCGGCGTAAAAAATGTCACATGCTCGCTGAGCGAAAGTCTTGTAGCAGCAGGGCAGAATGTCACACTTTTTATCCCCCTGTACGGCTGTACAAACCTTTCTGCCGTCAAAGATTTCACATGTGTATGGCACAAGCCGGTAACAATCGACATGTGCGAAAAGAATATCATTGTTACATTCAGCCACGGGCATCTGAATGGTGTAGAAATTGTCTTTATAGGCAACATGGCTTTTACTCAAAAAAAAGCTGTCTATACATATACAAAAGAAGAAGAAGAAGAAAATCCGTCACACAAAAAAGGTGAAGGGCACTTAGATTCTCAGTTTCTGAATACTCTGTTTCAGAAAGCTGTAATCGCATATTCACGCACGTGTGACATGTCCGAAAAGCCGGACATCATCAACTGTCATGACGCAACAGCCGCCATGGTTCCTGTTTTCATGCACTTTGACAGCATGAAAAATGCACAGACTGCATCATTTTTTTGCGGCACAAAGTGTGTCGTAACCATTCACAATGCAGGCTGCGGATACAGGCACGAATACAAAAACCTCAAATCCGCACTGTATTACACAATGCTTCCAAAGTCATGCCTTGCACAAAACAGAAACAAAGGCAAAGTTGAGCCTTTTGTACTCGCATCGCAGTACGCGTGCATGGCAACTGTCTCTCCCCAGTACGCAAAAGAAATCCTTGCAGACAGAAAAGGAGATACAGACGGGCTTTCAAGAATTTATGCCTCCCTCAAAGTAAACATCGAAGGCATAACAAACGGCATCGACTGCAGAAGATACGACCCGGAAAAACCGGAAGTTTCCCTTTTGCCTTACGCATTTAACCCGATAAAGCGCGACTTAGACGGTAAATACAAATGCCGGAAATACTTTCTGACAGACAAGGCTTCTGAGCAGAGCCTAAGAAATCAGTCCGACAGTGAAGTAGTACAGTACGGCTATCTCAAACAGGACGATGACCCGAATACAGTTTATATAGCATACCACGGACGAGTCGTCGCCCAGAAAGGCATACCAGTGCTCAAAGAAGCCGCAGAAAAACTAATGAGGCAGAAACTGCCAGTCAAGTTTATATTCATGGGACATGGAGATCCTGTCATAGAAAAGGAACTTGTAGAGCTTGCAGAAAAATATGCAGGGCAGTGTGTATACTTTAACGGCTACGGACGTTCTCTTGCACGTCTGTGCATTGCAGTCGCAGACTTTGCAGTCTGTCCGAGCCACTTCGAACCATGCGGAACAGAAGACTTTATCGCACAGATTTTTGGAACGATTCCGATAGCACACGCAACAGGCGGCCTCAAAAAAATCATTGACGAAGAAACCGGCTTTCTGTACGAAAAAAACGATGCGCAGACACTCTGCGACCTGATGTATTCTCTGATAAAGATTGTCAGCTGTGCCGGAAAAGATATTTTTTCTTCGATGATTGCATTCGCAGCAAAATATGTCAAAGAAAATTATTCATGGGACAAAGTTACACAGGACAAATACATCAAGCTGTTTGAAAAACTTCTGGAAGCAAAATAAAAACATATCCGTCAAAAAAAACTGCCGGCAGAAAGCGTGCCGGCAGTATGTTACAAAAAACTTAAGCTATATGACCATTTAACTGCAATGGATAAAAAGAGCCGTCAGTGTTTCCAGCCGGTACCATCACCAAAATTATGGCAAGATGTATTTACAACAATAAAACGGTTTGGAGCATTAGCTAAACTGTTACTTATTGTAAGGTTTTTCGGTACAGCTGTTGCCAGGCTACCTCCATCAAATTTTACTCCTGAAAGACTTATATATGTAACACCAGAATAACCACAAGTACCTATTTTAGTGCTGTTAAAACCTGAAAGGGTTATTGATGATGGACCTTCGTTATTCAAATTTATGCAGCCAAGTTGTACATAATTAGCATCATCGTGATAAAAGAACGCTCCATTTATACTCAAAGATTTAGTACAGCCTGAACAGTCAAATGATATCATTTTATCTTTCATACCAGAAAATGCCATGGAGCTACTGTCAGTACCAATGTTAATATTACTTGTACTGCTTACTTTTATTGACTTCAATTTTGTACAGCTACCAAAACAGTATGCATCAAAGTCACACGAACTGCCTGCTGCAATTTCAACAGTCTCAAGAGCTTCACATGACTGGAAGCACTGTCCCGGAATTTTTGAAACAGCGGAAGGTATTGAAACAGATGTAAGTCCGCTTGACAGGAAAGCTCTTTCTCCAAGTGATGTTAAATTTGTCAAATCTACGCTTGTAAGAGATGAGCAGCCATGGAACCCATTCATTCCAATACTTGTGACGTTTCCAAGATTTATGGATGACAGATTTGAACATGCCTGGAAAGCATAGTCATTGATTACAACTCCATTTGAAGGAAGTGTAACTTCTGTCAGTCCTGTGCAATTCTTAAATGCGTACACACCAATTTCAGCTATTCCACTGGCTGATAAATCAACCTTCTTGATATTTGTAGCACCATTAAGAATAAGTCCTGGACTAAAGGCTGTTTCACTGCATCCGCTTCCTACTACAATATTAAAATTGCAATCTGATTTAGAGTCAATCTTAGACAGGATACTGTTCATAGTCAGATTTGTAAGGCTTCCTATATTTACACTGTATGTAGAGCCAAGTGTAAACTTTTCAAACAGGCTGTCTATAAAATCTTGATCTGCATCGCTTGGATGTCATAACTTTGCATTACTTAAGGACAAATACAGAAAATCTGGGGAAACAGCAAAAAAAGTGAAAAATTTATGTTTTTTTTTTGAAAAAACGATTTGACGGCGTTGACACTTTTGAAAAACATCTGTATAGTACTAGACATAACTTGCCGCTATAGCTCAGTTGGTAGAGCACGTGATTTGTAATCTCGGGGTCCAAGGTTCGAGTCCCTGTGGCGGCTTAGTTTTTGGGGAGTTTCCCGAGTGGTCAAAGGGGACAGACTGTAAATCTGCTGGCTCGCCCTTCGTAGGTTCGAATCCTTCACTCCCCAGCACAAGACTTTCACAGCCAGTGGAAGTCTTTTTTATTGACTGTCCCCCGGTGAGTTTTTCTACAGACAGAGTAAATCTTAAACACAAACTAAAAACACATTTCTTTAAGTCTTTCTTCAAAAAAAACTTAAGCTTAACAGTCTTTTCATCTAAAAGGACAGGCAAATTTTAACTTTTTTTTATGGAAATTACTTTTTTAGTAGATAAATCTAAATTGATATGCTATACTTTGGTTATTAACGATACGCTTTTGGGGGGCATTGAGTGATAGTTCATTTCTGGGGTGTAAGAGGATCTATTCCTGCACCAGTTACCGCAGAACAGATTCAGTCAAAGATTATTTCTGCTATCGAGCGTATTACACCAAAAGATATAGAAGATCAGGATTCTAAAACAAGATTTCTTGCAATGCTTCCAGAATGGCTTTTCGGCACTGTCGGCGGAAACACGCCTTGTGTAGAGCTTACTTCCGACAAAGGTACTAAATTTATAATGGATGCCGGCTCTGGTATCCGCGAACTATCAATTCACAGCGAACCACCAAGAAACTTCCATTATTATCTGTTTATGTCTCATTTCCATTGGGATCATATACAGGGCATTCCTTTCTGGGGTGCAATTTACAATCCGAAAGCAATAATCGATGTGTATTCAGCATTTCCTGAGGCAGAAAGAATTTTGAGCAAACAGAATGATTTGCCTTACTTCCCGGAAAACGCACGCTGGTTAAAAGTAAAAGACAGATTCAGATTCCATACACTCAAGAATGGTGACGTGATTAACATTGAAGGTGTAAATATCACGATGCGTAAGATGCGCCACCCGGGCTGTTCTTATTCGTATGTATTCGAAGAAGACGGCAAAAAGTTCATCTATGCTACAGACAACGAACTTCTTGATGTAGACATGAATACTGCCGATCCACGCAACAATATTTTCAAAGATGCAGAAGTACTGATTCTCGACAGTCAGTATAACATAGATGACGCAGAAGCAAAGAAAAACTGGGGTCATAATGTGTTTTACAGAGCTGTAGATTTTTCAACTGGCTTCAACATCAAAAAGCTTTATCTGTTCCATCACGAACCGACATATTCAGACCAGAAAATTTATTCTATGCTTCAGGCAGCCAGATGGTACGCAGAGTCTATCGAAAATACGACTCTCGAAATAAACATCGCTGTTGAAGGACAGGAAGTAGAATTCTAATGAAGAAAAAACGTAACATCTTACTGACTCTCACTGTATGGCTTATTGCTGTTATTGCAGTTGCCTGTGTTCTGTCTGTTTCTTTGTTATCTTATGCAGAGAAACCAGTTTCTACATCAGGCGAGCCTGTCACATACACGCTTCACGTTCCAAACGGAACTACAGTCATGAAAGTTGCAGAAGAGCTCGAAAGTGCCGGTATCATCAAATCCCGGTACTTTCTGTACGGAGCTGCACGTTTCCAATATTTTGACAAAAACAATGCTTTTTCTCTCAAGAGCGGCATGTACGAGCTGTCATCAGCCATGCCGCTTGCAGAGATTTATGCAATATTGCAGACCGGCACTCCGGAAAACATCAAGATCAGCATCCCCGAAGGTCTGACTCTCATCAAGACAGCAATTCTGCTTGATAAAGCCGGACTCTGCGACAGAAAGGAATTCGTCGACCTGTGCAAATCACAGGAACTGCTCGATGAATACAAAATCGCATCTCCATCCCTCGAAGGTTATCTTTTCCCGGATACGTACTTTTTCACAGAGGGTATGGCAACTGTCGACATAATCAGAAAGCTTGTAGATACATTCTTTCTGCGCATAGCTGATATTCCGCAGCTGAAAGACGCAGAGCCGGAAGAGCTTCACAGACTTGTCGTACTTGCTTCTATCGTAGAAAGAGAATATCAGGACGCTGACGAAGCTCCTGTTATCGCAAGCGTATTCCAGAACAGGCTGGACAACAAAATCGGATTGTATTCATGTGCTACAATCGAATACATTCTGACAGAGATTCAGGGTAAACCTCATCCGGACCGCATAACTTACGAAGATTTAAAGATTGACAACCCGTACAACACATACAAATGGTCATGCCTGCCTCCGGGTGCCATATCAAATCCGGGTCTCATCGCCCTCAAAGCCGCTGTTCAGCCGGCAGAGACAGACTATTTCTATTTCGTACTGACAGATGCTGCAAACGGACGTCATACATTCAGCAAGACTTTCTCACAGCACATAAAGGCAGAAAATCTTGTCACCAAACCGGTGGAAAAATAATGGCTTTTATTTCACAAGAATCTATCGATGAAGTAGAGTCAAAAAGCGACATTGTCCAAATAATTAACGAATACGTACCTCTGACACAAAAGGGCAGCAGTTATTTCGGATGCTGTCCTTTCCATAACGAAAAAACACCTTCTTTTTCTGTAAACCCGGACAAAAAGTTTTACTACTGCTTCGGTTGCCATGCCGGCGGCGGAGTCTTCAAGTTTATACAGGAGATGGAAAAGGTCTCTTTTCCTGATGCAGTCGAACTTCTGGCAAAGAAAACCGGCGTCAAGCTGATTTTTGAAAACTCCGGCAGTGAGTTCCAGAAGCAGAATCCGGACTTTAAACTCAAAGAGGAATACATCGAACTGTATTCAAGAGTGTCAACTTCCTTCCATTATATGCTCATGAAAACAGACGCCGGCAAGTTCGCATACAATTATATCAGAACACGCGGACTGAGCAATGAAACCCTCGAAAAATTCAAAATAGGTTACAGTCCGGCAGACAGAATGTGGCTCAAGAAATTTCTGCTCTCAAAAAACTACACGGAAGGATTCCTCGAAAAATCAGGACTCTTCAGCAAGAAGTATCCTGACATTGCATTTTTCTCAGACAGACTTATGTTTCCGATTTTTGACAAGAACGGCAAAGTCGTCGCAATGGGCGGCAGATTTCTGCGCGGTGATGCTTCAAAATCCCCGAAATACCTGAACTCCGGAGATTTGATTCAGTACAAAAAGGGCGAAACTCTGTACGCCTTTAATTTTGCACAGAGTGCCATACGTCAGAATAAGAAAGTCATTTTCTGCGAAGGTTACATGGACTGCATCGCATATCATCAGTGCGGCATAGACTATGCAGTTGCTCCTCTCGGCACGGCGCTTACAAAAGATCAGATTAAGCTTATCAAACCTTTTGTTGACATAATCCTCCTGTCGTTCGACAGCGACGGCGCCGGACAAAAAGCAACAGAAAGAGCAATATACATGTGCCGAAAGGAAAATATCACAGTAAAGATAATCTGTCTGTCAGAAGGCAAAGATCCTGCGGAAATCATGTTGAAATTCGGTGGAAAAGTGTTGACAAACGAAGTAAATAATGCTATTCTCGACAGTGATTTTTTATTATCTAAACTGCTAGTATTGTATCCAAAAAATACGCCGGAAAACAAGGCAAAAGCATCGCTTGCTTTTTTTGAATACATAGATTCTTTACAGACAAATGTGCAGAGAGATGCATGTCTGGAACAATTCGGGCAGACATATGAAATCGAACTGGAGGCTTTACACAAGGATTACAATAACCGAGCCCAACTTTCAGATCGCCTGAGAAAAGCAAAACCTACGCAAGTCAATCTTACAGAGCCGCCAAAAATCAAACTCACACAAGAACTGCGTGCTGTTATGTCAGCAATTACGGACGATGTCAGCTTTTTCAGGGAAATGGAAAGCAAGATTTCGGTTGAGGATTTGAAGGACGAAAACGCAGGGCATCTGTTCCTGATTATGAAGGAATGCTCTGATAATGACAATTTTTCTATCAATACCATATTGAACAGGTGCACAAACGAGGAATTAGCACAGATTATTATAAATTATGTCGCTCAATTCGAGAATCATGCCGAAAGAATAAAGAAGGCGGTATCTGATAGTATCAAATTCCTGAAACGTTCTTCACTGGAACAGCAAAGATCTGATGCACAGCGTCGCATAAACGAACTGAGCAGAAGTAATTTGGATGATGATCAAAAAAGCCTGCATGAGCTTTTGAGCAGAGTGCAGGAAATTGACAAACAAATTGAAAAGCTACATTAATAAAATGGCCAAAATGGAGCAAAAATTTAAATGAGTTTATCTTCTGAAAACGAAACAACTAAAAAAGTAAAAGTCGTTGCAGTAAAAAAATCAGCAAAAAAAAGTACAGCAGAATCAAAAGCACAGACTGACGAAGTAAAAGAGGCTTCTGCAAACGAAGCAGCAGTTACTCCGAATCCTGCTGCAGCTCAACCGGCTGAGGAAAAGTTTGATATTACAAAAGATGAAAATGTCAAACGTCTTATTGACTACGCCCAGGCAAAGCAGGTTATTTCCTGGGATGAGATAAACGAAATACTCACAGTTGATTTTGTAAACTCACCAAACATGGAGTCTGTTCTGCAGCTTCTGACTCAGTGCAATATCCAGATTATGGACGAAGCAGATGCACTTTTGGACGAAGATGACGAAGAAGCCATGGACGACGTCGAAGATGATGACGACGCAGCACAGGAACTTCCGATCGAGTCAAAGATTGACGAGAATGGAAAACACAGACTCGTTGACAACGGCGACAAGGACAGCAGCATTGACGATCCTATCCGTCTGTACCTGCGCGAAATCGGAAAAGAAAATCTTCTTACAGCAGATCAGGAAGTTACTCTGTCCAAGAAAATGGAAGAAGGTCAGAACATCATAAAAGATGTTATCAAAGGTTCTGGCATGATGATTCCGGAATTCTATTCCATCACACAGAAAGCATTTACTAGAATTGACATGCACGAGCCGGGAAAAGCCCGCAAAGAGATAAACGAAGAAATGGCAGAAAAGAAACGTCTGCGCATTTACTACGGTTCAACTCTCAAGCAGGTTATTCAGCCGATGAAGCAGTACATGACTCTCAAAAAGCAGCTCAACGAAAACGATCAGAGCATGGACATTTTCAAAGATCCGGCACTTGTCGAACTGCATGACCAGATTTATCCGTCACTTCAGAAGCTAGACATCCAGACAGAAGAAATCGACCGCTTCAGTGCAAAATTCCTGGACGCAACTGCAAAAATCGATGATTATCATCGTAAGCAGGAAAAACGCATGAAAGAGCTGCGCATTGTCGACAATGCCGGACTTCGTTCAATCGGACGCCGTCTTGCAGTTCACTCAGAAAGTCAGAAGCTTGAGCAGGAACTCGGCATGAATTCTGATGAAATCCGTGAGATTTACACACAGATTCAGAAAATTGACAGAAAATTGCGCAAGATTGAGTATGACTTTGAAAACAATGTCGACGAAATTCTGACAAAGACTCTGGAAATCCACAGAGGAAGAGCTATGATGGAGCAGGCAAAGAACCGCCTCATCAATGCAAACCTCCGTCTTGTAGTTTCCATTGCAAAAAAATACACAAACCGCGGTCTGCAGCTTTTTGATTTGATTCAGGAAGGAAACATCGGTTTGATAAAAGCTGTTGAGAAATTTGAATACCGCAAGGGTTACAAGTTCTCAACATATGCAACATGGTGGATCAGACAGGCAATTACACGTTCAATTTCTGACCAAGCACGTACAATCCGTGTTCCTGTTCACATGATTGAACAGATAAATAAGGTAACACGCGAAAGCCGTGCGCTTCTTCAGAAACTTGGCCGCGAGCCGACAGATGAAGAGATTGCAACACAGCTTTCATGGCCGGTAAGCAGAGTCAAGCAGGTCAAGAATGTTGCAAGAGAACCTATCTCTCTCGAAACTCCAATCGGAGAAGAAGAGGACAGCTCACTGGGAGACTTCATTGAGGACAAGGAAGTTGAAAATCCAGCAACACAGACAGCTTACACTTTGCTGCAGGAGCACTTGAAGACTGTCCTGAATACACTCCCGGCAAGAGAGCAGGAAGTTCTGAAGATGAGATTCGGTCTGGAAGACGGATATTCTCTCACACTTGAGGAAGTCGGTCTTTACTTTAACGTTACACGTGAACGTATCAGACAGATTGAGGCAAAAGCTCTGAGAAGACTTCGTCACCCTCGTCGTGCATCAGGTCTTAAAGACTACATCGAATAAAAAATAAAAACAGGACTGTCCCATAGATGAGGCAGTCCTTAAACTACTCTAGACATAACTTTATAAATATTATATATTTATACACTAGCTTAATTTACAGTTTGTCTGTACCCTAAAAATACAAAGAGGTCATATCACAATGGAGATGTCGGAAATTCTTGACAAGTTGAAAGGTCTGCAGGACGTACTTGCCGAAAAATATGATATTGAAGCAAAAGTAGAAGAGTTGCCTAAAGAACTGGAAGTCAGTACAGAAGCCCTTGAACGTTATAAAAAAGAATTCATAGAAAAGAATGCAGAATTTGAAACAGAAAAAGAGAAAGTATCTGCATTGAAGCTTGAACTTGAAGAAGCTATCAGAGCTCGTGAAAAGGGTGAAAAAGATATGGACGATATCAGTTCTCACCGTGAATACGAAGTTCTTGACAAGCAGATTAAAGAAGCAGAAGCAAAAGAAGACAGCATCCGCAAAGATTTGCAGAAAGAAGAAAAGAAACTTGCAGAATTGAAAGATGATCTTTCAAATGATGAAGAAGTCATCAAAGATCAGGAACACAACGTTGAAGAAAGCAGAAGTCAGCATGATGCAAGCATGGAAGCATATCAGAACCAGCTCAAAGATTTGAATCAGCGTGAAGCTGATATTTCAAGCGGTATTGATTCTGAAGTTCTTTACAAGTTCCAGAGAATCATTCAGCGCAATAGAATCGGTATTGTCGCAGTAAGCGGCAATGTCTGTGAAGGCTGCCACATGATTCTTCCTGTACAGTTTGCAAATGAAGTCAGAAGAGGCGAGAAGATTTTGTTCTGCCCATATTGCAGCCGTGTAATTTATTACAAGCCAGCAGAGAATGGAGAAGCTGCAACAGACTACTACTCAATGGAAGATACTGGTGGACTTGCAGACTTCGACGACGATGGCGAAGATGGTCTTATCGACGATGAAGATTACATTGACGATGAATCTGTAGAAAATACAGAAGATTCAGAAGATTAATTTATAAAATCAGTTCCAAGAAGATATTCTGGAACTGCCGAAAAGCCTCTGAAACCAAAAAGCTGTGAGGACTGGATAAAAAGCGCGCGATAACTGATCTGCATGAAAATACAGTTTGAGATATCGTGCGGCACAGCTTTTGAAGTTTTACAAGGCTTTTTTGTTATAAGACTTGAGCAGATGTCAAAGAACAAAGTCAGTCTGTAAATGATATGGCTCAAATCTTATGGATATAAAAGATGGTCGCGCGCTGCCGCTTTCATGATAAAGTGTCAGCGTGAGGCAAAGTCCGGGCTCCACCGGAGATGATGCCGGGTAACAACCGGGAGATGCAGTTTACTGCATCTACAGATAGTGCTACAGAAAATAACCGCCAATTTATTGGTAAGGGTGAAAAGGCAGGGTAAGAGCCTACCGCATTACTGGTAACAGTGATGGCTTCAGTAAACCTCATCAGGAGCAAGATCATGCAGCGACTTGATATTCCGGTCTTATGTCGCGGGTAGATTGCTGGAGATGTCTGGTAACAGGCATCGCGGATAGATGACCATTTAGTCCAGAACCCGGCTTATTTTTATATCCTTTCACTTAGCAGGCAGCCTCTAAAAACTTTTGTTTTTGGAGGCTTCTTTGAAATTTTGAAAAACCGTCTGAATTAAACGGTTCTAAACTTTAGCTGAAGCTTTTATCATAAAGCACGCAAACACTATTTTGGTGAGTATATGAGAAACAAGAAGATAGATAAGTTTGACAGTGGAAACTTTCTTCTCTACAAGTTCATATTTATCCGTCTTTCTTTGATTTTCCTAGTAATAGCAGCTGTTATTTTCTCTGTAATAAAACTAAAACCTCTGTTTTTCCCAGATAATTCTGTTCATGTTCTGTATAAATATTGGGAAGAAAATGACGTCCAGAAAGTTTACGAAGTTTCTGGAGCTATCCTGGAAGACAATCCTTTTCAGAATATTGCATTGACATTCCGTGGATACAGTGCATTCAAGCTGGCTTTATCGCAGACTGAAAACTCAACAGAAGTACAGACACTGCTTGATGAAGCAATCAACAATCTCCGTGTCTCCCTTGAACTTTCAGGAAAGAACAAGCAGGCTCAGACTTTCTATGTTCTTGGCTTGACTTATTTCTACAAAAATAAACTTTCTTCCTATTATTACTATGCAGATCTGGCTGTAAAATATCTTGAGATGGCAAAAAACTCAGGTTACTCTTCAAAAGATATTCCAGAACTGCTTGGATTGAGTTATGCAGATTTGGGCATGACAGACAAGAGTATACAGGCATTTACACAGGCTCTTCTTGTGCACGAAAGCGACACGCTTCTGTTTAACATAGCAAAACAATATTACAAAGCAGGGCAGGGAAACACTGCCAAACAATATCTGATTCGTGTCCTGGATACGTCAAATGATGATGAAATCAAGATAAACAGCCAGAACATTCTTGGCAAAATTTATCTGCAGGAAGGAAATTACGCAGAGGCAAAAAAAGAATTTCTATCAATTTTGGAAAAAAATGAAAATTTTGCTGACGCACACTATGGACTTGGTGTATTATATGAAAAAGAAGGCAACAAAGCAAAGGCTCGATCTGAATTGCGCAAATGCTTGAGACTTCAGGTAAATCATAAAGATGCAATTGAAAAACTGGCAGCGATTAAATAACGTTTAACTTGTGGAGGTAACATTTTCGTTATGGGTTTTACAGATAATTTTACAACGGACATTGGTATAGATTTAGGTACTTGCAATACTCTTATTTATGTACGCGGACAGGGAATCGTCATTGATGAACCTTCTGTCGTCGCTATGGAGAAAGGTACAGGTGCTGTAGTTGCAGTTGGTGTTGAAGCTAAGCAGATGTTGTGGCGTACACCGACAAACATTGTTGCAATCCGTCCTCTCGCTGATGGTGTTATTTCGGACAGTGATTCTACAGAAAAAATGATCAAGTACTTTATCTCAAAGGTTTTGCCAAGACATCACTTTCTCAGATCAATACGAATGAGAATCGGTATTCCTTCATGTATTACACAGGTCGAACGCGATGCTGTCAGAACAGCAGCATACAAAGCCGGTGCCAAAGACGTTGACGTTATCGAAGAAAGCCTCGCAGCTGCAATCGGTGCTCAGATTCCGATTCATGAAGCAGCAGGTCATATGGTTTGCGATATTGGTGGTGGAACTACAGAAGTTTCTGTTATCTCTTTGGGTGGTATGGTTGTCACAAGTTCTATACGCACCGGCGGAAACGAGTTTGACGAATCTATCATCAAAAAAATCCGCTCAGAGCATAACTTGATTATCGGACAGCAGATGGCTGAACGTCTCAAGATTGAAATCGGAAATGCAACTGCTGATGACAATATCGAAAAGATGGAAATCAAGGGAACTGATGCTATTACAGGTTTGCCAAGAAGACTTGAAGTAGACTCTGTAGAAATCCGTGAAGCTCTTAAAGAGCCGATTACAAAGATTATCGAAGAAATAAAGAAGACTTTGGGAAAGACTCCTCCAGAGCTTGCTGCAGATATCGTAGATAGAGGTCTTGTTATGACTGGTGGCGGTTCTATGCTCAAAGGACTCCAGAAACTCATTTCAAAGGAAACTGGTGTTCCTGTTATTCTCGTCGAAAAGCCTCTGGAATGTGTCGCTGTTGGAGCAGGACAGGCATTCGAGCTGTACAGAGACATGTCATCTAGCCGCCAGATTTATAATAGCCTGAACAGTTAGTTAAATGAAAAAATATTCTTTTCTGAAAGCATCAGAAATAGTTCTTATTTTTTTTGTAATACTAAGCGGACTCACACTGGGATTTTTTTCCGGCGGTTTCATCTTGAATTTCAAGAGCGTCGGATTTTCTGTCCTGGCAACTCTGCAGAAAGGTGTTTACACAGTCTCTAATTGCGTAACTGGTATTTTTACTTCAGTACGCGATATTTCTGATCTCCGGAAAGAGTACAACATATTGACGCAGAAACTTCAGGATTATGAATACCTGCAGCGCACAAATGCCGATATCCGCAAAGAAAACGAAAGACTTCGTGAACAGCTTGGTTTTTCTATTGATTTTCAATACCGCAATGTTTCAGCCCAGATAATCGGACGTGATGGAAACAACATCTTTTCGGGTATGACTATCGACAAGGGAATCAGAAGCGGCATAAAAAAAGGAATGCCTGTTGTCGCTATCCAAAACGGCACAATCGGTGTCGTCGGTAAGATTGTCACTGTCGGCATGAATTCCAGCATAGTTATGCCGGTTTACGATTCAAACTGTCACATCTCTGCAAGAATTCAGAATACACGCGATCTGGGACTTGTTTCCGGTAAAGGCTCTCAGGAACAGTCTCTTTATCTTGATTACATCCGAAAGCGTGTTCTGCCTGAGATACACTACGGTGATATAGTTGTCACAAGCGGCGAAAACGGAAATTTCATGCGTGACATACAGATTGGCACCATATCAAAAATTTCTGTTACAGATGCTGGAACATCTTTGAACATTGAGCTTGCTCCGTCTATAGATTTCTCACGTCTGGAAGTTGTTTTTGTAGTCGATCAGTCTGCAAAAAATGAAAAGGCAAATACGGTGGAGACTTCTTCAAAATGAAAGAGCATCAGTATATAAAGTTATCATTTGGTATAGTCCTTGTATTGCTGCTTTCTACGCTTATTGAAAGCGCAATACTTTCAAATATCTATTTTTTACCGGCTATTCCAGACTTAAGCTTAATTTGTATCCTTTTTCTGTCATTATATAATGGAAAACTCATAGGAGAGACAAGCGGATTTGTGGTCGGACTTTTTCTCGACTTTCTGAGTGCAGGTCCATTTGGATTCAATATGCTGTACAAAGTTTTGTTTGGCTATATCTCTGGAATTTTCAACAAAACTATCAACCCTGAAGGATTTTTTATTTCCATGCTGCTCGGAGGCTGTGCAACAATCATAAAAGGAATACTAATCTTGATAATTTCGTTCTGTTTCCCGATGGCAAACATAGATTTCTCTCCATTTACATATGTTTTTCTGTGCGAGATTGCAGAAAACATGATTTTGACACCTCTTATCTTCAAGCTTTTGAGAGTATTCAAAAAGACTCTTATTTTAAGACCGGAGAACATAATTTGATGTTTTCAGACAAGCATGATACCGATGATGATTATTCACAGAAAGCAAACGCAAGCCTTTTGAAGCATAAGCTGAACAAACTGGCCGCGTTTGTTTTTTTTATTTTTGCTGTATACATCTGTAAGCTTTTTTCACTGCAGATTATTCAGGGAAACTCTTACAGAAATCAATCAAAACAAATTTCAAGTACTGTCAAAATATTGCCGGCTCAAAGAGGTGAGATTTTTGATCGCAATGTAAACATGCCTCTGGTTATCAACACAGATTCTTTTTCTGTAAACTTGACGCCAGGCGAAATCCCAAAGGGATTATACGATACAGTTACAACAAAGCTTGCAGACTACCTCGGTATCCAAAAATCTGCCATAGATAAAAAAATTCCTTCAAATCTGCGCCGTTCATATACTTCGATAGAAATCAAAAGTAATGTTCCGTTCGAGACAGTCTGCAATATCGCAGAAAACAGTACAGATATGCCTGGTGTATCATGGGCAGATAAGCCAATCCGAAACTATGTTGTAACAGGTTCCATGAGCCATATTCTGGGATACGTCGGAGATATCACAAGAGAAGAATTAAACCTGATGTTTAACCAGGGTTATACATCGACTTCGATTGTTGGCAAAACAGGCATAGAAAAGCAGTACGACTCACTTTTGCAGGGAACTCCTGGTCATGAAAGTAGAACTGTCGATGCACGTGGACGTATTTTGAGCGATGTTCCTATCATTGAACCGCCAAAAAGCGGCAACAATCTTGTTCTGACAATTGATACAAAGATTCAGACACTCGCAGAAAAGGCACTCGGTGATAGAGTAGGTTCTATCGTTGTATTGAGGCCTTCAAATGGTGAGATTCTTGCAATGGTTTCGTATCCGTTTTTTGATGCAAACCTTTTCTCAAGTGATAACTTTTCGTCTGAATATGCGAAACTTGAAAAGGCTCCAAACAATCCTCTTTTGAACAGAGCCGTAAATGCCACATATCCGCCGGCTTCTACATTCAAAACAATCATGGCTACGGCAATGCTCAATGAAAACGTATATCCGTCCTCAAAATACATTGAGTGTGAAGGCGAAACAACTTATGGTGGACGCGTTTTCCACTGTCATATCCATAAGCCGGGACATGGTAATCTTGATTTAAAAAATGCACTCGCACAGTCATGTGATATTTACTTCTGGGTAATTGGACGAGATTATCTTGGTGTAGACAGAATTGCCAGCTATGCAAACGAATTCGGTTTCGGAGAAGATCTTGAAATCGATTTGCCGACATCTTCAAAAGGCCTTGTTCCTACTGCACAATGGAAGGAAAGACGCTTTCACGAAAAGTGGCTGGGCGGAGATACAATGAATATGTCTATCGGTCAGGGATACACACAGGTAACTCCGCTTCACATGGCCGACATGATGGCAATGGTATGTAATGGTGGAAAAATCTACAGGCCTCATTTGCTCAAAGAGGTTAGAAACCCTGTTACAGACGAAGTTATACAGCAGACAGAAATCAAAGAAATGATAACATCAACTGTAACACCAGAAGTCTGGAAAGAGGTTAGGGAAGACCTGCGCTATACAATCACAAACGGAACACCTGCATACCCTATGCATAACAAAGTAGTGCAGCTTGCCGGAAAGACAGGAACTGCAGAAGTTAACGGATACGCAAAAGATCACTGGCACTCATGGATGATTGCATACGGTCCATATGATGCACCTCCCGAAGAACAGATTGTTATAGCAACAATTGTCGAAGCTGTAAACGACTGGGAATGGTGGGCACCTTATGCAACTAACATTGTTTTCCAGGGAATTTTTGCAGATCAGACATATGATGAAGCAGTTGATACATTGGGATTCCGTTATCTCTTGAAAATGTATGGAAGAATGGAATAATGAAAGTAAACTTTTTTAGAAAATTTGATTATCTGTTGATTTTCTGCATACTCATAATGAGCTTGTTTGGAATTCTATTTATTTACTCATCAGGCATCAACTCTGAAGGTCAGCTCGTATCAAATGAATACAGAAAGCAGATTATATGGTGCTCCATAGGATTTATCCTGATGATTGCATTGACTTTTATTGATTACAGAAGATACAAGCGATATGCTTTCTGGCTATATGCAGTCAGCCTTTTTATGCTTTTGCTTACAAGATTCGTCGGCACAAAAATAAACGGTGCACGAAGCTGGCTTGGTATAGGAGGACTTGGAATTCAGCCGTCAGAACCAGCTAAAGTTCTGTACATTCTGTATTTGGCACTGTATCTTGAAAAATCAAAAGCAGAGCCTGAATTCCGACGTTTCGTAAAAGCTTTCATAATTATGGCTTTACCTATGGGACTTATCCTTTTGCAGCCAGATTTAGGAACTGCTACAGTATATTTTCCAATTTTTCTCGTTATGTGCTTTGTTGCAAATGTTCCGATGCGTTTTCTTGTATTTATTGTAGGAGTCTGTTTTGCAACAATTCTTTTTACAGTCCTGCCAATCTGGGAAACACAGATACTGCACACAAACATTCCTGCCATAAATATTCTGACAAATAAAAACCTGACACTTTGCGTAATCGGTGGTTTTATTTTTCTGACAATATTGAGTCTCATCGGAAAATTCTTTTTTAACAAGAAATATTATTACTGGCTCACGTTTGTGTTTGCAATAATCACACTTGGACTGATTATGTCTATCGCAGCCGGTCATGTATTAAAAGACTATCAGATTCAGCGTCTCATAGTCTTTATTGACCCGTCAAGTGATCCGCGCGGAGCCGGATGGAATATTATTCAGTCAAAGATTGCTATTGGTTCAGGCGGTCTTCATGGACGTGGTTTTTTGCACGGCACACAGAGTCACTATCGGTTCCTGCCAGAACAAAGTACTGACTTCATATTCAGCATCATTTCAGAAGAAACAGGATTTACCGGCGGTCTTGTACTGTTTACATGCTTTTTTGTAATTCTTTTGCGCTGTATCATTATCACAAAAAACTCACCAAACAGTTACGGAAGTTTCATCGCAATCGGTATATTCGGAATGTTCTTCTATCACTTTACACTGAATGTCGGTATGGTCATGGGTATCATGCCAATTGCAGGAATTCCGCTGCCGTTCATATCATACGGCGGATCGGCACTGCTTACAAACATGACAACCATTGGATTTCTAATGAGTATCAATTCACGTCGCCTTGAGTTTAGTGATGTCTTCATGCATTGACGATTTTGGAACATATTGCAATTTGACAAAATAGTTGTTGCATACAAGCGCTCTAAGCACTAATCTTATTTAGCCCGAAAAAAGGTACACATGTCTTTATCTAAATTGACTTGATTCGGGCTTATTTTTTTAGCACCATTATTAGCTAAACTTTAAACATATTAAGTAGACAGAATATAAATTATCACAAGTTTTTAATTTACGCAAAATCGATCAACATAATACAAAATATCAGCTTCATCCTGCACCTATGTTAGTAGTGTATAAGCGAAAACTTCAACAATGCCTAACAATATAGAGAACCACATCTGAACAACTGTCTTAATACAGCTGTTCAAGTTTATCGCGTATAAAATCACTTTTCGTATTCAAATCAATAGTATTCGTTTTTAAAAGAAGCTGGTTAGGAAGTTTTGGATTAAGACTTATTCTGCCAGGATTCTTTTTTATCAGACTGAGTATTCTATCGATATTGACCTTGGCGTCGCTTCCAAACTCAACATAAGCAATGCCTTGTCTTTCTTTTAACGAAAGTATAGACAGCTTCTTACAGATAATTCTGATTTTTGCAAGACTAAGCAAACTGTTAACTTCATCAGGAATCGGACCAAATCTATCATACATTTCACCATAAACTGCATCAAGTTCCTCCTGAGAACCAATAGACGCAATTTTCTTATATAGTTCCATTTTTGTTTCTGCATCAGAAATATATTTCTCAGGGATAAAGCCTGTATACTCAAGCTCAAGCAGAACTTCATCAGGAGCATGCCAGTTTGTCGTAGAAAGTCTTTCTATAGCTTCATTAAGCAATGCCAGATACATTTCAAAACCGACAGCATAAACTTCGCCGCTTTGATCACGTCCAAGAAGATTACCGGCACCTCTGATTTCCATATCCTTCATGGCTATCTTGAATCCCGATCCAAGCTCTGTAAAATCACTGATAACCTGAAGTCTCTTCATGGCAACTTCACTCAGTGCTTTATTTTCCGGATAGAACAGATAAGCATAAGCTTTTCTGTCACTTCGTCCGACACGTCCACGCAGCTGATACAGCTGACTTACACCATACATATCTGCACGATCAATGATAATCGTGTTTACATTTGATATATCGATACCATTTTCGATAATTGTCGTCGCAACCAGAACATGAAAGCCACCCATCTTAAATCGTCTGAAAATATCATCGAGTTCATCGCTTGTCATCTGGCCGTGAGCGATATCTATCATCATCTCAGGAACAATATGTTCAAGATGAATCTTTGTCTCAAGAAGGTTCTCTACCCTGTTATGCAGATAAAAAACTTGTCCGCCTCGTTCGACTTCCCTTCTTATCACCGCAGCAATTTTATCATCTGAGTATCCTTCGATAATAGTTTCAACTGGCTGACGGCTTTGCGGAGGCGTTGTAAGCAATGACATATCCCTTATTTTCAGCAAACTCATATGCAGAGTTCGAGGAATAGGAGTTGCACTCATTGCAAGACAATCTATGTTTGTTTTGAGCGTTTTAAGTTTTTCTTTATCTTTTACACCAAAACGCTGCTCTTCATCAATTATCATGAGCCCGAGGTCTTTGTAGATTACATCCTTCTGTATAATCCGATGAGTTCCAACAAGAATATCTATCTGCCCCTGCGCAAGTTTTGCAATAACTTTCTTCTGCTCTGCAGGAGATACAAATCGTGACAAAACGGCAATCTGTACAGGAAAATTCTTAAAGCGTTCCATACAGGATTCGTAATGCTGTTCTGCCAGAATCGTTGTCGGAGCAAGAAATGCAACCTGCTTTCCGCCCATAACAGCCTTAAATGCAGCTCGCATTGCCATCTCTGTTTTTCCGAAACCTACATCGCCACACAAAAGTCTGTCCATAGGAACTGGACGTTCCATATCAGCTTTAATTTCCTGTGTTACAGAAAACTGATCCGGTGTATCTTCATAAGGAAATGCTGCTTCAAATGCAATTTGCCATTCTCCATCTTTCGGAAACGGAAATCCACGGGAAGCTTGTCTTTTTGAATACAAATCGATAAGCTTTTCTGCAATTTCTTCAACTTTTTTCTGAACCTTGTCTTTACGGGATTTCCAGCTTTTTGAGCCGATTTTGTCAAGGTGCGGAGCTTCTCCTTCGCTTCCAATGTAGCGCTGAACCATATTAACCTGCTCAATTGGAACAAAGATAAAGTCTTTCTCTGCATATTCAAGTTTAATATAGTCTCGTTCAGTTCCGGCAGCTTTTACACGTTCAATACCTTTAAATAGACCGATTCCATAGTTAACATGGACAATATAATCACCAGGATTAAGTTCAACAAAATTATCAATTACCCGGGATTTTGCCCTTCGTATTGATTTTGGTGCAGACTTTTTTCTGCCAAAGATTTCTCTTTCCTGAATTACAAGAATTTTTTCACTGTCAATGCAAAATCCCTCTGTAAGCGCAAATGGAAGAACTTCTACAGGAAAAATCTCGTTTCCGTCAACATTTATAAAATCTTTGAGCAACTCTGAAATACGGACAGATTGATTTTCGTTATCTCCGAAAATATAGATATGCCACTTGTCAGATTGCATAGAAGTCAGCTGCTCTTTAAAATATACAATATTGCCAAAATAATTCTGAGATGACTGAGCTTCTATATACAGAGAAGAATTTTCAGACTGATTCAAAGAATCACAGATATCATGATTTTCTGCAGATACAGCGTCACTTTTTTGTGCATCTTCAATATCGCTGTCTGTTGTGAGCATCCTGAAAGCCATTCTTTTATGATGAGAACTGACAGTTTCATTAAAATCCAGAAGAATGTCTTCTGGTCTGAAAACCGGCATAGTCTGCCTAATTAGTCTGTATCCGACTGTAAACTCATTGGTCAGAACTTTTTCTGCATTCAAAAGTCTGTCATACGCACAATAAAATACAGGTGTATTTTCAGAAATGTAATCAAGTATTGTATACTTTTTATCCCAAAGACATCCGTAAAAAAGTTCCTCACCTTCTGAAAATCTGTTTACAGAGAGTTCTGTCAAAATCCTCTCTTTCTGCTTTTTTGCATCTTCTGTAAAACCAAGATGAACAGAACCTGTATTGTCAAACGAAGAAGATGAATCAATTCCTTCGGAATCTTCTTTATCCAAAATATTTTCTAATTTTTGACAAAGTTCATCAGTCCAGACGACTTCCTTCATAGGATAAATCAAAAGAGAATTCAAACTATTCAAAGAACTTTGTGTTTCTGCATCAAAAACCTTTATCTGCTCAATCGTGTCAAAGTCGAACTGAATTCGATTTGGATACCGCTCTCCCGGCATAAAAATATCAAGAACTTCGCCTCTCAGCGCAAACTCACCTTTGACAGTAACGCGAGGAACTCTTGTATAACCATGCAAAACAAGTTTCTGAGCCAGGGCAAGCGAATCAATGCACTGCCCTTTATGCAGACATGAAACCAATGTCTGCATATATTCCGGCGGTGGAACTGCCGTCAAAAGGGATCTCTGCGGAACAATAAAAACACGTGGCTTTTCTGACTTTAGATTTTTTGAAGAAAGTTTTGAAAGCACTCCTGCTCTTTCGCCAAAAACCGAAGATCCGACAGCAGCACTTCGATAAGCCATTATTCCCCACCACGGCAGTTTATAAACATTTACCGAATCTCCCGTTATTGTATATAAATCAGATTCACACTCGTCTGCTTCTTTTTGCGTAGAAGTAACGATAACATAATCTTCCTGATAGGCATTATGTGTATCAAGGTACTCAGCATGCATCTGATTCTGAATACTTCTTTCTATATATTGTGCAATATAGAACAAAGGCAGACTACCCTTCAAACCATGTATATCAACAGGAAAAGAAATATCATTATCTGCTGCTTTTACTACGGAATTATGAAAATTTCCGCATGATTTAAGCATTGTATTCAATTGAAGTTCATTTAATGATAAATTATTTGTCATAAGCATCCGATAAAGAAAATAAGAGTCCCTTTATCAATAAAATACAGGGACTGAAATATGCCTGATTCTCAGACGGGAGTTATTGTCGTGAAACGAACATTACTTTGCATTATATCATCTTTTGCACTTCTTGCCCATATATTTGCGGCGGAAACATCACAGAAAGCATTATCAGCAATCGAAGATAATGCTAAGATTTCAATAAGATTCTTTGATAGGACAATGTATTATCCTGGAGACTCAGGAAATAATCCTATCCAGATTCACATCACAATTTCCAATACAGGAAGTGATACATTGCGTTTCAAGCTTGCTGATGACAGAAGATTCAGCATTGACTTTGATGCATTTGATGTCAAAAACTCACAGCTTCAGACAACAGATGCTCTTGTTCAGAAACGTACAACAAATCAGACTGTGTACTTCAGGGAAATTGCACTTGAACCTGGTGAAGAATATTCATTTGTTGAAAATCTCAAAGACTTTTTGAAGATTAATTCAGCATCGATTTACTATATCGATATGAAATTCTATCCTGAACTGTACTCAAACAAATACGAATACATTACTTCAAACAGATTAAGCCTTGAAGTCCTCCCTTCTCCATCAGCTGCAACATCATCGCTTATGCCTGTTGAAGTTGGTTCTGCAGTTATGCTTCAGCCTGAAGAAATCAGTCCAGACAAGGTTATTGAGCAGACAATCATTGCAAGACAGAAGAGTCTTTGGGATCAGTATTTTCTGTATATGAACGTTGAGGAAATCCTTAAAAACGACCCTACAAGAAGCAGAAGATACAATGCTGAAGGCGCAGACGGAAGATACAAGATGCTTGAAGCTTTCAAGTCTGACTTGATTCAGAACAGAATCGAAAGAGACATCGTAGCAATTCCACGCAAGTTTGAAATTGAAACAACAACATACTCTCAGACAGAAGGAAGCGTCAAAGTTCTTGAATACTTTGACAATGGAACATACACAGAAAAAAAGCGCTACACTTATTATGTAAGACAGAGAGATGGTATCTGGCAGATCTACAACTACATTGTAGACAATCTTGGAACAGAGTAATAAATGGCACCAAAAAGAGCAAAATATTTTTGTGAAAACTGTGGTGAGGAAGTCGCTGCAAACGCACGTGTCTGTCCTCACTGCGGCAAATTCTTCTCTGCCGTACGCTGCCCTAACTGCGGTTATATGGGTGGCGTAGATGTTTTTAAAAACGGTTGTCCAAAATGTCATTATGCGATGACCCACGAAGACATCTACGGTTCAGACTATGAAAGCCCTGTAAAAAACAAAAAACAACCTAAAAAAGAAAAAAAGACAGCTCCTGTTACCAGTACAAATGAAAAAAAAGCAGCTGCAAATTATGACGTACCTGGCTGGCTTATGGGTGCCAGTGTACTTATTCTGCTAGTCTTGATTTTTGTAGCAGTTATGTTTGTAATGTAACTAAAACAAACTTCATAACAATATCTGCAAAGCATAGAAAACATCGATATAATCGATATAATATTAGGTCAAATTTCGAGTTATAAATAAATTTACAAAAAAGGCGTAATTCTTTAGAATTTAGTTACCACACAAAAAACAAAGGAGTTACGCCATGACCGAAAACGATCTTATAGAATTATACTGCATTGTTGATGATTTTTACCAGCGGTTTATCAAAACTTCTTCAGGAAAAAAAAATCTGAATATGTATTACGGAAAAAGAGGTCCGTCTCGACGGATGACCGTTCCGGAAGTGATGACCTTAAATATTGTCAGAATTCTTGATAGAATTGCTGACTTGAAAACATTTCACAGAAATGCAGCAGTGAAC